>JAZKCQ010000034.1:0-19201 GCA_040388015.1 Verrucomicrobiota bacterium | reverse complement strand
GCCAGCCACTTGTGAATCTCTGAGTTCGTGAGGCAGCGCATGGTTTTCAAGGATTTGGAAACAAGCCGCAAACTCCCGCGGCCATGGGATCGCGCCAGGCTGGCGCGCAATCGTTAGAACGAGCACGGGACGTGCCATTCATGCGCTCCAGATCACCTGGCCGCGATTTTTCACCAAGGGGTCGGAGAAGCGGCACCGGGAAAGTCGGGCGCTTGCGAGGAGACCTCATCAGCGAATGCCCGAGCGTCTTCAAGGAAGGGCCCGAAGTCGGAAATTCGGCCTCGTCGGCCCCGGAATCGAGCCATAATCTCCCGCCGCCTTCATGCATGCCCTTTTACAAAACGCCGTTGCCAAACGCGCCGGCCTACTCACCGCGGAAACGAACGCGGTCCGCCTCATCGATGCCGTGGGTGACGGATTGCCCGGCTTGATTCTGGAAACCTTCGCCGGACATTGGCTCGTCTCCACGACCACAAGCCACATCGCCCCCCAGGTGCGCGAGTGGCTGCGCGACCAGGGCGTTTCCTGTTACTGGAAACGGCTGGACCAGCATCAGAAGGAATCGCCGTCCCACCTCTCAGGTCCGGAGGCCGGCGAGCCGTTCCTCATGCGGGAAAACGGCGTCGCTTCGGAAATCTCGTTCCAGTCCGGCTACTCGCAGGGCATCTTCCTCGACCAGCGCGACAACCGCGCGGAAGTCCGCCGTCGCATGGTTCCGGGCATGAAGCTGCTCAACACCTTCGCCTACACCGGCGCCTTCTCGGTGCATGCCGCGATGGCCGGTGCGGAAACCACGACGCTCGACCTTTCTCAACCGTACCTCGACTGGGCGAAACGCAATTTCTCCCACAACGGCCTCGATCCCGCCGCGCACCATTTCTGCAAGGGCGACACGTTCCACTGGCTGCGCCGCTTCGCAAAACAAGGGCGCACCTTTGACGGCATCGTGCTCGATCCGCCGACCTTCTCGCGCGATGAAAAAGGCAAGGTCTTCCGCGTGGAGGAGAATTTCGGGGAGCTCGCCGCCCTGGCCGCGGAGGTGTTAGCTCCCGACGGCTGGTTGCTCTGCTCGACCAACTGCCGCAACCTCGGGCTCAACGAATTCCAGAAGCAGCTCCGCAGCGCCATCCGCCGCCCGATGGGCGCGCGGCATTCCGACATGCCATCCGACTTCACCGACGAGGCCTATCTCAAATCCGTATGGCTGAACTCATGACCGAAGCACCCACCAGGCCCATGCTTTCCGAGAAGCGGCTTCTCCTGCTGCTGGCGGCGGTGCAGTTCACGCACATCATGGACTTCATGATCATGATGCCGTTGGGGCCGCAGCTGATGCGCGAGCTCGGCATCAGCGCCCAACAGTTCGGCGGGCTGATCTCGTCGTTCGCGATCACCTCCGGCATCGTCGGCCTGGCGGTGGCCCCCTTCGCCGACCGCTTCGACCGGCGCAAGCTGCTGCTTTTCTGTTACGCGGGATTCACGCTCGGCACGCTGGCCTGCGGTTTGTGCGACACGGGCGCCACCCTGTTCTGGGCGCGTGCCATCTGCGGCGCCTTCGGCGGGGTGAGCGGGGCGACCATCATGGCGATCGTCGCGGATGTCGTGCCGCCGGAACGCCGCGCGCAGGGCATGGGCATCATCATGACGGCGTTTTCCGCCGCCGCCGCGCTGGGTGTTCCCTTCGGTTTGAAAATCGCGCAGTGGTGGAAATGGGAAGCGCCGTTTCTCGTCGTCGCCGCCATCGCCGCGGTGGTGTGGGCCGGGCTTTTCCGCATCCTGCCTCCGGTGCGCGGCCACCTCAGCGAGGGAAAGGTGAGATCAGGAAAGGATTTCCTCGAATTGCTGAGAAATGGAAACGCCTGGGTCGGTCTCGGGCTGATGGTCGCGATGATCTTCGGCCACTTCACGATCATTCCCTATCTGTCGCCTTACCTCGTCGGCAACGTCGGACTGCCGGAAAAAAGCCTGTTTCTGGTCTATCTGACCGGCGGCCTGGTCACCATTTTCACCGGCCCGCTGGTCGGGAAACTCGCCGACCGCCACGGCCGGTTCCTGGTTTATGCCTGCCTCATCGCGGGCGCGTGCATCGTCATCCGGCTGCTGACATCGAGCGGCCCCCTGCCGGTCTGGCAGACGCTTTTGTTAGCGGCGTTTTTCTTCGCCTGCGCCAGCGGTCGCTTCGTGCCGGGCCAGGCGACGATTTCCATGGCGGTTCCCTCCTCGCGGCGCGGGGCCTACATGAGTCTGGTCGCCTGCTCGCGGGATCTTGCCTCCGGCCTGACCGCCGCGGTCGGCGGCATGGTGGTGACCCAGAGCCCGGATGGGAAGCTGCTGAATTTTGACAAACTCGGGTGGATCGCCATCGGCGTGAGCATCGTGAGCCTGTGGATTTTCCGGCAGGTGAAATCGGCGGAGTGAGGTTATAGGTCCCATAAGTCGTATGGGACCTATCTCTCCCTCCCGCCGACGAACGTCTTCCACACCGAGAAATCCATATCCAAAAGCACGATGTCCGCATGGAAACCGGCCTCGATTTTTCCGAACCCATCAAGCCCGAGCGACCGCGCCTGATTCCATGAAGTCGCCTTCACGAGCTGGTGAAGCGGCAGAGCGGTGATTTCCACCACGTTTTTCAAGCCGTGGTTGTAGCGCAATGAAGATCCGGCCAGTGCTCCTCCCTCCTTCAGGCGTGCCACGCCGTCCTTCACCATCACCGGCAGGCCACCGAGCGAAACCTCGCCTTCATTCATCCACGAAGCCGCCATCGAATCGGTGATCATCATCAGCCGTTCGATCGGCACGAGTTTGAAAACGAGTTCGAGCATGTCCGGGCAGAGATGAACCGTGTCACCGATGAGTTCGAGCTTGAGTGAGTCATCCATCAATCCCGCGCCGACCACACCGATCTCGCGGTGGTGGAGAGGCGTCATCGCATTCCCGAAGTGAGTGAGATGCTTGAGGCCCGCCTCTTTTGCCGCGATCATGTCGGCGGCGGTCGAAGACGTGTGAGCCGCCGAGCTGACAATTCCCATTTCCGCAGCGGACCGGATCAGTTCCAAAGCGCCCGGCATCTCGGGCGCCAGCGAAAGGATGCGGACCTTCGCAACCTCATGGATGCGTGCCAGCTCTTCGAAATCCGGAAGCCGGACAAAATGGGGATTCTGCGCCCCGGCGTTTTTCGGATTGATGAACGGTCCTTCGACATGCAGCCCGGGCACCCGGCAGAACTCCGGCGCAGCCATGTAATCCGCACAATGCGCGGCGATTTCCAACAGTGTGTGCGGCGGCTGGGTGAGCGTGGTTGGCAGCCAGGTGGTGACGCCCTCCTGAAGTTTCCGCCGTGCGATGTGGCGGACGGATCCGGAAGTGTTGTCGCCGATGTCGTGACCATCCGCTCCATGGGAATGAATGTCGAAAAAGCCCGGCATCGCCATACGCCCACCACCATCGATCACCGAGTCAGCCGCCGGAAGCGCCCCGCCCGATGCGATCACGGAGACAATCCGGCCGTTTTCCAACAGCAGCGATCCGCCTTCGATTTCAAGATCCGGGGAAACAACGCGGACATTCTGGATCAGGGTTTTCATCGCTTCATGGCTTGCCCTTGATCGGTCGGGGCGACAGGTCGGATAATTGTCACAAGATCGTCACTGACAAGCCGCTTGATCCGGGATTTCATGCTGCCGATGATTTCCCTGAGTGACGAAGACGCGCGATTCGCAAGCGAGCAGTTGTCCCGCGGCTGCTCCACGATGGAACAGCTGCTGAACGGCCTGCTCGATTCGAAGGGCCGTGTCGCCGAGGAGGTGCATGCCATCCGCAAGCTCGGCAAATCCCTGCGAGGCGGGTTTTCGCTGTTCCAACTCAGGAATTCCGCGAAGGAAATCCAAGTCATCGGCCGCCTGCTCTCCGGCCCGCGCGATGCGGTCTCGCGGCTGAGCACCTGGGGCAAGCTCGCGTGGGATGAGGACGCGGCCGCCAGTTCGGCGATCCTCGGCCTGCTCGACCAGCAGACCCATTCCGCCGCGCGCCGGCCACCGCCGGAAACCATCGCCTGGTGCCTCGAGCGGGTCCGCGCCGCGCGGCAGAACCTGCTGGACCTGCCGCCGGGAAATCTGCCGGATCTCCTCGCGAAAGGTGCCAAAAAACTCGGCAAACAGGTCACCAAACGCTGTAAAAACCTCGATCACAATGGTGAAGAGGATTTCCACGACGCCAGGAAAGCGCTCAAGGCCTACTTGGGAGCCATCGGGTTTCTTCGCGAAGGATCGGTGCGACTCGACCCCGGAATGACCGAATTGGCGGAAATCCTCGGCGACGAAAACGACCTCGCCACCCTCTCCGTTTGGTTGGAAGAACATGGATTCACGGAAAATTTCGTCCCCACTCTCTGGCTGAAACTGGGGGATTCCCGCCACAAGTTGCGGAAACAGGCGATCCGCGACGCAGGCAAGCTGGTGACCGCCAAAGCGGAGTGATCATATGGTAGCGGAAAGCGGCGGAATTTTCCCATAATTCCGAAGCACTGGGGTTGCGCCGGGGGCAATTTCCTTTATGGAAAGGGCGTTCCGATTGGTTTCCGCATTTCCCCTTACTTTCCTAACACCATGTCCGTCCGCCTTGACTTCCGCAGCCGCCATTTGGGTCCCGTTGGTTCCGATCGCGAAGAGATGATCCGTGAAACCGGTTACCCGTCGCTCGGAGCCCTCATCAACGCCGCCGTGCCATCCGGCATCCGGATGGACACCGCGCTCACGCTGCCCGCCGCCCGCTCGGAACACGATGCGCTCGCCTGGCTGAAATCGATCATGTCGAAAAACCGGGTGATGAAATCGTTCATCGGCCAGGGATATTCCGGCACCCACACGCCGGGCGTCATCCAGCGGAACATTTTGGAAAATCCCGGTTGGTACACCGCCTACACGCCCTATCAGGCGGAAATCGCGCAGGGACGTCTCGAAGCGCTGCTCAATTTCCAGACGATGATCACCGACCTCACCGGACTGGATGTTTCCAACGCTTCCCTGCTCGACGAAGGAACCGCCGCCGCGGAAGCGATGAGCCTCGCGCTCGCCGGCAAGCCGAAGGGCAGGGCGATCTTCGTCTCGGACCGCTGTCATCCGCAGACCATCGACGTGGTGGTGACCCGGGCCGAGCCACTCGGCATCGAGGTGATCGAGGGCGACTGGCAGACGTTCGAACCCGCCGCCTGCGAAGGCCTGTTCGCCGTTCTGGTCCAGTATCCCGACACGCGCGGACGTATCGATGATTTCGCCGATTTTTTCTCCGAAGCGAAAGCCGCGGGAGCCGTGACCATCGTCGCCGCGGATCTTCTGGCGCTGACGGTTTTGAAAGCGCCCGGTGAATTCGGTGCCGACATCTGTGTCGGAAACTCCCAGCGCTTCGGCGTGCCGATGGGCTTCGGCGGACCGCACGCGGGATTCATGGCCTGCGTCGATGCCCTCAAGCGCAAGATGCCCGGCCGCCTGATCGGCGTGTCCGTCGATTCACGCGGCAAGCCCGGCTACCGTCTCTCGCTGCAAACCCGCGAGCAGCACATCCGCCGCGACAAGGCGACCTCCAACATCTGCACCGCACAGGTCCTGCTCGCCGTCATGGCCTCGATGTATGCGGTCTATCATGGCCCCGAGGGACTCAGGCACATCGCCAGCACCGTCCACTCCCGCGCCGCGGCGCTCAAGACGGCGCTCACCAACGGTGGCGTGGCGATCGAAATCGGACCGTTTTTCGACACGCTCGTCGCGAAGATCACAGGCAAGGCGGATTCCGTGCTATCAGCCGCCGCCGCTTCCGGCATCAACCTCCGCCGCATCGACGCGGATCATGTCGGAATTTCGCTGGATGAGACATCGACCGCCGACGACCTTGAGGTGATCTGCGCCGCGTTCGGAGTGAAAGCCAACTTGGAAGTGACTTCCGGCGTCGCGTGGCACGAAGGCCATGCCCGGAACACCGCGTTCCTCGACCAAAAGGTTTTCAACAGCTATCACTCGGAAACGGACATGCTCCGCTATCTGAAGCGCCTGGAGTCGAAGGACCTCGCCCTGAACGAGTCGATGATCGCGCTCGGCTCCTGCACGATGAAGCTCAACGCGACCTCGGAGATGATGCCGCTGAGCTGGCCGGAAGTCGGCTCGCTGCACCCGTTCGTGCCTGCCGACCAGAGCCAGGGCTACCGCGAGATGCTCGGGTTGCTCGAAGGCTGGCTCGCCGAAGTCACCGGCTTCGCGGGCGTTTCCCTCCAGCCCAACGCCGGCTCGCAAGGCGAATACGCCGGGCTGTTGGCCATCCGCCGCTATCACCTCGCCCGCGGCGACTCGCACCGCAACATCTGTCTGATCCCCGTTTCCGCACACGGCACGAATCCCGCCTCCGCCGTGATGGTCGGCATGAAGGTCATCGGCGTGAAATGCGATGCGGATGGAAATATCGACGTCGCCGATCTCGCTGCCCGCACCGAGGAACACCGCGACAATCTCGCCGCGCTGATGGTCACCTATCCGTCCACCCACGGCGTTTTCGAGGAGACGATCCGCGACATCTGCCAGATCATCCACGATGCCGGCGGCCAGGTTTACATGGACGGTGCGAACATGAACGCGCAGGTCGGCCTAACATCCCCCGGCCTCATCGGAGCGGACGTCTGCCACCTCAACCTGCACAAGACCTTCTGCATCCCCCACGGCGGCGGCGGACCCGGCGTGGGCCCCATCGGCGTGGCGAAACAACTGCTGCCCTATCTGCCGGGTCACAGCGAACTCGACTCCAAGGAAGGCGCTGTTTGTTCCGCCCCATGGGGAAGCGCTTCGATCAACACGATTTCCTGGATGTACATCGCGATGATGGGACCGGATGGCCTGACCGAAGCCACCGAAGTCGCCATCCTCAATGCGAACTACATCGCCAAGCGCCTCGCGCCGTTTTTCCCCATTCTCTACACCGGCAACGAAGGCCTCGTCGCCCACGAGTGCATCATCGACGTCCGTCCCCTATCCGACGCCAGCGGCATCACCGTCGAGGACGTGGCGAAGCGCCTGATGGACTACGGCTTCCACGCGCCGACCATGAGCTGGCCTGTCGGCGGCACGCTGATGATCGAGCCGACCGAGTCGGAATCCAAAGGCGAGCTCGACCGCTTCTGCGATGCGATGATCTCCATCCATGGTGAAATCTCCGCCGTCATCAGCGGCGAGCTGGACGCCAACGACAACCCGCTCAAGCACGCGCCGCATCCCTGCGAAACCGTCTGCGGGAACGACTGGCCGCATTCCTACAGCCGCGAGCAGGCCGCGTTCCCGCTTCCGTATCTCCGCCAGCACAAGTTCTGGCCTTCCGTCGGCCGCATCGACAACGTGCACGGCGACCGCAACCTCGTCTGCACCTGCGACTCGGTGGAGGCCTACGCCGCGGCGAGCGCGTGATTTGCTAACATCAACTGCATGAGCACACCGTCCCCCATCGACTGGACCCACTGGTCCGGAGAAATGCACGCCACGCTCATGTTCATCGTGAAGGACGGACAAATCCTTCTCATCGAAAAAAAACGCGGCCTGGGAGCCGGAAAGATCAACGGCCCCGGTGGCAAGATCGATCCCGGCGAGACTCCTCTGGAAGCGGTGATCCGCGAGACCCAGGAGGAGCTCGTGATCACCCCGCACGAGCCGCGCAAGATCGGCGAGCTGCGCTTCGTGATGTCGATGTGTCCGGACATCCTCTGCCACGTCTACCGGGCGGATGATTTCACCGGCACGCCGACCGAGACGGACGAGGCGGTGCCGGTGTGGACCGAGCTCGAGAAGATTCCCTATCAGCGGATGTGGGAGGACGACCGCCACTGGCTGCCGCTGCTGCTGGAGGACAAGACCTTCATCGGGAACTTCATCTTCGAAGGCGAGGAGATGCGCTGGAGCGAGCTCATCACCGGCGTGGTCTGGTGAAATGAAAAAGCCGCCCCCCTTTGGATCGGGAGACAGCTTGGTTTTTTTGAACGGATCTTCTCTGAAACTCAGAGGGAGGCCTTCAGCGAATTGAACTTCGACTTGAGCTGCACGAGCTCGGCTTCCGCCTTGCTGATCTGGTTGCTGAGCGCGAGAAGCGAGGTCAGTTTGGCGTTGAGTCCGCCGGAAAGCGAGATCTTACCGGCTTTCGCAGCCTTGCCCGGTGCTACATACTTGATGCCCTTCTTGGCGGAATTCTTGGGAACGCTGACCCCCGAGGCCTTGAGCCAGGCGACCACCGTGAGAGGAGAGATGCTGAATTTCTTGGAAGCCTTGCTCGAGCCGCCACGGCCGTTCGCCGCGTTATAGGCCACGACAAAATCGATGACTTCCTTTTTCTGCTCGTCGGTGTAGCGCGAGCCGAGCTTGGTCTTGCCGCCCTTGGCAGCCTTGGCAGCCTTGGCCTTCGGGGCTGCCTTGGGAGCTTTCACCGCCTTGGCGGCTTTCGCAGGCTTGCCGGAAGTCTTCAACCAGGCAGCGATCGTGAGTGGTGAGATATTGAATTTTTCCGCCGCCTTGCTCTGGCCTCCGCGACCGTTCGAGTTGTTATAGCTGAGGGCGAAATCCACGACTTCCTTCTTCTGGGCGTCGGTGTAACGAACACCTTTCGTGGATGCGTTTTTGGTAGTAGTACTCATGACCGGATCAAGCTATAACTCGCAAAGGAGCTAGCAAGATAAAATTCATGAGCCGGTCCGGCATGATAATATCAAACCATGCGGTCATTCATCGATCCACTCGAGATGATATCCTTCAACTCGGATCTGTCATTCATATCGACGAGCCAATAGTCGCAACCGTGCCTCACTTTCGGACGCGCCACCACACCTCCGAATCCGATGAACAGATCCACATCCGGCTTGGTTTCCAAATCCGACATACCATCCCCCATCATCATGACTCGCTCGGGCAGCATGGCATTCCTCCACTCGCGGATCACTTCATTCTTACCCAGGTTGCGGGTCGTAGGATAATCCTCACCATAGCCTTTGTATGAACCATCGTCATTGAACCAGACCGGCACCGCTTCGACATGATCAATACCCAGCAAATCGGCGAGCGGCTTGATCAGAGGCGCGAAACCACCTGACAGGATCACAGGCAGCCATCCTTCCTGCTTCAGTTCGCGAATCAGATCCGCCGCACCGGGAACGATGGTATCAATATAAAGCGCGGCGATGCGTTCACATAGCGCGCGGTCGGGGCGGATCATCTCCATGCGTTTGAAAAACACATCACCGATGGGGACCTCGCCGTTCATCGCCGCATGAGTGAGATCCACCACACGCTGGAAAACCTCATCTCCTCTGGCACGTGCGAGTTCGTCGATGCCTTCGATGGTCGAGAGCGTGGAATCACAATCGATGAAGAACAATTTCCCACTGCGCTTCGTGGCGGGACGGATCACCATTTCAGTTCCGACATCCACCAGGTCGAACAGCTCGATCATCTCCGCGTTGGCGAGACGGACACAGCCCTGGCTCGCCGGATGCCCGAGTTTGTCCTCATGATTCGTGCCATGGATATAGATGAACCGTTCCATGCTGTTCGCGTTTTCAGGATCAAGCCCCTCCAGCCGGAGAATGCGGCTGAGCACCAGATCTCCGTCCGCCGGCTGCTCCGACTGCCACCGACCGACAGGGATGCGTTTTTTGAAGATGGTGCCGCTCGGCTCGCCATCGCCGATTTTTTCCGAAATCCGGAACCGCCCGGTCGGCGTGCGATAACTGTCCGTGACAAATCCCATGCCCTTGGTGGCGGTGGAAATGTCGAACCGGCGGATGGATCGGCCGTCGTGGAGAACGGTGAGGGTTTGGTCATCGATGGAAACTTCGAGGCAGCGTGTCGGGCTCATGGTGGTGTCAGAACAAGCAGTGAATTGTGACCGCCCATTCCATGCGAGAGTTTATAGACCGGACCGCTGGCATCAAGCGGCTCGTCAGGCAGATGGAATCCGGCGGGAGCAAACCGGCCGGGGAGGTTGGGCGGGAGTTTTCCCTCCTTCATGAAGCGGGCGAGGATGACGCTTTCCAGCAGTCCGCTCGCGCCGATCGCATGACCGATGAAAGGTTTCAAAAGATGCAGGCTCGGTCCGCCTGCGGGAAACACGCGACCCAATGCAGCAGGATCGGCGACCGCCTGCACCGCGGTTCCGGTCGCATGAGGGCAGATGGCGGCGGGGAGTCCGTGAAGCATGATGGCCTTTTCCAACAACTCGGGAGTGCGTCCGCCGTCGGCGGGAATGCCCACCGGATCACGGGCGTCCGAATTGCAACCATAGTGGGCCAGCTGCGGATAGGCGCCGTCCCGGGGCTCGATGGCCATGGCCGCGGCCCCCTCGGCGGGGATGAAGCCGGATGATGCGGGATGATAGGGATTCAAATCCAATCCGTCCGCCAACAGGCCGGAGGCGGCATAGTTGTCCAACAGAACCGGCACCAGCGGAAGATCCACCGCCACCGCCAGCGCGCGCGGCGCGGCGCCGGATCGCACGAGCATCATGGCGAGCCCGATGGCGTCCAGCCCCGCCGCACAGCCGCTCGCGAGCACGTGGTGCGGCCCGGTGATGCCGAACTCGATGCTGATCGCGGAAGCCGGTTCGCTGTGGATCGTGTTGCTGGCCGCCATCAGCTTGAACGGCCTGCGTCCCGGCCACGGCCCCAGCCAGCCCGCCGCGTTTCCCCGGCTGGTGCCGACCACCACGGCGGCGTCACGCAGCTCCTCATCGCTCCATCCCGCGTCGGTGATCGCCTGGCGGGCGACATGCAGCGCGGCCATCGTCGCGGGGCTCCACTTGCGGTTTGTCAGCGACTTTCGGGATTCAATCCACGCTCCGGGTCGGCGCGCGTGCGGACTATCATCCCCTAGCAGTTCCCCCAGTTTTCGAAACGGCGCGTGCCGCGCCATCACCGACTGATGATGCGAGGCCACGTCCGCACCCAATGCCGAAAGCGCCCCAAGGCCGGTGATCGAAAGAGATGATGGGACGGCCACGGCGGGTGGTGCGGGCATGACTGCCGGCTCTTACAAGGTGATCTGCGCGCCAAGCTCGACGACGCGGCCGGGAGGCAGTTGGAAATAGGCGGTCGCGGGAGAAGCGTTGCGGGCCATCACCGCGAACATGGTCATGCGGAAACGATCCATGAAGGTCGCTTTCTTTCCCACGCCGTAGGTCTCGCGACCGAGGAAATAAGTCGCCTTGCCCGGTTGGAAACGCGCCTTCTCCGGCATGCGGTGCTTCAGCGCGTCCGGCACATCCGGTGTGTCGGCGAAACCGAATCGCAGCGTCGCACGGTGGACCCCGTCGCCAAGATCCTCGTAGTCCATGATTTCGTGTGGATTCGCGTGAGGCTGGTCGATGGTCATCACGTGCAGGAGGATCACCTGCTGATGCAGCACCTGATTGTGCTTCAGGTTGTGCAGCAGCGCGGTCGGCACCTGCAGGCCCTTTCCGCTCATGTAAATCGCCGTGCCGGAAACGCGGTGGATTTTCCCCTTGCGCAGATCCTTGAGCAGCACGTCGATCGGCAGCGAGTCCTTCATGATCCGAACATACAGGCGTTTGCGGCCCCAGATCCAGATGAGCATGATGGCCATCACCACGCCGGCCACGAGCAGCGGCAGCCAGCCCCATGGATAGATTTTCAGGGCGTTCGCCGCAAGGAACGCGCCGTCGAGCGCCAGGAACAGGCCCGTCACCACACCGGCCTTCAACGCCGACCAGCCCCACACCGCGCGGGCGGCCGAGAAGAACAGGATGGAGGTGATGGTCATCGTCAGCGAGATCGCGATGCCATAGGCACCCGCCAGTTTCGCGGAACTCTCGAAGGTGATGACCAGCAGGATGCAAGCGGCAGCCAGGATGTGATTGATGAGCGGCACGTAGACCTGCCCCATGGAATGCTCCGAGGTGTAGAGAATCCGCACCCGCGACATGCAGCCGAGCTGCACCGCCTGGGCCGTCAGTGAAAATGCGCCGGAAATCAGCGCCTGGCTTGCGATGATCGCGGCTCCCGTCGCCAGGATCGTCAGCGGCAGCTGGAGGAAGTCCGGAGCGAGCAGGAAAAAGGGACTGCGGATTGCGGTCGGGTCCGCGGTCAGGAGCGCGGCCTGGCCGAGATAGTTCAACACCAGCGCGGGCAGGACCACCGAGAACCATCCCACGCGGATCGGCTTGGTCCCGAAATGCCCGAGGTCCGCATACAGCGCCTCGCCACCCGTGACCGCCAGGAAAACGGCGGCTAACAGAGGCAGCGCGTGCTTCCACTCATGGAACAGAAAGTGAGCCCCCTCATACGGGCTCAGCGCCCACAGCACCTCCGGATGATGCAGCACTCCGCGGATCCCCAGCAGCGCCAGCGATCCGAACCATAACAAAACCACCGGCCCGAACAGCTTGCCCACCTGCCCGGTGCCGAACTTCTGGATGGAGAACAACCCTACCAGAATCAGCACCGCCAGCGGCACCGTCCAATGCGAGAGCGCCGGGGCGCTGACAGAAAGGCCCTCCACCGCGGACAGCACCGACATCGCCGGAGTCAGCATGCCATCGGCATAGATCAGCGCCGCGCCCGCCAGACCGAAGAGCAGGATCTTCTTCGGATCCTTTCCTCCGAGGCTTCTCAAGGCACCCCGGATCAGGGTCGAAAGCGCCAGAATCCCGCCCTCCCCCTTGTTGTCCAGCTTGAGGATGATGAACAAATATTTCACCGAGACCACCAGCAGCAGCGACCAGACGATCAATGACGCCGCGCCCACGAGATTGACCGGACTGATCGGCGCGCCATGGATGCCGGAAAAACATTCGCGGAACGCATAAAGCGGACTCGTTCCGATATCACCGAAAACAATGCCCAAAGCCGCGATCGTGGTCACCGCAAGGTGAGGTGTATGGCCAGCGTGGCCTCCGTGTGTGTCACTCATCGTTGCGAAGCGGATCGCTCGCGGGGGCTAAAAACCATTTCCCACCGCAGCTTACCAGCCAATTTACGAGCCCGCAAAATCCCCATCATCGGGCTTGGCGCGGCCGCCCCGGGTGCTCACTCTGCCGCGTCTTACGAATGAGCACTGTTCTGGAAACCATCGATGGCGGCACCCGTTATCTCGAAAAACGCGGCATCGAGGACGCCCGCCGCAACATGCAGATGCTCGTCGCCCGCCAGCTCAACTGCACACGGATGCAGTTATATACCCAGTTCGACCGCCCGATGGAGGAAAGCGACCTCGCCCCGCTGCGCGAAAATCTGAAAAAACGCGGCGAAGGCATCCCGCTCCAGCACCTGCTTGGGAAAGTCTGGTTCCACAAACAGGAATTCAAAACCGACGCCCGCGCCCTCATCCCCCGCCCCGAAACCGAGGAACTCGCCGAGTGGATCCTGAAATGGGACCTCCCCGCCGATTCCCAGGTCCTCGACATGGGCTGCGGCTCCGGCGTGCTCGGCCTCACCCTCGCCTCCGAGCGGCCCGGCTGGAAGGTCACCCTTGCCGACATTTCACCGGACGCCCTCTCTCTCGCTCAGGAAAACGCTGCCGATCAGGAAATCCAAAACGCCACGTTCCTCCACAGCGATCTCTTCACTGCCATCGACGCACGGTTCGACGGCATCGTCGCCAACCTCCCCTACGTCCCCGAGTCCGAGCGCGCCACGATTTCCCGCGAGGTCACCCACGATCCGGCGCTCGCCCTTTTCTCCGGCCACGACGGCCTCGACCTCATCCGCCGCTTCATTCCCGAGGCATTTCACCGGCTGAAACCCGGCGGCTGGCTCGTTCTGGAAATCGGTCACGATCAGGCTTCACAAGTTGCTGAAATTCTAAAAGCTTCCGCTTTCACCGACATCGAGGTGAAAACCGATCTCTCCGGCATCGACCGCTTCCCCTTCGCCAAGCGCCCCCTTTAAATCTCCCTTTCACACACTTTCATGGACAAACTCGTCGTTCACGGCGGCTCCACCCTGCGGGGCGCCATCAACATTTCCGGCTCGAAAAACGCCTCGCTGCCGATTCTCGCCGCCGCCATTCTCACCGGGGAAGACTGCATCATCCGCCGCGTGCCCGACGTCTCGGACACGAACTACATGATCCAGATCCTCAGCGCACTCGGTGCCGACGTCGAGCGCTCCTCCGGTACCGTCCGCATCACCTGCGCCGATATTTCGGACGAAGCCCCCTACGAACTCGTCCGCCGCATGCGCGCTTCCATCTGCGTGATGGGACCTCTCCTTGCCCGAAAAGGCCGCTGCGTTGTCTCGCTTCCCGGCGGCTGCGTCATCGGCGACCGCCCGGTCGATCTGCATTTGCGCGGGCTCGAAGCGCTCGGCGCGACCATCGAGTTTGAAGGTGGAAACATCATCCTCACCGCCAAGGACGGGCTGAAAGGCGCGGAAATCGACCTCCGCGGCACCCACGGCCCGACCGTGCTCGGCACCGACAACGTCATGATGGCCGCCACCTTGGCCGAAGGCATCACCGTAATCGAGTCTGCCGCCGCCGAGCCGGAAGTCCTCGATCTCGCGAATTTCCTCAACGCCATGGGCGCGAAAATCACCGGTGCCGGAACGCGCCGCATCGTCATCGAGGGCGTGAAGGAACTGAAGGGTGTCGAGCACACCGTGATTCCGGACCGCATCGAAGCCGGCACCTTCATGGCCGCCGCCGCGCTGGCCGGTGAAGGCGTCACCCTGCGCCGCGTTTGTCGAGACCACATGAAAGCGATCACCGCCGCCATCGAGCTCTCCGGCCACCGCGTCGATTTCAACGAAGCCGGCGACACCTGCACTATCCACCGAGGCGAAGTCCTCCAAGGCGTGGAAATCACCACCGCGCCCTACCCGGCGTATCCCACCGACATGCAGGCCCAGATGACCGCTCTGCTCGCCACCACTCCGGGACTCAGCGTCATCAAGGACACGATTTTCCCCCAACGCTTCATGCACTGCGCCGAGCTCAAGCGCATGGGAGCCGACATCAAGGTCGACAACGGCACCGCCGTCGTCCGCGGCGTCGCCCAGCTTTCCGCCGCCCCCGTCATGGCGTCCGACCTGCGCGCCTCCGCCGCCCTCGTCCTCGCCGCGCTCACGGCCAAAGGCTCCACGGAAATTTCCCGCCTCTACCACATCGACCGTGGCTACGAGCACATCGATGAGAAACTTCTCATGCTCGGCGCGAATGTCCAGCGGGTGAAGGATCGATGAGATTAGGGGTTTTCAATTTCTACTAGATCAGACGTCGGAATTGTATTCGACCTCATCATTGTTATCGGTGCGGCGGATTTCAATCGCCATCAACGCATTCACCGCGTGGCGAGCCCAATGGTATTTATAGCTGTGAGACCAATCAAAGCATGCCTCTGCGAGGTGACCCTTATTCGCGTTATCAAGACCTTGGGCCAAGTCTCGGTAAATGTCAGCTAAATCGTCAGACAGCATACACATCACCGGTTCGTCCGGTGGTGTGATCGCATGCGGGTCAAATATCACACTGTAGAAATTGAATGAGAACCCACTGAAGCGTTTCGCGATTCTCAAGTAGTTGGAATCATCAGGCCCGAGACCGTCAAACTCAGCAGAATGAGGGGCTTTCTCAATCGCCGGAATGTGATAGATCAGCCGGAGAAGCAGTTCGCGGACTGTCCCAAGATCGCTAGCAGTGACGTTATTGTCCTGTTCGGCCAGTTCACAATATTCACGGGCGGCATTTACAAAGCCATCAATCGTGGAATGATTCATTTTGGCGGAATTTGCGATTCACAGTCTACGAGACTTCTTCCAATTGTTCAGATTTGGCGAGGACAATGTCGAGCGGCAGAGTATCGGCCCCTTTCAATTCTAAGAAAGCCAAGCTACTTTGAACACGTATCCCAGCCCGCATGCTCTTCCCAAAAACTCTGATTCTCCTCGCTCTTTCGTTGCTGACGGCAGGAGCGGCGAATCCGATTTTCTCCGGCGCGGACCCTCACGCGGCATATTTGAACGGGACGGTCTGGGTTTACCCGACCCACAGCGAGAAGGGGCGGAACTTCTTCGCCTTCAAGCTGACGCCGCAGAAGACATGGGAAAAAGTCGGTCCGATTCTGGATCTGAAGGACGTCCCGTGGCTGAAATCCGAAAAGCAACGCGATCTCGGACCGTGGGCGCCATGCATCGCGGTGAAGGGTTCGCGCTACTATTTCTACTACTCGGTCGGACCGCAGAGCGAGTCGCGCCCGTCGCGGATCGGGGTGGCGGAGGGAAACTCTCCGGAGGGGCCGTTCAAGGACTCCGGCAAGGCGTTGCTGACGGGGGGAAATGGTTTCGAAGCGATCGACCCGATGGTGTTCGAGGACCCGGCGAGCCATGCATTCTATCTCTATGCCGGAGGAAGCGCCGGGGCGAAATTGCGGGTCTTCGAACTTTCCCAGAGCATGACGGATTTCAAAAAGGAGATCGACGTCGAGCAGCCAAAAAATTTCACCGAAGGCGCGTTCATGCACTTCGAAGGCGGTCTCTATCACCTCACTTACAGCCACGGCGGTTGGAAGGACTCGACTTATTCCGTGCACCATTCGACGTCGAAGTCCCCCACCGGCCCTTGGGAATACCGCGGCGTGCTTTTGAAAAGCAGCGCAACCCACAAGGGCCCCGGCCATCACTCGGTCGTCCAGATACCCGGCACCGACAAATGGTATATCATCTATCACCGCTGGAACAACCGACAGGGCGACGGCCCCTATTCCGGCTCGCGCGACACGGCGATCGACAAGCTGGTCCACAAACCGGACGGCACCATCGAACCGGTGGTGATGACCGATTAAAACCGATCTCTCCGCGCCACCACCGCACCATGGCGGTGGAGCGTTTCAGAAACCGCCTGCTCCCGGAAATAGGGCAGCATTTCAATCCGGCCGTTCGACACCGGCGCCTGTGAGGCCAGACGCGAACCGGCCTCCACGGCGGCGGCAGCCAGGATCGATGAAGCTCCCGGAGCACGGATCACGCCATAAGCCGCTGTTGCGATCCGGCGGCACAGACGTTCTTCATTTTCACGCCAGACCGTTCCCGACCAACCGGGGAAAGCATGCGATTCGGGCATGGATAGATCCACCGCCACACCCGAGGCCGAGGCCGCCAGCAGGATCCGGCCAAGCAACCTGACATCTGTTTCTTCCCAAGCACGGACCAGCACCCGGGCAAACGGACGATAGCGGAAGATGTTCGACTCGCATGACAGAGCGGACCGGTCATGCGTCTTTGAGAACTCGGCCGACATCCAATAGGCATCGCTTTCCGCAGCAATCGTTAGAAACTCCGGATCACCACCGGCTTTGATGAGATTCGCCAGCAAGATTTCAATCGGTTTGGTTACGGTGAGACGCCGCGAAGGCATTCCCGTGCTGCTCCATGTTCCGAACTGCATCGCGTAATTCGGACCGCCCGCTTTCGCTCCGGGCCCGAAGCACGAACGCTTCCAACCGCCGAACGGCTGGCGTTGCACGATGGCCCCGGTGATGGGACGGTTGATGTAGGCATTGCCCACCTCCACTTTCTCGCGCCAGATGTCGATCTCGGCGGGATCCAGCGAATGAATGCCGCCGGTTAGAGCGAAATCCGAGTCATTCTGGATGCGGATCGCGTCCTTCAGGTCATCCGCTCTCACCAGACCGAGCACTGGTCCGAAGCACTCCGTCCGGCGGAACCAACTATCAGGCTTAACGCCGAGTTTGATTCCCGGCGACCACAGGCGCGGATTGCCATCCAACATCTTCGGTTCAAGCAGCCACTCCTCCCCATCGTCCAAGGTGGTCAACGCCTTCAGCAACGCATCGCCCGGTTCACGGATGACGGGCGTGACGAAACTTCCATACCGCCAGGCACTGCCCACGCAAAGCGAAGCGGCGGCATCGCGCAACCGACGGCGGAAGCCCGGATCATCGTAAACCTCAGCCTCGATAATCCCAAGCGATGCGGCGGAACATTTTTGGCCCGCATGGCCGAACGCGCTTTTCACCAGATCCTTGATCGCCAGATCCGGGTCGGCAGCGGCGGTGATGATCAGTGCGTTTTTTCCCGATGTTTCCGCCAACAACCGCAGTTCCGGCTTCCAGCCGAGGAACATCCGTGCCGTCTCGTAAGCGCCGGTTAGAACCACCGCGCCGATGCGGGGATCGGTCACCAGCGAGCGGCCGATCCCGTTGTCCGGACATGGCAGGAACTGAAGCACCTCGTGAGGAATCCCCGCGTCCCACAGCGCGTTCACCATCACCCACGCGGTGAGCACGGTTTCCGGCGCGGGTTTGAGAATGACGGTGTTTCCCGCCATCAGGGCCGCAAGGATTCCGCCGCAGGGAATCGCAAAAGGGAAATTCCATGGCGGCGTGACGAGCACGGTTCCGAAGGGTTCGAAGGCGGTGCCGTCGAACCACTCTTCTGAAAAACCGCGGGCATAGTAGTCCGCAAAATCGATGGCTTCGCTGAACTCGGCATCCGCTTCCATCACGGATTTCCCCGCATCCATTACCATGGTGGCGATCGCATCACCCCGGCGTTCCGCAAGAACCGCGGCGGCTTTGGCCAAGAGTTCGCCACGGGCCTTGAAACCAAGATTCCGCCACGAATCCCTCGCTGAGACGGCGCATCCGAGGGCGATTTCGATCTGAGCCGCACCGGCCATAGCGTGTCGATAGATCAATTCTCCCGGACTCGAAGGATCTTCGCCTGAGGCCCATTCCTCACCTTGCACGAATTTTCCTCCGATCTGCAACGGCACGTCGGCCACGCGGGTGAGACCTAGCAGCTCCACCTTCGAGTAAATCCATGCGACGTTGTGAGGCAGCGACCAATCGGTGTCGGCTTCGTTGTGAAAAGCTTGGTCCATCGGAAGAACAGCCCTCCGCTCCGTCGCACGGTTCTGCACTCGCCGCGGACCGGACGACGTGCTGTCGATCGCGTCGCAAGCAGAGAGGAAACGCGACTTCTGGTTTTCCCAACCCGCATCGCCTTGTTTCATGCCGAACAGGTCGTGCAGGAAATTTTCAGGTGAGGTGTTCTCATCCAAACGACGGACCAGATAGGCGATCGCACTGTGGAAATCTTCACGCTTTACCACCGGCGCATAGAGCAGCAGTCCGTCGGCGGCATCGCGGACGGCACGTGCCTGGTGGTTCGCCATGCCTTCCAACATTTCAAACTCCACCCGATCCTCGACGC
>JAZKCQ010000033.1:0-3188 GCA_040388015.1 Verrucomicrobiota bacterium | reverse complement strand
GAGAAGATGAAGTATCATCAGGCGCGGTATGTGATGAAGTTCGACAAGGAGTCGCACGGACTGGACCTGCTGACTTACTCGATGAGGAAGCCGGAGAAGGTGGGCAAGTATTTGAAGACGTATGCGGCCTCGGGAAACAAGGCGATCTGGAGCGAGTGGACGTTTCTGGAATGGACGGAGGGGAAACTGGAGGAGCGGGCGGTGTGGAGATCCGTGACGCCGTATCATGAGGACCTGCCGCCGTTCACGCTGGTGGAGGTGACGCGCGAGGGCGGGAAGCGGCGGAGCTACCGGATCGATCAGCCGGTGTCTTCCGGGGATACGCGGGACGTTTTCGCGATTTCGCAGAGCGGGCTGCCTATGGGGACGGTGACGGTGGAGTGGAAGTCGGATAAAATTAACCTGAACGACCGCTACGCGAGGGCGGAGGCGGTGATCTTCCACGAGATGACGGGGCTGCCGCGCGAGGTTTTCCCGGAGACGCGGGATGAGAAGGTGCCGGAGGCCTTGGGCGAGGAGGCGACGGTGCTGACGGAGGGCGGCGGGCCGCTGAACGTGATGTTCTCCGAGTAGAGGCGGGCGGGATTTCACCCGGAGGATCGGGACGTCCGATGGCTGCGGGAGAGGTTGAAGAAATTAATCCAAAGACTGATGAAATCGTTGGAAGGCGGATAGAGGTTGGGATGTAATGCAGATCCTATGAATGCGAATTTTGCTAGATCGGGGTGGATTTCGTTGGGCGGGGTGCTGGTGATGGGCTCAGGGGTGGCGCGGGCGGACTGGCCGGCTCCGCCGGATAACATCCGGGAGCATGTGGTTTCGCTGAAGGAGGAGACACCGGTGGTGAAGGCGGTGCGGGAGCACCTGGTGAAATCGCTGGCCGGGGTGAAGCCGGGGGAAGTGGCGGGGGCGCAGGTCACCGCGACGGCGGAGAAGGGCTATCTGGTGTGGGGGGATCTCTTCAAGACGGGGACCTGCTTCGCGCTCTACGAGCCGAGTGTGGAGAAGGCGGAAGAGGCGGTGACGATGGCGCTGGCGAAGTGGAAAGATGGGAAATGGGAGCTGCGCGGGCTGTGGAAGATGCCGCTGAGCTGGGCGCCGCTGGATGATCGGTGGAGCGGGAGCGGGTATGTCTCCATGGAGAAGGACACGCCGCGCGCGCCCTTCGAGCTGGAGGACTTGATGGCGGACGATGCGCCGGAGGTGATCGTTTCCGGGGAGAAGACGAAATACCATCAGGCGAGGTATGTGATGAAATACGACAAGGAGTCGCATGGGCTGGACTTGCTGACTTACTCGATGAGGAAGCCGGAAAAGGTGGGCAGGTATGTGCAGATCTACGACAGCTTGGGAAACAAGTCGCCCCGGCAGGAGTGGACTTTTATGGAATGGATGGACGGCAGGCTGGAGGAGCGGGCGGTGTGGCACCCGGGGTCGCAGCTTGTGGATGGGTTGCCAGCCTTCACGCTGCTGGATGTGACGCGCGAGGGCGGGAGGCGGCAGCGGTATCGCATCGATTCGGCGGAGGGCAGCGGAGAGGACCGGGACGTTTATACGATATCGGAAAGCGGGCGGCGGGTCGGAACGGCGACGGTGGAGTGGCAGCCGGGGAAAAAGGGGCGGGCGGGGTACGAACTGCAGGTGGGGGCGTGGTTTTTTGAGAAGCTGGCGGGGATGCCGCGCGAGTATTTCCCGGAGACGATGAGCTACTCGACTTATCAGGACGGCAAGCAGGTGAACCACGTGGATGAGAAGCCGGAGCGGCTGGAGAATCACGCGACGGCCAAGGTGGAGGGGAATTGGTGGCTGACGCGGCACTTCACGAAGACGGAGTGAGGGGGTGGATTTCACCCGGAGGAACTCGGCGGTTGATTCCTGCGGGAGGGATTCGCAAGATGGGGGTGTCCCGCGAAACGCATGCTCACCCTATTAAAAATCCGCAATCTGGCATTGGTCGATGAACTCGTATGGGAGCTGGGCTCGGGGCTCATCGGGGTGACCGGGGAGACGGGTGCCGGGAAATCGGTGATCGTGGGGGCCTTGAAACTGGTGCTGGGCGAGCGGGCGGAGAAAAGCCTGATCCGGACGGGCGAGGAAACTTGCTCGGTGGAGGCGGTTTTCGAGTTGAAGGACGCGGCGGAGGTGAATGCGGTGCTGGAGGACGGCGGGCTGGATGCTTGCGATGGCGAGCAGCTCATCATCCGCCGGGTGATCGGGCAGACGGCGAACCGGCAGTTTATCAATGACTCCCCGGTGACGCTGGCGCTGCTGAAGCGGCTTGGCGAACATCTGGTGGACCTGCACGGGCCGCACGATCACCAGTCGCTGCTCTCGGTGGAGCGGCAGCTTTCGATGTTGGATGCGTATGCGGGGGCGGAGAATTCCGTTTCCGGCTACCGGGAGTCTTACCGCGCGTGGCGGGAGAAGGCGGCGGAGCTGGAGGAGATCCGCCATGCGGAAAATGCGAGCGAGCAGGAGCTGGATCTGCTGCGCTATCAGCTGGAGGAGATCGACGGGGCGCACTTGAAGCCGGAGGACGAGCAGGATCTGGAGGACAGATGGCGCAGGGCGTCGAATGCGAGCCGCCTGGTGGAGGCCGCGGCGGCGGCGACGGCGGCGCTGAACGGCGAGGATGGGATTTTGGAGCGCTTGACGGAGGTGCAACGGCTGGTGCGGGATTTGGAAAAGCTGGACCCGTCGATCCGCGAGCGCACGGCTTCGTTAGAAACCGCGTGTCTGGAGCTTCAGGATCTGGAGAGCAATCTGGCGGACTACTCGGACGAGCTCGACATCAACCCGGCGGAGGCGGCGACGCTGGAGGAACGGGTGAATGTCATCGAGACGCTGAAGCGGAAATACGGACCGTCGCTGACGGATGTCTTGGCGCGGCGCGATGCGGCGGCGGCGAGGCTGGATACCATCGAGAACCGCGGTGAAAAGCTGGAGACGCTGGAGCGCGAGCTGGTGGCGTGCCGCGCAACGTTAGATACTGCTGGAAAATCGCTGGGGGCGCTGCGCAAGAAGTCGGCGCCGAAGCTGGCGAAGGAGATTTCCTCGCAGCTGAAGGACTTGGGGTTCAAGCAATCGTCGTTCGAGGCGCCGCTCAAGGTCTTGGCGGAGCCGGGGCCGCAGGGGCTGGAGTCGGTGGAGTTCCAGTTCGGGCCGAATCCGGGCGAGCCGCTGCTGCC
>JAZKCQ010000032.1:0-28317 GCA_040388015.1 Verrucomicrobiota bacterium | reverse complement strand
TTCTCGATAACTACGATTCCTTCACCTACAACCTCGTCCAATACTTCGGCGAGCTTGGCGCGGAGATGAAGATCTTCCGCAACGACGTTCTCACCGTGGATGACGTGAAGGCGCTCAATCCCGAGCGCATCTGTATCTCACCCGGCCCGTGCACTCCGACCGAAGCGGGAATTTCCTGCGAGCTGATTGAAAAGCTCGGTGCGACCACTCCGATCCTCGGCGTCTGCCTCGGCCATCAGTCCATCGGCCAGGTTTACGGCGGTGATGTCGTTAGGGCCGACCGGTTGATGCACGGCAAGACCTCGCCGATCCATCACTCGGGGAAAAGTGTCTTCGCCGGCATGCCCGATCCATTTGAAGCCACGCGCTATCATTCGCTGATCGTGAAGCGAGACACACTTCCGGATTGCCTCGAAATCACCGCATGGACGGAAGAGGGGGAGATCATGGGCCTCAAGCACAAGGAATACCCGGTGCACGGTGTTCAATTCCACCCCGAGTCGATCCTCACGCAGGATGGAAAAAGGCTGCTGGAGAATTTCCTGAAGATGTGAAAGCGTCGGGTGGTGAAAGCGGAAACGCAAAACCCGATCGGCTGCGGGATCACCCCGTCCGCGGTGGCCGGATTGTCGCTTCTTCTCTTGATTCCAGCGATTGCGGTGCCCGCCGGTCAGTGGTTTAAGCTGACCCGATGGCTGCTGCCACTGTTGGATTTCTAGCAGTGGCAGGGAATCATTCGCCCTGCATCACTTCAACTCCGCTCGCCGTGAGCTGGCGGACGAACTCCGGATCAGCCGCCTTGTCGGTGATCAGGCAGTTGAGGTTGGAAACATCCGCGAAGAAGAACGCTGCCTTCTGCCCGAGCTTCGAATGATCTGCCAGGAAGATCACGTCTTCCGCGCTTTCGACGACGCGTTCCTTGAATGCCGCCTGCCGGGCGTTGCTTTCGCTGACGCCGCGTTCGGGATGAAGCCCGTTTCCCGAGAAAAACATGCGGTGGATGTTGTAGCGCTGGAGGGATTTTTCCGCCGTCAGGCCGATGAAGGAGCGTGACTTGGGGTCGAACAGGCCACCGGTGCAGATCAGGTCGATGTTCGGCCGGTCGGAGAGGGCGGTGAAGACGTTGAGCGCGTTCGTCAGGATGGTCAGCGGCAGATCGGGGAGAAATTCCGTGAGCGTCAGCACGGTGGAACTCGCGTCGAGGAAGATCGTTTCGTTTGCCAAGATCCGGCTTGCGGCGAGTCGGGCGATGGCCCGTTTTTCCTCGCGACGAATTGCCTGACGCTCGGTGAACGGCAGTTCGCCACGGATCTTGTCCGGCAGGCCGGCCCCGCCGTGCGTGCGGATGAGCTCGCCGCGTTTCTCGAGGATTTCAAAATCCTTGCGCACCGTTTCATCAGTCACTCCGAGCCCGGCGGCCGTGTCGATGGTTCGGAGGGAGCCCGTTTCGTGAAGTAATTCCAGAATCCGGCGTTGTCGGTCGAGGGGCAGCATTTATTTGGTTTTTTCTTTGTTTGCTTGGGAATGATTGGGAATTGGATTGACTTGTCAATCCAATCCAACGAAATCAAGGCCGTTGCTTTGTCCGCCTCACACGACATGAAAACCTACAACCACGTCAATTACCTCTGGGATGACGCGAAAGTCGCGCCGCTCAATGCCGTCGATCGCCTCGCCTACCGCTCCAACCTGCTGGGCAGCGACCAGCGCATCACCAACACCGGCGGCGGCAACACCTCGTCGAAAGCATTGGAAAACGACCCGCTCACGGGACAGCCGGTGGAAGTCCTCTGGGTCAAAGGCTCCGGCGGCGACCTCCGCACCAGCACGCGCGAGAATTTTTCCTCACTCTATCAGCAAAAGCTGCTCGATCTCCAGGATCTCTACGGTGCCCGCGAGGACAAGGGCCTCAAGTCGCCCGCCGAGGACGAGATGGTCGGCATGTACACACACGCCACGTTCAACCTGAACCCTCGCGCCTCGTCCATCGACACCCCGCTGCACAGCTTCATCCCGGCGAAATTCGTCGATCACATGCACCCGAACGCGATCATCGCCATCGCCGCTTCGCAAAACTGTGAGAAGCTGACCAAAGAAATCTTCGGTGGCGAGATGGCCTATGTGCCATGGATGCGCCCGGGCTTCGAACTCGGTCTCGCGATGCAGGAAATCGTGAAGAACGACCCGGGCGTGAAGTCCATCATGATGGGCCAGCACGGATTCATTTCGTGGGATGATGAGGAAAAGGCCTGCTACGGCTACACGCTCGATTGCATTGAAAAAGCCGCTGCCTACATTGAGGCGAAATACGACGCCAAGGGCGGCGACGCCACGGCCTTCGGTGGTGCGAAATATCAAACGCTCACACCCGAGCAACGCCGGGAAACCCTCGTCTCCATCCTGCCATGGCTGCGCGGCCAGGTTTCCCAACAGAAACGCTTCATCGGCACCGTGCAGGACGACGAGAAGATCCAACGCTTCGTGAACTCGAACGACGCCGCCCGTCTCGCCGAACTCGGCACGAGCTGCCCGGACCATTTCCTTCGTACGAAAATCAAACCGCTGTATGTCGATTGGAATCCGCAGACCGAAGACGCCGCCACCTTGAAAAACAAGCTGGCCGCCGGTCTGGAAGCTTACCGCGAGGACTACGCCGAATACTACTCGATGTGCAGGCACGACAACTCGCCCGCCATGCGCGATGCGAATCCGACCGTCGTGCTCATCCCCGGCATCGGCATGATCGCCTGGGGCAAGGACAAGTCCGAGTCGCGCGTCACCGCGGAATTCTACAACTGCGCCGTCGAAGTGATGCGCGGTGCCGAAGCCATCGATACCTACATCTCGCTTCCCCAACAGGAGGCGTTCGACATCGAGTATTGGTTGTTGGAAGAGGCCAAGCTCAAGCGCATGCCCGCGGAAAAGGAACTCGCCCGCCAGGTGATCCTCGTCATCGGAGCCGGTTCGGGCATCGGCAAGGAAACCGCGCACCGCCTTGTGAAGGAAGGCGCGCACATCGTCTGCGTCGATCTCAATGAGGACGCGGCGAAGGCGACCGCCAGGGAAATTACCGACCAATACGGCCTCGGGATCGGCGTCGCAGGCACCGGTCTATCCGATTGCGGGCCGGCCATCGGCCTCGCCGCGAACATCACCGACCGTGCCTCGATCCGCCGCATGCTGGATGATGTCGCCATCGCCTACGGGGGATTCGACAGCATTTGCGTCACCGCCGGCATCTTCGTTCCGAGCGATACTTCGGGCCACATCCCGGATGACAAATGGGCGCTCACCTTCGGCATCAACGTCACCGGCAGCTACTTCGTCGCCGACGAGGCGTTCAAGACCTGGAAGGAACAGGGCCTCAAGGGCAACCTCGTTCTAACGACCTCGGCCAATGCCGCGGTCGCGAAAAAGGGCTCGCTGGCCTACGACACTTCGAAAGCTGCCGCGAACCATCTGGTGCGCGAACTCGCCATCGAGCTTTCGCCGCTGGTCCGCGTCAATGGAGTGGCTCCGGCCACCGTGGTCCAAGGGTCCGCGATGTTCCCGCGCGACCGAGTGATTGGTTCACTTGCGAAATACGCCATCCCTTACACGGATGATGAGGAGACCGAGTCGCTGGTCACCAAGCTCGCGCAGTTCTATGCCGACCGCACGCTCACCAAGGCCCCGATCACTCCCGCCGACCAGGCGGAGGCGTATTTCCTGCTGGTGACCCGGCGTCTCAGCAAGACCACCGGCCAGGTCATCACCGTGGACGGCGGCCTGCACGAAGCGTTCCTTCGCTAACAAATATTGAATTCCATTCAAGCCGCGGCGGGTCGCACCTGCTGCGGCTTTTCATTTTTCTGCTTCGATACGCTTGAGCTGCCTGAGGCAGTAGAGCAGGGGAATGATCCCGATCACGCCGAACGAACAGTCGATGAGCCGCCAGTAAAACGGGATGCTGCGGATCGGTCCGCAGATCATCGCCAGCGGGATCACGGCAAGACAGGCGACGATGCCGGTGTGGATCACGGACCGGCTGGTCTTCGGATGAATAATCGGTCCAACAAAAAATCCCGCGATGACGAGATGGCCGAACGCGAGCCAATCCGTGCCGTAGGCGATCCAAGGATACGCCGCATAGGTCGTTTCCAAGCCGTGCCGGACGGTCGGAATCCAGAATTCCAGACCCGAGTTTCCTTGAGGAGAATCGAGTCCCAGGACATCGCACAGGATCCTGAGCTCCAGCAGCAGCGGAAATGCGGTCACCCCGCTGAGAACAAGACCGATGATGAACAGAAGCATGGCCGCGCGGAAGCGGAAGAGAGGCGATGGGGAAATCATTACGTTGTTAGCGTGGAGGAAGGTTCAAGATCTTTCAACGTGAAGCCGCACCCGGCCGAATTTCCACGGCCGAGGCTTTTCAAGGTGATGCCCTTCGAAACAAAAACGCCCCGTTTGGAATGGATTCCAAACGGGGCGGGGAGGCTGGCGCAGCGATTAGTTTGGTGTGACCACCAGCCTGACAAAGGTTTTCCCCTGTCCGGCGGGAGGCGTGTAGGAAACCGAACCGCTGGTGTTGGTCAGATTGGGACTGCCGATCAGGACGTTCACCCAGGTGACCAGGTCGCCGGAGGTTTGGACATAAAACTCGGTTCCATAAGAAGAGCTCGGGATGTTGCCACCGTTGGTCCAGCTGACGGTTCCGCCCACGATGGCGGGGTTCGCGGTGAATCCGGCTGCCGAGTTCATGAAATACTCGATGCCGTTTCTAACTCCGTCGTTGTCGAAGTCGAGGTTCGAGGTTTGCCCGCCGGCGTTGGTGGCGGCCCAGCCGGAATATCCGACCGGAGGTCCGGCGATGACGTTCACGACTCCGGTGCCGGTGAAATGGACGTTGTCGATGTGGGTTGCGCCCGAACCGGTGGCTCCCCAGGTTCCTGATTCCTGCTGGACGCCGCCGAAGAATAGGGTGCCCACCACTTCGGTGCCCGTGGGCTGGACTTGGCCGCCATTGATGACGAGCTTGCCGGTATCCGCGATGGCGCTTCCGTTGACCGCGAGTTTGCCGGCATTGACTGTTGTATCGCCCGTGTAAGTGTTGAGGCCCGTGAGGGTGAGAATGCCCGCTCCGGTTTTCACCAGTGCGCCGGAGCCGGTGACCGCACCATTCAGCGTGATGTCATGGGCCGCATCCGCCGCATCGGCGGCCTTCACGACGGCGCTGTTGGTCAGCTCGACGCCGACGCTGCTGCTCCATGCCGCCTTGGCTCCGAGCGTGCCTCCGGTGAGACGCACGATTCCGACACTGGTCACGTCTCCGATCACGATGCCGCCCGACCCCACGTAGAGGCTACCCTTGTCAGCGGTGCGGACCACATGGGTGCCGCCGAGAGCGCCTTGGCCGAGTTGGATCCGTTCCACGGTCGCGAGGCCTCCAGCGGTCACATCGTCTCCACCGCGGACGATGAAGGTCGCGTTTCCGGTGTTGGCGATGCCGAGCTGAATTCCGGTCACCGCTTCCGTGCTGGTGAAGGTGCCTCCCGAGATGTCGAGGGTCGACCAGCGTCCTCCGTTGTTGAGTCCGATGCTGACCACGCCGCCGACGGAAAGCGCTCCGGAATCCATCCGCGCGTTGGTGGAGGAGTTGCTGTTGGCGTTGCCCACCGTCAGTGCGCCCGTCAGGCTCAGGCTGCCGCCGTTGATGTAAAGCCCGTCTCCGGCGGATCCGGTGAGCGGCTCGGCGCTGTAGTTCAAGCCGGTGCGGCCGATGGTCATCGACGCGGCGCTCGTGGTGCCGCCCAGCAGGGAGATGATATTTCCTTGGGCACGGTTGGAGCCCATGTTGAAGGCTCCGGTCGCGGTGATGGTTCCGCCATATTGATGGAGGGCGGAACCGCCGGTTGCGGTGGCGTTCACGTTGATGTCGCCGGTGGTGGAAACGGTGCCGGCATTCAGATCGAAGGTTCCCTGTTCGGTAACGGTGAGGAACGACGAACTCAGGATGCCGCCCGTCATCAGGACGAGTCCGCCCGCCCTGGAGCTGCCGATGCCAATCGAGGTGCCGCCGGCGTGGGTGTTCTGGCCGCTGAGGGTCAGCGTTCCCGTGCCGATTTTGGTGAGGGATCCGAGGCCGCTCAGATTGCCGGCGTATCCGGTGGTTTCGTTGTTGCCTCCCACGGTGAGGGCCACCGCCGTCAGGCCGTCGTTTTCAAGAACCAGATTTTTCGGGCCGTCCGTGCCGTCGGTCAGGCCGCCCAAGGTCGCCGCGCCGAGCGAGCCGAACCTGAGGGTGCCTCCGTCCGAATCATAGATCACCGTGCTGCCGGAGAGTGCCAGCGAGTTGCCCAGGATGATGGATCCGGCGTCGATCATGGTGGCTCCGCTGAAGGTATTGGTGCCGTTGAGCGTGGTGTTGCCGCTGCCGGCGTGTTGGAGGGTGCCGGGGCCCGTGATCGTTCCGGAGATCGTGGAGTCGTCCGTGCGGTTGAGGATCAGGCCGGTGTTGGCACCGGTGAGGGCGATGTTGCTGAACACATTGCCTGATGTTCCGCCGGCACCCAGGGCGAGAAGGCCGTTCGCCACCGTGATGTTGCCAAACAGGGTGGTGTCGGCGGCGATGGTCAATTTTCCAAATCCGTCTTTGGTCAGGGGGGCGATGCCGCCGAATCCGAAGTCGTTGGCCAGTGTCACATCGTCGTCGGTCTGGAAGGTGATCGGGTTGTCGCCGAAGGTGATCGTGCGGTTGGAGATGTCCTGGTTGTTGCCGGCAGCCCAGGCGAGGGTCGCGTTGTCGAGGGTGAGGGAGCCGGTGCCAAGAGCCCCGTTGGCGAAGGTGAGGACGCCATTGCTGAAGGCCACCGCACCCGTGAAGGTGCCGGCCGCTTCAAGTGTCAGGTTGCCCGCGCTTGATTTGTTGATCCCGCCCGTCCCGCTGATGGCTTTGGTGAAAGACAACGAATCGGTGGCATGCGCCAGGAACACGTCGAGGAAATCCGCCAGCGCCACGGGGGCGGCAACGGCGTGGTTGCCGAGGATCACGTTGGCCTGGACGTTGCCGGTCGCACGGTCGAGCGTCAGGGTCGGCGTGCCGTTGATGGTGTAGGGATTGGCGTTGTTGAAGCTCAGGCTTCCCACCGTGCGCGCGGAATCGAGGGTGACGACCCGCGGCTGGGTGATGGCGGAGGTGAACTCGGCGGAGACACCGACTCCGCTGGGAATGCCGTTGAGCCAGTTCGCCGCATTGCCCCAGGTTCCGTTATTGTCGACATTCCACACGGAAGGAGCGGTGCCGGAAATGGTCAGCGTGAGGAAACCCGGGTTGACCGTGGTGGAGAAGGTGTAGGTGAATCCGGCCTGCTGGCTTGCCGCGGTGACCTTGAAAAGGTTGTTGGCGGTTCCGGTGAAGGTGCCCGCGTACTGGATCAGGTTGTAGGTCCCGAGGGTCGTCCACTTCGCGTTCGAGTTTTCCGTCCGCAGGTCCACCATGACCGGGTCGCCCGAGGTGGCGGTCGTGGTGAATCCGTTGGCGTCGGCCACCACGATTTTATCATAAACACTGGTGTTGGCGAACTCGGCATTGAGGGTGGTTCCACCCGCCAGCGCCAGCGAACCGGTGGTCAGGGTGCCGACCGCGCTGCTGGTCGGAGTGAGCGCGCCGGGTTTGAGGGTGGCTCCGGTGGCTGCGGATACGGCGCCGGTGATGGTCCCCGTACCTGCGAGGGACCCGCCGGTGAGGGCGACCGCTCCGGTGGAGGTCGCACTGCCCGTGGTGTTGGCCACGGTCAGGGTTCCCGAGTTGACGGTGGTGGTGCCGCCATAGGTGTTGGCGCCGTTGAAGGTGATGTGTCCCGCGCCGCCCACCACGACGGAGCCGGGTCCGCTGATGGTGCCGCCGACGGCGTATTGGTTCGCCACGGCTGCCGCGCTGAAACTGGCGGAGATGCCACCGGCCACCGAGAAGTTGCGGGTGCTGGTGATGTCGGCCTGGGCTTCGATGCCTCCGTTCGCAGTGGTGAATGCGACGGCTCCCACAGCGTCGCCGAGCGATGTCGCGCTGTTGATTCCGATGACCCCGCCTTCGATCACGGTTCCGGCGGTGTAGGTGTTCAGGCCGGTGAAATTGACCTGACCGTTGCCCCGCTTGATGACCGATCCCGCTCCGGATAGAATGCCCGGATAGGTGCTGGCCAGCGTGTTGTCGCGGTTGAACACAAGCGTCGCTCCCACGGCGACGGCCGCGTTCGTTGTCCCGAGGCTGCCGGTGCCGCCGCCGTTTCCGATCGCGAGGGTGCCCGCGGTGACGGTGGTGGTGCCGGTGTAGGTGTTGGTTCCCGACAGCGTCAGCGTGCCGGTGCCCACCTTGTTGATTCTCGCGGCCCCGGTCGCGTTGATGATGTTGCCGGCGAACTCGCTGTTGGTGTTCAGCGCGCCGATCGTCCATTCGACGAACCTTCCGTTCACCGGGTTTCCTGCGAGCAGGGCGGCCGAAGTGCCTGAAAGCTCGCCGATGTTCTGCACCGTGGTGACCGCCCCGCTGTTAGGCGGATTGTAGTTCTGCACGACGTAGGCGTTGGTGATGTTGACCTTTTGCGAGGCGTTGAAAACCGTGCCGTTGTTGATGCGGAAATCTCCGGTCGCCAGGGAGCCGATGTTGATCGCTCCGGTGAATGCCGTCCAGTTGCCGGTGATGTCCCAGCGGGTGGCCCTGATGTTGATGTTGAGCGTGCCCGTGCCGGTGACGACGGAAGACATGGCCCCGCGCGGTGGGGCGTTCACAGTGCCCGTCTGGCCGGCGGCGATGGTCAGCGGATTGGCGAAGGTGCCCCAGGTCGTGGCGTTGTCCGTATTCAACGCGCCGTTCAATGTCAGCGTGCCGCCTTCGAACGTGATGGCGCTGGTGGCCGCGCCGATCGCGTTCTGGACGTTGGCCTGGGTGCCAGCCACGCGGAACGTGCCCGCCTTGAGAAGAATGGGGCCGCTGAAAGTCGTGAGGTTGTTGGCGGTGAATTGTAGTTCTCCCGCACCATTCTTGACCAAGCCGGAGGTTCCCGAGACACCGGCGTTGATGACGGCCGGCACGCTGTTGGTCACCGTCGGGGCGGTCCCCGCCAATGTCAGCTGGGCACCTGTTGGAATGTTCCATGATCCGGCGGTGTTGACCGGGTCGGTATCGCCGAAGTTGAGGTTCCCGATGGTGCGCGCGGACACGAGGTTCACCGTGAAGGCACCTGCGGGAGTGTCGATGGCGGAGAAGTCCGCGGTATTGTCGGCTCCATCGGCGATGGGACCGGTGCCGTTGTTCCAGTTGGCGACGTCCGTCCAGTTGGCTCCGCTGGTGAGGCCTGTCCAGGTTCCCGATTGAGCGTGGGCACCGCCGGCGAGCAGGGATGAGATGGCGATGGCGATGGACGGAACAAACAGGGAACGGTTTCTGGGCTTCATGGGATTCGGGGTTTTGGGATAGTCATGCGGTGGTGGCCGAAGATCAGCGAACTCCACATCTACCCTGTAAGTCTTTCCCCACGCTGGATTTGCGTCCACTACCCCAAGCGGAGTAAATACATACGCATTTGACCGCAGCCCCGCCGGATGGCCTGAACGGTGATCCGGGACCGATGTGACGGGGAGCGCCTGCCATCATCCTCCGTCGCGAAATCCGCCGCGTGGAATCTCCTAAATATCTGATAAATTTCCCCGTTCCTGTTCCGCTGGCGGGCGGCGGGCGACGCCGCGGCGTTCAAGGCAGCAGAACAATCCGATAGAATCCTTTTGTCTGGAGCGGACTGCTGTCGGTGTAGCTGCCGGGGCCGGGAGTGACGGGCGCGAGGGTTTCCAACAGTTGCCAGGGGCCGGCCGGAGTCGTGCTGCGGCGGACTTCGAACACGAGCCCGGCGGCGGAAGGCCAGGTGAGGGTGAACGCGCCGGCCGCCGTCGTGCCGGTGGCTTTGAAGGAGGATGTGCCGCTTTTGGGATCGAGGCCGAGGCGGAACTCGGTTTCGTTGGTGGTGCCGTCGCCATCCGGGTCGGCCCCCGGAGCGGCGTCCGGACTGCCGGTGCCGCCGAAGTTGGCGATCTGCCATTGCTCGAAGGCGGTGAGAATCTGCGTCACGACGAGACGGACCTGCCCGGGCGTGTTCGTGTTGATGGTGGCTTCGTAACCGGCGGGAAGCGTGCCGGGTTGCAGACCGTCGTCGTCGGTGAGAGCGCCGGTGTAGGTGATGAGCGTGTAGGTTCCCGCGCCATAGCCCGGGGAGGCGGTGACGTTCAGGGTTCCGGCGAGGGTGAGGTTTCCGGTGACGTTCACGCGGTCGGACGTGGTGCCGAGTTCGTAGTTGAGGGTGCTGGTGGGGGAGAGGACGAGTCCGTTGGTGAGGGCGAGCGGGCCGGCCGGCGCGCCGGGTGACAGGGTTCCGTGGCAGGTGACCGCTCCGGCGATGGTGCCGTTGCCGCCGAGCGTGCCGGTGGTGGCGACGGTCGTGGGGGTGTTCGCGAGCGAGCCGGTGACGAGCAGTTTCCCGTTAGCCACGGTGGTGGCGCCGGTATGGACGTTGGATCCTGCCAGGGTGAGGGAGGCTGCGCCGGTTTTCTGAATGGCGGTCTGGCTGGTGCCGTTGCCGTTCTGGATCACCCCGGAGAAGGTGGAGTCGAGGTTTTTTCCTCCGATCTGCCAGGTGACCACGGTGCCTGCGGGCGGATTGTTGTTGTCCGGCGTGCTGCCTGATAGGAATGATCCGGCGACCCCGCTCAGGCAGCCGACCTGCATCGTGTGGGTGTAGTTGAGGAAGCTGAGGGCGGTGGCCCTGTTCGCGAGCGACAGGGTCGCGGCGGGAAGTCCGCTGCTGTTGGCGATCCGCAGCATGCCGCCGTCGCCATCGGTGGTCACGTTGATGGTGCCGGTGAATGCGGACCAGTCGCCGAGGTATTTGAAGCGGATGTAGGGCGTGTAAACATTGAAGGTGCCGGAACCGGTGAGGGGGCCGCTCAAATCCATGCGCGAGTCGCAGCGCAGGGTGCCGGTTTGTCCCGCCGGCACCTGCATGGCATAATTCGCGGAGCTGTAACTCGCGGAGCTGTCGAGCTGCTGGAGGGTGCCTCCCTGGAAGACGATGGGGCCGGTGCCGATGCCGGACATGGCGGCGTCCGTGCTGGTGTAGAGGGTGCCGCCGTTGAGGTAGGTGCCGCCGGAGTAGGTGTGGGCGTTCGTCAGATTCAGGGTGCCGCCGCCGCTCTTGGTGAGAGTGCCGGTGCCGGTGATTTTCCCGGTGCCGGCGAAGGTGTAGTTTTTCGCGGCGTCCACGAAGACGTCGTGCGGCTCGACATCGAGCGAGAGGCTCACGGGACTGGTCGCGTTGCCCGCTTCCGTGAAGGAGACGATGGCGTTGTTGGAAAATAACAGGTTGCTGCCGCCGTCGGTCCAGTTGGCGGTGGCGGTGTCCCAGTTGGAACTGCCGGCCCCGGTCCAGATGAGGTTGGAGGTGCCGGGTTGCTGGGCCAGCGTCATGGTGATGGTTCCCGCCGTGGCGGTGCTGAAGGTGGCGGCCAGCGTCGATCCCGCGGGAGCCTGCCACGAAAACAGCGGACTTCCCGACAGGGTGCCGGTGTAGGTGAGCAGCGTGTAGGTGCCGGGGCCGGGGGCGATGCCATCGAGCGGGCGGACAACGGTGTTTCCTGCGACGCTGACATTGCCGGTCACCGCGGGTGGGGTGGCGCCGAGCGCGCCGTGTTCGAGGACGGCTCCGGATTGGAAGGTCACATTTCCCGTGATGCTGCCGCTGCCGCCGAGCGCCGCGGCGGCTTGCACCGTCAGATTGCTGCCGGTGGTGCTGCCATCGATCCGCAGGGTGCCCGCGCTCACCACGGTGGCTCCGGTGTGGGTGGAGGCGCCGGTGAGCGTCCAGATGCCGGTGCCCTGCTTGGTGATGGCGGTGATGCCGGCGCTGTTGACGATGGCTCCGGCGAAAGCGGCGTTGGTGTTTTTTCCGCCGATCCGCCAGGTGACGGTGCGCCCGGCGGTGGGAGCGCCGCCGATTCCCGAAGTGGCCACTCCGGAGAGCTCGCCGATGTCGAGCGTGGGGCTGCTGCTGGAAATGTTGTAATAGATGAATCCGTTCTCACCGACATTGATCGAGGAACCGGCGAAGCCGAAGGTGTTGGTCACGCGCATTTCCCCGCCGTCGGCTCCGCCGATGAGGTTGATGGTGCCGGTGAAGGCGGACCAGTTGCCCTTGAGGTCGGTGCGGACGTAGGGTGTGTAGTAGTTGAAAACACCGCCGCCGGTGAGGGATCCGGTGAGGCTGCAGCGGCCGTCCGCATTGAGACGTCCGGTCGAGCCTGTGGGAATGATGAGGTTCCATGCCGCGGTTTCGCTCGCCTGGACGTTGGCCATGGTGAGCGTGCCGTTGTTGAGGGTGACCGCGCCGGTGCCGGGGCCGGAGGAGTTGGGAGTGGAGCCTGCCAGATAGATCGTCCCCTGGTTGATGACGGTGCCGCCGCCGTAGGTATTGCCGCTGGCGAGGATGAGCGTTCCCGGACCGGTCTTGGTCAGGCTGCCGCCGCCGCCGATGGCTCCGCTGATCTGCATCGAGCTGCCGGTGGACGCGATGTCGAAGCTGCCGCCGGACGTTCCGAGCGTCAGGCTGCGGTTGGTGTTCGTCTGTGATCCGGTGAGGCGGAGGGTGCCGCCGTTGATCACGAAATTTCCCGCCGCCGCGGTGGCCGCGCCGACGGACCCGGGGGTGCCCGCGTCGCCCAGCGAATCGATGGCCAGCACGCCGCCGTTGATGAGCGTGGGGCCTGTGTAGTCGTTGACGGTGCCGAGGGTGAGCGTGCCGGTGCCGGATTTCGTCAGTCCGCCGCTGCCGCTGATGGAGCCGGTGCCGGTGAAGGTGTAGTTGCCGGCGGAGTTCACCGTGAGGCTGGAAACGGGCAGCGCACCGGTGAGCGTGGCGGTCGGGCTGGCCGCGCCGGTCGCGTCGAAGGTGACGTTGTCTCCGGAAACGAAGAGATCGGGCGCTCCGCCTTTCAACCAGTTCTGGCTGGTCGCGAGATCCCACGCGGCACCCGATCCGCGCCAGACCACGGCGGCCGGCGCGCGGGTGACCGGGATGACCAGATTCACCATGCCGGATCCGACGGTTAGGGTGTGGGGCGTGCCGGGCGGAACGGTGACAGAGAAATTGGAAGCCGCTCCGGTCAGGGTGCCGGTGTAGGTGGCGAGCGTGTAAGTGCCGGCGGGCAGGGTGCCGTTGAGCGCCTTGATGACGATGCCGACCCTGCCGCTCACGCTGAGGTTGCCGGTGACGGCGATGCGGTCGTTAGGCGTGACCGTGCCGGTCGGGTCGTTGGACAGATCGAAGGCGAGATAGGAACCGTCCTGTGCGGTCAGGCCGTTGCCGAAATGGAGCGTGCCGGCATTTCCCATGCCGCCGCCCGGAGTGATCGCGCCGCGGTAGGCGAGGGTGACCGGCTGGCCGAAGGTGCCGGTGCCCGCGATGCGTCCGCCCGTCAGCCCGGCGGCGGGCGCTCCGCCCCAGATGCCGCCCCAGACGGTGACGGGGCTTTGTTGGAGAGTGCCGTTCAGCGTCAGCGCGCCGTCCCAGACCGTGGTCTTTCCGGTGAATGGGTGGGTTCCCGTGAGGCTCATCGCGCCGGCTCCGGCTTTCACCAGTGTCATCGTCCCTGCCAGAGAGCCGCTGGTGCCGTCGAAGGTGTGGGACTTCGGCGAATGAACGGTGACGGCGGAAGGTTGCAGCGTGCCGCCGAGCGCGACGGTGGTCGTCGCGTTGCCGCCGATGTCGAAGCGCACGCTGTCGCCATTCGAGAATGTGCTGTTAGCGCCGTTGTTGAGCCAGCTCGGTGTGATGGCGGCATCCCAGACCGTCGTGCCCGTCCCGCCGCGCCACGCGAGCTTCGCATCCACCATCGGCGATGGCGGCGGGGGCGTCATGCCATTGCCCAGGAAGTAGTCGACATAACTCGCCTGTGCGTAGCCTTTCGTCGTCTGCTGGCAGCGGTACTGCGGATTGTGCATCAGCGTGTAGATCCGCGCCGTCGAGGCGGTCTTGGGCGTGTAGATGCGCAGCTCCGAGTTGTCGTTCGCAACGCACAGCAGCTCCTCGCGCCAGTCGCCGAGGATGTCGCCCCAGAACGCGGGCCGTCCGCCGTATGCCTGATAGACACCGGGAGCCGTCTCGTTGTAGATCGTGTAGATGCGGCTGAAATTTCCCGGATTGGCCGGGTTGAACTTGCTGATCGCCGGGCTTTCCGCCGTGCTGCCCACCGTGGCGACGAATTCCCGGCTCAGGTCCGCATCCCACCAGATCGCTTCCGGCGGGAATGGCTGGCTGCCATAAATCTGCGTGCCCTTGGCGTTGTAAATCCCCGGTTGGGTGGAGAAAAACTCGCACCCTCTCGCCGCCGCATCCATGTCCGCCACCACGCCGCGGCCGACATCGACGACCCCGCCCGCGTACCATTTCTTGATCATGTTGCCGTTGCCCGGATCAAACAGCGCGGTGGCCAGGCCGGTGCCGTTGTTCTGTTGGATGATGAAGTTCTCCAACCCCGGCCGGTCCGGGTCGATGTCCGTCAGGTGGAAACGGTCGCCGTGCACGATCTCTCCGATGTTGAAAAGCTGCGTGCCGTTGTCATCCAGCACGTAGCCGATGTCGACGAACTCGTCCTTGCCGTCGTTGTCGACATCGGCGATGCGGATCTGGTGTCCTTCCGGCGAGTGGATCGCCCCCGAGTCCACCCAGGACCAGCGCTGGCTCAGCACCCCGCCGCGCCAGTCCCATGCGGTGATGACGCCGTGAAACGCGTTGGTCGCGTCGCGGTTCTTCGCCGCCAGCAGGATGGACGGGCGCTGCCCGTCGAAGTAACCGATGCCCATGTGGCCGTTCATCGGGCCGTCGCCCAGCCGCGGATTCGGCACGGTGGCGCGGGCCATTTCCACGCCGGTCTGGCCGTTGACGATGGAAAGGAACTGCACGTTGTCGCTCGCGCCGCCGCTGACCACCGCGCCGTTTCCGAAGACCACGCCGTTCGACGTGCGGACCATGACCTCCGCCTTGCCGTCGCCGTCCATGTCATACACCGTCACATTGTCCCCGTGGCCGATGCTGATGGCGGAGGAGCCGGGCTCGATGTTGTAATGATAGACGCTGTTGGGCCCCATGTTCATCTGCCAGAGCAGGGTGCCGTCGCGCTTGTAGGCCTGGAGCCATTGGCGCGCCTCGATGTTGGGATTGGTGCGGTCCACCACGAAGTCATACTCGCCGTCTCCATCCAGATCGCCGACCCAGCAGAACTTCACCCGGTAGGAATCGGTCGCCGTGTCATCCGGCGTCGGCTGGATGGGCACCGGGATGTATTGCCGGACCGTCGGATTGACAGGCAGGGTGAAAGGAGCGCTCAGGGAGTTCGCCCAGATGTCCGGCGTTTCCACTCCCGAGAGCACCGGCCTCACCGAGTAGGCATAACCGGTGGTGGACAGGTTCGGCGGTGTGTCGAGGTAGTCGCTGGTCGCGGTGAGCGGGGTGGTGTTCACCTTCACCACGGCCGCCCCGTTGGCGGATCGATAGAGGTTGAATGCGAGTTCCGCCGGATCATTTCCCAGCAGCCGCCAGCCGACATAGACCTGCGTGCTGTTCGATCTCACCGCGACGACGCCGCGGCCGAGGCGTTCCATCTGCCGTTGGGCGGAGGCGGTGGCGCAGCAGAGGAGACCCGCGAGACAGACAAGCGCGGTTCGGGAGATCAGGCGGTTCATGGGTTCGGCACCGGAGCGTGAGGGTGATTCCCGCTCCGGTATCGCAGAAGGTCGCCTTGTGACCTTGGTGCGTCCATCCCACGAACGGGTTAAGAATCACGCCCGATGCTCCGCCATCGGCGGCGGGCGAGAAATCCGATCACCCCGGCCGCCATCAGGAAGAGAAAAACCGCGGCGGTTTTCGCCCTGCCGCCGGGGGCATTCTTCATGGCGGGCAAGGGAGTCCCGGCGCTTTCCACGGGCGTTTCCGCGATGGCGGGAGCACCCGGCGAAAAGGAGATCGACGCGTTGCGCGGATCGATGACCCTGCTCACCAGCGGTTCGACATCCCGGCTGAAGCGGGACGCCGTACTGTCGAAGGCGGCCATCGTCCCGGTTTCCAGATTTCCAAACAACGGGAAAAACTCCGCCTTCACAACCACCGGCCATTCCTCCGGCCGGGGGAAATCCAGGATGAAAGCCACGTCGTTCTGAACCTCGAACAGGCACTCGGTCCGAACCGGCGCCATTCTTTTTCCACCGGCGGTGATGGAAACCAGGTCCGCCGCCGCTTTGGCTAGCAGCGGCTTCGCGGCGGCCTGTCCCGTTTCATCGGCCATGGCGGGCGCGCCATTCCCGAGCAAGACTTGCGCAAACGGGACGGACGTACGGACCACCACCCGCATGCTGTCCGGGTAAACGCGGATCTCGGTGTTGTTCTCGAAGCCGACGTGGGCCCGGGCGGCCATGGGGGTGGCGAGAATCAGCAGGAGGAAAAGGAGCCGTGGCATGGAAATGGGATCGGTCGCTGGCTCGGTGAACCGGCCCGGAGGATGGGGATCCCGCCGCTTTCTGTCGATACCATGAACGGGTGGGGCCGGAGGCGCAGATGGGAGCGCCCGTATCCCGTTAGGGCTAAGGATGCGCCTCGTAGCCCTGGAGCTGTTTGAGCAGGAAGGATTGCTCGGATTTCACCTCGGCGAGGTCGAGGGCTTTCTGGAGGTGGCGCACGGCGGTCTGATAGCGGCCGAGCCGGGCTTCGAACTCTCCGAGCACGGCGTGGACCAGGTAGTAGCTTTCGAGCGGCTTCCGGTTGCGGATGGCTTCGACGGCCTCGATGCCGGCGGCCGGGCCGCGGACCTTGGCCAGCGCGACGGCGCGGTTGAGGGCGATGACGGGGGAGTCGTTGAGCTCAAGCCATTGGTCGTAGCGGGCGAGGATGCCCGGCCAGTCCGTGGAGGCGTCATCGGCGGCGGTGGCGTGGCACGCGGCGATGATCGCCTGCAGGTGGTACTCGCTGAGTTCGTCGCCGGCGGCCGAGCGGGCGAGATGTGCCAGACCTTGGGCGATCATCGGCCGGTGCCAGGTGGAGCGGTCCTGGTCGGTGAGGCGGAGGATGTTTCCCTCCGCATCCACGCGGCCGGGAAGGCGCGCGGCGTTCAACAGCATGAGGGCTAACAACGCGTGCGTGCGCGGCTGGTCCGCCGAGGGATGGTTCGCCAGTAAGGTGGTCAGGCGGATGGCTTCGGCGCAGAGATCCTCGCGGATGAGGTTGTCGCCGCTGGAGGCCTTGTAGCCTTCGTTGAAAAGCAGATAGAGGACTTGCAGGACGCCGTCGAGCCGGGGTGGCAGTTCCGTGCCGGAGGGGATTTCGAAAGGGATGCCGAGATCGCGGATCTTCTGCCGGGCGCGGGTCAGCCGCTTGGCGATGGCGGCCTCGCTGGTGATGTAGGCCTTGGCGATTTCCCCGGGGCTGAATCCGCAGAGGGTGCGGAGGGCGAGGGTGGTCTGATCGTCCTGGGAAACGAGGGGATGGCAGCAGGCGAAAATCAGGCGCAGGCGGTCGTCCTTGATTTCATCCTCGTATCGCGGCGTGGCGGCGGCATCCGGATCGCCCGACCATTGTTCAAGGGTGGCGATGATTTCCGGCTGCTTGTCGTGGAAGAATTTCTCGCGGCGGATGACGTCGAGCGCGCGGTTCCTCGCCGTCTGCATCAGCCATGCGGCGGGGTTGGCGGGGACGCCGTGGTAGGGCCAGGTCTGGAGCGCGCGGACCATCGCTTCCTGCACCACGTCTTCCGCGAGCTGCAGGCGCGCCATGCCGAAGATGCCGGTGAGCGTGGAGACGAGCTTGCCCGCCTCGTGGCGGAACAGATGCTCCGTGAGGCGGGGGATCTCGGCGGTGTTGGGCGGGAGCGGTGGCAATGCTGCTGGGATGAGGAGGGCGGACACCCTTGTCCGCAGGGTCGGTGAGTGGAGAAGGACGGAGGTCGAGCGCTTGGCTTTCCGCGTTTCATCGGCTGGGGGACAGGAGTGTCCCCCCTCCTCAGACGGCGGCCTCCATTTCGCTGGCGATCTTGTTCGCCGGGCAGGCTTGGGCGACGGGGCGGACCTCCACGGTGAGACCGTAGGGGATCATCGGATTCTGGCGGGCGATGGTCATGGCTTCGTCGAAATCCCGCGCTTCCAGCAGCAGATAGCCGCCGATGGATTCCTTGGACTCGGTGAAGGGGCCGTCGGCGAGCGAGCCGTTCTGATAGGAAATGGTTCTGCCTTCGCCTTCGAGCGGCTGGGCGGCTTTGGATTTTCCTTCGCGGGAAAGCCGGTCGAACCAGGCGTTGGTGCGGCCCATGATTTCCTGGATCTCCTGGGCGGACAGCTCGCGGTGCCAGTTGGTGCCGCGGAAGAGGAGGAGGTATTGCGATTTGGCGGATGACGTGCTCATGGGTTCTGGTTAGTTCGGGGTTCCTGCCTTGACGATGACCTTGAAACCGCCGCAGGCCATTCTCGCACAATCGAAGGCGGGGTTGGCGCAGTCCATCATTTCGTTCATGCGGGGATCGGTCATGATCTTGGCCATCACTTCGTCCCGTTGTTCCCTGGAGCGGTAGGTGATCCAGGCGAAGACCACGGTCTCATCCGGGCCGGCGTTCGCGAGCTTGGTAAAGGGGACGACTCCCTGCATCTCCATGTCGTCACCGATGCATTCGACATAATCGAGCGCGCCGTACTCCAGCCAGATGGCGCAGGCTTTTTCAGCCATCTCGCGGTATTGTTCGATCTTTGCTTTTGAAATCGGGATGACGAATCCGTCGACGTAGTTGCTCATGATGTTAGTGGGGTTGGAGTTTCATGCTTCGGCCAGGCGTTTTTCCAAGCGCTGGGAAATGGGGCAGACGTGGGTCAGCTCGCGGATCTCGACGCGGACGCCGAGACGGACGGGAGGGAAGGTCCTGACGATCTCCACCGCTTCGTCGAAATCTCCCGCACGGACGACGATGTAGCCGCCGATGGCTTCCTTCGACTCGATGAAGGGGCCGTCGGATATCATTCCGCCTTCCTTGCCCACCACGCGGCCGCCGGACAGAAGCGGTCTTCCGCCGGTGATTTTTCCTTCCGTGAGCATGCGGTCGAACCACCTGGTGTATTCGTCCACGACGCGGGCGATCTCCTCCACGGCGAGGCCTTCATCCCAGTCCGTGTTGCGGAGGATCATCAGGTATTCCTTCGTGTCTTTCATGATCTCAGCGGTTGAGGAGTCCTGCGAATTTCGCGCGCGCTGCCCATAGCAGATAGGCGGCGAGCAGGCAGATGAGGATCAGCGGTGGCGAGGCGATGCCGTCCTTCGCCACGAATCCGTGGAAAGCGAGGATGTTCAGGATGACGGGTCCGAGAAACAGCAGCCCGATGTTGCGGGTGAGGGGAATGGCGCAGAGGATGCCGCCCAGGAGTTCGCAGACTTTCACGAAGTCCATGTAGCCGGTGGGGTTGAAGGCCGCGGAGAAATGAGCCGCGGGTGAGTCGCCTTCCGGCAGGGGCATGTTCCGGAACTTGATGAAATAAAGCAGCGAAAACGCGATGAAGGCGAGTCCGAGCAGGCCGCCGGCGATGTTGGGGAGGTGTTTCATGGTGTGATGTTAGTGAGATGCGTCGAGCACCGCTTCAAGCCGGTCGAAATTCTGTTGGTTCGCCTGGTTGAGGAAGTCGCGGAGTTTCTCCGACTGGGTCCGGTCCGCGAAACGCATGTTCCACGTGAGCCGCGTTTTTCCATCCTCCTCCCCGAAGGTCATGATCATGTGGAAATCCGGCCCCGAGTGGTCGAAGACGATGCGCTCGGGCTCCACGATCTCGACGAACCGCGACTCGTTCGGATAGTCCGTGCCGTTAGGCCCGTGCATCACGAACTTCCACTCGCCGCCCGGCCGGAACTCGAAGATCTCGAAGGTGTTGCTGAATCCCTCCGGCCCCCACCATTTCGCGATCTGTTCGGGGTTGCTGAAGGCTTCGAACACCCGTTCCCTCGGATGGTCGATGAGGCGGCTGTTCACGATGGCGTCGTCTGCGGTGTTCATGGTTGTCGGTGGGATGGGGTTTCGGATTCCACGATGGCTTTCAGATCCGCCAGGCCCTTTTCGAAATCGCCGCCGATCATCTTGTCGCAATCGACGAAAAGGCTGAAGGCTTTGAAGAAGAAGGTGTTTTTGCCGCTCATGCTCCACGTCACGAGCGTCTTTTTTCCCTCAGGCTTGATGTCGAATTCCGCGACATTGGTGCCGGCGAAGGGCTTCCGGAAATCCAGTTGGAATTTCACCCGCTCGTCGGGACGGCTTTCGATGATGCTCATCGTCCCCTCGCCGACGTCGTTGTTACCCGCCCAGCTCATCGCCGCCCCGACCCCGGCGGGCGGTCCTTCGAAGCGGTTCTTCGCGTTGGGATCTTTCTTGGCGTAGGGCGACCACACCTGCCACCGGTGCAGGTCGTTCACCTGAGGAAAGATGAGGGACGCCGGGGCGGAGATGGTCGTGCTCCGCTGATAGCGGAAATCCGCGGGACGCGAGGCGATGACGATCACCAGGATGAGGATGACGACGGCGAGTGCGATGAGAATTCTTGCGATCACGGCGGTTTGTCGGTTAGATCGGTTCATGCTTGGGCGGCGAGGGCGGCGAGCTGGTCGGTGGCGACGCCCCAGCCTTCGTGGAATCCCATCTTCTCATGCGCCTCGCGGTCCGCGACGGACCAGTGGAGCACTCGCGCTGTGTAGCGGGTGCCGCCGTCCTCGTCCTCGAAGGTCAGGCAGATGGTGATGAAGGGTTTTTCAGAGGGCTCCCACGCCTGGGTGTAGGCGTCGGTCAGGACGAGCCGCTCGTTCTCGACGACCTCCAGATAGACGCCGTGGTTGGGGATGTCGACCCCCTCGGGGCTGCGCATCATGACGAAGTTGGAGCCGCCGGGGCGCACATCGAGTTCCGCACGGGTGGTGAGGTAGGGCGGGGGAGTGAACCAGCGGACGAGCAGCGCGGGATCGGTCCACGCCTGGTAGACCTTGTGGCGGGGAGCGGCGATGTGGCGGGAGAGAACGAGCTCCCGGTCGGATGGGGTGGTGGCCATGTGGAAAGCGGTGGTTTCACAAATGCGACGAACGGCGCCACGCATTCAGGACAAACTTGGACGACTTTTTCCGGATGTCAGGGATTTTTGTCCCCGCCACCCTCGCTTGCCTGACACGGCCCTTCCTCAGGCACACTTCTTTCAAGCTGTTTTGCAGAAACCCGCAATACACAGTCAACACATTCGGAGTCATACTGCATCCGTAGCTTGGCGATGAATGTCGCCGGATCCGGCCGGACGCCCCTCCTCTATCAGGCAAGTCCGCGCCCGTCCGGATCCGTCACCTCCACCGCCGGCTCCGCACCCGTTTTCAAAAACCCATGAAGTCGAATCCATCAAATCGCTTGGTGACGCTGGCCCGTCGTTGCCATTCCCGTCCCGGCTTTGCGCTCATCGTCACGCTCAGCCTGATGATCCTGCTCACGGTCATCGCGGTCGGGCTTCTCACGCTTTCCAGCATCTCGCTCCGCGCGTCCGGCCAGGGGGATGCCATGGCGGTCGCCCGCGCCAACGCGCGGCTGGCACTCATGCTCGCGCTCGGCGAACTCCAGAAAAACGCCGGCCCCGACCAGCGCGTCACCGCCCGCGCGGACGTCCTCGGTGCCGACATCGCCAGCCCCCGGCTCACCGGCGTCTGGAAGTCCTGGAACATCCGGGCGGACTCGCCACCGGCCCCGCAGGATTATGAAAAAACCGGGCGCGACAGCAAGTTCCTCGGCTGGCTCACCTCCGGGACCAGCGCCGCCGAGCTCGCCAAGGTCGACTACGCCACCCGCGCCCCTTCCAGTCCCGTCACGCTCTGGGGGGAAGGCTCGTTAGGAAAAAATCCCGTCGCCGCGGACATCGTCACCGCGGCCAAGGTGTCCACTCCCTCCTCGCGAGGGGCGCTCGCCTGGGCCGTGATGGATGAGGGCGTCAAGGTCCGCATCAATACGCCCTACGTCGGCGCCGCCGCGAACAAGGGCATGCAGACCGCCCAGCTGGGAGCCGGCTCCTGCCCGAATGTCTCCTCGGTCAAGGGCCTCGCAAAACTGGAGCGCACCTTCTTTGAGAAGACCTCGGAGGAATTCGCCACCCTTCAGAAAGGCATCACCGGGCTGAACTTCGGCGTCGCGGCGGAGAGCCTCTCGCCCGGGGCCAAGGAGATTCTCAAGCCGCTCGGTCATGACATCACCTCCACCTCCGTCGGCCTCCTCACCGACACCGCCGCGGGCGGACTCAAGGAAGACTTCAGCCTGCTGACGAACAGCGCGGCCCTGCCATCCGTTTACAACGGGAAGACCCTCTATGCCACCCGCCTCGGCAGCGGCGCGACCGGGCCGTCCGATCCCCGTTGGGAGTCGCTCCAGCAGTTTGCCCGGCTCTATCGGGATAGCACCCGCCTCACCGCCTCGGGCGGCGTTCCGGTGCTCAAGGCCCAGGGTCCCGCCGGTTGGAAGGCCGCGAACGGTTCCGACCCGAATTCCGGCGTGCCCGGCATCGCCCAGCGGAATTCTCCCGGCGGCGTCGTCCTCATGCCCACCATCGCCAAGGTGCAGCTGGTATTCAGCCTCCTCACGCGGGATATCTATAACTATCCGAAAGTCCCCGACACCACGGCCAAGACCCCCGGCACCAAGGCCGAGGAGACCAGCGCCGAGCTCCACGGCCCCTGGGGAGTGAACTTCGCCGGTTCCTCTTACGACTACCTCCTCCACCTGCTCTACACCCCCGTCGTCACGGTGCACAATCCATACAATGTCGCCATCGAGTTCACCGAGCTCAAGGTGGTCTTCGGAAATGTCCCGTTCGCCCTCCAGGTCTTCCGGAACGGCATCGCCCAGACCAAAGAGCCCGCCCCGCTCGACACCATGTACTACCAGCAGTCCGAGACCGGCAGCCTCGCCAAGCGCTTCGGCATGACGCTGAAGACGAATTCCGGCTCCACCACCTCGCCCGTCGTCGGCTCCACCACCTTCCGCCTGCTGCCCGGGGAGGTCATGATGTTCTCCCCCTACATCTCACCCTCCCGCACCTGGAAGGATGAATACTCCAACAGAACCTTCTCGGATTGGGACTCCGGCTCCGGCGTCGTCCGCACCCTCACCATCGACGGTCTGCCCGGCTGGCGCGGGGACGGCATCGGCTTCGACCTCGACTGGTTCTGCCCGTCCTACAACGGCCTGCGCCTGTTCAACAACGAGGTGGAAAACGGCGCGAACATGGCCCGCGGCGGCTGCATCCCCGCCAAGAAGGAGGACGAGTTCTCCGTCCAGTTCGCCCCCTACAGCGTGGAGGCCCTCAGCAAGAACAAGTTCACCGTGGAAATCTTCGCCAAGCCCAATGCCGGCTCCGCCCTCGTCTCCTCCGGCATGATCGAGATGGATTACGAAAGCCCCAAGGGCCTGCAGGACAGCCTGCTCGGCAAGAACGGCACCATCACCTATCCGGATCCGGATGGCACCAAGAAGACCGTCAATGCCCTGGAGATGCACTCCCACTCGCTCACCGCCATCAAGGACATCGCCACCACCAAGCCCTTCGCCATCGTCAGCGCCCAGGCGAAAACCACCCTCGGCGGCCAGAATCCGGATGGGGAGGATGGCAAGCTCGCCACCAAGCCCTGGTCCTTCGGCCATGCCACCATCGGCGTCTCGTCCGGCAAGGTCGTCAGCGAGAAATCGGCGAATCTCTCCCACGAGTTCGCCATCCAGCGCCTCAACAACGGCACCACCAACCTCCTCCAGTACGATCCCAAGACCGGCCGTGGCAATTTCATCACCGGCCAGACGGGCAACACCGGCGTGAAATTCGGCGCCATGTACGACATCCCGCTCGCCCCCGTCCAGACGCTCACCAGCCTGAATGGCGCGAACCCCGGCGGTGGCTCCGGCTACCTCCCGCGCTTCGCCCAGCCCATCGGAAATTCCTGGGCCCATCCCATGCTGGACCCCTCCAAGATCATCACCACCGGCGGCGCCTATCCGTACCTGGACCACTCCTTCATGCTCAATCTCGCCCTCTACGACCACTACTTCTTCTCCGGCCTCTCCGACCAGACCGGCCCCTTCGTCACCCCCGCCAGAAATGCCGCCACCCTCGCCGGTGAGTTCGTCACCGGCGGTTCCCTCACCGATCCGCGGTTCGCCCTCTACAGTCCCACCGGCAAGGACCCCGCCACCCTCGCCGACGAGGTCGCCGTGCCGGACGCCTACACCCGCATCGCCTCCCGGCTCCTCATGAACGGAGCTTTCAATATCAACTCCACCTCCGTCCCCGCCTGGAAGGCCATGCTCGGCTCCATCCACGACTCCAAGGCCCTGATCAACAAGATCAACAAGACCGGGAAAAACTCCGCCCTCACCGCCATCAGCGCCGTCGACTCCAAGAGCCTCGAATCCCGCATCAGCCGCTTCCGCCTTCCCGCCAGCGAGTCCGAAAAGGACACCAACGTCGAGCCCAAGGACGCCTACTGGCTCGGCGCCCGCGAGTACAAGGACGCCGAGCTCGAACTCCTCGCCACGAAAATCGTCGAGCAGGTCCGCCTCCGCGGCCCCTTCCTCTCCATGTCCGAGTTTGTGAACCGCCGCCTCGGCACCGGACCCACCGCCCAGCGCGGCGCTCTCCAACAGGCCATCGACGACGCCAGACTCAACGAGAAATTCGCAGAAAGCACCGCCGCCGGATTCGAGATCAAGGAGGCCAACGTCTCCGCCCACAAGTACAAGAACGCCGAGGCCGGCACCGGCTCCAGCTATCAGGGCGCGCCCGGCTACCTCACCCAGGCCGATCTGCTGGGCGTCCTCGGAAACGCCGCCACCCCGCGTTCCGACACCTTCACCGTCCGCTGTTACGGCGAGGCCCGCGACGCCGCCGGCAGGACCACCGCTACCGCCACCTGCGAGGCCGTCGTCCAGCGCTTTCCGGACTATGTGGATTCCGCCGACCTTCCGGAGACCGCCATCGGCGCGCTCACCCGCCAGGCGAACCGCGCCTTCGGCCGCCGCTTCCAGATCCTCTCCTTTCGCTGGCTTTCCCCCGGCGAAGTCTGATTCCCCCCGTATTGCCCCCTTCCCGAAAAACCCCATGCGCACCCTGCTCTGCTCCATCGTCGTCCTGCTCGCCCCGCTCCTCCACGCCCAGGAAGGCCGCCCCGTCCGCTGCCGCTTCCTCAGCTTCGGCGGCACCGGGCCGGACATCACCGCTGTCGCCACCTCCGACAAAGGCGCCCCCATCCACTGCCCGCTCTCCTCCAGCCAGCTCTCCGGGCAGATCGTCTGCCAGACGCGGGGCGACACCATCCCATTCGTCTCCTCCACCGACCGCAAGCCGCTCGCCACCGCCACCATCCCCGCCGGCGTCGGTGCCGCCCTCCTCATCTTCGTCCAGGCCCCGAAAAAACCGGACGCTGCCGCGGACGCCCCTTCCTGGCGCGTCATGGTCATCGAGGACTCCCCGAAAAACTTCCCGGACGGCGGGGCCTTCGTCGCGAACTTCTACAGCAAGGACATCCGCTTCGTCATCGGCGAGCACAAGGGCATGCTCCGCGCCGCAGGCTCCTTCGGCTACGCCATGCCCAAGGAACGGGATGACTTCAACATGTCCCCCGTGATCTTCGAGTTCCTTCAGGAAGACAAGTGGCGCATCGCGAATGAAAGCTCGCTGCGCTTCCTCCCCGGCATGCGCTACCTCATCTTCGCCTACGTGGATCCCGTCTCCGGCCGCCCCCGCATCAATACCTACCAGGACTTCGCCCCGCCCGCCATCCCCGCCGCCAAACGCGGATGAAGAGGGGAGCCTGACAGACCCCACGGATTGTCAGGCCAGGAGTCGGGACACTCCTGTCCCGTCTTCTTCACCGGACGTGCGCCCAAAAGGGACAAGAGTGTCCCGACTCCCTTCAAGAATGGGACAAGAGTATCCTAGCTCCGCCCGCCATCCCCGCCGCCAAACACGGATGAAGAGGAGAGCCTGAAAGATCCGGCGGATTGTCAGGCCAGGAGTCGGGACACTCCTGTCCCGTCTTCTTCACCGGACGTGCGCCCAAGAGGGACAAGAGTGTCCCGACTCCCTTCAAGAATGGGACAAGAGTGTCCCAGCTCCGCCCGCCATCCCCACCGCCTCATGGAGAAAATCCGAACCACCGATGCACACCGATCAACGAGGATGAAGAGGAGGATCTCCGTCGTCCCCGCCACCGCAGGGCACGGCGGATTTGGATTCACCGCGAAGGTCGCGGAGGAGCGCGATGCGAGAGCACTCGGTGCCTTGTCCTGGATTTCATACCGCGAATGAACGCCAACAGATACGAATCAGGCCCAGCGAACCCGGGACGGGCATTTCTTTTCCACCATTTTCGACGGGACGAAGAGCCCCTTCCTGAAAATTCGCGTCCATTCGCATCCATTCGCGGTTCGTTTTCTCCACCCGCAGTCACCCCTCCGCGACCCCTGCAGCTTCGCGGCCAATGAGAGTTTGGCCGCAAGGAACGCAAAGATCGCAACGCCGGGTGGTTGCCAGATTCGGATCCTGGTGCTTTTTGCATTCCTTCGAGGGTGAAAATCCCGAGGTTGGCGATGATCACCGATGCCTGACGGAACGAACGCCTAACGAAAATCCGCTTGATTCGCGGCCGGTTTCATTCAGGGTCTCTGGAGTTCAAGCATCGGTTACTTCCTTCGGAAAATCAGCGGTTTGAAGGACTTGGGAACTTCGCCCCGGGAAATAGTCCTGAAATCCGCTGGTTTGAGAGAAACCTTCCCCTGAGCTATTAACACTGTTAGTAAAAAACTTAAAATGGATTTCCGGCCCCTTCCAGATACGACCGTTCAAGAGATTGATCGCGCAGCCCTGACGGCTCTGAAAGCACTAGGCCTTACGCCACCATATCTTGTGGACCACACTCCCAGAGAGGTGATAGCGGCAATTGATACCGAAATAGAATGGTTTCGATCCTCGGGAGAAGACAAAGCGAAGGAGGTCTATTTGGCATGCCTATCAGCCCTTTATGGATCTTGCTTTGTAAATAAGTTAGATGGTGTTTGGATGTTCGGCCCCGAGGACGAAGGCTCCATTCTTTACGTTATTATCCTCGGAGGTGAAGGAGGGTGGGTGGACCCATCTGGCTCCATTGCCGGAGCGATATCGGGAAGCTGCAGGAGAAGTCTGTCTTCGAATTTTAACCTATGGATCGAACGCTGCCTCCAAGATGCATCAGAAGTCTAACAAGATGCGCATCCAACGGCGACAAGCGTCCAGTTTTAGTCCGAGCTTCCATTTCGCCGTGGATGAGCTAGACGTTCTGCCAAAGAGATGAAGACCTCCCGACAATCATTTCTCGCAGTTTGGATTGCGGCGTGTGCGATGACTGTCGCGCTCGGTCTCTATTTCGGACTTCAACCGCTGATTTTTCCTGTCCTAATCGTTCTCGGTTTCCCGCCAGTGGTGATGCATTGCGTGGTGTGTTCTAGGGTTATGGATCGGACACGAGTCGAACATCCGAAGAGGTGGAGGGATGTCGGACGCGCCTCCCAGATAAGGGCTTGCCTTTTTGACGGGCAAGACTTTGGAGATCGTGTAATTGCCCATGATAAGCGTGAGTTGCGATGGTGGTTGAGGGCAGGGCTTGTAAGTATCATGCTGTTTCTGCCTTCACTTTTCGTCATCGAACATTTCGGCCCCAAGGAGGGCAGGACAAGTCGTCGCTCCGAACCGCTCATTACCGGCCACTTTGAATTCGACCTCCTCCGTTCGCGGTTCGGAGGACTTGTAACATTCGCTGACGAAAATGCCGGTTACAAGATCCAAAACCCCACCAAACTAGATCATGCTCTCTCGTGAATTGTTTGGAGCGGTGGCGATCATTCCATTCGTCTTCGGCCTCAACCTGCAAACCGGACAGAACTTCTTCAGCATTGGCGGACTTAATGATACCGGAGCAGCGCTTCTAGGCCTGGTCTGCGAATTATTGGCATTCGGTCTGACGGCAGCCTCGAGACACAAGGCTTCAAGGCTTCTGATTGCGGTAGTATTTCTGATACAGGCACCATTGGTAGCTGCCTGGGGTATCCTTGTGGGGATGTTTTCCGGCTTCGGCGACGGTGCCAGTCGTGGCGCTGGCCTCTCGGATATCTTGCCGTGGTTTCTTAGAGCTTGTCTGAAAAATAACTCATCGGGCGATTCTGGCGAGCATGAGTTTGATCATCGAG
>JAZKCQ010000031.1:0-5490 GCA_040388015.1 Verrucomicrobiota bacterium | reverse complement strand
CAGGCGGCGGATCGGCGGTGAAGAGGGTGCCGGTGTAGCCGCCCTTGCGGATGGCGTCGACGTGGGCCTGGAGGAATTTTTTATCGTCGCCGTAGGAACCGTATTCGTTTTCCACCTGGATCATGAGGACGGGGCCGCCGTTCTCGATCTGGAGGGGCTTGAGCATGGCGGAGACTTTTTCCAAGTAGGCCATGGCGGGCTTGAGGAACCCGGGATCGGTGCTGCGGACGACGGTCTTGGGATCGGCGACGATCCAGCCGGGGTAGCCGCCGAATTCCCACTCGGTGCAGACATACGGGCCGGGGCGGACGAGGACGTGGAGGCCTTCTTCCTGACACGCCTTGATGAAGGCGACGAAATCGGCATTTCCCGAGAACTCCCATTTTCCGGGCTGAGGCTCGTGGACATTCCAGAAGAGGTAGGTGCAGATGGTGTTGAGGCCCATCGCCTTGGCCTTCTGGAGGCGGTCCTTCCAGTAGGCGCGCGGGACGCGGGGGTAGTGGATCTCGCCGGAGAGGATTTGCAGCGGTTTTCCATCCACGAGGTAGTCACGGCCTTTGATCTCGAAGGTGCCGGCGGTGGCGGAAACGGCGAGGGAGGCCATGGAAATCGCGAGGGCTAGGGTTTTGCGCATTCCTCAACTTGGAGAGATCGGGAGAGCAGCGCAATCCACCTTAATGGGGAGAAGGGGTTTTTACGGGTGACCTTCTCCCCAGTTCGGGGGGCTTGACGCATCAGGCGAGAGAACGGTTTATCAGGGTGAGTATCGCTAAGACTCGAAAACCCTCTTTGCATGAAATTCCTGCCCCGCCTCACCTGCTGCACCGCGATTTTTTCCCTGATGACCACGCTCTGCCCGGCGGCGGAAAAGGAATTCCCCGAGCAATCGGAATCCACGATCGGCCCGGACTATCAGGATGCTCCGGAGACGAAGGAGCAGCCGCGGGTGCCGAAGGGCGAGGTGCGGGAATTCACGATGGATTCGAAGGACAGCAAGATTTACAAAGGCATCGCAAAGGGCAAGGAGGGAGAGGTGCCCTACAAGCGGCAGGTGGCGGTTTACATGCCGGCCAAGCACCGCGCCAGTGATGTGATGCCGTTCATCGTGGTGCAGGATGGCATCGGCTACCGGGATCTGGTGTCGCGGACGCTGGATAATCTCATCGACGAAAAGCGCGTGCCGGCACAGGTCGCCATTTTCATCAACTCCGGCGGCGGGGACTCGAAAGGCAGCCAGCGCGGCCTCGAATACGATACGGTGGACGACACCTACACGAAATTCATCGAGAAGGAGGTGCTGCCCGAAGTGGCGCGGCGGTATAAGATCAAGTTCACCACGGATCCTGAAGCCCGCGCGACCATGGGCTTCAGCTCCGGCGCGGCGGCGGCGTTCACGATGGCGTGGTTCCACCCGGAACTCTATCGGCGCGTGGTCAGCTACTCGGGAACCTTCGTGAACCAGCAGTGGCCGGAAAACAACCGCACCCCGCACGGCGCGTGGGAATACCACGAGAACCTGATCAAGCGCGCGGCGAAAAAGCCGATCCGCATCTGGCTGCACGTCAGCGACAAGGACAACGGCTGGGACCGCGACGACACGTCGTTTCACAACTGGGTCCGCGCGAACAGGCTGATGGCGGCGGAGCTCAAGGAGAAGGGTTATCCCTATCAGTTCGTTTTCGCGACCAACTCCGGCCACACCGACGGCAAGGTGACCCGCCAGACGCTGCCCGACGCTCTCGAATGGGTGTGGCACGGCTACAAGGGGAAGTGAACGGCTGACAATTTCTATCCATCCGCATGATTTCACGCTTCCTCCGCACCGCAGCCATCGCCGGGATCACCGGCGGCGCATCCACTTCGGCGGATCCCGCGGAGTCCTACAAGCAGGAGATCATCCCGCTGCTGGAGAACTATTGCTACAGCTGCCACGGAGAGGGCACCGCGAAGGGAAAGTTCTCGATGGATGAGTTCAAGGACCTCTCCAAACACCTCGACGACAAGAAGCACTGGCTCGCCGTGTGGCGCAATGTCCGCAGCCAGATCATGCCGCCGTCTGATGAGGACCAGCTCGCCACGGAGGAGAAGAAGAAGCTGCTGGCCTGGATCGAGAAGGACGTTTTCAAGCTCGATCCGGAAAATCCCGATCCCGGCCGCGTCACGATCCGCCGCCTGAACCGCACGGAATATCAGAACGCCGTCTATGACCTGCTGGGCGTGGAATACGACACCCGCGAGGCATTTCCGGCGGACGATACCGGCTACGGCTTCGACAATATCGGCGACGTGCTCTCGATTTCCCCCCTCCTGATGGAGAAATACATCGCCTCGGCGGATGAGGTGGTCGCACTCGCGCTGCCGGAGGGAGCCGCCGCGCAGGTGCCGCGCGTGGACATTGCCGGCAGGGATTTCAAGAACTCGGGAAATCCGGTTGAAAACGGGAGCTGGATGCCGTTCGCGAATTCTCAGAAGGTCACCTTTGAACAGGACATCAGGTGGGACGGCGACTATCAGATCAAGGTCGAGTATTCCATCCACGGCGCGACCGAAGCCACCACCGACGAGGCCCGGCTCCAGGTCACCGCCGGCGGTGCGCAGGTGGGGCAGGTTTCGCTGGGCTGGGACCAGCGCCGCGTCATCGAGCTGACCGGCAAGGCTGCGCTGAAGACCGGCAAGCAGACGTTGGAAATAGCCCTCAATCCCGCGCGCCGCCCGTTGCCCGCGGAAGAGGAATTGTTTTTCAAGGTTCAGCGCGTCATCGTTCAGGGTCCGCTCGGCGGCTCCCAACAGGAACTCGCGAAGGGCTATCGGATGATTTTTGTCGACGGCCCGCCGCCCGATACCGTTTCCGGCAAGGATCGCTACGCGCGGAAAATCATGCGGAGTTTCGTCAGCCGAGCGTTCCGCAAGCCGCTCGACGAACCGACGATCGACAAACTCGCGGCGATCGTCCGGGATGTTTCCGCAGAGCCGGGGAAAACCTTCCAGGACGGGATCAAGCAGGCCATCGCCATCTGCCTCGCCTCGCCGCGCTTCTTGTTCCGGGTCGAGTTCCAGCCCGAGCCTAACAACCCCGCGAAGGTGGTGCTGCTGGACGAGTATTCGCTCGCCGCCCGGCTTTCGTTCTTCATCTGGGGCTCGGTGCCCGACGACGAGCTGCTCAGCCTCGCCTTCAACAACAAGCTGCGCGCCAACCTCCCCGCCCAGGTGGACCGGATGCTGAAAGATCCGCGTTCCAAGAGGCTGGTGAAGAATTTCATCGGCCAATGGCTGCAAGCCCGCGATGTGGAAACCGTCGCGATGAGCGCAAAGACGATCCTTGGGAAATCCAGCAACCGTGAGGCGGCCAAGACCTTCGATTCACGCCTCCGCTCGGACATGCAGACGGAAACCGAGATGCTCTTCGAATTCATTCTCCGCGAAAAACGTCCTGCGGAAGAGCTCATCTCCGCCCGCTACAGCTTTCTCAACGAGCGGCTCGCGAAGTTCTACGGCATCGACAGCGTCAGCGGCGAGGACTTCCAGCCCGTTGACCTAACGGAGCATCCCGAACGGGGCGGAATCCTGACCCAAGGCACCTTCCTGATGGTCACCTCCAACCCCACGCGCACCTCCGCCGTGAAGCGCGGGCTCTTCGTGCTCGACAATCTGCTAGGAACTCCCGCGCCTCCGGCTCCGCCCGGCGTGCCCGAGCTGGAGTCCGCCGTCGGTTCGTCGAACGCCCATCCGACCATGCGCGAGATGATGGAAATCCATCGCAAGAAACCAGAGTGCCGCGGATGTCACGCGCGCATGGATCCCATCGGCCTCGGCCTGGAGAACTTCAACGCTCTCGGCCAATTCCGCACCAGCGAACACGGCAAGGCCATTGACGCTTCCGGGAAATTGCTCACGGGTGAGAAATTCGCCGACGTCGCCACCTTGAAAGAAATCCTCGCCACCCAACGCAAACAGGATTTCTACCGTTGTCTTTCCGAAAAACTCCTCACCTACGCCATCGGTCGCGGTGTGGAATACTACGACTCCACCACCATCGACCAGCTGACCGAACGGCTGGAAAAGAACAACGGCAACCTCCGTGAACTTGTGCAGGGCATCATCGAAAGCGCCCCCTTCCAAAAACGCCGCGGAGACGACTAACCACCACCGAACCGAGAGAACCATGAGTATCCATCAATTCACCGGAACCAACCGCCGCGGCTTTCTCCGTGGACTCGGCGCGGCCGTCGCCCTTCCCGCCCTCGAATCCTTCCGCCCGCTGCTCGCCGCAGCAACGGAACGGGCGATCGCCACCACCGCCAGCGGAGCACCGCTGCGCATGGCCTACCTCTACATCCCTAACGGCGTGAACGTGGATCTCTGGCGGCCGAAGGGCAGCACCGCGAGTTACAAGATGGGCGAGACTTTCAAATCGATGGAAGCCCATCGCGCGGATTTCCAGATCCTGACCGGCCTCGAACAGAAAAACGCGGCGGCCGGTGGCGACGGGCCCGGTGACCACGCCCGTGGTGTCGCGACGTTCCTGACCTCGGCCCGCGCCCGCAAGACCGCCGGCTCCGACATCAACCTCGGGGTTTCCGTGGACCAGATTGCCGCGAAGGCCGCGGAAACTTTGACCAGACTGCCTTCGCTAGAACTTTCCGCCGACGGCGTGCGCAAGGCGGGACAGTGCGATTCCGGCTATTCCTGCGCCTATCAGTTCAACCTTTCCTGGCGTTCGGAAAACCAGCCGATGACTCCCGAATCGAACCCGCGAGCCGTCTTCGAGCGACTCTTCGGATCCGGTAGTGCGAAGGAACGCGCCGCCAACCTCGGCCAGCGCTATGCCTCGAAAAAGTCGGTCCTCGATTTCGTCCAGGCGGATGCCAAGGCACTCCACCGCTATCTCGGCCGCAGCGACCGCCACAAACTTGACGAATACCTGACCGGCGTGCGTGAAATCGAACGCCAGATCGAGAAAGCCGAAGCCATGGGCCTGCCTGTCGATCCCGGTGTCCCCGCACCCGATGCCACGCCGGGTTCCTACAAGGAACATCTGCGTCTGATGATGGACATGATGGTTCTCGCATTCAAAACCGATTCCACCCGTATTTCCACTTTCCTGATGGCCCACGACGGCAGCAACCGCAGCTTCCAAGAAATAGGGGTGAACGACGGCCACCATAATATTTCCCACCACCAGAAGAATCCTGGCAACCTGGAGAAGATCGCGAAGATCGACGCCTTTTACATGGAGCAGTTTTCATACTTTCTCGAAAAGATGAAGACCACCAAGGACGTGGACGGAAAATCACTCCTCCACAACTCGATGATCGTCTACGGCGGCTGCATTTCCGACGGAGACCGTCACAACCACGACGACCTTCCCATCGTTGTCGCCGGCAACGCAGGTGGAGCCTTCACTCCAGGTCGCCATGTCGAACTCGGCGAGGATGTCCCGATGTCGAATCTGCATTTACGGATGTTGGAGGAATTCGGAGTGAAGGAAAA
>JAZKCQ010000030.1:0-12621 GCA_040388015.1 Verrucomicrobiota bacterium | reverse complement strand
TCGAATACAACAAGCTCCGCCAAGGAGCGATCACCGCCGAGCTTCTCGAAATCACGACGGCCATGAAGGCGATGGAATAGACAGTTTGCTAGTTGCTGGTTTTCAGTTTTCAGAAAGAAAACGAAACCGGCATCTGCTCCCGACTCCATCCCTCAACTCTGAAAACTTAAAACTGAAAACTAGCAAACTTCTTCCACCATGAGCAACCAAGGAACCATCGTCCAGATCATCGGCGCCGTCATCGACGCCGACTTCTCCAAGGCAACCAAGCTGCCTGAAATTTACAACGCGTTGGAGATCCAATACGTCCTCAACGGCGTGGATACCAAACTGGTGCTCGAGGTTCAGCAACACCTTGGCGACAGCTGGGTGCGTGCGGTCGCCATGTCCACCACGGACGGTCTCAAGCGCGGCATGACCCTGACCGACCTCGGCCAGCCGATCTCCGTGCCGGTTGGAAAGCAAGTCCTCGGCCGGATCTTCAACGTCACCGGTGACCTGGTGGACGAGAACGTCGCCCTCGCCGACGTCAATTTCCGCTCCCCGATCCACCGTCCCGCTCCCGCGTTCACCGAGCAATCGGCGAACACCGAAGTTCTCCCGACCGGAATCAAGGTCATCGACCTCATCTGCCCGCTGCTCAAGGGTGGTAAAGGCGGCATGTTCGGTGGTGCCGGCGTCGGCAAGACCGTGGTCATCATGGAGCTCATCAACAACATCGCGAAAGCGCACGGTGGTTTCTCCGTCTTCGCCGGTGTCGGCGAGCGGACCCGTGAAGGAAACGACCTCTACTGGGAAATGATCGAGTCCGGCGTTATCGCCACCGAGCGCGACGAACACGGCCATCCGAAGCTCAATGCCGAAGGAAACCCGGTCCTCATCGAAGGCTCCAAGGTCGCCCTTTGCTACGGCCAGATGAACGAGCCTCCGGGTGCCCGTCTCCGCGTCGCCCTCTCCGCCCTGACCATGGCCGAGCATTTCCGCGACCAGGACAACCAGGACGTGCTCCTCTTCGTCGACAACATCTTCCGTTTCTCCCAAGCCGGTTCCGAAGTGTCCGCGCTCCTCGGCCGGACCCCGTCCGCCGTGGGTTACCAGCCGACCCTCTCCGAGGAAATGGCCGGCCTCCAGGAGCGGATCACCTCCACGAACAAAGGCTCCATCACCTCGATCCAGGCCGTTTACGTTCCTGCGGACGACTTGACCGACCCGGCTCCCGCCAACACCTTCGCTCACTTGGACGCCACCGTCGTTCTCGAGCGTTCGCTCGCCGAGCAAGCGCTCTTCCCTGCCGTTGACCCGCTCGCTTCGACCTCGAAGGCGCTCGCTCCGGAAATCATCGGTGAGGAACATTACCGCGTCGCCCGCGGCGTCCAGATGGTGCTCCAGCGCTACAAAGACCTTCAGGACATCATCGCCATTCTCGGCATGGACGAGCTTTCCGACGAGGACAAGATGACCGTTTTCCGCGCCCGGAAAATCCAGCGTTTCCTCACCCAGCCGTTCCACGTCGCCGAGGTGTTCACCAACGTTCCCGGCGTGCTCTGCTCCATCGAAGACACCGTCAAGGGCTTCGCGGAAATCCTCGACGGCAAGCTCGACGATGTGCCGGAAGGCAACTTCTACATGAAGGGCAACATCGAGTCCGTGCCGCGTGACTAATCCAGAGTTTGCCGGTTTTCAGTGTTCGGTTTTCAGGAAGAGATTCCGCGACCGGACCTGAGAACTGAAAACTTCGAACCAGCAACTTCCCATGCCCCTCCAACTCGAAATCGTCACTCCCGAGAAGAAGATCTTCTCGGATTCCGTGGACAACGTCTATCTCCCTGGAGCGGACGGTGAAATGGGGATCCTGCCGCAGCACGCCGGTCTGGTGACCGCGCTGAAGCCGGGCGAACTCCGCTATCTCCACAACGGGAAAGTCGGCACGCTCGCCATCGGTTCCGGTTTCGCCGAAGTCACCCAGACCAAGGTCATCGTCCTCACCGACAGCGCCCTCGGCGAGGCGGAGATCGACGAAGAACACGTCGAAGCCGCCATCAAGCGCGCTCAGGAGAAACTTGCGACCGTCGATCACAACCTCGATTTCGAAGAAGTCGCGTATCTGCAGGGCGTCATTTCCAAGGCGACCTCCGACCTCCACTTCAAGCGGAAATACCGCCACTGATCCGAAGGTTTCCCTCTGATTTCAAAACCCGCCCGGTTCGGCCGCGGCGGGTTTTTTTGTCTTAACGAGGGTGGCGGCGGTTCTGTTTTTCGTGGTGGCGGAATTCCCGTGCTGCCTTAGAATCCGGCCCTAACATCATGGCCTTTTCCCAAGAACGCATTGTCCGTCTCGCCGAAACCATGGCCATCGCCGCGGACGAGCTCTCCGCCATCATCGGCCGGGGCGCTTCGCATTCCTATTCCGCGGGATCCTGGCTGTTCCACGAATCCACCCCCCGCCTGTGGATGGGCATCGTCGAGGAAGGGGAGTTGGAGATCGTCCGGGGAAACCACGGCAGCTCCACCCGCCTCGCCACGCTGCGGCGCGGCAGCGCGTTCAGCGAGGGCGTGCTGTTGGACGACCTTCCGCACTCGGCGTCGGCCGTCGCTCTCACGGACGTCCGCGTCTGGCTCATCCCGCGCGCCGTCTTTGAAACGCTGCGTGCGGAGAAGCCGGAGATTTTCTATCGGATGGTCGGCCACATCGCGCGCCGCCTCAGCGGCCGCCTCGCTGCGTCGAACGAGCATCTCGTGTCCGGCCGTTCCCCGGTGGTGGCCACCTGGCGGAAGGAGCATGATCTGCTAGGCGAGCGCGAGCTGCCGGACAATGTCTACTACGGCGTGCAGACCCTGCGCGGCATGGAGAATTTCCCCATCTCCGGCATCCCGCTCCACCACTTCGGCCACTTCGTCCGCAGCCTGGCCTACGTGAAAAAGGCCGCCGCCCGCGCGAACAAGGACCTCGGCGTGGTGAATCCGCAGCGGGCCGATGCGATCGTCGCCGCCTGTGATGAAATCATCGCCGGAAAATGGCACGAGCATTTCACCATCGACATGATCCAGGGCGGTGCCGGCACCTCGACCAACATGAACGCCAACGAGGTCATCGCCAACCGCGCCCTCGAAATCCTCGGCCATCAGAAGGGCCAGTATGAGTTCCTCCATCCGAACGACGACGTCAACCGCTCGCAATCGACCAACGACGCCTATCCCACCGCCATCAAGCTGGGAGTGATTCTAACGATGCGGGACGCCACCTCAGCCCTCCGGGAACTGAAGGCCGCGCTCATCGCCAAGGCGGGCGAATTCGCGGACGTCCTGAAAATGGGCCGCACCGAGAACCAGGATGCCGTGCCGATGACCCTCGGCCAGGAGTTCGCCGCCTACGCCGCCTCGATCAAGGACGGCATCCGCTACATCGAGCGCGCCGCCGAGGAGTTTCTCGATGTCAACATGGGCGCCACCGCCGTCGGCACCGGCATCAACAGCCCTCCCGGCTATGCGCCGCTCTGCATCCACCACCTTGCCGAGGTCAGCGGTCTGCCGGTCAGGTTGGCGGAGAACCTGGTCCAGTCCACCCAGGACAGCGGCTCCTTCTCCCTCATGAGCGGCGCGATGAAAACCGCCGCCGTGCAGCTTTCCAAGATCTGCAACGACCTCCGCTGGCTTTCCTCCGGGCCGCGCGCCGGACTCTATGAAATCCGCCTGCCCGCCATGCAGCCCGGCTCCTCCATCATGCCCGGCAAGGTGAATCCGGTCATCCCGGAAATGGTCAGTCAGGTCTGCTATCAGATCATCGGTGCGGACGTCACCATTTCCATGGCCTGCGAGGCCAGCGAGCTGGAGCTCAACATGGCCGAGCCCATCATCGCCTTCAATCTCTTCTTCGGCCTCACCCTGCTGCGCAATGCCGCCATCGTCCTGCACACCCGCTGCATCTCCGGCATCGAGGCGAACCGCGAGCGCTGCCTCGAATACGTCAGGAACTCCATCGGCATCGTCACCGCGCTCAATCCGGTGCTCGGCTACGAGCGCAGCGCCGCCATCGCCAAGGAAGCCCTCGCCACCGGTGCCAGCGTCTACAGCCTCGTCCTTGAAAAAGGCTGGCTCGCCAAGGAGCAGCTCGACGATCTCCTCACGCCGGAAAAAATGACCCGCCCCCGCTAGGTCGGTTCCGGATTTCCCGTTGCATCACCCGGAAGTTTGGCCTAACTCAGCAGCACCATGAAATCACTTCAAATCACCGGACTCCTCCTCGCCGCTGTCGGAACCGTTCTCTCCACCTCCTGCGCCGCCACCAAGGGTTTCGGTCAGGACCTTCAGAAGGTCGGCAACCGCATTGAAAACCGTGCCGACGCCACCGGCGGCGCCCAACCGGACGCCCCTGCCGTCCCACCCGTGCCGACGAGAACCACCAGCGCCTATTGATCCGGATATTCCGCGGCAAGGCAAGGTGTCCTTGGGCACCTTGCCTTTTTTAATGCCGTGGTTGCGACTTATGACGCCGGGTTCAGTCCAGCCGGTAGGTCTGGGGCGCGGCCGCGACCGGCGCGGCCTTGGACGCCGCCTTGAGTTCGGCGATCTGGTCTTCGAGGTATTCCAGTTTCCGCAGGGTCCTTTCCGCGACCGCTTCCGACGACTCCTTCATGTCGTTGAGTGCGGTGATCGCGGTGATGATCCAGCCGATGGGTCCCAGCACGAAACCGAGCATGAAGCCGGTGGTTCCGTTCAGCTTTCCACCGAGATTGCCGATCGCCATTCCGATGTATCCGCTGACGCAGCAGGCGAGGAGGGTCAGGATGATGGAGAGAAACAGGCCAGCCATCCCGCCACGCTGAGCGTTCCGCCGGTCTCCGTCAATTCACAAGCCGCGGACCCGCGGGGCGACCTCATGTGGGGAGAGCCGGCCGCGGATGAGGTCGCCCCGCGCGGGGATGGAGAGCCGGTTGACAGGACGGGCCGCGCAGCGTTTGCTGGCGGCGATGTCTCCCGATTCCCAGCAGGACTTTGCGCTCGCGTTCCTGAGCATTCTTTTCGAAGGCGCGCCGTTCATCCTGCTCGGCACGCTGATCAGCGGGTTCATCGACATCTACCTGCCGGCGGGGGCGATGGACCGCTTCCTGCCGCGGAACAAGTTCCTCGCGGTGCTGACGGCGGGTTTGTTAGGCGCGGTGTTCCCCGTCTGCGAATGCGCGGTGGTGCCGGTCATCCGGCGGCTGGTGAAAAAGGGCCTGCCGGTTTCCTGCGCGCTGACCTACATGCTCGCCGCGCCCATCGTGAATCCGATCACCGCGCTCAGCACCTGGAAAGCCTTCCAAGGCCAGGGCGCGGCGATGATGACGAGCTCGCGGCTGCTGCTGGGATTCCTGATCGCGGTCGGCGTGGGCCTGATCGTCTCCAGGCTTCCGATCGCTGCGGTGCTCAAGGCGAAATTGGTGGCTGACTTGGAAAAAGACGAGCCCGCCCGCTCGCACGATCATCATCACGACCACCATCACGATCACTCCTGCTGCGGCCATGATCACGGCGATCACGAACACCATCATCATCATGCACCGGCCGAGGACCACCGTCTGGTCGCCGCATTCCGCTCGGCGATGAAGGACTTCGTCGATGTCGCGGTGTACTTCGCCATCGGCGTTTCCATCACCGCGCTGTTCAATACCGGCATCGCCCCGGGCGCGCAGTGGCTCGACACGCTGGCGAAAAATCCCGTCGGCGCCCCGGCCGCGCTCATGGCCCTGGCCTTCATCCTCAGCCTGTGCAGCACCTCGGACGCGTTCATCGCCGCGACGCTGGATAAATTCTCCTGGGGCGCGAAACTTGCGTTCCTCACCTTCGGCCCGATGATGGATGTGAAACTGCTCTTCCTCTATCAGACCGTGCTCAGGAAGCGCTTCATCCTCCTCCTCGCCCTCGGCTTGTTCCTGTCCATCGGCGGGATCTCCATCTTCTGGCAAAACCTCATCCTCTCGGCGAAATGAACCCGCGGAACCGGCGCATCCTCTTCTCCCTCGCGGTGCTCTTCTGGAGCGCGGTGCTGCTCTATTTCCACAGCAGCGGCCGCATCAACAAATACCTCGTCGCGGACTTCCGGCCCCTCGCCTTCGCCGGCGGTCTCGGCCTGGCGGTGCTCGGGCTCTTCAATCTGCTGACCGCCGGCCAGAAGGCGGACTGCGGTCATGACCACGGCGGTGAGGAAGATCCGCACGACCATGAAAGCGGCGACATGCACCCGCTCACCGCCGTTCTGCTGATGATCGTGCCGGTCGCGTTGTCCGTCGCCTGGACCAAGGACGAATACTCCGCCGCCGCGCTCTCGCGGAAGGGTCTCTACGACGCGCCTTCCGCGGTGTCCTCGCCGTTCCTCGCTTCGTCGATGCCCGCCCTGACGCGCGAGGAAATCGAGAAGAGCCACCGCAGGACGGATGACGGGTTTTTCCAGTTCAGCCTGATGGAGTTGTTCTTCACCACCGGCGACCGGGAAATCCAGACCATCGTCGACGGCATGAAGGTGGAGACCGAAGGCCGCTGGATGGATGAGAAGGAGCGCAACCCGGACGGCTCGCGCAAGCGCCTCTACCGGCTTTTCATCACCTGCTGCGCCGCCGACAGCCGCGCCATCCCGATCATTCTGGAGTTCGGGAAAACACCGCCGGAGTTTCCGGAGAACGAGTGGGTCAAGGTCTCCGGCATCATGCGTTTCCCGTTGGAGGAGGGAGTGCTGCAGCCGGTGTTGCAGGTCGAGCGCGCCATCGCCGCGGAGCCGCCGTATGAGGAAAGTTTCACCCGGAACAAAGGATTTTGAGCAAAGCCAAACCACGTCCACCCGTCGGCCACGTGCTGGTCCCCGCCGCGGCCATCGGCTCGCTGTCGATCCTGCTTGCGGCCGGACTGAGCATGTTAGGGGTGCTGCGCCGTGTGAACCTGATGGTCTCCCATCTGGTGGCGCAGGGCAGGGAGGCGTCGTTTCCGAAGGTCCTGCCCGAGTGGGCGGTGTGGCTGGCGGCGCTGGGGTTCGCCTTCGGCCTGTCGTTCGCGATTCTCAGCGTGCCGGGCACCTGGCGGCGCCTCGTCCTGTGGCTCACCGCGATGGTGCTGGTCGCGGGCTGGGCTCCGGTGCTCGGCCTCGCGGCGCGCGCTCCGGACATCGGCGCGCCCTTCATCGCGGTGCTGTGGTCCGGCGTGTGCGCGCTGGTTTACGCGACCAAGCACCGGATGGCGGTCGATGAAATCCCACCCGACAAGGCCTCATGAAGCGCGCCGATTTTCCGGAACCCGTGAAGGCGCTCGTCGCCGAACTCAAGCGCCTGCCCGGCGTCGGTCCGCGCAGCGCGGAGCGGATCGCGGTGTGGCTCCTGCAAAGCGCCCGGGCGAATCCCGCGACGCTCGCCGAGTCGTTGTTAGTCGCGAAGGAAACCGTGCGCCCCTGTCCGACCTGCGGATTTTTCGCCACGGGATCCGGCTGCGACGTTTGCGACGATCCGACGCGTGACGACCATCTGCTCTGCGTGGTCGAGCAAGCCACCGACGTCCTGCCGCTGGAGCGCTCCGGCTCCTTCCGCGGCCGCTACCACTGCCTCGGCGGGAAACTCTCGCCGCTCGACCGCGTCTCGCCGGAAGACCTGCGCATCCCGCCGCTCATCCGGCGCATCGAGGCCGCGCCGGAGGAAATCGAAGTCATCCTCGCGCTCGGCTCAGACGTGGAGGGCGAGGCCACCGCGAACTACCTCGCCGAACTTCTGCGTGGGAGAAACTGCCGGCTCACCCGCATCGCCCAAGGCCTGCCCGCGGGCGGCGGACTCGAGCATGCCGACGAACTCACGCTGTTGCGCGCCATGCAGGGCCGGCGCAGTGTCTGAGATCACCGGGATGGCCGCCCGCCTCCGACCGACAAATCCGGTTGTCATCCGTTTTTTCAATTGATACAAACCGCAAAACCCGTGCAGCCGCTCTCTTCCATCGAACGCCCCCTGTCGCAATCCGCCTGGTTGCGCCCCGTGACCGCTCTGATGATGGTCCTCTTCATGACCGTCGGCCCGGCGAATGCCCAGGCCACCGCCTCTTCCGGCTGGGAAGTGACGAAAATCGAAGGCCGCGAGTACGTTTCCGCCGACAGCATCAAGCGCTTTTACAACTTCACCAAGATGGCCCGCTCAGGCGGATCGCTCGTTCTGGAGAACTCCAAGGTCGAGATGACCCTCAAGATCGGCGGCACCGAGTGCCTGATGAACAACGTCAAGTTCGTCTTCAGCCAGTCCATCGCGACGGTCGGTGAAAAGGTTTACGTCTCCCGCATCGACCTCGCGAAACTGATCGATCCCGTCCTGCGCCCCAACTTCATCCAGAACGCCGGTGACTTCCGCACCGTCGTGCTGGACCCCGGCCACGGTGGCAAGGACCCCGGCGCGACCAACCCCTACGGCACCGAGGCGAACTACAACGTCAAGGTCGCCGGCCTCGTGAAGAAGCAGCTCGAAGGCAAGGGCTTCAAGGTCGTGATGACCCGCACCACGGACATCTATCAGTCGCTTCAGGAGCGCGTCGACTTCGCGAACTCGGTGAAGGAAAACGCCATCTACGTCAGCATCCACTTCAACTCCGGCGGCCGCGCCGCCCGCGGCATCGAGACCTTCACGCTCTCGCCTCCCGGCATCTCGCACTACGGCAGCGATTGGAAGGCCTCGGACAACCAGACCCGCGCGGGCAACGAGCATGACTCGGCGAACATCGCGCTCGCCACTTCCGTCCACGGCTCCATCCTCCGCCGCCTCGGCAAGAACACCTTCGACCGCGGCATCAAGCGCGCCCGTTTCAGCGTGCTGTCCGGCGTCCGCCACCCCGCCATCCTGCTGGAAGGCGGATTCATGAGCCATCCTTACGAGGCCCGGCTGATCGAAAACGAGGCCTATCAGAATGCCATCGCCGCCGGCATCGTTGACGCCATCGCGAAGTACCGGTTCGCCGTCGGAGCCAAGCCCGCCGCGGCGCCGAAGAACTGAATCCTGTCAGGAGCGGCCGGCTCCGAGGATCGCTTCCGTCATCCGCAGCGCCTCCGCGTTCGGCTTCACGGAATGCACGCGGTGCAGCATGACGCCTTTTTCCCGCGCGTTCGCGGTGATCGCCACCGTCGGCCATTCGCGGGAATGGAGATCGGTGGTGCCGAGGAGTTTCCCGATGAAGGACTTCCGGGAGACTCCCAGCAGCAGCGGCCGCTCCCGCACGGAAATTTCTTCCAGCGCCCGCAGCAGCGCCAGGTTGTGATCCAGCGTTTTCCCGAAGCCGATGCCCGGGTCGAAGCACAGCGCCCCGGCCCCGATCCCCGCCGCCGTCAGCGTGGCGAACCGCTCTTCGAAAAACCCGCGCACCTCGGCGACCACATCCTCATACCGGGGTGACTGCTGCATCGTCTGCGGGCAGCCCTGCATGTGCATCACCACCACCCCGCAGCCGCTCCGCGCGCAGACGGCCGCCATGCCCGGGTCCGCCAGCAGGCCGCTCACGTCGTTGACGATGTCCGCTCCGGCCGCGAGCGCCGCTTCGGCCACGGCGGCTTTGGAGGTATCGATGGAAATCCATCCATCCCACTCCGCCCGCAGCGCCGCGATCACCGGGGCGGTGCGGGCGATCTCCTCATCCGCCGGCACCACCGCCGCGCCGGGGCGGGTCGATTCCCCGCCGATGTCGATCAGCTCCGCGCCCTCGGCGATCATCTGCCGGGCATGCGCAAGCGCCGTCCCGATCCCGCAGTGCTCGCCGCCGTCCGAGAACGAATCCGGCGTCACGTTCAGAATCCCCATCACCCGCGCGCGGTGCGACAGGTCGAGCCGGCCCCTTCGTGTTTTCCAGATCATCGGTCGAAATTGGCGGCTTGCAGCGTCCGCCTGAGGTGCCTACTTTGTGCCCTATGAACTTGCTGGCAACTTGCAAAATGGCCGTCATCGCCGCCGGACTCGTGGTTTCCCTGCAATGCCGCGCGAACGAGCTGGAAGCGGTGGACGGACCGAACGTCCGCACCATGCGCCAGCAGGACGGCTCCCGCTCGGTCTTCATCCGCAGCCCGGACAGCAAGACGCTCACCAAGAAGACCTATTCCGCCAACGGCATTCTGACCATGGTCACCACCTACAAGATGGATGCCTCCGCCAACCCGCTCGGCTGCAAGATCAAGGACGGCCAGGGCAACGAACTGTTCAAGGTCGCCTACGGCTATCACAAGGTCACCGGTCTGCTGGTTTCGGAACTCATGTTCGACTCGCGCGTGAAACGCACCCGCGACGGCAAGGAGATCCCGGTGCAGGAAATCAAGTACATCTACGACGCCGAGGGCAAGCGCAGCGCCCCCATGGCCTTCAACTATCTGCCGGGGAAAACCTTCGAGCAGGTGTTCGGCCTGAAGTCCTCGGCTCTCGAAACGAATCCGTTCAACGAGGCCAAGCCGCTGAAAAAGGAAACCACGGCGCCGCTGAAATAAGCGCCCGCATTTCGATTCATCTCCGTCGTGCCTTCTCCCCAGACCTTGCTGCCCTGGCTCCTCGGCGGAGCCGTCGGCGCGGCGGGCATCCTCCAGGGCCTGCACTGGCGCTCCACTTCCACCGGCGGCGGCCTCCCGGAGATCGAGGCCAGGCTCCGTGCCGCCGAGGAGGAGAACGGGATGCTCAGGCGCGAAAACGAATCCCTCCGCTCGCTCGCCCAGGGCGGGGGCGAGCTGGCGGTCCCCCAGGAGTTCCGAGATCGGGTGGAGAAGGAGCTGGGGCTCCGCTTTCTCTCCAGTCCCGTCATGCACCGGCTCGCCTCGGAGGAACTCCGCGACCGGATTTCCGCCACCGTCGAGAGCCGCTTCGGGCCGTCCGGCATCGACGACCGCCAGCAGTCCTATCAGCTCATCGGCTGGCTCCGCCCGGACGATGATCTGCTGGCACAGCTCACCGCCGTCCGCGCGGTCGGCGCGCGCGGGTGGTTCGACGACGTCACCGGCGAGGGCTGGGTGACAGACCGCTTCGATCTGCAGAGCATCCCGGACCAGGCCGTGCTCGTCCGGCTGCTCGCCCGCATCCTCCTCCATCAGCATTTCCCGCCGGCTCCCTCCTATCCCGGAGACGACGCCGCGCGCGCGCGGGACGCGCTCCATCAGGGAGCCGCCGCCGGGGTCGAGGCCCGGTTCTATGCGGCGAACGCCCGCTCCATCGGCTTCATGCCCATGAAGCCGAACACCGAGGCGGAGCAGCTGATGACCACCCTTTCCCCGTTCATCCGCGGGCTCGTCGGCTTTCCCACCTCCGAGGGAAAAGGCCTCGCCGACACGCTCCACGTCCAGAGCAGTGAGAAGCTCCTCGCCGCCTTCCGCAGCCCGCCGCAGACCACCCGCGCGATCCTCCGTCCCGCCGGGCCGGCCGCCGAACCGCTCGCGCTGGACCTGCCCGCCCCACCCGAGGAGCCCTTCCTCACCGAGACCGCCGGCCAGCTCGGCCTCCGCCTCTGGCTCGAACCCTCCGGGGATCCCTCCGCCGCCTCCCAGTGGAAGAACGACCGCTACCTGCTGTTCCCCGACGGCCCCGAATCCACCGCCGTGCTCTGGGACATCGAGATGGAAACCGCCGCCGCCGCCGACCAGCTTCAGGCCACCGCCCTCCGCCTCATCGGCAGACAGGCGGGCCGGGAGGAGGCCGCCGCTCTCGGCCAGATCCTCGTCTCCCCGGAGAAGCGGCATCTCCTGCTCACCCGCCCGTCGCCCGTCCGCCTCCGCTTCCTCAATACCTTCGAGCCCGCCACCGCCGCCGCGCTCGGCGGCAGGTGACGCAATTCCCTCTTTCCACCCTCTTCCCATGATCGCCAAACAAGTCATCTTCGAAGGCCGCGTCCAAGGCGTCGGCTTCCGCTACACCGTCAAGGACCTCTCCCGCGGGTTCGAAGTCGTCGGCTGGGTGAAAAACCTGCCCGACGGCACCGTCGAACTCCAGGCGATGGGCGGGAAGGACGAGCTGGAATCCTTCATCAGGGAAATCGCCGAGGAGTCGAACGTCGCCCACCACATCAAGAACACGACCGCAGTGAAGATTCCCCTGTTGGAGAACTGCACCGGATTCAGGATCCAGAAATAAGGAGCGCCACCCGATGGCCGGAAACAAGGAGCGGCGATCTCCGAATCGCCGAAGCCCGGGGCAAGCCGATGAAAAGCGGCTTGCCACCTCGCCTCGTCACTTCATGGACTACGGCGGATCGGAGTCCGCCGCTCCTTGACGCTTTGCGTTTCGGCAAAATCGCTCGCGCAGCCGGGTTGGAATGATGCGGGGCGTGGACGGAGCATCCACACTTCTTGGATTTTCATCACGGACCGTTGAGGATCCCGCCCACGCGGCCTTTGAGGGTGCGGAGATTTTGGAAACCAGAACCCGGCTTGATCACTCCCCCAAACAAAGTCTTCGGAGCGCCGGACAAAGTTTTCGGAGAGCCTGACAGAGTCTTCGGAGGGTCAGACAGAGTCTTCGGAGAGCCAAACAGAGTCTTCGGAGAGCCTGACAGAGTCTTCGGAGGGTCAGACAGAGTCTTCGGAGAGCCAAACAGAGTCTTCGGAGCGCCTGACAGAGTCTTCGGAGAGCCTGACAGAGTCTTCGGAGGGTCAGACAGAGTCTTCGG
>JAZKCQ010000029.1:0-12816 GCA_040388015.1 Verrucomicrobiota bacterium | reverse complement strand
TGGAGCTTGGCCACGTTGGTGTGGTCGGACAAGGCTTCGTGGATGAAATCGGCTACTTGCTCGACATCGGTTTCCTTCATGCCGCGGGTCGTGACGGCGGGCGTGCCGATGCGGATGCCGCTCGGTTTCATCGGGCTGCCGGTGTCGAACGGGATGCCGTTCTTGTTGACCGTGATGCCTGCTTCGTCGAGTGCATGGGAGGCGTCGGTGCCGTTGAGGCCCTTGTCGCGGAGATCGACGAGCATGACGTGGTTGTCCGTGCCGCCGGAGCAGATGCGGAAACCGTGGGACGTGAGGCGCGCGGCGATGGCCTGCGCGTTCTTCACGACCTGCTCGGAGTATTGCTTGAACTCCGGCTTCAGCGCTTCACCGAAGCAAACGGCCTTCGCGGCGATGACGTGCATCAGCGGTCCGCCCTGGATGCCGGGGAAAACCTGCGAGTCGATTTTCTTCGCGAACTCCTCTTTGCAAAGGATGATGCCGCCACGTGGTCCGCGCAGGGACTTGTGGGTGGTGGAAGTCACGAAATCCGCGTGCGGCACGGGATTCGGGTGAACTCCGGCGGCGACGAGACCGGCGATGTGGGCCATGTCGACGAAAAGATAGGCACCGATTTCACGGGCCAGCTTGCCCATGCGTTCGAAATCGATGATCCGCGAGTAGGCGGACGCGCCAACGGTGATCAGCGCGGGCTTCAGCTCACGGGCGGTTTTTTCCAGTTCGTCGTAGTTGATGCGCTCGTCGTCAGGGCTGACGCCGTAGTGTGTCACATCGTAGAAACGGCCGGAAAAGTTCGCCTTGTGGCCGTGGGTCAAGTGACCGCCGTGCGCGAGGTCCATCGTGAAAATCTTGTCGCCCGGCTTCAGCACCGAGAAATAAACGGCGGTGTTTGCCTGCGAACCGGAGTGTGGCTGGACGTTCGCGTGGTCGGCTCCGAAAAGCTGCTTCGCGCGGTCGATCGCGAGCTGCTCGACGACATCGACGTTTTCACAACCGCCATACCATCGCTTGCCGGGATAGCCCTCGGCATACTTGTTGGTCAGCAGCGAGCCCTGTGCCTCCATGACGGCGGGCGAGGCGAAATTTTCCGAAGCAATCAGCTCGATGTTGTTCCGCTGGCGATGCTCTTCCGCGGTGATCGCGGCGTAAACCGCAGGATCAGTCTCGGCGATGCGGCTGCCGGAGGATTTGCAAACGCGTGCTTCATGGCGGCCTTCCGCAAACGCGGTCGAGAGAAACGCATCCGCCATCGCGATGGCGGTCGCCTCGTCCGTGTATTTTCCGGCCAGGCAAAGCACGTTCGTGTCGTTGTGCTGGCGGGTGATCACCGTCTCTTCGACCGAGCGGACATTCGCCGCTCGGACGTGGCGGTGGCGGTTCGCGGCGATGCTCATGCCGACGCCGGAGGTGCAGGCGAGGATGCCGAAATCGTAGGTTTCATCCGCCACGTTGCGGGCGACGAGGTTCGCGTAGTCGGCGTAGTCGACCGACTCGTGGCCCTGGGTGCCGAAGTCAGTGACCTCGTGGCCGACAGCCTTAAGGTGTTTCACGACGGCGTTTTTCAAATCGACGGCGCCGTGGTCGGCTCCGATGGCAATGCGGAAGGTAGGATGGCTCATGGGACGGGGGCGGGATTGAAGTCCGGGAATGCCATCTTGCAAACCGCAAATTTCGGGGAAATCGCCCCGCGCACCTCGTCGATTCCTGATCGCCGGCATCCGGAAATTCTCCCCACGCTCTTCGCAACTCGCCCGATGCGCTTTCCTCATCGGGCGTTTCGCATGATCCGCTAGCCGGATTTTCTCGTGGAATCCTTGAAACATCAGCGTTTTCGCAAGGTGGGGCGCATCCTGCTTAGCCGCCGCGATCCTACTCACTCCAGCCCCTCCCAATCCTCCCAATCCTCCCTCACGATCCCTTATGAACGCCACCATGATTCAATTTTTCCATTGGTACACCCCCGGAGATTCGTTCCTTTGGGACCACGCCGCCGAGCAGGCGAAATATCTGGCCAGTTTGGGAATCACGGCCGCCTGGCTGCCCCCTGCCTACAAGGGAGCCAGCGGACCCTTCAGCACCGGCTACGATGTCTACGACCTCTTCGACCTCGGAGAGTTCGACCAGAAAAACTCCATCCCCACCAAGTATGGCACCCGTGACCAGTTCCTCCACGCCTGCAAGACCTTGGAGGAAAATGGCATCGGCCCCATCGTCGACATCGTCCTCAACCACCGCGGCGGCGCGGACGAGCTCGAGTCCTTCCACGTCGTCAAGGTCGACCAGGACGACCGCGCCAACACCCTCTCCGAGCCCTACGAGATCCGCTCCTACACCAAGTTCACCTTTCCCGGCCGCGGAAACCAATACTCCGCCTTCAAGTGGAACTTCACCTGTTTCACCGGTGTCGACTATGCCGAAGGCGAGGAAGGAAACGCCATCTACCGCATCATCACCGACCACGGCGACGACTGGGACGAGATGATCGACGACGAAAAGGGAAACTACGACTACCTCATGCTCTGCGACGTCGAGACCCGTAACGAGCACGTCTGCGGCGAGCTCAACTACTGGGGGAAATGGTTCCACGAACAGGTCCCCTTCCGCGGCGTCCGCCTCGACGCCGTCAAACACATCTCCCCCCAGTTCTACAAGGAATGGCTCCACCTCCTCCGGGAAAATACCGGCGAAAACCTCTTCGCCGTCGGCGAATACTGGGCACCCGGCAACCTCGAACTCCTCCAGCGCTACATCTCCGCCACCGAGGGCTCAATGAGCCTCTTCGACTCCGCCCTCCACCACAACTTCCACACCGCCAGCGAGGCCGGCGGCGACTACGACCTCAGCACCATCCTCGATAATTCGCTGATGCTCGCCAACCCCCTCCTCGCCGTCACCCTCGTCGACAACCACGACACCCAGCCCCTCCAGGCCCTCGAAGCGCCCGTCGCCTCCTGGTTCAAGCCCCACGCCTACGCCCTCATCCTCCTCCGCGCCGAGGGCTACCCCTGCGTCTTCTACCCCGACCTCTACGGCGCGAAATACACCGACACCGGCAGCGACGGCGGAGAATACGACATCGACCTCGCCAAGGTCCCTTGCCTCGAAGCCCTACTCAAAGCCCGCCAAACCAACGCCTACGGCGAGCAAAACGTCTACTTCGACGCCCCCGACTGCATCGGCTTCACCCGCCTTGGCGATGGCGACCACCCCGGCTGCGCCGTCGTCATGGGAAATGGCGACGCCGCCACCAAGCGCATGGAAATCGGCACCCCCTACGCCGGCAAAACCTTCCACGACACCCTCGGCCACCTCTCGGAAAAAATCACCATCCCTGCCGACGGCTGGGCCGACTTTCCCTGCCCCCCCGGCAGCGTCAGCGTCTGGATCCCCGAGTGAAAAGCACCCTCTTCGTTCGTAGGTCAGCCCTTCAGGGTGTCTTCATCCAGCCCTGAAGACACCCCAACCATAACCCCCACACCCCCAGCGCATTTAAATATTGCGCACTTCATATGTATTTACATAGAATGTCCATTGTAGGCGATGAGCCCCGCATTGGTCATGAAAACCTCCCCATTCCAGATCCTCCCCCTCCTCGCCCTGGTTCCCCTCGCCGCCTCGGCCGCCACCGTCACCACCTTTACCGATGAAGACAACGGCTCCCTCGTCGGCGGCACCGGCATCTCCCTCCGCGAGGCCGTGAAATACTCCGACGCCGGCAGCACCATCGACTTCAGCACCAAGCTCTCCGGCCGCACCATCCGCCTCACCCTCGGCGAGATCGTCATCGACCGCCCCCTCACCATCGACGGCTCCGCCCTCGCCACCCGCATCACCCTCTCCGGCGACCGCACCGGAAATGGCAGGACCCAGGACGACACCCGCATCCTCCGCATCGTCGACCAGGCCGTCACCCTCCGCTCCCTCATCCTCTCCGGAGCCTCCAGCTACTCAGACTCCAATGGCGGCGGCACCATCACCGCCAGCGGCCACTCCCTCCAGCTCACCGTCGACCGCTGCACCTTCTCCGGGAACCGCTTCATCTCCCACGGCGCCGCCATCTACTTCTACGGCGCCTACCAGACCACCCCCGCCACCAAGCTCACCATCCGCGACTCCACCTTCTCCGGAAACACCTCCGCCGGCGACGGCGGCGCCATCTACGCCTTCGGTGCCCTCGAAATCCAGAACACCACCCTCACCGGGAACAAAGCCCACTACGGCGGCGGCATCTACATCGAAAAAGAAACCCCCGCCCTCATCCAGCACACCACCATCAGCGGAAACACCGACACCTACGGCAAATCCGGCGGCATCTACAACGCCGGCACCCTCACCCTCTGGAACACCCTCGTCACCGGAAACGCCGCCCCCGGCATCTACACCTACGGCGGCATCGCAGGCTCCTTCACCGGTTATGGGAATCTCACCTCGGGAAATCCCCGCCTCGCCCCCCTCGGCGACTACGGCGGCCGCACCCACACCATGCCCCCGCTCCCCGGCAGCCCCGCCATCGACCAGGCAAACGCCAACTACCGCCTCCCCCTCGACCAGCGCGCCTACCAACGCGGCGTCCCCGACATCGGCGCCACCGAATACCAAGGCACCCCCGACCTCACCCGCTACTGGAAGCTCGATTTCGACTCCGACGGCACCCCCTACGGCATCGAGCAAGCCCTCGGCACCGATCCACTCCTCTCGGATGCCGCCAGCCCCCGCCGCCTCACCGGTCCCACCCTCGGCCCCGCCGGCCACCCCGTCCTCACCTTCGGCCTCGCCCCCGTCACCCGCACCCACTGGGTCCTCAAGCGCTCCCCGGACCTCACCCCCGGCAGCTTCCAGGAAATCTACCGCTACGACGGCAAATCCGACACCGCCGCCCCCGGCATCACCCACCTCCGCACCCCCGCCGGCGTCACCGTCACCGACACCGCCCCACCCCCCGGCGGCGCCTTCTATCGCCTCGAAGTCCCGCTCGTCCCCTGACCGCCCGTCACCTCCCCCCCCGCATCCTTTTCCCATTCTCCCCCCACCTCCTCATCCCGGCAGCGATGAGGGGAAACCCACCCCGGGTGGACGCCGCATCCCGGCCGCCCACCCGGGGCATCCCTTCCCCGGAGAATCCCCCCGTCCCGTCACCCCGTAAATCGGTCCTTTCTTCCGTCAGCTCCGCCTGATAGGGAAATCGGGAAGCTCCATGAAGCGTCCGCTCCTCCGTCTGCTATCCCTCCTCGCCTTCATCCCGCTGGCGGCCCGCGGTACCATCGTCACCACGGTAGAGGATGAAGACGACGGCCTGCTAGGAGGCGGCACCGGCATCTCCCTCCGCGAGGCCGTGAAATACTCTCCCATCGCAGACACCGTCACCTTCGCGCCCGCCCTCTCCGGTCAGACCATCCGCCTCACCCTTGGCGAGCTTCCCATCACCCAGTCCCTCACCATCGACGGCTCCGCTCTCGCCGCCCGCCTCACCCTATCCGGCGACAAGACCGGTGATGGAAAAACCGCGGATGACGCTCGCGTCATCCAGATCAGTAACAACACTACCGTCGTCTTGAATACCCTGGCCATCATCGGCGGTTCCGGCACCGCTGGCGGCGGCATCCGCATCTCGGGACTCTCCAGTGGATCCACCCGAGTGACCATTCGGAATTCCGCTTTTATTGGAAACGCCGCATCCGGTTCTGGTGGTGCCATTTATTGTGGGGGGGATCTCGATATCCAGAATTCCAGCTTCACCGGGAATTCGGCCAACAGCGGCGCGGGCATATTTCTGGCTCATCGTTCCATCAATCTGGAAAACACCATTTTCAGTTCAAATGCGGCGTCAAATCAGGGCGGCGCGATCTACGCGCGAGGGACGCTTTCCATGAGAAACTGCGTTGTTACGGGACACACTGCTTCCTCTGGCGGCGGCATCCACATCCAGCGGGACACCCTACCCCTCATCGCCACGCTCGAAAACTCAACTATCTCAGATAATTCCGTCGTTGGCTATGGAGGAGGCATTTACAATTTCGGCGGCACCCTCACCTTGAGAAATTCCACCTGCTCCCGGAATTATGCAGCCCCTAGCGGTGGTGGAATCTACCATCATAACGGCTCCCTGCTCATAGAGAACTCCACCCTTTCCGGAAACAGAGCCAAAGGCGACGCAGGTGGTGTTTACGCCGGCTTCGGAAGTGTTTCACTCCGCAATTCCACGGTCAGCGGAAACACCGCGAACTCCTTCGCCGGTGGAGGAATTAACAACCGAGACGACGACCTCATCCTCACATTGGACAGCTCCATCGTCGCCGGAAATGTAGCACTGAACGCCCCACTCTACCCAGACATCTCCGGCCCCTTCACGGGCTCCAGCAACATCACCTCCGGAAATCCCCGTCTCGCCCCCCTCGGCGACTACGGCGGACCCACCCACACCATGCCGCCGCTGCCCGGCAGCCCCGCCATCGATGCGGGCGGGACCACTACCCTCACCACCGACCAGCGCGGCCTCCCCCGCCTCTCCACCCCCGACATCGGCGCGGCGGAGTACCAAGGCACCGCCGATCTCCTGCGATTCTGGAAACTCGACCCCGACGGCGACGGTTCCCCCTACGGCGCGGAGCAAGCCCTCGGCACCGATCCCTCCGTGGCGGACTCCGCAAGCCCCCGCCGCCTCACGGGTCCCACACTCGACGCCTCCGGGCATGCCGTCCTCACCTTCGGCATCGGCACCGCCGCGCCCGGCACCCGCTGGATTCTCAGCCGCTCCACCGACCTGCTCCACTTTTCGGAAATCTACCGCTACGACGGCGGCACCACCGACACCGCCGCCCCCGGCATCACCCACCTCCGCACCGCCACCACAGTCACCATCACCGATGGGAACCCACCGCCCGGCGGCGCCTTCTACCGTTTCGAGGCCGTGCTGGACTCTCACTGACAGCCGCGTCATACAACCGTCCCTCAATGGGTATGTCGTCCTAACGATAGTCAACGCGGCGACAGTGATGCGGCGGTGGTTTTTCCTTCAAGGAGTGGCGATCTCCGAATCGCCATGCCCATGGAAAGCCAATGATCCGGCGCAGTCGCTCATCCCATTGTCATCTCATGGGCTCGGGCGGATCGGAGTCCGCCCTTCCTTGTTTTTGGCAGTTACGGCGTCCTTCTTCTCAAGAAGTTCATCCCTTCAAGGCGTCTTCGTGCGGTAAGGAGGAAGGCGCTCTGAGGCTGGACTCCGTAAGAGAAGGAGGTGGTTATAAGTGGCGCCCGGGCACGCATCCTGCAAGGGTCGCGGGCATGTCAGACCAGCCCAGCGTGCACTCCGGACTCCAGCCCGCATTGGGGCGGTGGCAGATTTTGTTCTACGGTCTCGGGTCCATGCTGGGCGCGGGGATCTATGCGCTGGTGGGGCGGGCGGCGGACTCGCTGGGGAATGCGATCTGGCTGGCGTTCCTCGCGGCGATGGTGGCGGCGCTTCTAACCGGGCTGTCCTACGCCTGCGTGGGCGGCCGCTATGCCAAGGCGGGCGGGGCGGCGTATGTGACGCACCGGGCGCTGCGGAAGCCGGCGGTGAGCTACATGGTGGGCATCGCGGTGATGATGAGCGGGCTCACGAGCATGGCCACGGGGGCGCAGGCGATCGCGGAGAATCTGGAGAAGGCGGCGGGGGTGGCGCTGCCGGTGAAGCTGGTGGCGATAGGGCTGGTCTTCCTGATAGGCTGCGTGATCTGGCGGGGGATCCGCGAGAGCATGTGGGCGAACATCGTCTGCACGGTGGTGGAGGCGGCGGGGCTGCTTTTCATCATCGCCGTGGGCATGCGGTTCTGGGGCGGGGTGAACTATCTGGAAACGCCGGGGGACGCGGCGGGCGGCGGGGGAGTGGGCTCGGGGATCACGCTGGCGCTGGTGCTCCAGGGGGCGGTGCTGATGTTTTTTTCCTTCATCGGATTCGAGGACATTCTGAACGTGAGCGAGGAGGTGAAGGACCCGAAGCGGGACATCCCCTTCGGTCTGATAGGGGCGATGGTGCTGGCGACGCTGATCTACATGGCGGTGGCCATCACGGCGGTGTCGGTGGTGCCGTGGAGGGAGCTGGCGGCGAGCAAGACGCCGCTGATGGAGGTGGCGCACCGGGCGGCGCCGTGGTTCGGCGGGATCGACCGGGTGTATCTGGGCATCACGATCTTCGCGATCGGGAACACGGCGCTGCTGAACTATCTGATGGGCTCGCGCCTGCTCTATGGGATGAGCCGCCAGGGGCTGATGCCCGCGCCGTTAGGAAAGCTGAACGCGAGGCGGGGGACGCCGCAGCTGGCGATCGTGGTGCTTTTCGGCATCGTCACGCTGCTGATCCTGAGCGGCGGGGTGAAGCCGCTGGCGGAGGCGACGGTGCTGCTGCTGCTGTCGGTCTTCACGCTGGTGAACATTTCGCTGATCGTTCTGAAGCGGCGTGAAGGAGAGCCGAGCGATGGCTTCGACGTGCCGCTGCTGGTGCCCATCCTGGGAGCTCTGGTCTGCGCGCTGCTGGTGGCGGTGCGGGTGCAGGCGGCCTTCACGGATCCCAAGCCGGGCGCGGCGGTGGCGCCCTTGATCGCGCTGGGGATCTTCGTGGTGAGCTACGGCCTCTATCGGGTGCTGAAGCCGAAGGAGGTGGTGGCGGGCGGGGAGGACTGACTTTTTTCAGTCAACCGCGGCGCGGACGTCCTGGATGATGAGCTGGAGCGTGGTGCGGCCGCGGAAGGTGTTTCTATCAATCGTGAAGGCGATGTCCCACGGCGGGTCGGGCAGGGGATATTCGCCGCCGCCGAAGAAGACGGCGTCCTGCTCGTGGTAGCCCTGGCGGAGCATGAAGCGGAGGTGGTTGTTCTTCATGTGCAGCGGCGGGCGGCTGAGGCCGATGTTGCGGGAGATGAAGACGGGCTGGGGATTTCCGCTGCCGAAGGGCTGGAGGAGATCGTAGCTTGATAGGAATTCCAAGGAGAGCTGGTCGAAGGAGATCTCCGCATCGTACATCAGCTTGGGCTGGCGTTGCTCGGGGCTGGTGTTGTTCATCACGTAGTCCGCGAAACGGGTGCGGAACGTGTCGAGATTTCCTTCCTTGATGGAGAGCCCGGCGGCCATGGCGTGACCGCCGCCGGCGATGAGGTCGTCCTCACAGGCGCGGATGGCTTCGACCAGCGAGATGCCGTCGATGCTGCGGCCCGAGCCTTTTCCGATGCCGTCCTCGTCGATGGCGATGACGAAGGTGGGCTTGTGGTACTGCCGCATGAGCCGCGAGGCGACGATGCCGACGACGCCGTGGTGCCAGGTGCGCGAGCCGAGGACGATGACGGGATCGCGCGCTGGGTCGAAGTCCTTGGTGAGCATTTCCACGGCTTCGCGGCGGATGAGGCCTTCGTGGGTCTGGCGCTCCTTGTTATAGGCGTCCAACTTCTGCGCGAGATCGTGGGCGAGGCGGCGGCAGTCGGTGGTGAGGGTGGCGAGCGCGTCCTCCGGCACATCCATCCGCCCTGCGGCATTGAGGCGCGGGCCGATGCGGAAGCCGACGTCCATGGAGGTGGCGCTGCCATTCATGCCGGTGACTTCCTGGAGCGCGCGCAGGCCGGGATTGAGCGTGCTGGGGAGGTGCTTGAGGCCGTGGCGCACCATGAGGCGGTTTTCCCCGACCATGGGGACGATGTCGGAAATGGTGGCGACGGCGACGAGGTCGATGAGTTCCTTGAGATCGAGGTCGATCTGGCGGGTTTTCATCATGGCGTGGCCGAGTTTGAAAACGACACCGGCGGCGCAGAGGTAGGTGAACTCCGTGCCGCATTTCGGATTTACCAGAGCGCAGCAGTCGGGGCGGCCGGCGGGATCTGGCTCGTGGTGATCGACGATGAGGACGTCGATGCCCTCGGCCCGCAGCGCGGCGACTTCGTTGATGGAGACCGTGCCGCAGTCAACGGTGATGAGGAGGTCCGGCTTCGGTCCTTCTTCCATGCAGCGTTTCAGCGCCGCCGTGCTGAGGCCGTAGCCCTCCGGTCCGCGGCGAGGGATGAAATAGCGGGGCGTGAGGCCGTAGGCGATGAGGATGCGGCGCATCAGGGTGATCGAGGTCACGCCATCGACGTCGTAATCGCCGTAAATGCAGACTTTTTCCCCCTTGTCGATGGCGGCGAAAACGCGCTCGACGGCGATTTTCATGTCCGGAATGAGGAAGGGATCCGCGAGGTCCCTCAAACGCGGGCGCAGATACCCCTCAAGATCGACACCGGGAGGAAGCCCTCGCTGGCGGATCAGGTGCTCAAGGATCGGAGGAAAGGTGCTGACCGAACCGTTGGTCTGTTTTTCAAACGGTTCTCCGCGCGCGATCCATTTGAACGGCTGGGCTCGCATGAAGTGGCGCGGACCTTAAAAGCGGTTGGCAACCTCGCACAAGGCTCAAACAAAATTCCTCGGCTGGAATGTGGATCGGTCACCCGGGATTCGGCACAAAACGCTCAGTTGCAGGCGATGCGTCTCACACGCAAGCGAAACAAAAATACGCAGAAACGCACAGTGCGTCACTCTGTCACTGAGTGAGCGCGACATTTTGTCTCAAAAATGGTAAAATTTCTAGGTGAAAACATCTTAGCTCGATTTCGAATTCATTGATATTCAGTGCGATGAATTTTTGAAAGGGGTGACGGCACATTCCCTGCGAAAGCGCGCTCATCATAACCGCCCAACCGGGCAAAACCTGAAAGGAAATCATCTTATGTCCAAAATCCTCGGAATCGACCTCGGAACCACCAACTCGTGTATGGCCGTCATGGAAGGCGGAGAATCCACCGTGTTGGAGAACTCGGAAGGCGCCCGCACCACTCCTTCCGTGGTCGCGTTCGCGAAAAACGGCGAGCGCCTCGTCGGCCAAGCCGCCAAGCGCCAGGCCGTCACCAACCCGCAAAACACCATTTTCTCCGCCAAGCGCCTGATCGGCCGAAAGTTCGCGGAACTCAAGGATGCCGACAAGCGCATGCCTTACACCATCGTCGCCGCTCCGAATGGCGACGCCCACATCCAGGTGGAAGTGGCCGGTGAAAAGAAAACCTACTCGCCGCAGGAAATCGCCGCGATGGTCCTCGGCAAGCTGAAGGCCGACGCCGAAGCCAAGCTTGGCGAAAAAATCACCCAGGCCGTCATCACGGTTCCTGCCTATTTCAACGACTCCCAGCGCAACGCCACCAAGGCCGCCGGTGAAATCGCCGGTCTCGAAGTGCTCCGCATCATCAACGAGCCGACCGCTGCCGCCCTCGCTTACGGACTCGACAAGAAGTCCGACGAAAAAATCGCCGTCTATGACCTCGGGGGCGGCACCTTCGACATCTCCGTTCTGGAGATCGGCGACGGCGTCTTCGAAGTGCTTTCCACCGACGGCGACACGATGCTCGGCGGTGACGACTGGGACAACACGCTGATCCAATGGATCGTCGCCGAGTTCAAGAAGGACCAAGGCATCGACCTCTCCGGCCAACCTGACGCACTCCAGCGCATCAAGGAAGAAGCGGAGAAAGCCAAGATCGCCCTTTCCTCCACCCAATCCTACGACATCAGCCTGCCCTTCATCACGGCCGATGCCACCGGACCGAAGCACATCCAGCTCACGCTCACCCGTTCCAAGCTGGAGCAGCTCACCGATTCGCTTTTCGAGCGCACCAAGAAGCCCGTCCGCGATTGCCTCAAGGAAGCCGGTCTCTCCGCTTCGGAAATCAATGAGCTCGTCCTCGTCGGCGGCATGACCCGCATGCCGAAAGTCGTGGAAATTGCCCGCGAACTTGCCGGCCAGACGCCTCACCAAGGCGTCAACCCGGATGAAGTCGTCGCCATCGGCGCGGCCATCCAAGGCGGCGTCCTCCGTGGCGATGTCAAAGACGTGCTGCTCCTCGACGTCAGCCCGCTCACGCTTTCCATCGAAACGGAAGGCTCCCGCGCCACCGCCATGATCGAGCGCAACACGACGATCCCGGCCAAGAAGTCGCAGATCTTCTCGACCGCTTCCGACAGCCAACCCGCCGTGGACATCCGCATCTGCCAAGGCGAGCGCCCGATGTTCTCCGACAACAAGCTGCTAGGAAACTTCAAGCTCGACGGCATCGCCCCGGCCCGCCGCGGTGAGCCGCAGATCGAAGTCACCTTCGACATCGATGCGAACGGCATCCTCCACGTTTCCGCCAAGGACAAGCAGTCCGGCAAGGAACAGAAGATCTCGATCCAAGGCTCCTCCGGCCTTTCCAAGGACGAGATCGAGCAAGCCAAGCGCGACGCCGAAGCCCACGCCGACGAGGACAAGAAGCGCGTTGAAAAAGTCGATGCCAAGAACAAGGCCGACAACCTCGTCTTCAACGTCGAAAAACAACTCGGCGAACTCGGCGACAACGCCCCTACCGAACTCAAGGACCTCCTCAACGGCAAAATCCAAGCCGTCAAGGACGCGATCTCCAGCGACAACGTTGACACCATCAACAGCGCCGTCAGCGATCTCGAAGGATCCCTCCAAGCCCTCGCCGAAGCCGCCCAACAAGCCGGTGCCGGTGCAGGCGGAGCCGAAATGCCCGACGTCGAGCCAGCCGCCGAATCCGCCTCCAACGAGCCGAAGCAGGCCAAGGGCAAGGTCGTCGATGCTGAAGTCGTCGATTGATTTGAAACGTGGCGGCGGCCAACAACCGCTGCCACACTCGCATCCACCTGTTGTCTTTCTATCTGATCCAACGATCACAAACCCTTTCCACCACCGTCTCGACGGAGTGGCTTCTCGCAAAACCAACCAAACCAAATACCAAACATTATGGCTAACATCAAACCACTCGGACA
>JAZKCQ010000028.1:0-126446 GCA_040388015.1 Verrucomicrobiota bacterium | reverse complement strand
GTTTTTTCATGCTCTATCTCTTCGACATCGACGGCACGCTGGTGGACACCGGCGGTGCGGGCATGGCGGCCTTGAAGGAAGCCACTCGTGAAATCTTCGGCGATGAAGGCCCGTCGCTCGATCTGGCGGGCGCCACGGATCTCGGCATCGTCGCGAACATCCACGCCCATTTCGAAATCGAACCGACCCGCGAGCGGATCGACACGTATTTCGAAATCTATCTGGGGCGTCTGGACTGGAACCTCGCAAACGGCGGCTTTCCGGGCCGCGTCTATCATGGAGTGAGCGAACTGCTCGCCGAACTCTCGGCCCGACCGGATGCCACCCTCGGCCTTCTCACCGGAAACACGGCGGGCGGAGCGGCGGCAAAGGTGCGCCACTTCGGACTCGCCAGTCACTTTCCATTCGGCGCTTACGGCTGCGACCACGCGGATCGCAACCGGCTCGGCCCGATCGCGTTGGAACGGGCCGCCATCCACGCGGGCCGGAATTTCACCGCTGCGGAAACGTGGGTCATCGGTGACACCCCGAAAGACATCGCCTGTGCCCATGCCATCGGCGCGCGCTGTCTGGCGGTGGCAACCGGACAATTTTCCGCAGCGGCGCTGGAAGCTGCCGGAGCGGACCGGGTGGTCGAATCGCTGGATCTGGCGGTGGACTGGATTTGACCAACCGTCGATCGCACGGCGGCCTGGAGCCGCGAAGTTTCCCATCGCTTTCCCGCTGGCTGCGGCTATTTTGCCTGGCATGACAGCGGGTCCGGATATTCCCCATCGCAACCATTGGCAGAAGGAGGCGGACCGGGTCGCGCGCAGGGTGAACCTCGCCTGGTGGCTGGAGACGCTTTCCGCCCCCCTTCTCCTCTCCGCTCTCATCGGCGCGGCCGCCCTGCTGGTCGTCAGACGGGAGTTTGAGCAGATCCAACCTTGGATTCTGGCAGCATCCATCGCCGGAGCCGTTCTGATACTGGCGCTTGCCTGTTGGGCATGGGCCGCTAGGAAATTTGAGAAGCCGGAGCAATCGATGGTGAGGATCGAGGCGGCGATGCGTCTGAGGAACTCCCTAACCGCGGCGCGGGAGGGCGTGGCGCCTTGGCCGGCTCCGGTGGGGAAGACGTATGCCGGGCTCGCGTGGCAGTGGCCCCGTCTGCTGGTTCCGCCGCTCGGAGCGCTGGTGTTGTTAGCGGCTGGCATGTTCATTCCGGTGAGCGCGCTGGGTCTCAATCCTCCCGCCGCTCCGGAACAACCGCAGGCGTGGAAGCAGCTCGATTCGGAACTGGACCAGCTGACGAAGGAGGAAGTCGTCGATGAAAAGTATCTGGAGGAGACCCGCAAGCGGCTGGACGAATTGAAATCCCAGGAGGAGGAACAGTGGTTCAGCCATTCGTCGCTCGAAGCCACCGATTCACTGAAAAAGTCGCACCGCGCCGAAACCGAGCGCGTCGAGCGGGAGCTGGGTCGGGCGGAGAAGGCGCTGGAAAATCTCGAAAAGAACGCAGGAACCGCCAGCCAGGCGGAAAAAAACCGGATGATGGAAGAATTCGATCAGGCGCTCCAAGGACTTCAAAACGGCGCGATGAAGCCGAATCCCTCGCTGCTGGAACAAATGAAGCAGCTCGATCTGAAAGACATGGCGAACCTCACGCCCGAGCAGATCGAACAACTTCGCGAAAATTTAAAAAAACACTCCGAAGCCATGAAAGACGGCAAGGGGCAGGGAGAAGGACAGGATTGGTCGGACGAATTGCTCGCGGGAGATGAGAACGGTGATGGCGAGGGCCAAGGCGAAGACGGGGACGGCGAAGGCCTTGGAAAAGGCGGGGTGAGCCGTGGCCCGGGGCACTCCCCCGGCGTGCTCGGCAAGGAAAAGGACGCACTGGAGACCGGCGCGCTGACCGGCCTCCAAGCCAAGGACCTGTCAAAAGCCACTCCCGGTGATTTGCTCGAACTTCAGGACGGCGAGCATGAGGTGGACAAGTCCCCCACCCGCGTCACCGAAGGTGGAAACACCAATGCCACGGGAAAAGGGGGAGACCGGGTCTGGAAGGATGCTCTCGATCCCGCCGAGCAGCGGACGCTGAAGCGGTTTTTTGAATAGTCCGCAGCATTTGCACGGTCGTGGACGAATTTTTTTATCGTGCCATCCCCCGCGTCCCTGCTTCACTCCCCTTCGTTCGCGCATGCCGGAAGATTCCCAAGAAGACACCCTGTTGTTAGTCGATCCCGATCTGGATTTCCTGGATTGGGCCACCAAACATCTCTCCGCGAAAAACCTGCGGGTTCTGCGCTGCGACAATGCCGCGAACGCCATCAAGGTGATCGAGAAAACCCCCGTCGGAGTGGTGGTCGCCGCCATGGAGCTGGAACCGTTCGACGGCATGGAATTGCTCGGCCGCATCCTTCAGCAAAGCCCTCAAACGCTGGTGGTGCTGACCGCCGGTTTCCCGACGACGGGACAAATCATCGAGGCCACCCAACGCGGTGCGCACGATGTGTTACGCAAGGAATCGCTGCCATTCGAGCTGCGTCCCGTGGTGGAATCCGCGCTTCAGACGCAGGATGACCGCCGCAGCGCCGGCCAGCCGGATGCGGAGATGCCGAAGCACGACGGCCGGGTGAAAATGATCGGTATTTCCCGAGCCCTGCAGGAAGTTTTCAAACTCGTCGGCCGGGTCGCGCGTTCCGACGCACCGGTTCTGATCGCCGGGGAAAGCGGCACCGGCAAGGAACTGGTCGCCAAGGCGGTGCACGAGTACAGCCCGCGCCGGCAGAAGGAAATGATCACCATCAACTGCGGTGCCATTCCTGAAAATCTTCTGGAGAGCGAGTTGTTCGGCCACGAAAAAGGCTCGTTCACCGGTGCGATCGCCCGCCGTGCCGGTCGCTTCGAGCAAGCGGACGGCGGCACGCTTTTCTTGGATGAAATCGGTGACATGCCGCTTTCGATCCAGGTGAAACTGCTGCGCGTGCTGCAGGACGGCTCGTTTTCACGCGTCGGTGCGAACGAAACACTGACGACCGATGTCCGCATCGTCGCCGCGACGCACAAGAATCTCACCGAAGAGGTCGCTGCGGGTCGTTTCCGCGAGGACCTTTACTACCGCCTCAACGTGGTGGAAATCAAGATTCCCGCCCTGCGCGAGCGGCTTGAGGACATCCCGCTGCTGGCCGAGTATTTCCTCCAGCGCATCACGCGGAAAAACGGCATGGCCCGCATCCGCATTTCAGCGGAGGCCATCACCACCCTGCAATCGCACAACTGGCCGGGAAATGTCCGCGAGTTGGAAAACACGATCGCCCGTGCCTGTGCGCTCGCCTCCTCGCACATCCTTCTCCCCGCCGATATCCCGCTGGCGTCCGCCCCTCGCAAGTCGCCGGCCGGATTCACCGCAGCGATCGATCAATTGATCAATGCCGCGCCGATCGGTGTGGACCTGCTGGAATGGTTGAACGGTGAAGTGGCGGGACGCATTCTCGAACGCTCGGACGGCGATCTGAAGGAAGCCTCCAACACGCTGAACCTGCCGCTTCCGGATTTGCGTAAACTGCTCGCCCAGAAAGAGTGACATGCTGCACATCGTCGAACATCCGCTGATTGCCGAGGAACTGACCAAACTTCGCGATCCGGTTTGTCCGTCGCCCGAATTCCGCCAGCGCGTGCGCCGGATTTCCTCGCTGATGGTGCCCGCCGTCACCGCGAATCTGGAAACCGCGGTGGTGTCCTGCAATACGCCGTTGGAAATCACCTCCGGCGTGAAAGTCTCACGCGGCATCATTCTGGTGCCGGTCCTGCGCGCGGGATTGGGATTTCTCGACGGATTTCTCGATCTGATTCCGCAAGCTTCGGTGGCACATATCGGCCTGGCTCGAAATGAGAGAACCTTGCTGCCGGAACCCTATTATCTCAAGCATCCGCCGGTGTTGGGTGAGCATGAAATCATCATTCTCGATCCGATGCTGGCGACAGGAGGTTCGGCCATCGAAGCGGTCCGGGCGCTGAGAGAGGTGGGGGCATATCACGTGCGTTTCGCCTGTCTGGTCGCGGCTCCGGAGGGAGTGGCGGCGCTGGAGGCCGCGTTTCCTGAAATCCAGATTTACGCGGCCAGCCTCGACCGCTGCCTGAACGACCGCGGCTACATCGTTCCCGGGTTGGGCGATGCGGGTGATCGCTTGTTCGGAACCTGCGCCTGAGCGGCGGGTTTTTCCGAGCATCCGGGCTGGCATTGGGGCATATCCCCTTTTAGCTTCCGTCAGTCCGATGAAGCTGTGGCCCTTTTTTTCACTCCTCCTGCTCGCCCAGCAGCCGGCTCTCCATGGGCAGGGAGCGATGAACACTCCAAGCGAAAACGAGAGGAAAGGCGATGCGGCTCTCGCCGATGGATTGTGGGAAGTGGCGGAACTCCACTTCCGTGAATGCCTTGCGGATGATGCGCTCGCTCCGGAAGCAAAATCCCAAGTCGCCATACGCCTTGCCGAGACTCTGATCCGTGAGGGAAATGCGGCGGAAGCGCTGGAGTTGCTCGCACAGTCCTTTGTGGACAAAAATCCCGAAACTCCCTTCTGGAAAGCCCAGGCACTCGCCGGCCAACGCCATTTCTCGGAAGCGGTCGGCATTTTCTCCACGCTGCTCGCGGAACCGTCATCCCCGCATTTCACCGAGGCTGGAATGACTCAAGCCAGCCTCCAACTCGCGCTCGGCCAACCGGATGCCGCGCTCGAAACGCTTTCAAAGCTCCTCAGCGACAGCGATGCCGCCACCAAGGTGAAGATCCGGCTCTACCAGGTCGAAATCCTGCTCGACCTCGACCGCACCAAGGAGGCACGCGAGGCGATGCCAGACGCTGCCTCGGTCGCCTTGGCGGATCGGCCGCTGGCGTCATTTCTCGAAGCCCAGCTCAGACTGGGGGAAGGCCATCCGGACGAGGCCGAGGAAGGGTTTCAGGAACTGCTCAATCATCCCCAGGGACAATCCCTGATCCGTCATCACTCCGCGGCCATCGGTCTGGCTGATGCGATCCGGGCTCAAGGCAATCCGGAAGCAGCCGCAAGTTCATTGCTTTCATTCATTCAGGACCAGCCGGATTCGCCTCTTCTGGAGCCCATGTTCAAACGCATCCTGCAGTGGCTGCCGGAAAAGCCGACCTCCACCGACCCGATCCTCGAGCGCCTTGTCCTGTGGGTGACTCCCTCCGCCCTGCCGACCCTCAACCGCATCGGCTGGGTGCGTGGTGACGGAGCCGCCGCCTGGCCCGTCAATGTCCCTCCGTCGGATCAATCGGAACTGCTCGCATTCTCCATCTACGCCAGCGCCGTCGGATTGCACCGGATCGGCACTCCCGAAGCGAAGGCGGAATCCCAGCGCCTGCTGAACCGCCTCCGCTTGGAATACCCCGATCATTTCCTCGCCAGCCGCGCGCTCTATCAGTCGGCACGCTGGCTGCTCGACGCGGGGTCCGTCGATCAGGCGTTTTCCATTCTCAACACCCTGCGGGAAACGGCGAAATTTCCGGAACTGAAAGGCGAGGCCGCGTTTCTCGAAGCCCACACCGCCTATCAGAACGGGGATCCCAAGCTGGCGATCCAGCTTTTCGACGAAGCCGCGAAAAACCTGGCCGCCCCCGAGGCAAGATCCGCCAGATTGCAGGCGGCGGTCGCCCGGCTGCGCAGCGGGGATCCCAGAACCGCCATTCTCGTCCAGAATCAAGGCACGCCCCAAGATAAGGATCTGGAGGCCGATCTCGAACTGGAGCGCGCGCTTGCCACCACCCCTCCAAGCGCGGCGAAACCAGCCATCGAGGAATTTCTGAACCGTTTCCCGGATCATCCGAGAGCGCCCGAGGCACGGCTCGCAGCGGCGGAAGCGGCGTTTGCGGGACCCGAGCCGGATCTCGCGTTCGCCCGCGCGCAACTGGATGCACTGGCCGCCTCACCGGAAAAGGCGGCAGATCTGCCAGCTCCGCGCATCGCCCTGGCCCGCCTCCGCATCGCGGATCTATCCAAAAACTCCGCCGCGACCATCGCCGAGGCCCAGGCCATCATCGACACCTATCCGGGCGATCCCGCTGCCGACGAGGCGGCGCTGACCTTGGGACGGAATCTTTTCCAGGCGGGCAACTACAACTCCGCGCTCCTCGTCCTTAAAAAACTCGCCGCGGCGGATTCGAATCCGGTGCGTTCCCAGGTCGCCTGGCTGCTTGCCGCCCGCTCGGCGGCGCTGGGAGGGACGCCGCAGTCGAAGGAGGACGCTCTTGAGCTTTTCGACAACGCGATCGCTTCCAAAGGTCCCCTCACCTCGATCGCCACCCTCGAGAAGGCAGCCCATCTCATCGATCTCTATCGTCTCGCCGAGGCGTCCGCGTTTCTTGCCAAATGGACCAAGACACTGACTGAAAACGATCCGCTCCAGCTGCCGGCCGGACTTTTGTTAGGTGAGGCTCTCTACGCCCAGGGCAGCGGCAATCCGTCATCGATGGTGGAGGCGCTCGCGGTTTACGACAAGCTGCTCGCCCATGCGAAAAGCCAGCCCGCGCTGCTGAACCGCCTGCAGTATCTCCGCGGCACCACGCTTGAGCAGTTGCCGGATGAGAAGAACCCCGGAAAAAAACGGGAGAAAGAAGCCTTCCAAGCCTACTACTCCGTCCTCGAAACCACCACGCCCCCTGCGGAATGGGAATACTTCGAACGCTGCGGATTCGGCGCTCTCGCGCTGTTGGAAAAGGCGGAACGCTGGCAGACGGCCATTTCCGTCGCCCAGAAAATCGCTTCATTCAAAGGTCCGCAGTCAGAAACCGCCGCCGCCCGTGCGAAGAAGATCAAGCTTGAGCAAATGATCTTCGAAGACGACTGATCCAACATTTCAATCCTTCATTTCTATTATGCCTAACCTCCTCGTCACTGGAAAATCCGGCCGCATGGGCCAGACCATCATCGAAGCCGCCAACCTTGCCGGAGTTCCCGTCACCGCCACCCACGATGCCGGAGAAGATCTGGACGCCGCCATTGCCAAGGCCTCCTGTGCCATCGATTTCACCATCCACTCGTTCACCACTTCGGTGGTCGGGGCGGCGTTGAAGCATGGCACCAGCCTGGTCATCGGCACCACCGGCCACACCGATGCGGAGCGCGAGGTGATCTACGACGCGGCGAAATCCATCCGCATCGTTTACGCGGCGAACTACTCGGTGGGGGTGAACACGCTGTTCTGGCTGACCCGTCTGGCCTCGCGCATCCTGACTCAGGAGCGCTTCGACATCGAGGTCACCGAGATGCATCACAAGCACAAGATCGACGCGCCTTCCGGCACCGCTCGCCGCCTGTTGGAAATCCTCAACGAGGAAACCGGCACGTCCTATCAGGACGATATCGCGCACGGCCGCCTCGGCAACATCGGCCCGCGCAAGCCGCGGGAGATCGGCATGCACACGCTGCGCGGCGGCGACGTCGTGGGCGACCATACCGTGCTCTTCGCCGCGGATGGAGAACGCGTCGAACTCACCCACAAGGCATCTTCCCGCATGACATTCGCCGCCGGAGCCGTCCGCGCGGCCTGCTGGCTGGAGAACCAGCCGGTGGGACTCTACGACATGCAGGACGTGCTCGGCCTCAAATAGCAGATTCATCGGTTTTCCACCCAACTCCCCACCCTCGTCTCCATGCGCCCTTTGCTCACCCTTCCGCTGCTGCTCGCCCTCGCAGCCTGTGAACCGCCCAAAACCGAATCGAAAACGGCGGCCGCCCCGACGCCGACAGAAACTCCTGCAGCCCCCGAACCCACGCTGGCTCCGGCGGGCATCAAGGACTCGGTCGTGCGCATCAACTCGACCCAGCAGACATGGAACGCAGGCCAGCCATGGGAAAAGAACTCCCCCAACCAACGCCGCGCTCTCGCCGCCATCGTCGGACCGCAGCGTGTTCTGACAACCTCCGAGCTGGTGGCGGACGCGACCTATCTGGAATTCGAATCGCCCGATGGCACCCATTTCGCACAGGCGAAGGTCATCGCCGTCGACTACGAGGCGAACCTCGCGCTGCTGGGACCTGCTTCCGAAAAAGAGGGCGGCATCCTGTTTGAAAAAACCAAGCCGCTCGAACTCGCCACACCGCCCAAGATCGGAAGCGCCCTCGACATCCTGCAGATCGAGGACAACGGCCAGACTCTCCTGACTCCGGGCAATCTCCAGAGCATCGACATCACGTCGAATTTCCTGCCCGGCCACGGATTCCTCACCTACATGCTCAAGGCCTCCATGCAGAGCGCCGCGAGCAGTTATTCGCTGCCGGTTCTGCTGGATGGAAAGCTCGCGGGCATTCTCATCAGCTACAACTCGAAGGACCAGATCTGCGATGTCGCCTCCACCGACATCGTTTCGCGCTTCCTGAAGGAAAGCGCGTCCGGCAGCTACAAGGGCTTTCCCAGCCTCGGCATTTCCATCGCCCGCACCGAGGACGGCTCGTTCCGGCAATGGCTGAAGCTCTCCGACGATCAGGGCGGACTTTACATCCACACCGTCCGCAAGGGCGGCGCGGCCGAACAGGCCGGGGTGAAAAAGGGTGATGTCCTGCTCGCCATCGACGGCCAGGCCATCGACCGCCGCGGCTACTATCAGCATCCGACCTACGGCAGCCTGTTCTGGGGCCATCTCGTCCGCGGCGAGAAATCCACCGGCGATCCCATCAGTCTCTCGATGCTGCGTGACGGCCAGCCGTTGGAAATCAAGGCAACACTCGCCCGCGAGGAGGAAAGCTCGAAGCTCGTGCCCGAATACAGCTTCGGAAAAGCGCCCAATTTCCTGATCAAGGGCGGACTCGTTTTCCAAGAGCTGTCGCGGCCCCTGCTAGAATCGTTCGGCGAGAACTGGCAGACCCGCGCACCGCTCGACTTCCTGGATGCGATGGAGAATCCGGAAAAATACGAGGGCAAGGTGGACCGCATCATCTTCCTCAGCGGAGCCATCCCCACTCCCGCCACCGTCGGCTATGAGAGCCTGCGCAACCTCATCGTCCGCAAGGTGAACGGCAGGGAGATCAAGAACATGAGGAGCCTCATTGATGCGTTCCAAGCCAATCTCGGCGAGCGTCATTCCATCGAGTTCGACGAAGACAATTTCACCGTTTATCTCGACGACGCCGTTTCCTCCGCCGTGGACAAGCAACTGCTCCAGCGGGGGATTTCCAAGCTATCGCGTGCGGAATGAAGAACCGCTGCTATACATTCCAAGACAGGTCCCCCGTTTCGCGCCGTTCTATGGAGGGATGAGGCACCTCTTCCGCCGCCGGACTTCCGTTCCTTTGTAAATTCATGAAACCGCTCCTTCACTCCATCATCCCGGCTGTCACGATCAGCGCCGCCTTGGTCTCATCCTCCGGTGCGTTTGGCTTCCGGGAGGCGGATCCGCTTGATGCGAAGGCGACCGACGCGGCCACCACCGCGCTCACTTCGAAGATTCTCGAAAGCTCTCAATTCGCCCACCAGCAGCTCGACGACAAGCTGGCCGGGAAGTTCCTCGACCGCTATCTGGACACACTCGACGGCGCTCACATGGTTTTCCTGCAGAGCGACATCGACGAATTCGCTAAATTCCGGCCGACCTTGGCCGAAGCGACTCGCAAGGACGGTGACTCGAGCCTCGCGCAGGTGATTTTCAAACGCTTCCTCGAACGGCTCGACCAGCGCGTGGCTTTCGTTTCCAAAACACTGGAAGCAGGGAAATTCGATTTCTCCTCCGACGAGACGTTTTCCTACGATCGCAAGAACGCTCCGCGTCCGGCGGACATGGATGCCGCGACAGCGCTGTGGAACCAGCAGCTGCGATACGAATACCTTCAGGAAAAGCTCGCCGGCAAAAAGGAAGCCGAGATCACGAAAGTCCTCAGCCGCCGCGCGTCCCGCATCGCCGAAACGATGCGCAAACTCGATGACAAGGCGGTGCTGGAGATCTATCTGGAAGCGCTCGCACAAGTCTATGATCCGCATTCGGACTACATGGGTCCGGAGCAGCTCAAGAGCTTTGAAATCGGCATGAATCTTTCGCTCATCGGCATCGGCGCGACGCTGAGATCCGACGACGGTTATTGCAAGGTTTCCGAACTCGTCCCCGGTGGTCCGGCCGCACGCAGCGGACTGATCAAAGCGGGCGACCGCATCGTCGGCGTCTCGCAGAAAGCTGGTGATGAATTCACCGACCTTGTCGATCTCCCGCTGCCCCAGGCCGTCGAACTGATCCGTGGCAAAAAAGGCACTTCCGTTTTCCTCAACATCATTCCTGCAAATGCCACGGATGACAGCGCCCGCAAGACGATCACCATCGTCCGCGAGGAAATCAAACTCGAGGACCAGCAGGCGAAGGCCCAGATCATCGATCTTCCCTCGGGCGACAAGACCCAGCGCATCGGCGTGATCGATCTGCCGACCTTCTACGCCGGCGAGGGCAACGCCAAGAGCGGCCCCACCTCCTGCACCGCCGATGTGGTCCGCCTTCTCGGCAAGTTGAAGCAGGAAAACATCACCGGCCTCATCCTCGACCTCCGCCGCAACGGTGGCGGCTCGCTGCAGGAAGCCATCGACCTAACCGGGTTGTTCATCGCATCCGGCCCGGTCGTGCAGACCCGCAACATGGAAGGCCGCACGGAAGTCGGCAAGGACCGCGATGACAAGGTGGCTTACGACGGTCCGCTCGTTGTTCTCACCAGCCGTTTCAGCGCCTCCGCTTCCGAGATTCTGGCAGGAGCGCTTCAGGATTACGGACGCGCGGTGATTGTCGGCGACACCTCCACGTTCGGCAAAGGCACGGTGCAGACCATCGTCCCCCTTTCCCGCATCATGCAGAGCGAGGGCATCGTTCCCGGCAGCGATCCCGGAGCATTGAAGGTGACCATCAGCAAGTTCTACCGCCCCAGCGGCAAGTCCACCCAGCTCGAAGGCGTCAAGGCGGACATCGTGCTGCCATCCATCACCGACCTGCCGGAAATCGGCGAGTCCGATCTCGGCAACCCGCTGCCATGGGACACGATTCCTGCCGCGAAATACACTGTCGCCAACCGGGTGACTCCGTCGCTGGAAACCCTGCGCACCCGCTCCAGCGAACGCATCGCCAAGGACCCGGATTTCGCCGATCTGAAAAATGACATCGAGCGCTTCCGCAAGATGCGCGACGACAAATCCGTTTCGCTCAACGAAGCCAAACGCCAGCAGGAAAAGGACGATCTCAAGGCCCACACCGAAGCTGCGAAAAAGGAGCGCCTCGCCCGAGCCACCCCGCCGCCACCGGCTTATGAGGTCACGGTCAGGAACGCGTCCAAGCCAGGCCTTGGCGATCTCGCGAAACCGAAAACTCCTCCTGTCGATCCGGATGCCGATGCTGACGAAATCACCACCGCACCTGCCGATGACATCATCCTTCAAGAGGCTCAGAACATCCTGCTCGACTACTCCAGCCTGCTCAGAGGCCAGCCGGTCGTGAGCCAGCGCTGAGATCAGCCCGGGCTTGCCGGCTGCGTCCGAGCCGCTATCAAGCGGCATGACGAACGAGCTTCCCGTGACCCTGACCATCGCCGGCTCGGATTGCTCGGCGGGTGCCGGAATCCAGGCGGATCTGAAAACCTTCCAACATTTTCAAGTCCACGGCCTGACCGCGGTCACCTGCATCGTTTCGGAAACGGCCAACATCGTGCGAGCCGTCCACCCGGTGCCGGTGGAGATTGTGAAAGACCAGGTTTCCTTGCTGCTGGAAAGCTTCCCCGTGGTGTCGGTGAAAACCGGCATGCTGTTTTCCGCCGCCCACGTCACCGCGATCGCGGAAATTTTGCGGGGTTATCCTGATGTCCGGTTGGTGGTCGACCCGGTGATGATCGCCTCCACCGGCGCCCCCTTGCTGGAGCCGGATGCGATGGACGCCTACCGGGAACTGCTGCTGCCGCTGGCCCGCGTCATCACCCCGAATCTACCCGAAGCCGAGGCATTGCTCGGCGAACCGATTCCGGACGAAGCCGCGCTGGAATCGGCCGCCCGCCGTCTGTCGGAGAAATTCGGCACCGCGATCTTGCTCAAGGGCGGCCATCTCGACGGCCCTCAATGCCTCGATCTGCTCGTCGATCAAGGAGTGATCCATCGTTTCACCGCCGCCCGGATTCCGGTCTCAGGCTCCCACGGCACCGGCTGCACCCTCTCCGCCGCCATCGCCGCCGCGCTTGCCTGCGGTGAGCGGCTTCCCAGTTCCGTGGAAATCGCCAAGGCATACTTGGGGGAGACGCTGGGCCGTTCCTATCAATTCACGTCAGCATCCGGAGAGGCCATCCACGCACTCAACCAAGGCACGACGTTTTCCAAAAAGTAGTCAGGGACTTGAGCCCGTTCTTTTTCCAAATCCACGGGAACCCGGTCGGAAATCGACGCCAAACAAGTCGAAGAGCGCGCTGAAGTCGCTGACCGCTTTCGACCTCCATCAAAAACGAGGCGTGACATGAAATCACAAATCCGTAACTTCTCCGAAACTTCTCCGCGAATCCCCTCCCTATGGAAAATCCTCTCCACGCTCTCGGCTACAAGCTGCTAAACACCTCGCTCCAAGCGGATTCCGAGGAAAACTCAGCCCTTTCCAGCCTTTCCCGCCGCGGATTCCTGCTCGCCGCCGCCTCGCTTTCGAGCTGCACCGCCGCCGAGCCGTTGAAACCGAAGGCACCTCCCGCGAATCCTGCCGCCGCGGCGGTCAAGACTCCGGCGAACACCGCCTACCGCACGCCTCCGGTCAAAGGACCGGTGCCGCGCAATCCCGACATGGCGCTCGAGGCCAATTTCTCGAAGAGCTCCGGGGTTTCATTTTCCCGCGTCATGGTTTCCGGCAACTACGTCGCCATGACCTTCGACGACGGCCCTCACCCGCAGAACACGACGCGGTTGCTGGACATGCTCCGCGAGCGCAACATCAAGGCCACCTTTTATGTCATCGGCCGCAGCGTGGATCTCTATCCCCAGGTCGTGCGCCGCACCGTCGCGGAAGGCCATGAAATCGGAAACCACTCGCACACCCACCGCCTGCTGAGCAAACTCAGCGACGATGAAGTCCGCAAGGAGCTCAGCAGCTGTCGCGATGCCGTGGCACGCGCCGCCGGTGTCCAGCCGCGCACGATGCGTCCTCCCTACGGCGGCCTGCTCCAGCGCCAGCGCGAATGGGTGCACTCCGAATACGGCTACCCGACCATCCTCTGGTCCGTCGATCCCCTCGATTGGAAGCGTCCCGGTGCCGGAGTCATCAGCTCGCGCATCATCGCCGGCGCCTCCAGCGGCGGCATCGTCCTCGCCCACGACCTTCACGCACAGACCGTCGATGCCATGCCCGCCACGCTCGACAATCTTCTCCGCCGCGGTTTCAAATTCGTCACGGTTTCCCAACTGCTGGCGATGAAGACCGACGCGCCGACCGCCCAAGCGGCTGTCGCCCCTTCGAATTCCTGAGCTCACCCCTCCCCCCAGGCCGTGAGTTACACCATGTTCGGCGAGCGCTATTTCGCGACGCGTGAACGGCTTTCCGCAGTCATGCGCGGCATCGCCGGGCTTGGTACGGAAACCGGCACCGACCTGGGCTCCCGGCTTCCGCTTGCTGAAATCGAAAAAGGTCTGGGTGCCCCGTTCCTCTTCGTCGTCTGCGGCGAGGTCAACGCGGGGAAATCCACGCTCGTCAACGGCCTCTTCGGCCGCGACCTCTGCCGCGTCAACATCCTGCCGGAGACCGACCGCGTCCTTTGGTACCAATACGGCGAGACGGCCCGCGACGTCGAAGCCACGCCGATGTTGGAAGAGCGGTTCCGCCCCATCGGATTTCTCCGCGACTTCAACCTGATCGACACGCCGGGCACCAACTCGGTCGTGCAAGGCCACCAGGAAATCACCGCCAAGTTCCTGCCATCCGCGGATCTCATCCTGTTCGTCTTCCCCGTCACCAATCCGTGGGGAGCCGCCACTTGGAATTTCATTTCCGAACTGTCGGAAGACAGCCTGAAGCGTGTCGCCTTCATCATCCAACAGGCCGACCAGCGCGAGGCCATCGACCTCACCGTCATCCGCGGCCACATGGCGGATCTGTCGATGAAACGCATCGGCCACGTTCCGCCGATTTTCGCGGTTTCAGGGAAAATGGCTTACGAGGCGAAGCGCGCCGTCCCCTTCGGCGGTGACGGATTCAAGAAGAGCGGCTACCCCGAGCTGGAGAATTTTATTTCCAAAAAAGTCTGCGAATCCCCCGAGCGCAACAGCGTGCTCGAAACCTGGCGCAGCCAGGCCGCCTCCGCCCTTCGCGCGGTGGAGGATCACATCGAAAACCAGACCCACACGCTCAACGTCCAAAGCCGCTTCCTCGATACCATCGAGCGCGAGATCGACGACATCCGCGAGCGTTTCGTCGTCCGGCTGCCCACCCATCTTACCGGCGTGGCCGAAGTTTTCGAGACCGAGGCCGTGTGGGTTTCCAAAATCCTCCGCCGTCGCCTCGCCGCGGCACCATCATTTTTCCGCCTTCTCACCGGCGACCGCACCGGGCAGGAAATGGAGGCGGTTTTCGTCGAGCGTCTCCAATCCGCGGTCGAGGCCGTCGCCGAAAAGGACGGGATCGAAGTGGTCGAGTTCTGCCGCAACCACTGGAACGAACTGGGCGCCCGCGTCAGGGAGGCCATGGCCGTCGATCTGGGAAGCTCCGACCCGCTGGATGAAACGCTGAGCACCGCGAAAAAACGTTTCATCCTCCGCCTCGGCCGCGCCGCCCGCCAGGGCATCGGCAACCTCAAGGTGCGCAACCAGCTCGACAAGGACATCCGCCGCCGGAACCTCGCGCTCAAGTCTTTCACATTCATGACGCTGCTGCTCACCACCGCCGGCGCCACCTGCGGCGCGCTCGGCGTCCCTTGGGCTCCGGGCATCCTCTGCGCCCTCGCCGGGCTTTTTCTGATCGGCGGCGTGCTGACGGCGTGGATCACCCGCAAGACCATCACCGCGGAATTCCAGAAGCGCCTGCTCGACACCTGCGGCGGTTTCGCCAGCACCCTGCGCTCCGACTACGAGGAAGCGCTCCGCATCGTCTTCCAGGATTACGCCTCCTCGCTCACCGCCGTTAGAACCCATCTCGCCCGCGAGAAGCTCGCCATCGAGCCGAGACTCAAGCGCTGGCAGGACCTGTTTCTCACGCTGAAGGCGATCGAGCAGGAGCTGTGAGCCGGGCCGCGCGGCGAATAATTGCTTTGCGCCCGGGACGGCGGTTTCTAGGCTGGTTCCATGATCAAAACCCATGCTCTCCTTCTGACCTGCGGCCTCGGGCTGTCGATTTCGCTTCACGCGGATCCCGCCCACAAGCTGTTGTTTTTCACAAAATCCAGCGGCTTCGAACATGAGGTGATCTCTTGGAAAAAAGGCCGGCCCAGCCATTCGGAAAAGATCTTCCTCGAGCTGGGGGCAAAGCATTCGTGGGAGTTCGAGTTTTCCAAGGATGGTTCGAAATTCTCGCCCGAGTATCTCGCCGGTTTCGATGCGGTGATTTTCTACACCACCGGAGATCTCACTTCTCCCGGCACCGACCAGCAGCCGCCGATGACGCCGGCGGGCAAGCAGGCACTCTTCGACTATGTGAAGAGCGGCAAGGGATTCATCGGCCTGCATTCCGCCAGCGACAGCTTCCACACGGCGAACGAGTCACAGAAGGGACCGGATCGTTATGCCAACCACGGCAAGGACGCCGATCCCTATGTTTGTTTCCTTGGCGGCGAGTTCATCGTTCACGGCGACCAGCAGAAGGTGGAGAACAAGGTGATCGACCAGAAATTCCCCGGCTTCGAGGAAACGGGGGACCGCTTCTCGTTCCATGAGGAATGGTATTCGCTCAAGGATTTCAATCCGGACATCCACGTCCTAACCGTGATCGATTCTCCATCGATGAAAGGCTCGATGTATGACCGGCCGCCCTATCCCACCACGTGGGCCCGTGAGGAAGGTAAGGGCCGGATTTTCTACACCGCGATGGGCCACCGCGAGGACATCTGGACCAATCCGACCTTCCAAAGCATCGTGACCGGCGCCATCCGCTGGGTCACCCGCGATGTGGATGCCGCCGTCCCGCCGAACCTGAAGGAGGCCGCTCCGGGCGCGATGACGAATCCGAAATTCCCCGAGCCGAAGAAGTGACGCGTGACCGGGATCAGGGAAACACCGCACGATAGAAGCGTGCCGACGGCAGCGGCAGATGGTCGGTGAATTTGAAACCGCCATCCTCCTCCGCCTGGACGGTTGCGCGGGTGCTCCAGGTGGATTCAGGTCCGAGCGTCTCGCTGCTTTGGATTCGATAGATCCGGCCGGAAACTCCCTTGAACAACACCTCACGCGACTCATCCGCCGCCGTCGTGATGGAGACCGCTTTTTGAACCGGCGCATCGGCCGGGATGATTCCCACCTGCACGGTTCTCGTGATGATCCCGCCCGAGGCATCCCGGATGGTGTAGGTGAAGGAATCCGCTCCGTTGGCTCCCGGGCGCGGGGTGAAGTGGATCCAACCGTCGATGACCGCGATGGCGGCTCCGTTGACACTGAGGGGACCGGCCTCCAGAAACTCGTAAGGGCCTTCACCATCATTGGACATCAGGGTGGTGATCCGCATTTTCAGCGGTGCGCCGATATCGTGGGACACCTCGTCGGTGCCCGGTTCCGTCGCCTCACCGGTGGTGAACCGGTAGCGGCCCGATCCGACGGCGAACTTCGCCGCTCCGTTTTCCATGCCTAGGAAAGTCAGTCCGGAAACCTCGGACGCAGGCACGCCGGATTCCTTGACGTCCGCAGCACCTGCGGCTGGCACGTGAACCACGGCGGTGGTGTTGGCCGGAATCACGGTTTCCAACGAAAATCCACCCGCATATTTCCGCCACGAGCTGGAGATGAGGCCGTTCATGGAAACCAGGCTGCCGCGCGCGCTGGTCAGTTCGCCACCGGGTTGCGGGCGGATGACGATCTTCTTGAATCCGGCGGAAGTCGGATCCTGATCGATCCCGGCCACCGTGCCGTAGAGCCACTCGCCACAGGAGCCGAGCGAATAGTGGTTGAAGGAATTCATGATGGTGGTCTGGAAACCGGCGCCCTCGGTCCATCCGTCCCAGCGCTCCCAAATGGTGGTGGCTCCGTTTTTCACCGAGAACAGCCATGACGGGAAGGTGTCCTGCATGAGCAGGTCGTAGGCGGTGTCGTTCTTCCCTTCTGCCGTTAGGACGGGGAGCAGGTAGCTGACGCCGACGAAGCCGGTGGAAAGGTGGTTGCCCTTCGCGACGACATCGTTTTCCAACAGCTGCACCACCTCGTCGCGGAGACCGGCGGGAACCAGATCGAATTTGAGCGCCATCGCGTACGCGCACTGGGTGTTCGCGCCGGTGCCGATGAAGGCTCCGGTGACGGGGTGGATGTATTTTCCGGCGAAGGCGGTTTTGATCGTTTGGAAAAGCGCCTCGTAGGTGGCGGCATCCGCACCATTTCCAAGAACCGCGGCGGACTTGCCCAGCAGTCTGGCGGAATAGGCGTAGTAGGCTGTGCCGATGAGTTCCTTGCTGGTGTCCGCATTGATGGAAAGCCAGTCGCCGAAGTCCGAACCGCGGCCGCGGTCGCGGATGGAGCCGGTCGAGTTGGTCCGGCAGTATTCCACCCACTTCTTCATGGCGACGTAGTTGTCCCCGAGGATCCGTTTGTCACCGTAGGCCTGATAGATGGTCCACGGGCAGATCACGCCCGCGTCGCTCCAGGCGGGAGATCCGGCTCCGACGGCGGTATTGGGCGCGACATCCGGATAGGCTCCGTTGGCGAGCTGGCTGTCCGTCACGTCCGTCATCCACTTGGTGAAAAACGCGGCGATGTCTGCGTTGTAGGTCGCGGTGCGGACGAAGACCTGCGCATCGCCCAGCCAGCCGAGCCGCTCGTCACGCTGCGGGCAGTCGGTCGGCACACTGAGGTAGTTGCCGCGCTGGCCCCACTCGATGTTGGACTGGAGTTGGTTGATCGAGCCGTCCGAGCACTCGAACTCGCCCGTTTGCGGGGTGTCGGATGAGAAGACGATGCCGGTGACGGCATCAAGCGCGGGCTGGGCGGCCACTCCCGTCAGCTCCACATACTGGAAGCCGTGGAAGGTGAATTTCGGCGTCCAGATTTCCTCGCCACCTCCCTTGCAGATGTAGGTGTCGATGGAGGGAGCGCCGCGCAGGTTCGCGGTGTAGACGGTGCCTGCCGGCCCGTCCGATCCCGCGCCGCCGGTGTTCAGCCGCTCGCCGTGGCGGAGCGTGATGCGGGTGCCGGCGGGAGCGGTGATTTTCAAGCGGAGCACGCCGACCATGTTCTGGCCCATGTCATAGGTCCACCTGCCGGCCGCGGGCTGGGTGAGGGTCTTGGGCGTGATTTCCATCAGCTTGCGGACGGGCTCCATGGTCTGGCTGCTCATCGGACGCACGGGCTCGGACCGAAGGAGGGTCGGCGACCACGCGGAATCGTCGAATCCGGGCAGGCTCCAGCCGGGAACTTCCATGCGGGCGTCGTAGTCCTCGCCGAGCATGAAGTCCGTGTAGACCGTGGGGCTGGGTGCCATTTTCCACGATCCGTCGCTGACGACGCGTTCGCTGGTCCCGTCCTGATAGACAATCTCCAGCTGCGCGAGCAAGGCGGCGCTGGTCCCCCAGTATTGGAAAGCGCCGTTGCCGATATGTCCGGAGAACCAGCCGTTCGCGAGCTGCGCGCCGATCACGTTCGCCCCGGCGGCGAGCAGCGGAGTCACGTCGTAGGACTGATAGTTCAGACGCTTGGTGTAGTCCGTCCACTCGGGTGCCAGGATGTGATCCCCCACCCGGCTTCCGTTGAGGTGGAGTTCATACAGGCCGAGCGCGGTGGCATACATCGTCGCCTTGCGGACCGGCTTGGCAAGGGTGAAGGATTTCCGCAAGAGCGGCACGTTGGTGGCGGTGGCCAGGTCTGCGGGGAAATTGAAAACCTTGTTTTCGGAAACGTATTTCACCCACGACCTTCCATCGCGCTGGAACTCCAGGCGCAGCCGCTTGATCTTGTTGAACGCCGGGTCCGGGCCGAAGGCGGCGTTGCCGACATTGACCGAATAGGAACCGTCGACCCCCATGTTATTCAAGGTGGCCAGCACGTTGTTGAATCCCGATCCATCGATGGCCTCGTAGCGGGCGGAAGTCAGGGTCGCCGGGACGGGTTTCGGCAGATCCGCGGGAAAATTGAAGGTGGCGTTCTCCGCCTTGGTGACGACTCCGGCAATTCCGTCCACGGTGTAGCTCACCTTGAGACGCTTCACCTGATTAGGAGCGGGATCGGGGCCGAAGCTGGTGTTGTTGACGACGAGGCTGTAGGAGCCCGGCGGTTTCGAGGTCAGGACCGCCGTCACGTCGCGGAAGGCTCCCGGGTTAGCCACCGATTCATAGCGCGCGCCGGTCACCACCGTATTCGTCTGCCCGGGAAGGTCGGCGGGAATCATCACCACCGCCTTTTCGGCAAAGGTCTTGGTGAAGGTCTGGCCGTCGCGTTCGTACTGGATGCGGAGCTGTTTGACGGTATTGAAAGCCGGATCGCTGCCGAAGGTGCCGTTGTTCACCGTCAGGGCATAGCCACCTTCCGCAAGCATCGCGGAGATTCTATCCGAGACGTCGAGGAACCCACTGCCCGCCGTGATCCCCTCATACCGTGCCAGCAGGATCGTCGGCGGCGCGGTCGGCGTGCCGGATGGAGCGAAGGTCAGCCCGTCGATCCATTTCGCGGTCCAGTCGGACGCCTGGAGCAGCCCGACGGTCCACGAAGCGGACGCGCTCCATGCGGAAACCTGGCCGTCCTTGTTCCACGCACGAACTTTCCAATAACAGGCGGACCGCGAGCTGAGGGGCGCTCCGTTGTAAACGATGTGGCTCGTTTCATCGCCGGACATTTTCCCGCTGTCCCACCGGTCTCCCTGATCGGCCGCGAGCGCCTCGGGCGTGGAGGCCACCAGCACCTGCCACGCGGTCTGCCGCTCCCCCCGCTCGACGGATTCCACCACCCACGACAAGCGGGGCGTCGTTCTGTCGATCCCCATCGGGTTCTGGAGATATTCGCAACGCAGGTGGTCCACGCTCACGGCGGCGGAGGACAAGGGGCCTGCAGCGAGAAAGAGGACCGAAATGCAGAGACTGGCGAATTTTCGAAATCTGGCGGCGGAGATGGAGGTGGACGTCGGGAATGAATGCATCGGCTTTCTGCGGGGTCGTGGACTTTTGTGAAGCCAGTGAACTTAGCAGCTGACGGGCGGCTGCCTACCTCCATGAATATGCGGGACGCCTTGCCGGGTTGATTCCCCGGGACGACCGGGCCGGATTTCGTGCATTTTCCGGCTTTGTCGGTTGCGTTGAACGACCGGCGTGGCAAAGTCGGCACGAAATCGATGACAACGGAAAACTTGCAAGAGCGGATCGCGGAAACGAGTGGCTGGATTCAGGCGGTGAAGGATGAAATGGCGCAAGTCCTGGTCGGTCAGGAGCGGCTGGTGGACCGCCTGCTCATCGGACTCCTTTGCAACGGTCACATCCTGCTCGAAGGCGTCCCCGGGCTGGCGAAAACACTGGCGGTGAAAGCGCTTTCCGGTTCGTTGCACGCGTCCTTCGCGCGTTTCCAGTTCACGCCCGACCTGCTGCCCGCCGATCTGGTGGGCACCATGGTCTATCACCCGCAGGAAACGAAGTTCGAGCCGAAGCTGGGGCCGATTTTCAACAACCTCATCCTCGCCGACGAAATCAACCGCGCGCCCGCCAAGGTCCAGTCCGCGCTGCTCGAAGCGATGCAGGAGCGGCAGGTCACGCTGGGAGACCGTTCCTATCCGCTGCCCAGCCCCTTCCTCGTGCTGGCGACCCAGAACCCCATCGACCAGGAGGGGACCTATCAGCTTCCGGAGGCGCAGCTCGACCGTTTCCTGCTCAAGGTGACCGTCGGCTATCCGACGAAGGACGAGGAACTGGAAATCCTCGACAAGATGGCCACCTCCACCCCGCCCTATCAGACAAAGACGGTGGCGACGCCCGAGCAGGTCGCCGCCTCGCGCGCGCTGGTGAACGAGGTCTACATCGATCCCGCGATCCGGAAATACATCGTGCAGATCATCCACACGACCCGCTTCCCCGGCCTGGTCGACGCGCCGTTGAAAAACCTCGTCCGTTCCGGCGCTTCGCCGCGGGGCACGATCAATCTCGCCCTCACCGCCCGCGCCCGCGCCTTCATGCAGGGCCGCGCTTTCGTCACGCCGCAGGATGTGAAGGACATGGCGCTCGACGTGCTCCGCCACCGGATCCTTCTCACGTATGAAGCCGAAGCGGAGGAAATGACGACCGACTCGGTGATCGAGCGGATCATGGCCAAGGTCGCGGTGCCATGACGGTTTGAAATCTGAGATTTGAAATCAACGGATGCTGACGGACGAACAGATCGAGGAAATGATGGCGCGCGTGCGCAAGCTGGAGCTCAAGGCCCGGCGGCTGGTGCGCGAGTCCTTTTCCGGCGAATACCTGTCATCGTTCCGCGGGCAGGGATTGGACTTCGACGATTTCCGCGAGTACCAGCACGGCGACGAGGTCCGCTTCATCGACTGGAACGTGACGGCCCGGATGAACTCGCCGTTCGTTAGGAAATTCCGCGAGGAACGCGAGCTCTCGGTCGTGATCGCGGTCGATGTTTCCGGTTCCGCGGACTACGGCAGCGTTTCCCTCAGCAAGCGCGAGGTCGCCGCGGAAACGGCGGCGGTGCTCGGCTTCAGCGCGCTGCACAACGGCGACAAGGTGGGTCTTCTGATTTTCGCCCACGAGCCGATCCTTTTCATCCCACCGGAAAAAGGCAGCCGCCACCTGCTGCGGATGATCCGCGAGATTCTCGTGGCCAGGCCGGACCAAGCCGGAACCAACGTGGCGGAGGCATGCGATTTCCTCGTGCGGACCCTGCGGCGGAAATCGGTGGTGTTCCTGATCTCCGACTTTTTCTCGGATCCGCTGGAGAAACCCCTCGGCAAGCTGGCGAAGAAGCATGAAACCATCGCGCTCCGGGTGCTAGATCCATTGGAAACCAAACTGCCGAAGGGCGGCAAGGTGGTGATGGTCGATCCCGAGACCGGCTTCGAAACGCTCGTGAACACTTCCAATCCGAACCTCCGCATGGGCTACTCCAAGCTGATGAAGAGACAACAGGAAGGCGTGGAGATGATCTTCAAAAAGCATGCCATCGACTCGGCGGATCTGAAGACCAATGGCGACACGCTCGCCGCGCTGCACCAGCTCCTGAAAAAACGCGGCCGGAAACGCTCCGGATAGAAACGTGATGAACGAGAAGCCCGGAAATTTCGAACTCCTGGAACCCGCCTCGCCCGAGGCGCTGGTCCCGGATTCGTGGGTGGAACCCTGGATGATCGTGATCGCCGCGCTGCTGGCGCTCGGGGCGCTGGCCTTCTGCCTTCTCAAAAAGAAAAAATCCGCCCTCTTCGATCCGTTCGCGGTCCGTCGCGCCGCCCATGCCGAAGCTGCGGCCGCATTGGAGAAGATCGGCCCGGTGGCACCGAGGGAAGCCGCCGTGCAGGCGTCGCTGATCCTGCGGAGATACCTCTCCGTCGCGGCCGGCGATCCCGCGTTGTTCGAGACCCACGAGGAGTATCTGTCCCGCCATGAAGCCTTGAAGAGTTTCTCCGAAGACGCCCGCGGCTCAACCGCCTTGGGTTTCGCCCGGCTCGCCGCCATCAAGTATTCTCCTGAAAATGCCGACATGGAAACCGCTCAGGTGATCGCCGGATCACAAACGCTGTTGGAAATCCTCAACCACGGATTCCGGGCATGAGCGCGTTTCTCGAACACTTCCGTTTCGCCCAGCCGGGCTGGCTCCTGCTGCTGATCCCTGCGGTTTTATTGCTCGCGCTGCGTCGCGGCAAGGGCTCCGAAGCCGCCGTGGTTTTCCCGAATCTCTCGGTGCTGGTGAGTTTGGGCAAACGTGTCCGCAGCGTCGCTTGGAACTTCGGCCTGCCACTCGCATTCCTTGCCCTGATCTGTGCCATCCTCGCGATGGCGCGTCCGGTCTGGCGGAACCAGTACCAAAGCAGGACCGCCAGCGGCATCGATATCATGATCGCCTTCGACGTGTCGCTTTCGATGAAGATCGATGATTTCATCGATCAGGGCGAGAGAGTCCAGCGCATCGTGGTGGCGAAAAAAGTGGTCGATGATTTCATCGGCCGCCGTCCGGAAGACCGGATGGGCCTGGTCGCCTTTGCCGGAAGACCGCGCGATGCGAGTCCGATCACGCTGGATCACCAGTGGCTGAGAAACGCGCTCAACGAGCTGAAACTGAACGATCGCGACGACATGGGAACGATCAAGGAGCAGGGCACGGCGATCGGTTCCGCGTTGGCAGCCGCTTCGGTCCGGCTGGAAGCACGCGATGCGAAGAGCAAGATCATCGTCCTCATCACCGACGGCGCGAGCAACTCGGGTAAAATCTCTCCGCTGGAAGCCGCAGAGCACGCCAAAACATTGGGGATCAAGATCTACACCGTCGCCATCGGGACCAAGGAAGGACGCGTGGACCGCAGCATCATGACCTTTCCCTATCAGGAATTCGATCTGCCGACCCTCCAGAAGATCGCGAATCTGACCGGCGGCGAACACTACTGGGCACAGGACCTCGCCGCGCTGAAAAAGACGTTCACCACCATCGACAACCTGGAAAAAACCGATGCCAAGAGCCTGACGGTGATCGATGATACCGAGTTGTTTCCCTGGTTCGTCGGCGCTACCCTGCTCGCGGCGCTTGCCGCGGCCATTTACCTGGCACTCAATCCACCACCTTCCGCCTGATCCGATGAATTTCGCCCAACCCGGCTGGCTCGCGCTGCTGATCCTTCTCCCGATCCTGGGAGTCGGCGCGGTCCTGACCTCACGGTTGCGGCGGCGGCAATGGGTGGCCTTCGCCGCCCCCCGGCTGCGCCAGGCATTGGTCAAGCGCAGCAGTTCCCTGCCCCGCTGGCTGTCGCTTTTTTTCCTGCTGACCGCTTCCGCCGCGATCATCACCGCCCTCGCCCGCCCTCGCGGCGATGCGGGGACCAAAGTGGAGAAAACGCTGGGCCGCAATGTGATGATCGCGCTCGACATCTCCAAGAGCATGCGCGTCGGCGACGTGAAACCGGACCGCCTCTCGCAGGCCAAGGTGGTCATTTACGAACTGTTGGAAGCCATGCCCAACGAGCGCATCGGCCTGATCGGTTTCGCCGGAACGCCCTACATTTATGCTCCGCTCACCATCGACCACAGCGCGGTGAGGGAAACGGTGGACCAGGTGGATGAGAATTGGGCCCCGCTCGGCGGCTCGGATCTGGCCGCCGCGGTTCATCTCGCCACCGACGCGTTGAAGAAAACCGGGCAGAAAAACAACGCGCTGGTGATTCTCAGCGACGGCGAGGAAAACGACGGTGATCTGGAAGCCATGATCGCGGAAGCGGAGCAATCCGGGGTGTACGTCATCGCCATCGGCGTCGGCACCGAAGATGGCGACTACGTGCCCAATCCGGATTTCCCTAACGGACGCATGGTGGATCGCACCGGCAGCACCATCATCAGCCGCCTCCAGCCCGATGTGATGCGCCGTCTCGCGGAGGAAACCAAAGGGCGCTTCACCGTCGCGGGCTCGGGACTGGACATCCCGGAAATGGTGAAATCCGTGGTGAGCGGGCTGGATGCGTTCGAAATGGACGGACGCGAGAGAAGGATTTCCATCGAGTTCTATCAGTGGCTCATGTTTCCCGCGATCCTCTTCCTGATGGTTTCGATCATCGCCGGCACGCGGTGGAGAGGCATCAAGGCCGCTGTTTTCCTCACCGGGTGTTTCCTGACGATTCCGGAGGCGGATGCCAGCGATGCGTCGCGTGCGAAATCCGAGCTGACGGAAAAAAATTACGAAGCCGCGCGCGACTCCTATCACAAGCTGGCCGATGAAGCGAAGCTCCGCGAGACGCGGGCCCGCTACCGGCTCGGCGAGGCGACCGCCGCCTATCGGGCGGAGGATTTCCGTGCCGCGCGCACCGCTTACAGCCAGTCCCTGATGTCGGATGATTCCATGGTCCAGGCAAGCGGCCATCTCGGCTTGGGAAACTCGTTGTTCCAGCTCGGCTGGAAAGGACTGTCCGGCGAGACCTATCCGACCGATCCGGCGGAAGTTCCGGATCTGGATCGATTCGACACCATCGTCAAGGAGGCCCTGGCGAAGCTGCGGGAGTCTGAAACACCCGAGGAAGGCGAGTCCAACGGGTATGTGAAATTCGAATCGCTGATCACCAACTGGGCGGATGCCGTCAGGCACTATGATTCGACGCTTTCCCGATCGCCCGCGGACGCGATCGCCGGCAAAAACCGGCAGATGACGATGACCTATCTGAAACGTCTTCAGGAACTGCTGAAACAGGAGGAAGAGGACACCGAACAATCCATGCAGCAGGCGCAGCCCGGTGAAGGCCCGCCTCAGGAAGGCGAGGGCGATGGCGAGCCGCAAGAGGGCGACGAAAACGGGGAGAAACAACCCGGGGAGAAAGGCAGCGGCGAGAACGAGCCCAAGGACGGCGAAGGAGAAAAGGGCAACACCGACAAGGAAGGCGAAAAGGGTGGAAACAAAGAAAAGAAGGACGGCGAAGAGGGAGGTGAGAATCCGAACGAATCGCCCGAGGAACGTGCCAGCCGCATCCTGAAGGAAAACGCGGACCTCGAAAAAGGCCCGCTGTCACCGGGCCGCCGTGAATTCCGCCCTGCGGAGAAAGATTGGTAAACATCATGAGCATTTCGAAACATCTCACCCGCCTCTTCCCCGTCCTCACGGCATGGGTTCTGATCGTGGCGCAGTCCCATGGCCAGACCACCAGCCGGCTATCCACCTTCTTTCTCGCGCGCGGCGAGCAGGCGATTCTGGAAGTTTCCGTCAACGGCGGACAACCCGATGACGTGCCGGAAATCACCCCGGTCAGGAATGTCACCATCCAGCCGACCGGACGCGGCCCCTCGGCAAACATCCTGCCCGGCAGACGGCTGGGATTCGCCTTTCAATACCTCGTCACCAGCTACGAGGTCGGGAAATATGTCATTCCGCCCATCGAGGTGATGGTGGATGGGGTGGCGACACGGACCGAGCCGATCGACTTCGAGATTTTCAATCCCGACGACCTCCAGTGGTCCGAGGTGGAGGCCGGAGGCAGAATCATCCGCTACGCCAGCTCGTTCCGGACCTTGAACCACAAGCCGTTTGAAAACGAAACCACTCCAACCGAAATCAAGCTGTTTGTTCCCGAGGACATGATCATCGAAGACTGGGGCATCCCCGACTTCGAGCGGGACGGGGTGACCGCCTGGCGCTTCCAACCCTCGCCCCGGCCGAACCGGATCAATTTGCTAGGCATGCGCTACATGTCGGTGGCCTATCCGAGCACCATCACGCCGACGCGCACCGGAAAGGTCGGGATCGGTCCCGCGAAAATCCGTCTGACCACCCGCGAGACCGTCACGGATCCCTTTCCCCGGATCGTGAATCCGGAAATCTATCTGCAGGTGCCCAAGCTGGAGATCGAAGCCCGGCCACTGCCCGAAGGCGCTCCCGAAGGTTTTGAAAACGCGGTGGGCAACTTCCGGCTGAGTGCGAGCGCCGGCGTGACCGACGTCCAGGAAGGCGATCCGCTCACGGTCGATCTCATTGTCAGCGGCAGCGGCAACCTCGACACGATGCGCCCACCGAAGCTCGAAGATGCCGAAGGGTGGAAAATCTACAGCACCACCACCGAGCAACGCGGGGACGAGCGCCGGCAACTCTCGGGGAATGTCATCTTCCACCAATCGATCCGCCCCTTGGAGATGAAGCAGGAAATTCCTTCGTTCCGCCTGGTGTTCTTCGAGCCGAAAAGCCAGAGCTACAAAACGCTCACCACTCCGCCGATCGCCTTGCAAATGACTCCGAACACCTCGCCTGCGCCCAACCCGGCGAACGCGGTCCAATCGCTTTCCGTCCCTTTCGAGCGCATGACGGACATCCTCACGGTCCTGCGCCCCGCCCAACTCACCACCCCCGTTTCTCCGGCCATCGTCCCGTGGCTCGGTCATGTCCTTGGCGGATTGCTCGCCCTGGCCCTCGTCGCCAAGGCCTTCTGGATGCGCTACAGCTCGCACTTCCGCAAAGACCCGATCCGTGATGCGAAACTCGCGGAACTCCGGGAAATAGGAAAAACCGCACCCGGCGACGACACCGCATTTCTCCGTTCCGCCGGCGGGTTCATCGAACGCTGGCTCGGCGGCAGCCCGACTCCCCAAGTCCAAGCCGTGCTTGCCGAACGCGACGCCGTTTGCTTCCGTGCGGAGAAACCCAAAACCGTGCTCGACCACACCCGCCGCGAGGAAATCCTCAAACTGTTGCGCCACGCGGTGATGGCGTTGGTTTTCATCGCCACCTTCGGTCTTGGCGCTCCGTCCGCCCGCGCGGCCGATGTCGCGAGCCAAGCACTGGAAGCCTACGAATCGGCGAAATACGACGAGGCCATCAAGCTCTGGTTGGAAGCCGGAAACTACGAGGAACTGTCCGCCGACACGCTCTACAATGTCGGCAACGCCTGTTATCGCTCCGGCTCGCCCGGTCAGGCGGCACTCTACTACCGCCGGGCGCTCGTCCGTGATTCGGCCCACCAGGAAGCCCGCCAGAACCTTCGGTTTCTCGAGCGGAAGTATGGTGCCATCACGGTGCAGCGGCCCGAATACCAATATGCTATTGCCAAGTTCCCGCTCACTGCTTGGAAATCCGTCTTCTGGGGTGGCATCTGGCTCTGCGGACTCGCCATTCTCGTATTTCCCGCCACCCGGCCGGAAGCACGCCTGCGGATCGCTGCCGTGGGAGCGCTTGTCATCGGTCCGATTCTGATTTCAGCCGGGATCCTCGGCTGGCGCTATTTCCCCAACGACGCCGAGTTCGCACCGGTCGGAAAACAAGCTGTTATCATCACGGAAAAGGCCGCCCTCCACACCGACGCGGCGCGCACTTCACCCGAGGTCATCGACGCCCCTCCGGGATCGCTTTGCCAAATCATCAGCGAATCCGGACGCTGGGCCTACGTCTCCTTCGCCACGAAAACCCGCGGGTGGGTGCCGATGGAATCCATCGAAAAGGTCGTTCCTGAAAAGGCCCCCGCCGCTCCGAAATTCCGCAAGCCGAAGGCTGACGGAAAGACGGCGTGAGAGGCTTCCAAAATCGATTTTCCCGTGGATTCCCGCTGGCCCTCTGGCCCGCGGATGGCTTAGCGTAACCGCAGCTACAGCAATCCATTATGCCCAACCTCAAAGACAAGATCGGTTTCACCGACAACGGCCCGGCCATCGCCTCCCCCGCCGAAGAAAACCGCCTCCGCGAATTCGTGAACCTGAAGCTGGCCGCTCGGGGATATCCCATCGTCGGCGACGAGGCGGACTACCCGTTTCTCGATCTCGGACGCTCGCTGATCGCGAATTTCCAAGAGAAGTCGCGGCTGCTTTCCGACTACCTTTGTCCGGCCGACGCTTCCATCGACGCCTTTTTGCGGGACTACCTCGGCGAGGAAATCGTGAAGGAAGTTTTCCCCGCCGGTTCGCACCTGCTGCCGGTCGGCCCGCTCATGATGGAGCGCCACGGCATCGCCCGCATGCTTTCGCTGCCACCGGACAAGGATGAGTTCAAATCCTCCATCCTGAGTTCCTACCGGGTGCATCAAGGCGTGTGTCACAATCCCGCCAGCGACCGCCGCACCACCGAGGGCGTTTTCCACGTCGCCGACGGTGGTCTGCCGGTACCCGCCGATAAGAAGGGAGTGCCGAAGGCGACCTTCGCCCGCCTGCTGCGGCACGCGCTCACTCCGCCGGAGGAAATCATGACGCTGCCCTTCACCGGCACGAGTGAGAATCCCGCCAAGGTCTTCGTTTCACTGCTGCTGCGGCCCGTCCTGACCCCCGAAGTCGCCGGAGTTTCTCCGGAAAAATCGATGGAGACGCGCTTCTTCGCGCCGGGCAATTTGGTCAGCAACCTGGATTTCGTCGAAAGCATCTTCGGCAACGCCGGCGATCCCTATCTGCCGGAAAACGATGCCCGTCTCGATGCTGAGCATTGGTCCGGCCACACCGGCTGCGTCATCCTCGCGCCGCACCTCGTCATGCTGAAGAAGAAGGATCTCGGCCTTCCTAACATCGCCGACGCCACCGACCGCCAGAAGCGCGACGGCATGTGCTGGACCTCGCCCGATGAACTCTACAACGACGGCGGCGCGTTCAAGATCACCTGCCGCGACAAGCGTGGCATCGTCGTCACCATCATCGCGGACAACTACTACGGCTACTGCAAGAAGGAGGTGAAAACCCAGCTCAGCTACGCCGCGAACCTCTTTGGAAACGCGGAGGAAGAGCACGCCGGCGGCGCGATCGCCTTCCCGAGTTTCGACCTTGGCGAGGATTTCTCGCTCAGCGATTACTCCCGCCCCGTCGATCACAAGTTCTCCGGTTTCACCAGCCGCTACGGGAAAATTTTCGACCTTCAGCCGGAAGGCTACGGCATCGACAAACAGTTTTCCAACATATTCTACGTTCCCGAAGACGTCCATATCGACCTCCACAGCCAGTCCGTCACCTGGACCAACGAAGCGGGAGATCAGAAAATCTCACTCCAGCCCGGCGTCACCTACGTGCTCCCTTCCGGCTACAAGGTGGAGATGGTGAAGCCCACCGCCGGCCAGCGCTGGCGCCTCATCGGCACCACGGCGGAAGGCACGTTCTGCCACAAGCCCTGCACCGTCTCCGGAGGTGGGAAATCGGAAATTTCCAAGTCCCTATCAGATGCGATGATCACCGCCTCGGTGCTGGTGAACGACCTGAAGAAAGACCTGGAAGCCGCCACCAGGATCATCGAACGCGACTTTTCCAACCGCTACACGAATCCCCGCGATCCGGGCAAAACGGGACGGCCGTTGCTCAGCCGGGAGCGCTCCCTTGGCTCGGTGATCCGCCTGCTCACCCCGAATCCCGCCTACACCGACGACTACAACGCCTGGCTCGGCACGATTGAAACGTCGGTCCGCGATCTCGTTTTCATCATCAAGCGCTTCCACAAGGAGAACTGGGACGGTGATTGGAAAAAACGCTTCAGCGTCGATCTGATCAACGGCCAGCCCGGACGCCAGCTCATCTATCGGCGGGACCGGCTCGTCACCCAGTACCTCCGCGTCGGCTTCAGCGAGGACGGCACCTGGCGGACTTTCAGCATCCGCAAGGATTTCGCTCCAGCGAAAAAGATCCAGACAGAGGACGACATCAGCGCGTCGATGGTCGTGCCTAACGAATCGGTGGAGGGCCTCCATCCGGATGTGAAAAACCCCTCGCTCAAGTTCATCAAGAATTGCGAATACCGCCTTTTCCAACGCCCGGACGACGCCATCCACCGCGGCTATGACAAGAAGACGGAAAGCGACTTCAGCCACGGCGGCCTGTTTTTCTCGAACTACGAACCGATCCCCCGTGAAACCGCGGCGGCCATGGTCAAGGATGCGATCCGCTTCGAGCAGTTCACCTCCCCGCTGCGCAAGATGCTCACCACCTTCGTCGAGGCGGAAAAACCCGACTACGTCATCAGCTCGCACCAGCCGCGCATCGTCGATGGCAAGCCGACCAAAAACCCGCGCTATCTCCAGAACCGCCCGGATCTGGAAGACCCGCGCTCGGTCTATCTGGCCACGCTCGGCGCGCGTTTCTACCGCCGCCTCCCGCTGGACGCGGCGGTCCCCATGCCGGTGAACTCGGTGCTCGCGGGCCGCCGGAACAATCCGCCGGATGAAGCGGCCGGCATCCGCGCCCTCGCCGTTTACAACCCGATCCACTATCAGGAGCTTCCCGAGCTGTTCATGGATTTCATTTCCTCGCTCACCGGCAAGAGCCCGTCCACCACCGGCGCGGGCAGCGAGGGAGCGCTGACGAAAGGCCCGTTCAACGCGATCCTGCCGATTCACGATGTGAACGCCGCGCTCGTTTCCTTCCTTCTCACGAACTACCACGGCTTCACCAGCGCCGCCGGTCACATCGGGCGCAAGTATCGCGTCGATCACGACATCAGCTTGTTGGTCCCGGAGGTCTGGTCGCGGATGTTCATCCCCGAACGCGAGCCCGACTATCTGATCAAAAACGGCTATCTCGAAAAAATCGACGACTTCGAGCATGACGGGAAACTCATCGAAGCCAGCCGCCTCGGCTACCGCATCACCGAGAGTTTCGTGACCACCTTCTTCGGCCGGATGTTCTCAGCCGCGGACACCGTGTTCACCGAGGACATGCTCCGCCCCGAACTTCAGTCGATGGAAGACTTCATCGACGGACTCGACAACATTATCGAGACCCAGCGCCGTGTCGCCCTCAACTACTTCGACGACGGCAGCATCGACGTCGCATGCCCTCCGCTCAAGGCCCTGCTCAACATCATGGCTTACGGCGAGTTCGAGGGAAAGACCATCAACGCCCCGGCGATCCGCTCGCTCTTCACCCGCGAGTCGCTCATCGCCTCGGACTGGTATCAGGCCCGGCTCGATGCCAAGGCCGCGGTGGATCAGGCGCTCTGGAAGCGCCACCTCGACTACCTCGAAAGCTTCCTCGCGAAGCCGAACTATCAGAGCGAACTCAAGCGACTGCGCATCCACGAACGCATCGGGAAAGCCAAGGAAACGCTCGCCCGGGTCAGCTCACCCGCCTATCGGGCGGGTCTGGTCGGCATGATCGGCGCGGATCCGGCGCTGGTCTGAAGCACCCCTCCAACTCCGGGCCATCGGGATTCAGAATTCCGGTGGCCCGATTTTTTTAATCACCTTCGCCGGAACTCCCGCCACCACCACATTGTCAGGAACGTCTTTGGTAACGACCGCGCCGGACGCGATGACGACGTTGTTGCCGATGGTCACCCCCGGATTGATCACGGCATTTCCGCCGATCCAGACGTTGTCACCGATGGTGATGGGACTGCCGAATTCCAGTCCGGACACCCGCGTTTCCGCATCAATCGGATGCCCTGCCGTGTAGATCGAAACCCGCGGCCCGATCATGCAGTTTTTCCCGATGATCACCTTGCACACATCTAGAATGATCAGATCGAAATTCGCATAGAAACCCGTGCCGACGTGGATGTTATAACCATAGTCGCACTTGAACGAGGATTCGATGTAGGTGTCCGGGTGGCTCGTTCCCAACAGTTTCGTCAGCACCGCGCGCCGTTCCTCCAGACACTCTTCGTCAAGGGCATTGAACTCACGGCAAAGCCTGCGCGCGGCGAACCGTTCCGCAACCAGCGTCTCACCAAATGCCAGGTAGAGCTCACCAGCCAGCATCTTTTCTTTTTCCGATTTCATGGCACTAACGGAACTCACGAAACTTCCATGCCGTCCCCGCCGACTTCGTCGAAATCGGTTTCACGCACCCGCTTGCGGTCGCGCTGGAGCTCCACGTTCCTGCGGAGCAGTTCGCGGAGTTCGACACCACCGTGAATGGCGGGAATGATCAGATGGGGCATCGAGCGATCCGAGGTTTCCAAAACGATGGAAGCGAGACCTGTGACCCGCATCCACCACGGACGGACCATGTGGGAATCCTTGACCCGATAGAGTTCGATCTCGTCGATCTTCTGATTGATGACACCGCTGGTGACGCGGAGCCGCTCGCTGGTCAGTTCGAAAACCTGGGTGCGGACGAGGAGATACCGCCAGATCATGTAGCCGAGCGGCAGAACGATCGCTATGAAAGCCGGTGGGAAGAACAATCCGCCGATCAGAATGCCTCCCGCCAGGGCCAGAGCGCCGGCAAACGGCCAGAGATTGAGCCACTGGGCGGGACTGCCTTTCCACAGGGAGCTTTCTTCATTCATGGCGGCATCATGACGACACCGGAGCGGTGTCGGCAAGTGGAGAATCCCGACGGCATTCCATGATTCCGTGCGGACGATAACATTGCTAGAATTCCTAGGATTTCGGCGTTTTCCAGTCCCGGATGACCGAAACCCTGACCGTTCCCTGGGTGCGGCTGGCCGGGCTGCCGCTGGCTCCGGAGCGGAAGGTCTGGATGGTGTCCATCTCCTCCCTGAGAACGATCGGATAGAGAAGAGATAGCCAGATCTTGCCGGACTCGACGGTGACATCCTCATCAGTCAGGTTTCCTTCGAAGTCAGGAAACCCCTTGCGGCTGTAGTCACCCTTGATTGAGAAAACCCCGCACGGATGGCCGTTGACCCCGCTGGTGGATTCGAATTTCAAGATGTAGGAACCGTGGGCCTTGCCGGTGACCAGCATGGAGAGCATGTCGCCGGTGACGGGGATTTCCGTGCCTATCTTGATCCGGTGCCTGCCCAGCCAGAGCCGCCTGGGAGCGAGCAGGTTTTCTTCGAGCAGCAGATCGAAAACAGGCGAAAGCTCTTTGGCCAACGCCGCGGTCCGGAATCCCTCGCTGTTCTCCGCGATCCATTTCGATCCGGTCTTTTTGTAGATGCGTGGCTTGGAAGGAGGCGCGAGCTGTCGGACGACAGGCTTTTTCTTCTCGTCTTGCTTGTCACCTTCCACCACCGGATCCGAGAAGGTGGACCCTTCCAAGGTGTAGCGGACCTGGTCCGCCGCCCGTTCGAGATGCGTGACCGTCGTTTGGGTTCCCTTCACGGTCGTGGCGGTGTTGCCAAGGATGGAAGACTCGAAAACACGGCCGTTGATCTCATGGCTGCGGGTGACTTTCACGTCGAGCCGTGCGGGGAACGGAATATCCTTCCGGAAAACAACACCCTCGGGTGTCCGGTCGACGAGCTTTTCCAACGCCGGATCCACTTTGGTCTTGTCGGAGTCCGCGGATTTTTTGGCGATCTCGCTTTCCATGGCGGAGCGCGCCTTGTTCGCAAGGCTTCTGGCCTTGTCGCAGGAAAATGACGCGAGGCCGAGCAAGGTGATGGCAAGGAGACGGAGTTTCATAAGGTCAGATGTAGCCGCAGCAGTCGAGGTTCTGGTTCATTTCGATGGCCGGGTTTTCCTCGCGGGAAACACCGACCACCACGGCTGGCACGCCGGCGACGGTTTTGTGGGGCTCGACGTCGTTGAGCACGACGCTGCCGGCACCCACCTTGGCACCGGTTCCGATTTCCACACGACCCAAAATTTTCGCCCCCGCCCCTAACAAAACACCGGAGCGGATGATCGGATGGCGGTCTCCCGACTCCTTGCCCGTTCCGCCGAGCGTGACTTCATGGAGGATGGAAACGTCGTCCTCGATGATCGCCGTTTCTCCGACGACAAATGAAGTCGCATGGTCCAACAGAATCCCGCAGCCGATTCGCGCGGCGGGGTGGATGTCCACGGCGAAGACCTCGCTGGCGAGACTTTGGAAATAGAGCGCGAGCCAGCGCCGGTCATCCACCCACAGCTGGTGGGAGACCCGGTAGGTCGTGAGGGCGAGAAAGCCCTTGAAAAAAAGCAGCGGCTCCAGTGGAGAAAAGCATGCGGGATCCCGCTCGAACATGGCCAGCAGATCGCGCGACGCGGCATGGACGATTTGCGGATAGGCTTCGAAAACTCCCGTAAGCAGCGGCTCCATGCTGACCCGCGGCATGTCCTCGCGGGCAAGCCGTCTCGCAAGCCGGGCTCCGAGGGCACCTGCCAGAGTTTCTCTCGAAAGGATCACATCGTCGACGAGATGGCGCAGGGTCGGCTCTTCCTCGACCACCCGGCGGGCCTCGCCGCGCAGGGTTTCCCAGACGTTTTGAAGGTCCGCGACTTTTCCGGCGCAAAGCTTGGCTTTATTCTTGCTCGCCGGGAGTAATCCGGCCTGTTGAGATTCGCTCATGAAGATTTCACAGAAATTGGAATACGCCTGCCGTGCGATGGCGCAGCTGGCGAAATACCATGACGGGCGAACTCTTACACGGCTCGAGGACCTAGCGCAACGCGAAGCAGTGTCGGGAAACTTTCTTGTGCAAATTCTCAACGACTTGCGCCGTGCGGGACTGATCGAAAGCCGTCGCGGAAAGGCGGGTGGCTACCTGTTGGGACGAGCTTCCGACCAGATCACCTTGAGACAGGTGGTGGAGGCGGTGGATCCCGCGCTGTTGCAGTGCTCCGTCACGCTTGACGGGGATTCCGGCCAATCGGTGAGACGCGCTTGGGAGCAGGTTTCCTCCGGTTTCCAACATTCGTTGGATCAAATCACCGTGGAAAGCCTCGCCAGCAGCCAGGGCGATCCGATGTTCTACATCTGAACCGGTTGAGCGCGATAGCATTGGCCGCAAATTTGTCAAGAAACCTGAAATATTTCGCTGGATGAAAAACTTGATTTCAGTTAAAGGACTGGCGTCTCACTAAACCTTTTTCACCCCATGGCCGCACCTGCCGAACACACCCACCACATCAAGATCCGCTCGACGCAGATGGAAATGCCTTCCGGAAGCGGCAATCGTGACGAGGATTACGATCGCAAGCTGAAGGCGGCGCAGGAAGAACTCGACCGCATCCAGCTCCAGCGCGAGGAACTCGAGCGCAAGAAAAGCGAGCTTGAGGAACTCACCGGGCGCAAGCGCACGTTCCTTTCCCAACAGGTCGAACTCACGGAGAAACTCACCTCCTCGCTCACGCTGATCGACCGCGAATTGTTCGAAATGCGCCAGGAAGCCGAAGATCTCGAACAATGCCGGGTCTGCTTCGCGGCGCACCTCGACAAACTCCAGAAATTCAATCCCGAAAACTGGAACCGCGAGCAACTTCCCGAGAAACTCGAAAAAGCCTCGATGGCCATCGACATCGCCGCCGATGAATACGATCAGGCTGCCGCCCATTTCCAAAACGGACGCAGCGGAGCGATTTTCGGCCGTCCCTCGAAGCGCGGCCGCACCGCCGCCCACCGCAGCGCGGGCAGCTCGGAATTCATGCAAAACCTCCGCAACGGTTTCGCCTTCAATCTGCCCGTCTTCACGCTCGGCGGACTCGCCCTTTTCATCTACCTCGTCAAATAGTTACCTCCCGAACCATGAGCCGAAGCGCCCCCCTCAAAGAAGATCTCGAACTCAGCCAGATGCGCGAGGCGGAGCAACAGCTGCTCCTCCGCCAGAAGGAATTCGCGGAAATTCCGAAGAGGCTCGCCCAAGAACTCAAGGAGCGCGAATGCACGATGCCGCCGCTGGCGGAAATCGAAGAGCGCCGCCGCCGCAAGGAGCACGATCAGATCGTCTCCCGTGGCGAGGTCGCCAACATCCTCCGCGACCAGAGCCGCAGTTTCATGCTGCTGGTCCTGCTTCTCACCGCCACCGGCTCGCTGATCTGGTGGGGTGTGAAGCTCATGCAGGGATGATCCTCTCAAAAGAGCGTCTCGTCCTTGGTTAGAAACAACCCCGAACGAAGGCGGGTCAAATGAAGGCGGCGGGATCCACCTTGCCTTTGGTGATGAACGGGACGCCTTCCTTGCGAAGGAGACGCTCCTTGCGGGCGACATGGGGCCCTGCCATCTCACCGCCGAAGCCACCGACGCGGCCGTCGGAACAGATGACGCGGTGGCACGGAATCCCCGGATCGTCAGGAGCGTGGCGCAGCGCGGTGCCAACAGTCCGGGCGCTGCCGCGGCGGATCCTCGTCGCGATGCAGGCGTAACTGGAAACCTTACCTTCCGGAATCAGGCGGACCGCCTCATGGACGGCCCGCTGGAAATCCGTCGGCTCCGGAACGGACTTGGGACGCGACGTCTCCTTCATCTCGGAAACGGCAGGAGGTCAGGCTTTCGCCTTCAGCTTCTTTTCCAAATCCTTCCACTGGCTGCGGCTGACGATGTAGCCGATGCAGCCGTCCTTGCCGCAGCGGCACGGATGGTCTTCGTAACATTCGACATCGAATCCGTAGTCGAAGGTGAGCTCTTCTCCCGCATTAATATCGGTTAGGGAATGGATGAAAATCTTCCGGCCCTCGATCCACGCCTCGCAGTTCGGAGCACAGGAGTGGTTGATCAGGCGGGCGGTGTTCCACGGGACGTTGCCGTCGATGTCGTAGTTCCGGGAAAGCGTGAAGATGTAGACGGCGGCGTCGCCCGTTTCGACCGACTTCTCATGTTGGGAAACCCCGCGTTTCTCACTCGTCGTCTTGTCGATCAGCTCGCCGACGTATTCGATGATCTTCGTTTCCTTGGGAATGAAGGTCGTCGCATAAACCCCGCGCCCGTGAATGTCGGAACCCCGGACCTCGCAGTATTTGCTCTGCCCGCGGTTCCACAGCTCGACGAGCTTGCGGTGCAACGCATTCTGTTCCGAAACACTGTTTTTCGCCGTCTTCTTCGCTGCCATGGCCGTGATTCTAACGAGACTCCCGTTTTTCCAAAGGAGGAAATTGCAGATCCTGCGGTAAATTCACATACAGGCCGCGCAGATCGTTCACGGTGAGGCCGGATCCGTCGATGAAGGTCCAGTTGTTCTTGCCCTTGTCGGCGACGGCCACCTGGAAGCCGATGCTCTCGATGATGATCGGTTTCGTCTCGCCCTGGCGGATGATCCGGAACTTCGTGGCGGTGGGGATCATCACCAGCCATTTCGTGAAAATCAGGCTTTCCACATCCTCGCCATTCACTTTCTCCACCTTCCTGCTGGGTCCCACCTCGTACGACCTGGGCTGCCCCTGCGGCTTGAAGGAAATCATGCTGATTCCCTGCTGCACCATCTGCCTGGCCACGCCGGCGAGCTGTTTTTCAAGCACCTCCATCCCGCCCATGCGGTTCGCGGTGCGCTCCTTCCACTGGGGGTTCATGCGCTCGACCGCCACCTGATAGCGGCCCAGCACGACCTCATCCCCCAGGCTCGCCACCGCCGCCACGGCGGATGCCACGACATCGGCAGGCGCGGCGGCGGACACCGCGGGAACGGGAGCCACGCCTTCCTTGGGCACCTTCGGCAGCGGAGCCAGCGGTGGCGGCCCGTCCTGGGCGTGGGAACTGCCGGCGACCAGCGCGAGCGCGGCGAATGATGAAGCGAAAAACGTCAATTTCACGCGGCATGGATGGCCCCTGTCCCGTCTTCCGTCAAGCTCGCCCGAATTCCGCTTGGATTTCCCGGAGGCTTTGCGTAAAGCTCGCACCCCCATGGCGAAACAGGCACTCGGAAAAGGACTCGGAGCACTCATCAAGAAAAGTGTCGCTCCCCCGGCAACGGACGCCGCAATCACGCCGGAGGATTTCAAACGGGTCCGCGACGTACCGCTCGACATGGTGGTTCCCAGCCCGCTGCAGCCGCGGACGCAGTTCGTGGAATCGCCGCTGGACGATCTGATGGAGTCGATCCGCCAGCACGGCATCATCCAGCCCCTCATCGTCCGGCCGGTGAACGGCAAGCTCGAACTGATCGCCGGCGAACGCCGCTGGCGCGCATCGAGAAAACTCGGCCTAACCACCGTGCCGATCATCGAACGCGAAGCCTCCGACCGCGATGTGTTGGAAATGGCCCTCATCGAGAACCTCCAGCGCGAGGACCTCAACCCGATGGAAGAAGCCGCCGGCTATGTGCGGCTGGCCGAGGAGTTCGCTCTCAAGCAGGACGAGATCGCCGGCCGCGTCGGCAAGTCCCGCGCCAGTGTCGCCAACGCCATGCGGCTTCTCGGCCTGCACAGCGATGTCCAGCTCCTCGTCGCCCAGGCCCGCCTCACCGTCGGCCATGCGAAGGCGATTCTCGCCATCAAGGATCAGGACACCCAGCTCCTCGTCGCCGACCGCATCATCCGCGGCACCCTGACCGTCCGCGCGACGGAAAAACTGGTCCAGACTTTCCTCAACGATCAGCCGCAGGAATCCGGCGAATCCAAAAAGGCCCCCGCCGCCCGCGAGGTGGACATCCACGTCCGCGCCATCACCAACCGGCTCCGCGAACATCTCGCGACCCATGTGGCCATCCAGCATTCGTCGAAAAAAGGCAAGATCGAGATCGAATATTACGGGGACGACGACCTGCAGCGCCTGATCGAACTGCTCGGCCTGCCGAACGCGGATTGATCCCGATGCCACTAGCACTTGCCGACCGGCCGATCACGGGTTAGCAAGCGGCATCAAAAAACGATCCTTCAGCCTCCTCCTCGCCCGGCGGTATCTCAATCCCCGCCGTTCGATGCTATCTTCGTTCAGCCTCATTTCGCTGCTCGGCGTGATGCTCGGCGTGCTTGTTCTCGTGGTCGTGATGGCCGTTTACTCGGGCCTCGAGCGCAACGTGAAAAAGCGCCTGCTCGACTCCACTCCGCACATCCTGCTGAGCCGGCATGACCCCACAGCCCCGGACAGCCGGATGTCCGATTGGGAGGAATCCGCGGCCATGGCGAAAAAACTTCCGCACGTGGAAGCCGCCACCCCTTACATTTCGGACAACGTCATTGTCGATGTCGCCTCCTGGCAACGTCCCGTTCTTTTCAGCGGCATTGACACCTCGGACCACGCGCAGATCGAAGGCCTGGCCAACATGCTGGATCTGGAAAAACATCCCGGCTCCAGTGCCGAACTCGGCATCGAGGACCGCGCGGTGATTTCCTCCATCCTCGCCGAACAGCTTCAACTCGGCGTCGGCGACAGGATCCGCCTGCTTTCCACACGAAACATCGAAGGCGTCATGCGCGCTTACAAAACCACGGAGAGGCCTCCGGTCCGCGAGGCATTTGCCGACGCTTGGAAAAAAGCCACGGAAACCGTTCTCAAGTCTTGGAAGGCCGATGGAGAACAGTTCGATCTGACACTCGCCGAATACCGCGAGTCCTACGCCGCGCTAGAAGCGATTTACAACGACGATATCAGGGATGCCGAACAGGAACTCCTCGGCAACATCCTCCGCTCCATGGACACGGCCGAACAGACGGACACCGCCTTCCGCTTCACCAGGGATGCGAAGATCGAGGTGGAAAAAGCCATCGCCGATCTCAACGCCACCGACGCGGAGAAGATGGATGCCGAGACCTTCAAGAATCTGAAGACCCTCGTCCTGCCCAAGGAAGCGGAAGTCATCGGTGTCTATCAGGCATCCCAGATGGCCGCCACTCCCGATGTCTACATCCCCCTTCCCCTGGCCCAGGATCTCGCCGGTCTCGGTGATGCGGTACAAGGCATCGCACTGCGACTCGATGATCCTTACAAAGCGGAGATTTATAAGGAAGAGTATGAGAAAACGCTCGGTCAGGAATACACGCTCGGCACTTGGGGCGATCGTTATGTAGCATTCTTCAACCTGATCGAAACGCAGCGTGCGATGATGTATTTCATGCTCTCGTTCATCATCCTCATCTCCGCCTTCTCGATGATGGCGGTCATGTTCACCGTCACCATCCAGAAGCGGCGGGAAATCGGCGTCATGAAGGCGCTCGGAGCGACGCCTGGCCAGATCGTGAGAGTCTTCCTCTATCAGGGCATGATCCTTGGCACGCTCGGGGCCATCCTCGGAGTCGGACTGGGCCGCGTGGTCATCCATTTCCGGGGCGAGCTCCAGCTCTTCCTGCGAACCATCGGCCCCGACCCCTTCCCCTCATCGTTCACAGGCTTCAACGTCCTGCCTGCCCACAACAATCCCGGAGAGCAACTTCTCTTCGCCATCATGGCCTTCATCCTCTGCTCGCTCGCCGCGCTGGTCCCCGCCTTTTTCGCCGCCCGCAGCGACGCAGCCAAATCCCTGCGGAATCTCTGAACCATGGACATCTGGATCATCCGCGACGGCGAAAAGGTCGGCCCCATTCACGACTACGAAATCCGCAGGAAAATCGAAACCGGTGAGCTGCCGGCCAGCACGCCCGCCTGGCATGAAGGACAACCGGCTTGGAAACCGCTGGCCGAGATCGACATCTTCACCCGGGAATTCGAGATCGCCGCAGCTCCACCCGAAGCAGCCCCCAGCTTTCCTTCACCGGAGCGGGCCACCCCGCCACCGCTGCCGGTGGAAACATTCTACGGCCGGCGGTTCTGGGCGCGTTGGTTCGACCTGACTTTATACGCCGGCATCTGGTGGCTCGGCATGTGGGCAGCCCGCCAGGATATCGGGGCCGCGTGGATCAACCCATGGATCATGTTGTTCCATTTCATTCCCTGGTTCGTCGTCGAGACCCTGCTTATCCATTATCTGGGCACCACCCCCGGCAAATGGCTGCTCAGCCTTCAAGTCAGGAACAAGGACGGCTCGCCACTCGATCTCCCCTCCTCCACCCGCCGTTCCATGCGCGTGCTTTTCACCGGCATCGGCTTCGGCTGGGGCCTGCTGGCGGTGTTCTGCCAGGCACTGAGTTTCTTCACGGCCAGACGCCTCGGCACGACGCTGTGGGACCATGCCGGCGGCCATCAGGTCTTCGCCGCGGCGCTCAGCCCCTTCCGCGTCGTCACGCTGGTCTTCCTGTTCTTCGGAGCCCTCCAGATGCAGATGGTCGTCATCTCGCCCTACGTCTTCGAACTGATGGGAGAAACCTTCCCGGCGCTCAAAAAGGAGTACGAGAAAAACCCACCCTGGCATCTGCCCAAGCGGTCGCGGACGGACAATTCTCCCGATCGCCCATGATCGTTGAAAAATCGTGGATTCTGAAGATTTTTGCAAAAATCAGCTTGCCAACCCCACGCTCCCCTTTTATTCGTCCCGCCCCCGCATGCGGGTAAATGAAGGCGAGGATAGCTCAGTTGGTAGAGCAGTTGGCTTTTAATCAATTGGTCCTGGGTTCGAGTCCCAGTCCTCGTACTTCCTTCATCTGATCAGAACTCCTGCCGCTTCAAACAGTGCGAAGTGGCGGATGGCGAAGATGCCACCCTCGAATGAAAGCCGGCTTGTATTTTTGGACAGCGGCCATTGCGGATAGAAACGCAGGAATCCCATGCACCCGCGCGATGGTCATCCAAGGTCGGGCTTGAAACTTGCCGCACCAACGTCGAGAAATACCGCGCGATGAATTCCGACTTCGACACTCCCATCACCCGCCGCGGCACCGGCTGCATCAAGTATGACCGCCGGCCCGAGCTCGATCCGTTCTGGGTCGCGGACATGGATTTCGCTTCCGCTCCGGTGATTGTGAAGGCCCTGCACGACCGGGTGGATCACGGCATCTTCGGCTACGCCCAGGCGCACGACGGATTGAACGAAGCGGTCATCTCCTACCTCCGGGACCGCCGCGGCGTGACGGTCCCTTTCGACCACATCATCCACCTCGGCGGACTGGTCCCCGCGCTTTCGCTTTCCGTGCGGGCCTTTTGCCACGCCGGTGACGCGGTGATGACCTGCACTCCGGTTTACCCGCCGTTCATCGGGGTGCATCACGACGCGCATGTTTCCCTCATCACCGTCGATCATGTGCTGGAAAACGGCCGATGGGCTTTCGACTGGCAGGCCATGGAAAACGCGGTGACGCCGGAAACCAAGGTTTTCCTCCTCTGCAATCCGCAGAATCCGCTAGGCCGCGTGTTCACGGCGGAGGAGGTCACCCGGCTGGCGGCATTCTGCGAGGCCCACGACCTCGTCCTCGTCTCGGATGAAATCCACTGCGACCTCGTTTTCGACGAAACCGCCACGCCGCATTTCTCCGCGCTCGGCCTGCCGGAGGATCTCGCCAAGCGGACCATCACCCTGCTTTCACCGAGCAAGACGTGGAACATCGCGGGTCTCGGTTATGCCATCGCGGTCATTCCGGACGACACTCTCCGCCGGAAATTCGCCGCCTCGCGCGGCCACACGCTGAGCGAGATCAACGCGCTTTCCTACTACGCCGCCGAGTCCGCCTACCGCGATGGCGAGCCGTGGAGACAGGAGCTGATGGCCTATTTGAAATCCAACCGCGACACGCTGGTCGAGTTCATCAACACACGCTGCCCGGGCCTGACGGTCTCTCCCGGCGAGGCGACGTATCTTGCCTGGATCGACGCCCGCGGGATGGGAGTCGAGAATCCCGCGAAATACTTCGAGAAGAAGGCCGGTCTCTTTCTATCGGACGGAGCCTACTTCGGCTGGCCCGGATGGATCCGCTTCAACTTCGGCTGTCCGCGCGCGCGGATGCTCGAGGGACTTGGGAAGATCGCCGCGGCGCTTTGAGCCGGTTGCGAGCAGATCCGGCTGAGTGGCGACGGGAATGCCGCCACTCCCCATCGATCACCGGCTGCCGTAGACCTCCACGTCCGCGATCCGGACGGTGGAATCGCCGCCCGGATTGCTGACGATGATTTTGACGTATCTCGCGCTGATCGTGGCGAATTCCACGTCCGTGACATTCTCCTTGTTGCCCTTGAAGACATCGATGGTTTTCCAGTTTTTCCCATCGACGCTCGCCTGGACCGCGTATTCCCGCGTGTTGAGCGACTGGTTCATCCCGCTGTCTCCAGCGTGCCGGATGACGTAGCGGTTGATCCGGTACTGGGCACCGAAATCAAGCCCCAGCCACGGCTTGCCGGATCGGGCGGCGCTCCACATCGTGGCGGGTGTTCCATCGATCGCGAGATCGGGGTTCGTCGATGGATCACTGGCTTTGACCGTGGTCTTGGGAGCCATCGCAAGATTGAACGGCGCGCCGGCGGACTCGTTGGAGAGGTTGAAGTAATGATCCGCCCTGACGAACTCCACCTTGCCCGGAAACTGCTTGGTGAAATTGTCGTGCAGCTCGACGAGCTTCTCCGCCCTCAACTCGCTCCAAACGTCCACCTGATAGGAAAGGAACAACGGCGCCTTCCCATCCCAGCGGCCGATTTCCCGGTTCATCGATCCGCTGATGTGCTCGTAGGATCCGGCGTAGGGAATCACCAGTTTATCGAAACGAATACGGTTGTTTTCAAGCCTGCCCTCCACCCCCGGGACGTCCTTGAAGTTCTGCACGGTCGCGCCGTAGAGGTGGCGGCAGTTTTTCTCGTAGGACTTCCGCTGCATCGGGGTCGCATCGTCCCAGATCGTCGCCACCCGCAGGCCGGACCGCTGGAGGTAGGTTTCCGTCAGACGGGCGTAGCCGTCCATCCGCGCTTGGTCCGTTAGCGAGTCCCCCACGGGCGCGCCGGGCTCCTTGAGGGTGTTGTAGGGCATCGCGTAGCCCATGCCGGAAGGTCCGGTCACGAAGCAGTCCTTGGGTGTCGCGGTGGTGTAGTAGTAATTCATGATCCCCGGGCCGACATCCACCAGTCCCGGCGCGATGGTCCAGTTCAGCGCGACCTTGCCCCTGACATCGGCGGTGCGGTCCCAGTTTTTCCGCATGGCGTGCTGGGTGTATTGGATGTTGTCGCCGTCGCTGATGAAAATGGCGACATAGACCTTGTTCTCGAGTTCCGGCATTTTCGGCACGGACGGGATCCGGATCTGGTGATCCGTTCCCGAGTAAACGCTGCCGCTCACATAGAAATCGGCGGGCAGGGTGCCGATGCCGAACTCGGTGGCTGCGGGAACGCCCGAGCGTTCGGTGGTGTACCATCCCAGAGCGATGGCCTCCCCCGCTTTCATGTCGGCGAAAAACGTCTTGAGCATCTTCTTTTCCACCGGATCCAACGTGTCCAGCCAGACCACCGCGGAACCGGCGGCCACCGCAATGTCCCGGGTGTGGAAGTAGTTTCCCCCGCCCTTTTCATCGTGAGGTTTGGCGCTCACGATCAGACGTTTGTCGCATTTTTCCCAGAAATGATCGCGGAGGTATTGATAGATCTCCAGGGTCGAGGTGAACTTGAGTTCGGTCAGGTCGACCATGACTTTCAGATCCACTCCGTTCTCCTTCAGCCGTTCCCGCACCTCCGGAGTCACCGGCAGCGCGTTGTTCACCGCCGCGGCGGTTCCCGCGAGATTCCGGTAGTGGGGGTTTTTTGCCGGATCATAGAGCACGATGCCGGAGACTTCCTTCGCATATTTCGCCACCAGGCCATACTTGGCGTCGCGTTCGATGAGGGTTCTGGACTTGAGATTCACCGTCGTGGTTTCCGCCCAGGTGTAGAGCCCCTCTTCCGCACGGGCGTTCAACAGATAAATCCTCGGCTGCTTGCGGTTCACGATTCCCTGCAGGGCGGAGAACGTGATCTGCTCGTCTTTCGACAGCCCCTGCACCATCAGGGTGTCCATCGTGGCGGCCGGGGTGGCGAAAATGGGGAGCGCCTGCCCCTTCGGCCATGAAATCCCCTCGCTGATGTTGGAAACCTGCGGATAGGGCGAGTAGCGGTTCTTCTGTGCGGTCTGGCCGAAAGCCCCGGCCCCTCCCATCACCAAAATCCCGGTAACCGAAAGCACTCCGCTCCGTACGGCCCGCTCCGCTCTCTCCCCAACCCTCGATGCTGCAAAAAAATGTTTCATTCCAAAATGTCTTACGCCCGGCGGTCAGCGCCGGGGGGAATCAATACATCACCTCCAGCCCACTCCTTGCCTGCGGGTGCGTTCGTGATATCCGAACGTGGATCGGTTCGCACCATGGAGGATCCTCCTGTCCCCAAATACAAAAAGGTCGGTCGCCCCACCGTGGGAAGACCGACCCTATTGACGACTGCAATCCCTTGAGTCGCGCCGAATACCTAACCGATGCCCATCAGCCCGTCAACCCACCCGAAATGGGGAGGAAGCCCCCCCTCCGTCAACCGACAGCTGTCGGCCTGCGGCCGCGCAGATAGTCCCCGGCTGACATCCTGCGACCGCCGTCGGGCTGGACCGATTCCAATTTCAACGCCCCGGTGCCGCAGCCGATGATGAGATGGCCTTCCTGCATGGAAATTTCTCCGGAGGGGAGATCCTGCTGGAGGACGGTGGCGGGCGGAAAGATTTTCAGGCGCTTGCCCTGACCGCCTTCGGTGGCGACGGTGTAGGTGCCGGGCCAGGGGTCGTAGGCCCGGATGCGGCGCTCGATGGCGGCAGCGTCCTGCGACCAGTCGATCTTCCCGTCATCGCGCTCGAGCTTGGAAATATAGCTGGAGGCGGCCTCCTCCTGCGGGATGCGCTCGGCGGTGCCATCGGAGAGCCTTCCCAGGGCCTCGGCCAAAGCCAGCGGAGCCAGGCCGGCGAGACGGTCGTGAAGGGTGCCGCCGGTTTCATCCGGTGCGATGGAAATGGACCTGGTCACGATCATGTCGCCCGCATCGAGCTGGCGGACGACGTGCATGACGGTGATGCCGGTCTCCGAATCCCCGGCATCGATGGCGGCCTGGATACAGGCCGCACCACGGTATTTCGGCAGCAGTGAGGCATGGAGATTGATGATGGAATGGCTGGCGAGCGTGAGGATGTTCTTCCGAAGGATCTGGCCGTAGGCCATGACCACGAGGATCTCGGGCTGAAGCGCGGCAAGCTCTTCGGTGATGTCGCCGATCTTCTCCGGTTGATAGACCGGAACCCCCGCCGCGAGCGCCTCGACCTTGATCGCGGGAGGCGTGAGCGTCTGGTGGCGGCCCACCGGTTTGTCCGGCTGGGTGACAAGGGCCAGCGGCCGTGGTCCGTTTTCCAACAGGTGGCGGAAGGACGGAAGGGCGATGTCGCCGGTGGCGATGAAGATGACTCGCATGTGGGAAAACGGGAGGGGCGGATGCCAGAATCAGGATCTGGAGGCCGCCAGGAACACGATGAACGGGATGAGCAGCGCCACATCCGCCAGCACGCGCAGGGCATCCATCGAAAAACGCGACCGTGTGCGGTTGAGGATATGGAGCAGCGCGGCACCAGTTAGAACGGCATAGAAAAACGGCCGCGTCGTCAGCTCGTGGTCCTGGGAGGCGAACACCAGCGAGGCTCCCCCCAGCAGGGTCAGCGGCAGGGTCAGCGCCAGTTCATCGGTCGCCTTCATTTCCGGATCCGACGAACGGTTGGCATGCTCCCAGAGATCGATGGCGGAGATATTGAGAAAGCACAGGACCGAGAAACTGATCAGCTCACGGGACAGGATGAACTCCCACCAGTCGAAACCGGTATAAACAAAGGCGATCAATGCGGTACCGAAGCCGAACGAGAGCCCTGCGAGGATGTTCTTGGCATACGGGATTTCATTCGGACCGTTGGTGGAAAAAATCGACAGCGCGAAAAATCCCACGACCAGAATGCCTCCCATGAGTGAATTCTCATAGATCCTCACAGGCATCCCGCCGATGACCATGACCATGGCTCCGATACCGGCCAGCACCGCAAGAATGCGGAACATCACCTGGTGCTTGCGGTGGAAATCATGGCGGGCTTCCAATTTTTCCGACATTCCGTTCCGGATCGAGGAATCCAGCAGGCGATCCGTCACGTAAATGACCCACACCACCAGCCCGAGCGAGAAATAGGCGGTCCACGGAAGATAGTCCGCGCGCCAGGTTTTCGCGAAAATATACAGCCAAGCCACCGCCACGAGCGGAGCATCCAGGCTCAGCAAGTTGGGAATGAGCCACAAGGGCTTACGCTGCTCGGAAGGCACGACCCGCGGAACATCCCCGACACTCGCAATGATGGCAAGCGCTCATTGCACGACAAACAGGAGGTTCAGACCAAGCCCACAGCCTTGCGGACCCGCGTCAAAACCTTGCCGGCTTCCTCACGGGCACGGACGGCCCCATCGGTGAGAACCTTGTCGACGAACCCCGTATCCGCCAGAATTTCCTCGCGGCGCGCCCGCATCGGGGCGAAATAATCCCAGTAGGCGTCCGCCAGGCGCTTCTTGAGATCGCCATAGCCGAATCCGCCGTTTTCGTGGTCGGCGACCATCGTGGCGTAGTCGGAGGGACTGGCGAAAAGCTTGTAAAGCGCGAGAATCGTCGAGCCTTCGGTGGGCTTCGGGGCTTCCACCGGAGTCGAGTCGGTGGTGATTTTCATGACCAGCTTCTTGAGCGGCTTCTCCTCTCCGAAGATCGGGAGCGTGTTGTTATAACTCTTGCTCATTTTCTGTCCGTCGAGACCGATCACCAGCGCGGTATCCTCGCGGATGATCGGTTCCGGCAGGATCACGGTGCCCTCGCCGTAGGCTTCGTTCAGTTTGACGACGAGATCCCGGGTGACTTCGAGATGCTGCTTCTGGTCCTTTCCGACGGGCACCTTGTTGGAATCGTACAGCAGGATGTCCGCCGCCATCAGTGCCGGATAGGCGAAGAGCGCGTGGTTCGGAGAAATGCCGTTGGCAATCTTGTCCTTATACGAATGGCATTTTTCCAACAGCCCCATCGGACAAACCGTCGACAGGATCCAGGCGAGTTCGTTCACCTCGGGGACGGCGCTCTGGCGGAAGAACACGGCGCGGGACGGATCGAGACCGCAGGCGAGGAAATCGACGGCGAGCTCGCGGACATTCTCACGCAGCGCGGCCGGATCGCGGGACGAGGTCATCGCGTGATAGTCGGCGATGAAATAGAAGGCCTCGCCCTCCTCCTGAAGACGGACGGCGGGCTCCATCGCGCCGAAGTAATTGCCCACATGGAGTTTTCCGCTGGGCTGGAGGCCGGTAAGGGTTCGCATGGCGCGGAGCATGGATTCCGGGCGGGGAATCGGTCAAGACTCGGAAAAAAGCGCCTCCACCATCTCCACGCACTTCAGCCCGGGCATCACACTCAGATCCATCTGGTTCATCACGTAGGCGAAGGAGATGCCGGTCTCCGGATCGCCGAAGCCATGGCTGCCGCCCGCTCCCGGATGGCCGAATGCGGAAAGCGACGGACCGTAGAGCTGGCGGATTTTGGCGCCGGATGCATCCCGCGGATCCTGCTGAGCGCCGCAGGTGAAGGCCGTGGGGCGCAGCAGCACCTTGTCATCGCCGGAAACCTGCGGGGTGGCGAGCGCCTGCCTGATTCCCGAGGAGAGCGGGCTTTCGATGGAGCCGATCGCGGCCTGATAGAACTTCGCCAGCGCGGACGCGGTTCCCACCCCGCCGAGCGCGGGAAGTCCTGCGGACCACGCTCGCGGCTCGTTCATTTCGTGAACCGCATGCAGACCTCGCGGCGATGAGAAAGCCTGCCGCGTGAAGGTGCCGGACGTGGTCAGCTGCTTGTAGAAACCATCTGCCAGATCCGACTTGTCCGCTTTCCCCGGATAGAGCCGCGCCACCCGGGGCCATTCGCCCTCCGGCAGACCGATCCAGAAATCCAGATCGAGCGGACCGGCGATTTGCTCCCGCCAGTATCGGCCGAGTGTCATGCCGGTCAGTCTCCGCACCGGCTCATCCGTCAGCGCACCGAAAGTCCGTGGATGATATCCATGCCCCTCCCCCAATGCCCAAGCCGGCGCCTGCGCCTCGATGGCGGCCACCACTTCCGCATGCTCGAAGACGTCCGCTTTCTGATCCAGCGCGGCCAGTCCGCATTGATGGGAAAGCAGATGGGAAAATTTCGCCGAAGCCACCGGAAACTCCGGCCAGACCTCGCGCACCAGCGTCTCCTTCGACAGTCCCTTGCTTTCCAAGGCCATTAGCAGCGTCGCCGCCGACGGCACCTTGGTGGCGGAATAAACCGGCACCAGCGTCGTCGCCGTCCAGGGCCGTGTCATCTCCTTCTCACACCAGCCGTGGCCTTCCGAAATCAGCTCCGTGCCGTCCCACCAGATGCTCACGGACGCACCGATCTCGCCACGCTCGCGGAAATTCCGTTCGAAAACCTCAAGAACCTTGCCTAACACCGAGGGGCTCGCCGCCATGCGGCTGTGTGTCCGATACCAGCTCGCCACGCAACCCCGAAATGCCGTCGAGAATCAAGGCCGGTTCAGGATCCGCCCGATGGGAGGACCATTCCTCAATCAACCGGAACGCGACGGCCAGCAGCGTGGGACCGAGGAAAACCCCCACCAGACCGAAGGCCAGCGCTCCGCCGATCACCCCGCAGAAAATCAGAACGAAGGGCATCTTGCTGCCCTGGCTGATCAGATACGGCTTCAAAAAGTTATCCACTCCGCTGATTCCCAGGGTTCCCCAGAAGAGCATGAAAATTCCAAATCCCGGCTTGTCCTGTGCGAACAACCACAACGCGGCGGGAATCCAAATCAGCGGCGGGCCGAATGGCATCACCGCAAAGAAGAACGTCAGCACCGAGAGCAACACCGTTCCCGGCACCCCTGCGATCCAGAATCCCAACCCTGCCACCAGCGCCTGCACAATCGCCGTTCCGAGGATCCCGTAAATCACCCCGCGCACCGTGCCTCCCGCCACCGTGATCAAATGCTGCCCCCTGACGCCCGCCAGGCGGTCCGCCGCGATCGAAAGCCGATCCGCAAGCACCGGCGCGTCACGCAACAGAAAAAACGCCAGGAAGCCGCTCAAAACCAGCTGCGTCACCCCCTGCCCCACCGCCAGCGTTACCGACAGCAGCCAACTCCATGCCCACGTCAGAAACTGACCCAGGATCACGACGAAATTCGGCGACTTAGGCTTCCGCTCTTCTTCCAAAGCTTTGTCCTCGGCCTCGGTTGCAGGCACGGGTGGGGCATCCTTCACGAACGATCCTTCCTCACTTTCCACCACGATCTTGGGCCGTGGCGCCACGGTTTGCACCTCCTTGTCGAGTTGCTCCATCAAGGGCTTCCGGTCTTCGGCGAATTTCGTCCAGTACCCCGCCACATCGGTCCCCACCAAAGGCAGTTTCTCCACCCACGGCGGCGCTTGCTCCGGCGCGGCCATGAACCAATTCCGCGTCGCCTGGGCCAGATCCTTGCCGTCCTGGGCGATGCTGAATCCGATCAGCACGATCGGTCCGGCGAGAACCACCGTCATCGTCAGGGTCACAAAACACGCCGCGAGTGTCCTGGAACCACGGAACCATGCGGTGAACTTCCGCTGCATCGGATACAACGAGTATGCGAGCACCATCGCCCACATCAGAGCCGTCATGAACGGCCGCAGCACGAAAAAGCACCCTAGCAAAAGCAGGAGCAGCGCCAGCCCGCCCAGCAAGGGTTCGATCTTGAATCGCCTGTTCGTTTCTTCCACTGCCATCTATACCCATGAGGCTAAGCAGCTTTTCCCCGATCCGCCAGCCACTTTACTCGGGTTTTTCAGGGAAAAGGGATGAAATGATAGGTGCGGACATTCCAATGGTCCTGATTCACGACTCTTTGAGCCAACCACACGCCTGCTTGGCGAAGTAGGTGAGGATCATGTCCGCTCCGGCTCGCTTGATGGCGGTGAGGGATTCGAGGACGATGGCCTTTTCATCCAGCCAGCCACCGGCCGCTGCGTTCTTCAGCATGAGATACTCGCCGCTGACCTGATAGGCGGCGACGGGGAGCGTGCTGGTCTCGCGCATCTTCGCGATGATGTCGAGGTAGAGGCCGGCGGGTTTCACCATCAGCATGTCGGCGCCTTCCGCTTCGTCGAGCAAGGTCTCGCGGATGGCTTCACGTGAGTTCGCCGGATCCATCTGATAGGTTTTCTTATCGCCGTCCTTGGGTGCGGAGTCGAGCGCGCCACGGAACGGACCGTAGAAGGCGGACGCGTATTTCGCGGTGTAGCTGAGGATGGAAACGTTGGTGAATCCCTCCTCATCAAGTGCCTCGCGGATGGCGGCGACGCGGCCGTCCATCATGTCGGAGGGAGAGACGATGTCGGCTCCGGCGCGGGCGTGGCAAAGCGCCTGCTCACAAAGCACGGCGACGGTTTCGTCGTTGAGGATTTCCAGATTTCCCAACGCGTCGCGGCGGACAATGCCGTCGTGGCCGTCCGAGTTGTAGGGATCGAGCGCCACGTCGGTGATGACGCAGAGCGTGGGATGCGCCGCCTTGATCGCGCGGATGGCGCGTGGGACAAGCCCCTCGTCGTTAGAGCATTCCTCCGCGTGAGGGGTTTTGAGAGCTTCCTCGATTTTCGGGAAAAGCACGAGGGCCGGAATGCCGAGCGCGAGGGCCTCTCCGGCTTCTTTCACCAGACTGTCCACCGACCAACGCGTGACCCCGGGCATGGAAGCGATGGGCGTGTCCTCCGCATCCTCATGGAAGAACACCGGCAGGATGAAATCCGCGGGCTTCAGTGAAGTTTCGCGAATCATCGAGCGGATCGCGGGAGTGCGGCGGTTGCGGCGGGGACGGTTCATGAGAAGAGGTTGAACGTCGAACATCGAACTTCCAACATTGAACATCGAAGGGGCAAAAATGAATGAAAGCCGGAATGAATCCAGCGGTCCGTTTTGGCAGCTCTTGATCTTGCTCTCAACTCTCAACCATCGACTCTCAACACTCCGGCAATGGCGATGGCATTCGCCGCAGCGTATTCCCGCGCGTGGGTCAGGCTGATCTGGATCTCCGTGATGCCCTGTGACTTCGTGAATTCCGCGGCGGCCCCCTGAAGGACCAGCTTCGGCGCGCCGGATGGGTCGCGGGTGATTTCGAGATCCAGCCAACCGGCCTGGCCGCCGATGCCGGTGCCGAGGGCTTTGGAAACGGCCTCTTTCGCGGCGAAGCGGGCGGCATAATGGAGCTCGGGCTTTTTCTGGGCGGCGCAGTAGGCGCGTTCGGCGGTGGTGAAGAGTTTCGCCAGAAACGGTTCGCCGTGGCGCTCGATGGCGGACGCGATGCGATCCACTTCCACCACGTCGATGCCGATGCCATAGATGCGCATGATCAGGCGCCGTATGCGGCCATGAGGTCCTTCATTTCCTTCACCGCGGCGCTCAGGCCGATCCGGGTGGAACGGGCGATGATGCTGTGTCCGATGTTGAGTTCGGCGAGGTGCGGGATGGTGAGGATTTGGGCGATGTTGGTGTAGTTGATGCCATGGCCGGCATTCACCTGGAGGCTGTGGCGGCCTTCGTTGGCGGCGGCGATGAGGCGGTCGAGTTCGGCCTGGACGTTGTCGCCGGTGGCGTTGGCGAAGGCTCCGGTGTGGAGTTCGATCATGTCGGCACAGGCTTCACCGGCGGCTTCGACTTGTTTCAGATCGGGATCGATGAAAACGCTGACGCGGATGCCGGCGTCCTGGAGGCGGGCGATGACCATGCGGGTCTTGTCGAAACTGGCGAGCACGTTGAGTCCGCCCTCGGTGGTGATTTCCATGCGGTTTTCCGGGACGAGGCAGACGAACTCGGGCTTCAATTTCAGCGCGAGCCCGACCATTTCCTCGGTGACTCCCATTTCCAGATTGAGAGGGATTTTGATTTCCTCGCGGATGCGGACGGCATCGGCATCCTGCATGTGGCGGCGGTCGCCCCGGACGTGGATGGTCAGGGAATCCGCGCCACCGGCGACGGCATCGAGACCGGCCTGGACCGGGCAGGGTTCGGCATTGGGCGAATTCGGCTCTTTCGCGTAGCGGGCCTGACGGAGAGTGGCGATGTGGTCGATATTGACTCCAAGAAGCAATGGCATGCGTGGGAATACTCCTGATGGAAGCCCGCGGCAAGACTCTCTTGGACTACGCGATCACGGAGGAGCGAGCAGCGTGAATGGCCAGAACGGGACATTCCGCAGAATCCAGAATCCGATGACGATCCAAGCGATGGTCCATGCACCTCTTGCTCCGACATCCAACCGAAACGGGAGCGGCGTTCCCCGTGCCCACCCGAGAATTTCAATTCCAAGTCCGACGAATGCCGTGGGCAGCAGAATCATTCCTACCGGATTGAACCGGAACGCCGCACCGATATTCCCATGCAATGTCGCATGAGCGGCCCTTGTCATGCCGCAGCCGGGACAATGCAGTCCGGTGAATTGATGAAACATGCAGTCGGGCAGCCAAGGCACGCCGTTCGGTCCGTTCTGTCGGAGTGAAAACGCGGCAAACGCCGCCAACAGAACGCCGAGCGCCACCCACAATGCCCGGTCGCGACGCATCTCTCAAAATCACTGACGCTCCAGCAACGCCCCGAGCCCACCCATCAGGCCCACGAGAATGATGAGCAGAACCCACAGGCCGACGGACACGTTGCACCACATTTTCGCGCTCTTGGAAGCCGACATGGCTCCGGCAATGTCACCACGCGCTTTCAATCCGTCGACTTTCGCCGCGTAAACAATCGCAGGAATGCCGAACGGCCAGCAGCAGAAAATCGTTACGACGATCGATTGCCACAGGTAGTTGGGGATGTTCGGCCCCATGGCTGCGGGAGAATGGTAACTCGGTGGAGTCGCGGCGGGGGGCGAGTACGGAGAATTCGCCACATTTCCCGAAACCGGCGGGACCTGAGATGTCGCCGAGGGAATCGTCGCGATGGACGCGAGTTCCGGAACCCTCGCCGATGGCAGCCAGTCGCTCATCCCCTCTTTCCAGACCAGGTCGGCGGGAGAAATTTCCCCGGATGCCAATTTCGCGCGAAGTTCACCCTCGGCGACGGGGCCGAGCTGGGTGCCGTTTTTAGAATAATACCACTGCATGCGGGGAAAGGGATAACAGTTTATGGGCGGCTGGCGATGCCGAAAATCATCATCGTGACGAACGAAAGCATGATCAGCACGCAGAGATAGCCGCAGACCAAGCCGGTGAGTGCCATGCCGCGGCCCACGACCATGCTGCGGGAATTCGCGATCTGATTCATGGCCAGATGGCCGCAGATCACCGCGGGAATTCCGACGAAAACAAGGCAGGAAACCAATCCCACGATTCCACAAACCAAGCTCGCGATCGCGTAACCCGAGGTCGTGGGATTCATCATGTTGTAACCCATGAACTGGGGTGATTGGGCAGAAAGCAATCCGCCCTCCGCGCTGATCTGAGACAAGGTCAGCCACCTCGGCATGCCTTCCCGCCAGAGCAGGGTCATTGGTCCGATCCGGCCGGAAGCGATGAGCGCGCTCAGATCCGATTCCGTGACTGGACCCGCCTGCTGGCCGTTTTCACCGTAATACCATTGCACCATTTCCCGGCGAGCATCCGTTTCGGCGGCAGCCCTTGCAACCCCGAAAACCACCGTTTCCCCAACCCTGCCGCAGGCGCAAAAACAGTTGCCTCCCCGCCCGGCGGAGATAGCCTCGCCACCTATGATCATTGCACCGAAGATCCGTGGATTCATCTGCACCACCGCCCACCCGGAAGGCTGCGCCAAGCATGTGGCCGAGCAAATCGCCGTCGTCAAAAGCCGCGGCCTGATCGAAAACGGCCCGAAGAAGGTGCTCGTGATCGGCTCTTCCACCGGCTACGGACTCTCCTCACGGATCGCCGCCGCCTTCGGCTCGAACGCCGCGACCATGGGCGTGTTTTTCGAAAAGCCCGCCGAAGCCGACAAGTGCGGGACCGCCGGTTGGTACAACTCGGCCGCGTTTGAAAAGGAAGCCGCCGCCGCCGGTCTCTACGCCCGTTCGTTCAATGGCGACGCGTTTTCTGATGACATCAAGAAGCAAGTTATTGAGGCCATCAAAGCCGATCTCGGCCAAGTGGATCTCGTCATTTACAGCCTCGCTTCCCCTCGCCGCACCGATCCGAAATCGGGCGAAGTTTACAAGTCCGTGCTGAAGCCGGTCGGTGAAAGCTACACCAACAAGAACCTCAACACGACCAGCGGCGTCGTCAACGAAGTCACCATCGAGCCCGCCGAGGGCGAAGACATCCCGCAAACCATCGCCGTCATGGGCGGACAGGATTGGGAACTGTGGACCGACGCGCTGCTCGAAGCCGGCGTGCTGGCGGAAGGCGTGAAAACCGTCGCCTACTCCTACATCGGACCTTCCGTCACCTGGCCGATTTACAAAAACGGCACCATCGGCAAAGCCAAGGAAGACCTCGAACGCGCCCAACGCGCCCTCGATGAGAAACTCGCCCCGCTCAACGGCAAGGCCTGGGTTTCCGTCAACAAGGCGCTCGTCACCCAAGCCAGCTCGGCCATCCCCGTCGTCCCGCTCTACATCTCGCTTCTCTACAAGGTGATGAAGGCCGACGGCACGCACGAGGACACCATCGAGCAGATGGACCGCCTGCTCCGCGACCGCCTTTACAATGGCAACCCGCAGCCCGACGAAGCCGGACGCATCCGAGTGGACGATTGGGAAATGGAGGACAAGGTCCAGTCTCTCGTCGGCCAACGCTGGGAAATCGTCAACACCGACAACCTTGCCGAACTCGGCGATTTCGAAGGCTATCAGTCGAGTTTCCTCCGCCTCTTCGGCTTCGGCCTGAGCGGTGTCGACTACGCCGCCGACACCGACCCGAACGTCCGCGTCCCCTCGCTGAAAGACTGACGGACCGCGAAATCCATTTCGCCACCGGGAGCGCGGAATTCATTCCGCGCTCCCGGTGGTTCTCCACGCCAGCCGGATCGCCCCCCATGAAAAAGCCCCGCGCGGAACTCCTCTCCACCCTGCCCAGCTTCGGCTGGCTGGCGTTGTTCGTCCTGGTCCCCACCCTTCTCGTCCTCGCCATCGCCTTCCGGGAGACGGATCCGGCCGGCGGTATCGGAGCGGGCTGGACGCTCGACCAGTTCAGCGTTTTCGGTGAAAAAAGCACCCTCGTCCTCCTCTGGCGGACGCTATGGATCAGCGGACTTGTCACCGCCATCTGCATCGTCCTCGCCCTGCCGGTCGCATGGTTCATCGCGCGCGTCAGCCCGGTGTGGCGGCCAAGGCTTCTTTTGTTAGTCATCGTCCCGTTCTGGACGAATTTCCTGATCCGTGTTTTCGCCTGGAATCAGATCCTGCATTCGGAAGGCCCTCTCGCGAAATTTTTCCGCACGATCCATCTGCTGGGAGAAAACGAATCCCTGCTTTTCAACTCCGGAGCCGTCGTCCTCGTCAGCGTTTACACCTACCTGCCCTTCGCCATCCTCCCCCTCTACTCGGCTGCGGAGAAATTCGACTTCAGCCTGCTCGACGCCGCCCGCGATCTGGGAGCATCCGCCTTCCGCTCGTTCCGATCCGTGTTCCTTCCCGGCATCCGCAAGGGAATCAGCACGGCGCTCGTCATCGTTTTCATCCCGATGTTGGGATCCTACGTCGTCCCCGACCTCGTCGGCGGCACCGACGGCCAGATGATCGGCAACAAGATCGCGCAACGGAATTTCGCCGACAGGAATCTTCCCGCCGCCTCCGCGATGTCCGCCGTGCTGACGCTCTTCGTCCTCGCACCGATGCTGTTTCGTCGGAATCTCCGTTCGTAGTTCAGCCCTTTAGGGCGTCTTCATTACTCCACGGAAGACGCCCTGAAGGACTATACTACCTACGAAGATTCAAATCATCGTGTGCGGCCAGAAGATCACCGAGTCGTCGACATTGGCAATCATCCTGACATGGCTGTCCTGTGAAATAACAAATCCGATCACCTCGGGCTCCACCGAGCAAAGTCGATAGACGGAGCGGTGCCGGGTGCCGTCGCTCTGCACGTCCCATGGCGTGACATTCTTCCCTTCGAGATCATGCGCGTGCCCCACCTGCAGGACATTGCGGTCCACACGGATCTCCCCGCCGAAACCGATGATTCCCAACCGCTTGTCCAGCACCAGCGCACCATCCACCTGCATCAGATCGGAGAACAACCGAGCGAGTTCGAAGAATGCCTCTTCCAACCGGTCCAGCTCCGGATCGCTGCTGTTACGGAAAACATGCCACGCATCCTCCACCGTCGAATCTTCGGGACAAAGCATGCCCACCCGCCGGATGATCGATTGCAACAAGCTCCTGAACCGAAGCCCCGCCACATCGGGGGTCGCCGAGTACTTGCAGTCGATCCAGCTCGTCGCCGCCTCCATTCCGTCCTCGTTTGCAGGAACGATGACCAGGCTGCCGCCGTGACCGCTGGTGCGGACGAGGTTGATGATGCGTTTCACGAACTGGAGCGAAATCAAATGCGCGAGGTCCGCATAAGCCTCGCTGCCCAGGGTCGTCGGGAGGCAACCTTCCATCAGACCCTCCACCAGCCGCATCCGATAGGCGGCGAAGCGCTCGTTCAGCAGACGCGATTGGAACACATCCATCCGCGGTCCGTGGAATTCCCGCCCCCGCCACTCGGCCATCAGGTTGTAGCCGTTGTAAAACAACAGCCAGCCGGGATCACGCACGTGGATGATGGGATGCGGGATCTCGTTTCCTAACGGCTTCCTGCCACCCGCCACCAGATTCAGCCAGCGCGGCCCGGTGTTCAGGATTCCCCAGATCCTGAATCCCCGGTCCCGGTCCGGCCAGATCGCCACCACCGAGTGGAAAAAACTCGCGGCGGGGCTCAGGCTCTTGATCTCGCCGGAAGTCAGCGCGTGGGGACTCGTGAACCGCACCGCATGCGTCCCGTCCGGCGGCCCCTCGCTTGCGGCGAAGGCGTCCGGCGGTGCGATGATCACCCGCGCCCGCACCGCCCGGCCCTCCTCTTTCAAAAGGCTCGACGCGTAGAGCACGTCGCAAACCTCACGGAGCTGCTCCAGCGTGGGTCCGTCGGCACGACCACCTAACAAACCATGGAGTTGGGCGGTCAGGCTCTGAAGGTTGAAAGTGCTTTCCGGGGCGGCGCTCATGGAGAAATCATCGGATGATCTCAATCCCTATCTTGGCAGGCAACAACCTGCAAGCACCCGCATGATCCGACCCACCCACGCCGCGCGGAAATTTTCCTTGCGCATCCAAATTGTTACTTTATAAGTCACATCAATGGCTGCCAACAACCAGTTCTCGATCGCGGTGCACCTGATGGCCGGACTCGGCTTCTGCACCAAAACCGACCGGACATCGGCCCAGCTCGCCGGCAGCGTGAACACCAGCCCGAGCTTCATCCGCCGGACACTGGCGAAACTTTCGAAGGCCGGACTCATCGAAACCTCCAAGGGCAAAAACGGATTCTGCCGCCTCGCGAAAAATCCGCCGGACATCTCGCTGCTCGATATCTATCTCGCCGTGGAGGCACCCAAGGCATTTTCCATCCACCACTACGAGGAAACCAATGCCTGCCAAGTGAGCTGCAACATCAAGTCCGTGCTCGAGGACGCGCTGAACAAGACCCAGAAGGGCATGGAAGACAGCCTCGCGAAAATCACCCTCTGCAGCCTGATCGCCGACATCAAAAAGCACTGAGTTTTTTTCCTCAAATTGTTACTAAGTTAGTTGCATTCAAATCATCCGCCATTCTCATGAACACCACGACAAACCAACAACTCATCGACAGCCTCAACTGGCGCTACGCCACCAAGCAGTTCGACGCCACCCGCAACATCAGCCCCGAAGACTGGGAAACGCTGGAAGAGGCACTCCGCCTCTCCCCTTCCAGCCTCGGCCTGCAGCCTTGGAAATTCCTCGTCATCAACGACCCGGAACTTCGTGCGAAATTGCAACCCGTCTCCTACGGCCAGTCCCAGATCGTCGATGCATCGCACCTCGTCGTTTTCGCCACCAAACTCAATCTCGGTGAGGCGGACATCGACGCGCACATCGCGAAGATCGCCGAAGTCCGGGGCGTCTCCGTCGAAGATCTTGCCCCGCTCAGGGCGATGTCCGTCGGCGGTGTCGTTGCTGGAAAAACCGAAGAGCAACGGCGCGAGTGGGCATTCAACCAAACCTACATCGCACTCGGCAACCTGCTGACCAGCGCCGCCTTGTTGGAAATCGACGCCTGCCCGATGGAAGGATTCTCCCGCGACGAATACGACCGCATACTCGGCCTGACCGAGCAAGGCCTCGGCTCCGCGGTCGTCGCCACCCTCGGCTATCGCTCTGCCGACGACAAATACGGCAGCGCGCCGAAGGTCCGTTTCGACCGCGATGAAGTCATCCAACACCTTTGAAATTCCCCCGTTCTCTCCCACCAAAATAACAGAACCAACATCATGAGCACATCGAACAAACTCGCAGGCAAAACCGCCATCGTCACCGGAGCCTCCAAAGGCATCGGAGCCTCCATCGCCAGACATCTGGCAGCCGAAGGAGCGTCCGTCGTCGTGAACTATTCCTCCAGCAAGGATGGAGCTGACAAAGTCGTCGCCGAAATCACCGCCGCCGGTGGCAAAGCCGTCGCGGTCAAAGCCAATGTCGCCAAGGAAGAGGAGATCAAGACGCTTTTCGCGGAAACCAAAACCGCGTTCGGCAGCCTCGACATCCTCGTCAACAACGCCGGCGTTTATGAAATGCTTCCCTTGGAGGAAGTCACCGCCGAGCACTATCACAAACAGTTCGACCTGAACGTTCTTGGCCTGCTTCTCTCCACCAAGGAAGCACTCAAATACTTCGGATCTGAAGGCGGCAGCGTCATCAACATCAGTTCCGTCGTCAGCACCTACGCACCTCCCGGAGCATCCGTTTACAGCGCCACCAAGGGGGCGGTGGATACCATCACCCGCTCCTTGGGCAAGGAACTCGGCGGACGCAACATCCGCGTGAATTCGATCAACCCCGGCATGGTGGAGACCGAAGGAACCGCATCCGCAGGCATCACGGATCCGGAAAATGACTTCCGCAAGCACATCGAATCCACCACGCCGCTCGGCCGCATCGGCCAGCCCCAGGACATCGCGACCGCCGCAGTTTTCCTCGCTTCCTCCGACTCCTCGTGGGTCACCGGGGAAACGTTCTACATCAGCGGCGGACTCCGCTGACCTCAAACACTCCGGAGCGCGGGCTCCAGTCGTCCGAATCCACATCGGGCGGCGGATTCCGCGCTCCGGCCGTCCTTCTGCATTCCCATGAACACTCCCGCGAAAAGCTCCATCCTCCCGATCCTACTCCTATCCGCAGCCGGCTTCACCGTCCTCACCACCGAGTTTGTCATCATCGGGCTTCTGCCGGCCATGGCGCGGGATCTTCATGTCAGCGTCCCGCAGGCCGGATTGCTGGTGACCTTGTTCGCATTCACCGTCGCGGCGGTCGGTCCCGCCCTCACCGCATGGCTCTCGCGGTATGAGAGAAAACGGCTCTTCGTCGGCACCCTGCTGCTGTTCGGCATTTCCAACGTCCTCGCCGCCACTGCGCCTAACATCGGCGTGATGGCCTTCGCCCGGTTCATCCCGGCGCTCATCCTGCCTGTGTTCTGGGCGCTCGCCAGCGAGACCGCGGTGGACATCACCGGCTCCGAACGGGCGGGCAAGGCCATTTCCATGGTCACTTTCGGCATCGTCGCGGCAACGATCTTCGGCATTCCCGTCGGCACGCTGGTTTCCGACGCCTTCGGCTGGCGCACGGCCTTCGCCTCGCTCGCGATCCTGTCATTCATCAAAGCGGGAGCACTCGGCATTTTCCTGCCGAAGATCGAATTGAAAAAAGAACCGGCATCCATCGCCAAACAACTCGGAATCCTGAAAAATCCGCTGGTGGTGGGACATGTGGTCCTCTCCTTGTTAGTCTTCGCCGGCATGTTCACCGCCTACACCTATCTGGCCGACATTCTCGAACGCCTCGCCGGATTCGACGGGGCCACCGTCGGCTGGATCCTGATGGGCTTCGGCGGAGTCGGGATGATCGGCAACTGGCTCGGCGGGCGCATCGTGGACAAGAGTCCGCTGGGAGCCACCGTCATCTTCGCCGCACCGATGGCCATTGGCATGGTGGTGCTGGGTTCCGTCACCCAGTCGCACTTGTTACTGGCCGTGGTTCTGGTGTTTTGGGGCGTCGCCCAAGCCGCGTTGTTCACCGTTTCCCACGTCCGCGTGATGAAGGTGGCTTCGGAAACGCCCGCGCTGGGAGCATCGCTCAACATTTCCGGAGCCAATGCGGGCATCGGGATCGGCGCGATCATCGGCGGCCGCGTGATCGATATCAACGGCCTCGCCAATGTCGGCGGTGCTGCTGCGGGAGTCATGCTGCTGGCCATCGCCATCGCATTTTTCCTCAAGCTTTCGTCCACACCCCGGCTCGGCAAGCAGGCCGTGGCGACCTGCGAGTGAGCCGGGCGGGAAAGCCTATCAGTGCATCATCGAGTTGAGACCTTGGAACACTCCGGCGTATTTCTCCGGTCCTCCTACGAACGAAAAACGCAGCGGTTCCACCCGTTTGACAAGGATCTCCGTGGCTCTGGGTTGATTGGTGAGAATGTCCATCACCTCCGAGATGAATTCCCCCAGCGGCATCGCCCGCGGATCGACCGCCTGTTGCTCGCCCATCAGCTCCGTCGCGACGTACGGCGGTGCGAGTTCGAGGACCTCCACGTTCGTCTCCCGCAACTGATGGCGCAGCGACTCTGTGTAAGAGTGAACCGCCGCCTTGGTCGCGCAGTAGGTCGGCGTGGCCGCCAGCGGGATGAATGCCAAACCAGAAGTAACACTCATGATCGTGGCGGCCGGCTGCTTCCGCAGCAATGGCAGCAACGCGCTGGTGAGGCGGATGGGTCCTAGCAGATTCGTCAGGATCGTCGCCTCCGCATCGGCCGTATCGAGCTCCGCCGAGAGGAGGTTTTCCGGCCGCATGATGCCCGCGTTGTTGATGAGCACATTCAGCGCCGGGTATTCCTCCTCAAGTTTTGCGGCGAAATGCCGGATGCTGGCGGCGTCGGTCATGTCGACGGTAAGGGACTTCATGCCCGGATTGGCGGAAGTCGCCTCATCCAGAGTTTTCCGACTGCGGCCGGAGATGATGACCTGGTTTCCCAAGCCGTGGAAGGCTTCGGCCAAGGCGCGTCCGATGCCGGAGCCGCCGCCGGTGATGAGGATGGTGTTGTTGGTGGTTTTCATAATTTTAGACAGTGAGGATCAGTTGGCGCTGGCGGTGGGACGGACGATGATTTCGTTTACATCGACATCGCCGGGTTGGTCGATGGCAAAGGAGATCGCACGGGCGATGGCCTCCGCCGGGATGGCGACCTCGCGGAACTTGTCGATGAAGTCCGCCGTCTCGCCGTGGGTGATGGTGTGGGCAAGTTCGGAAGTGGTGACACCGGGAGAAATCACGGTCACGCGAATGTCGGTGTTTTCCTGGCGGAGTCCGTCGGAAATGGCGACGACAGCGTATTTCGTGGCGCTGTAAACCGCGCAGGTCGGCCAGACGGCGTGACCGGCGATGGAGGAGACGTTGATGACTTGGCCGGAGCCTTGCTTTTTCATCACCGGCAACGTCGCGGCGATGCCGTGGAGCACGCCGCGGATGTTCACGTCGATCATCTGGTTCCATTCGTCAATCTTCAGCGCTTCGAGCGGGGAAAGCGGCATGACGCCGGCGTTGTTCACGATGACATCGATGCGGCCGTGTTTCTCGATGGCGAAATTGGCGAACGCCTGGACGTCCGCCAGATCGGTCACATCGAGCGAGCGGTGTTCCACCGAGCCGCCCGCGGTGCGGAGTTCGGTGGCGAGCTTTTCGAGACGCTCGGTGCGGCGTGCTCCGATGACGACATGGTGGCCTTTCCCAGCGAGCAGACGGGCGGTGGCTTCGCCGATGCCGCTGCTGGCACCGGTGACGAGGATGACTTTGGATGATGTTTCGTTAGACATGTTTTCGGGATGGTTTCCGAAAAGGTGGATCCCCTTTCGGTTGAGAACACCGTGCCCGCTTTTCCGGTTTTCCGAAATACCTGATGCCCCGGAATGATTGCCTGATCCTACGATCAGCGAGATGATGCTTGCGGAATGCTCCGGAATCCTTGCCTATTCCGCCATGAGCGCATTCATTCCTGATCCACGACTCGCCTCACTGCTGTCCGGCCTCGCGCAGGGACAAGGCTTCAGCCAGTCGCGGCTTCCCGGCGTGCGTTTCATGAGGTCCATCCAGCATGTCCCGCGTTCGCCGATCGCCTATTCGCCGAGCATCGTGATCGTCGCCCAAGGTAGGAAGCACGGGCATCTCGGCACCCAATCGTTCACCTACGATCCCACGAACTACCTCGTTCTATCCGTTCCCCTGCCCTTCGAGTGTGAAACCGACGGATCGCCGGAGGAGCCTATGTTAGGAATTTCCATCGGCGTCACACCGGCCATCGTGGCGGAGCTGCTGATGCAGATCGAAAACCTGCCTCCGGTGAGCCGTCCGCAGTCGATCCACGCGAGTCCGCTTGACCAGGGATTGAGCGACGCGACGGTGCGTCTGGCGGAAGCGCTGTGCTCGGACGACGATGCGAAAATTCTCGGACCGCAACTGGTTCGAGAGATCATCTATCGAGTCCTCCGCTCCGAGGACAGCGGCACGCTGCGGGCTCTGGGCGCGCCGCACACCCATTTCGGCCAGATCAGCCGCGCACTGAACCGGATGCATTCCGAATACGCGGAGACGCTGGACATGGCCACGCTCGCCGCCGAGGCAGGCATGAGCGTTTCCACGTTTCACTCCCATTTCAAAGCGGTCACAGCGTCGTCGCCGCTCCAGTATTTGAAAAACATCCGGCTGCACAAGGCGCGCATGCTGATGGTCCACGAAGGCACCACCGCCGCCGTCGCGGCCCGCGAAGTGGGCTATGAAAGCGCCTCGCAGTTCAGCCGCGAGTTCAAGCGCTACTTCGGCGACGGCCCGGCATCGGAAGCCAACCGCCTGCGCGAATCTCTGATGCGGTTCTGACGCTTGATCGCTTGCGGTCGGTCTGTAACCATCATCTCATGGCCTTCGAGCAAGCATTCCAGCAAGCCTTCATCTACCTCGCATCGGCCGTTGTCGCGGTGCTGCTGGGAAAACGCATCGGGCTGGGCGCGGTGCTCGGCTACCTGATCGTCGGCGCTGCCATCGGACCGTGGGGATTGCACCTGATCGGAAATGAGGGCGAGCAGATCACGCATTTCGCAGAGTTCGGGGTGGTGGTGATGCTGTTTCTCGTCGGGTTGGAACTCCAGCCGTCCATGCTGTGGAAAATGCGGCATCAACTGATAGGCCTGGGATCGCTACAGGTGATTCTTTGCGCTTTGGCGATCACCGGCGTGGTGATGGCCTTCGGGCTGGCATGGCGGCCATCGCTCGGTGTCGGGCTCATCCTTGCGATGTCGAGCACCGCCATCGTCCTGCAAACCTTGGCGGAAAAAGGCCTGCTGCATACGGAGGCGGGACAGAACTCGTTCGCAGTGCTGCTTTTCCAAGACATCGCGGTGATTCCCATCATCGCACTGCTGCCGTTGCTGGGCACCGGCGCCGCGGCGGCGGATTCCCACGCTGCTTCTAACGCGTGGATGGCTCATTGGCCGCTCTGGGCACAGGCGCTGGCGACTCTCGGAGCGGTGGCGCTGATCATCGCCGTGGGGCGGATCGCGATGCGCTACGTATTTCAAGCGATCGCCAGCACCCGCCAGCGCGAGGCTTTCACAGGGGCGGCGCTGCTGCTTGTGATCGGCGTGGCACTGCTGATGACGAAGGTGGGAATGTCGCCGGCACTCGGCGCGTTCGTCGCGGGCGTCGTTCTTGCCAACAGCGAATACCGCCATGAACTGGAAAGCGACCTGGAACCCTTCAAGGGACTCCTGCTGGGGCTGTTCTTCCTGGGAGTGGGAGCAGGGATCGATTTCGGTTACATCCGCGACCACCTGCTGCTGGTCATCGGCGGTGCGGCAGGGCTCATTCTGGTCAAAGGCGCGATTCTCTACGGACTTTCCTGGATGAAAGGGAACCGCTGCACTTCCGCACTTTTGTTTTCCGCCTCGCTCGCGGCGGGGGGGGAGTTCGCCTTCGTGCTGATCACGCTTTCCCTTTCCGCAGGAGTCTTCAGCGCGGAGGTCGGCCGCGCCACGGTGGCCATCGTCGCCCTTTCGATGGCGAGCACTCCCCTGCTCATCCTCGCCGCCCAACGCTCCGTCACCTGCAAGCCATCCTCTTCAAAACCCGAGCGCGAGTCGGATGCCGCCGACGAGGGCAACCCGGTCATCATCTGCGGCTTCGGGCGCTTCGGCCATGCCGTCGGACGCTTGCTGAGGTCGCGCGGCTACGGCTGCACCGTGCTCGATCATGACACGGATCAGGTCGAACTGCTGCGCACCCTCGGCGTGCCGATTTTCTACGGAGACGCGAGCCGCCCCGAGTTGCTGACCATCGCCGGAGCGGCGAATGCGAAGTTGTTGGTCATCGCGTTGAAGGATGCGGACACCACACTCAAGATCGTCGACAACGCCCGCCGCCATCACCCCCATTTGAAAATCTTCGTCCGCGCCTACAGCCGGGTGGAGGCCTATGAATACATCAAAGTCGGCGAGGAATTGATTTATCGCGACACGCTCGACTCGTCGCTGCGCCTCGGCGGCGACGTGCTGAGAATGTTAGGAGAATCCGACGAAGCGGCGGAACGCGCCATCCGGCTGTACCGCGAACGCGATGAACTCATGGTCCGCGACATGGCGCGCCACCGCGAGGATTCCAAGGAGTTCTTCAGCGCCGCCCAGGAAGCCCACCGCAGTCTGGACGAGCTCATGCGCAGCGACATCCTGGCAGCACAGGAACCGGAAACCCACAACGGCTGATCCACCACTTCAAGCGCCAAAAATCTTCGTTAGGGACTGAGAACGGAGTCGATCCAGCGTTCAATCCCACCCCACACATTGCCTTGAAGTGATTGATTGTGCCCGGCATCGGGTACCAGCATCAGGTGCTTCGGTCCGGCCAAGGCCGCGAAAATGCGCCGGGCGTGATCCGGCCGGGTGTCCGTGTCGATCGCTCCGTGGATGAGCAGGACAGGAGCCTTGATCTGCTTCGCCGCCACGAGCGGACTCGCCGCACCGATCTGAAAACGCCCGTTTTGTTCGGCGATCTCGAATGCCCTTTCGACCATTCCGGAGGTGAAGAAAAACGGTGCCCGATCCGACGCCACCGTTCTCAGGTCGGAAAAGGATTCGGCCGCGACGACTGCGGAAATCCTTGGTTCAGCCGCCGCCAGTTGGAGCGCCACGGCGGCTCCGAGCGAGCTGCCGATCAGAACGACAGGCCCCGGTCCTGCCGTGTCCAACACCCGTCGGAGATCCTCTTTTTCGAAAAAACCAAAGGTGCAGGCATCGCCGCCCGATTCACCATGGGCACGGCTGTCGTAAGCAATCACATCGAACCCACGCTTGCGGAAACGCTCCATCACTCCGGCGCCGCTGGCACGGTTGTCAGCCACCCCGTGCAGATAGATCAGCGTTCCCCGACGGCTGCCCACCGCTTCTCCCCGCCACCCGTGAAGCGTCACGCCCTCGCCCTGCAAGGTCACCGACCGGCATTCCAAGGGTGGTGACGCCAGCACGGGACGGCGAAACGGATGAAGAATCAGGCCCGCTCCGATCGCGGGAAGCTGGCTCCCGATCACTCCCGCAATCACCAGCACGACAACGCCAAGAATCATCAGCAGCTTGCCGTAACGCCGTTTTCCGGACGAGGGAATATTGATGGGTCCATTCAAGGCAGTGACCGTGAATATCAGAAACATCACAAGGAGATCGATTCAAATCTCAGAATCCGCCTCTCGAATCCCGAGCTGTCTTGACGATGAATCGCAGCCCATCCAGTTTCCATCGTGATGGACGGCTCAGAACGAAATCCAACAGGCCGATTCTCGGATCGGGTTGAAAACTACATCAAATACCGGCCGAGCTATCCTCCGGAGGTGCTGGCCACCCTCCAAAAACATTGCGGCCTGAAAGACAGTTCGGTCGTCGCGGATGTGGGCTCGGGAACCGGCATCCTCACCAGGTTGCTGCTGGAAAAGGGCAATCGGGTTTTCGCCATCGAGCCGAACCGGGAGATGCGGGAAGCGGCGGAAAGACTGCTGGGCGGCCACGAGGATTTCACCAGCCTTCCGGGCTCGGCGGAAGAGACCGGCCTGCCTGCCGATTCGGTGGATTTGATCGTGGCGGGACAGGCGTTCCATTGGTTCGACCGCGGAAGGGCCAAAGCTGAATTCATCCGCATCCTGCGTCCCGGCGGATGGGTCGCATTGATTTGGAATGAACGGGAAACCACCAGCTCACCCTTCCTGAGAGAGTACGAAGCGCTGCTGAAGAAGCACGCCACGGATTATCACTGGGTGAATCACATGAACATCGATCAGGAAATCCTCCGGGAGTTCTTCGCTCCTGAGAATTTCCAACGGGCCGATGCCAGGAACTCCCAATGGTTCGATTACGACGGATTGGAAGGAAGATGCCTGTCCTCTTCCTATGCGCCGAACGCAGGCCAGCCAGGCCACCAGCAGATGCTTGCGGAGCTGAAGGAGCTTTTCAACAGGCACCAGGCGGACGGCCGGGTGGTGTTCGACTATCAGACCAGCGTCTATTACGGAAGGCTGCGGGACATCCAGGACGCGATGGAATGCTGACGACGGGTGACGGGGATTTTGGCACGCCATGTTCTTACAACAGGGTTTTGCCGCCACTCCGATCTCTCCCTCATGCTACTTGTCTCCCTGATCCTGCTGATCGGACTGATCCTCGCGGTTTCATTCTTGTGCTCCCTGACCGAAGCGGTGCTCCTGAGCCTCAATCCGTTGGAACTGCGGGTCGAGCAGAGCAAGGGAGCCGAAGGAGCGGAGCGCTGGCTTGCCTTGAAAAACCGGATCGAGCGCCCGATCGCCGCGATTCTGGTTTTCAATACCGGAGCTAACACCGGACTGGCCACGCTGGCGGGCGCGATTTTCATCCAACGCTTCGGGGCGGAATGGCTGTGGCTGTTCTCCGCGGTCCTGACGATCACGATTCTGTTCGGCGGAGAAATGGCTCCCAAAATCATCGGAGTCCATCATGCCGCGCGATTCGCGGGTCCCCTGCTCCGCCCTCTGCAGTGGATGCTGTGGATCGGCCATCCGCTGGTGTCGCTGATGGAGAATTTCTGCGAGCGGCTGAAATCGAAAAACCCGGCGAGGTCGATCTCCTCCGACCACATCATGGACATCATCACGCTGGTTCAGGCGGCGAAGGCGGAGCAGGCGATCCACAACCGCGAGGAGATCATCATCATCCACGCCGCCACGCTGTCCGCCCGGCGTGTGCGGAGTGTGATGGTCCCGACCCCGGCGATCAGGGTTTTCGACGTGCGGAAGACGCTGTTGGAAAATGTCAGGGATGCCGGCGACAAGCTCCACCGCAGCTATCCGGTGAGTCCGGACGGAAGCATCGAAGGGATCGAGGGCTACGTCCGGGTGCGCGAGCTTTTCGTCCACCATCTGACGGCCGGGGACGGGGAAAACTGGCAGAGCAAGATCCGCCCGGTACTGAGAATCAGCGGAAGAGCGTCGCTCACCCAATTGCTCGCGGCATTTCTCGAAGACCGCGAGATCGCGGCGCTGGTCTGCGCGGAGGACGGGTCGAACATCGGCTGGATCACCTTGGATGACGTCACGGAAACCCTGATGGGATCGCGCGGCTGATTTCCTAACGTGTGAGAGTTGGAATTTCTCCCGGCCAGCCGCCTTCGGCCACCTCATGGAGCGCCCGCTGACGACCCGGAATCCACAGACCTTCCCTCGCGATTTGCTCGCCATCCCTGGGAAATTCTGCGGGGTTGAGAATTTTTTCGGCGAGGTGGAAGCAAAGCCAGGCGTGCCACGAGCGAATTTCCGAGCGGGGACCGGACATGCGGCTGGCCAGGTGTTGGAAATGGCGGACGGGATTTCCGAGGTAGCCGTGATCTCCGGTGGAGGCGGTTTTGATGATCCAGACGAGGGCGCGGTAGGGCGATGAATGGATTTTCAGGACTGGTTCATCGCCCTTGAGATCGGCCATCCACGCCTTGTTGAGCTGGAGGATGGCCTGGGCGGGTTTTCCGGAAATCCACTGGGACTGGGCGTAGCGCAGGGCGTCGAGGTAGAATTCCGCGCCTTTCACGTGGCCGTGGCGACGGGTCAGCGAGAAGTCGTGGGCTTCGGAGATTTCCGGGAGCCACGGGCAGGAGGGATTCGGGATGGAACGGAGGGGATTGATAGGACAAATGGGTTACTTGGTGCCGGGCCGATTCTCAACCCTCAAGCATTCAATCTCAACTTCTTCGCCCTTTTTCCGGGCTTGCATCTCCTCCCGGATCGTCAATTCTCGCCGCCCCATGAGTAGCCGTTTAGAAGGAAAAGTCTTGGTCGCACAGGGTGGCGGCCCCACTCCCGTGATCAACCAGAGCGTCGTGGGCGTTGCCCTCGAAGCCCGCAAGTTCAGCCAGGTGACCTCCATTTACGGAGCCGTCCACGGCGTCCGCGGGATCATCGATGAGAACTTCGTCGATCTGACCCGTGAGACCACCCACAACCTCGAGCAAGTCGCCGGCACGCCATCGTCCGGTCTGCTTTCCACCCGTGACAAGCCGGATGAGGAATACTGCGCCCGGATGTTCAAGGTGATGCAGGCCCACGACATCCGCTACTTCTTCTACGTCGGCGGCAATGATTCGTCCGACACCGTCCGCATCGTCAACGAGCAGGCCAAGGAAGCGAACTACGAGCTGCGCGCGATCCACATTCCGAAGACGATCGACAACGACCTTGAGGAAAACGACCACTGCCCGGGCTTCGGCTCCGCAGCGCGTTTCGTCGCCCAGGCGTTCTCCGGTGTGAACCTCGACAACCGCGCGCTCCAGGGCGTTTACATCGGTGTCGTGATGGGACGCCATGCCGGCTTCCTCACCGCCTCGTCCGCGCTGGCGCAGAAATACTTCGATGACGGCCCGCACCTCATCTACATGCCGGAGCGCCATTTCGTGATGGAAAACTTCCTGGCCGACGTGGACCGCGTTTATCAAAAGCACGGCCTCTGCACCATCGCCGTTTCCGAAGGAATTTCCGATCCGGAAGGCACCGCGATGATCGTCAAGCTGCTCGGCGTCGAGGAGCGCGATTCCCACGGCAACGTCCAGCTTTCCGGCACCGGCGCCCTCGGCGACCTGCTTTCCAACGAGATCCGCAAGGGCCTCGGCATCAAGCGCGTGCGTTCGGACACTTTCGGCTACCTGCAGCGGTCGTTCATGGGCATCCAGTCGGACCGCGACGCCCGCGAGGCTCGTGAAGTCGGCGAAAAGGCCGTCCAGTTCGCGATGTGGGACAACGTCGATGGCTCCGTCGCCATCAAGCGCCCGGTCCTCGACTACAGCGTGGACTACCAGCTGGTGGACATCCGCAAGGTCGCCGGCAAGACCCGCCACATGCCCGACAACTTCATCAATGCGGAAGGCAACGGCGTGACCCAGGATTTCCTGAACTATTGCCGCCCGCTGCTCGGATCGCACATTCCGGAACCGCACCGCCTGCGTGCGCCGAAAGTGCCGAAGATCCTGCACAAGTAATCATCCGGGGAAATTTCCCGAATCTCAAAGCCGGAGGAGCCAAGTGCTTCTCCGGTTTTTTGTGCTTTTGCGGCAACGCCTGAGTTATCATATGAAAACCCACCCCGAACGGGGCGGTTTGAATCGTCATGGCCTCGCCATAGAGTTTTCAAAACCCATATGACCCACGTTTTCCCCGCCCGGATCTTCGCGGCGGCATTTGCCATCTTCATCACGATTTCGGCACATGCCCAGACGCTGAACATCGCCAACGATGTTCAAACCGCCGCCACCCTGACCAATACAACGGTCACGATGACCGGTCGCTCGGAGCTTCACATCACCGGCACCGGCGATCCCATCACCGGCTCCATCATCAACCTGAACTCCACCGACGCGTGGTTCTTCCTGCGAAACATCCGCCCGTCCGTGGTCCACTCGACCTTCCTCAGCCGCCTCCGGGTGAATGGCGCGGCGGCAGTCCTGAATGCGAACGTGAGGATCGTCCAATACGAAGCGGGCACCGTCGTCATCCCCCACGGCCCCACCTTCAAGCCGTTGGAGATTTTCGATGGCACCCATTTTACCGGGCCCTCGAAATCGCTGGGACTTCACACTTACTACCATGAGGCGAATCTCGGAATCCTGTCAGCCGCCACCAGTTCATTCAAGCTGAAGCGCGGCTACATGGCCACCGTCGCCCAACAGAATACCGGCATGGGCTCCAGCAAGGTGTACATCGCACAGGACGGGGATCTCGAAATCAGCATCCTGCCGGCCGCGCTGAACAACAACATCCGCTACGTGCGGGTCTTCCCATGGCGCTGGGTTTTGAAAAAAGGCTGGGGCGGCGGCGACGGCTGGCAGATGAACCACTACTGGAACTACGGCTGGGATGCTGGCGGTGACAGCAACAACCTTGATTCGGAATATGTTCCCATGCGGCATGGTCCCTGGTGGCCCGGATTCGACGAAATCAACGCCAAGCAGAATGTCACCCACCTCCTCGGCTACAACGAACCCGACAACACCTGGGATCCCGCGCAAACCCCGCAGACGGTCGATCAGGCGATCGCCCAGTGGCCGGAGCTGATGAAATCCGGACTGCGGCTCGGCTCGCCCGCCGTGACCGAAGGCGGACTGAACAGCTGGCTCTATCCGTTCATCGACCGCTGCGACCAGCTCGGCTACCGCGTCGATTTTGTCGCGGTGCACTTCTACGGAGCCAACTACGACGCCTGGGGCCTGCACGAACTGCTTCGCACCATTTCCGAACGGACCAGGCGCCCGGTCTGGCTGACGGAGTTCAACAACGGCGCAAGTTGGAACGACAGCGCCAACAATCCGACCCAAGCCCAGAACGCGATCCGGATCAATGAATTCATCGACATGATGGACGGTTGGGCTCCCTACGTCGAACGCTACGCGATTTACAACTGGGTCGGCGACAACCGCCGCATGGTGTGGAACGGCGGATCGCCGACGGAAGCCGGACCTGTCTATCGGGACCAGGTTTCCTCCCCATCCCAAGCACAGGCTTTCCCCGAAACCGCGACGGCGGTGAATGCCGGCTTTCTGTTCGAAGGGAATGCCAACGACAGCTCCGGAAACGGACATAACAGCATCGTCATGGGGACGCCGGGCTATGCCGCGGGGAAATCCGGTCAGGCGATTTCGTTCGACGGCATTTCCGACCATCTCCGGCTTTCCTCGAAGCTTGGCGACAGCACGGATTTCAGTTTCACCGGCTGGCTCTATTGGAATGGCGGCACCAACACCAACTGGCAGCGCATCTTCGACCTCGGCGACGGCGAAGCGAAATTCGTGGCATTGGTTCCGAAATCCGGCGACACCTCCAAGCTGCGTTTCGTCATGAAAAACGGCGGCGCCGAGCAACGGCTGGATGCTCCCAACGCCCTGCCGATCGGAGCGTGGACCCATGTCGGCGTGACTCTCAGCGGCGACACCGGCAAACTTTTCGTGAACGGCGTGCCCGTGGCCACCAGCACCACGATGACCCTCAATCCGGTGGATGTGGCGACCGTCTGGAACTATCTCGGCAAGGCACAGTTCGCCGCAGATCCGCTGTACAACGGAAAAATGGATGACATCCGATTTCATAACTCCGCCCTGACCGATGCACAGGTGCTCGCGAGTTATAACAATCTATCGCCGCAGTTCACGGCGAACCCGCTGGCAAAAGCGGATGCGACCAAACTCCAACCCTGCAGCGGAACCCTTGCTGGCGACGCCACCGATGCGAATGCCGGATCGGTTTTGAAATTCAACAAACTCGGCGGTCCCGCCTGGCTGAACCTGGCGGGTGACGGAAAATTCACCGGTATTCCCGGCCTCAACGACACCGGGGTCAACAGCTTCCAAGTCACCGTCACCGATCCGGTGGGAGCCAGCGCGGTGACCACGCTCACCATCAACGTCAAGGATCTGCCAGGCACCGAGCAGCGCTACGCCTTCGACGGCAATGCCAACGCCAGTGCCGGCCCCGCCGACGGCGTCACCACCGGTGGCCCTGCTTACGTTGCAGGAAAACTGGGACAAGCCATCGACCTCGATGGAACCGATGATTTCGTCACCCTGCCATCCGATGTCGCGAGTTCGACGGACATCACCGTCGCAGCATGGGTCAACTGGGACGGTGGCGCGGGTTGGCAGCGGATCTTCGATTTCGGCAGCGGCACGATGGAAAACATCTTCCTGTGTCCGGCCTCCGCAGGAACACCGCGCATGACCTTCGCCATCAAGAACGGCGGGGCCGAGCAGGTCATGGATGCCCCTCCTTTGGTGGCTGGGCAATGGACGCACGTCGCCGTCACCCTCAATGGCAACACCGGCAAACTTTACGTCAACGGGGTGGTGGCGGACACCGACACCAACATCACCATCAACCCCGGCGATTTCCGCGCGGCCACCAACTACATCGGAAAAAGCCAGTGGCCCGACCCGTTGTTCAACGGCCGCATCGACGAGTTTTTCATTGATAACAACGCGCTGACCGATGCCCAGATCGCCGCGCTGATGAACAACCGCGCGCCGCGGTTCACGGCGGATCCGATCAACAAGCCGGACGCCACCGGCGGCCAATCCTATTACCACTCCATCATCAGGTCCGCCACCGATGCGGATGCCGGAGACACACTCACCTACGGCAAGGTTTCCGGACCGGCGTGGCTTCACGTGGCTGCCAATGGAGCACTTTCCGGGACACCTGATAGCGGCAACACCGGCAGCAACCGTTTCGTCGTCCGTGTCACCGACAGCCGGAAAGCCAGCGACGACGCGGTGCTGAACATCAACGTCAGCGGAGCCACCGGTCTGATGGCCACCTACCAGCTCGACAGCAATTTGCTGGATACCACCGGCACTCGGCACGGTGCCGGCAGCGGTGGCCCGGTTTATGGAAACGGACGCCACGACAAGGCGGTGATTCTCGACGGCGTTGACGATTTCGTGACACTGCCAGCGACCATCGCCAACCATGGCTCGATCACCGTGGCCGCACGGGTCAAGTGGAACGGCGGTGCGAACTGGCAGCGCATCTTTGATTTCGGAAACGGCACCACCCAATATGTTTTCCTCGCACCCAACGGCCGCTTCGCCATCAAAAACGGGGGCGCGGAACAGATTCTGGACACTGCGGCGTTGCCCGTCGGCGAGTGGGTTCACGTTGCCGTCACCCTCGGCGCGAACACCGGGAACCTTTACGTGAACGGAGCCCTCGCCAGCACCGCCCCCATCACCCTCAGTCCTGCGAACTTCAATCCCACCCTCAACTATCTCGGCAAAAGCCAGTATGCGGCGGATCCGCTTTTCAACGGGACCATCGATGACTTCCGGATCTACCACCGCGTTCTAACCACCGCCGAAGTCTCATCGCTCGCCATCCCCAATCTCGGCATCTCCGGCGGAGGAATCCAGCCGCTCACGATTCCCTTCGTCTCCTGGGCGTTCCAATTCGACTTCCCTTCCAGCCAAGGCGGACCGAACGCCGATGCGGATAGTGACGGCGTTCCGAATCTGATGGAGTATCTGTTCGACTCCAACCCGCTTGGCGCGAACTCCAACCTGCTGCCAACCGGGGACATGAAAACCGGCGGCGAAATCGGCCTCGCCGCCTCACCGGGCAAGCACTACCTCAGCTTCCAAGCCCGTGTCCGGAAAAACCGCGGCGGGGTGACACTCGTCCCCCAAGCCGCGGGAACCCTCGACGGCCTGTCGTCGGTGGCTGCGGCAGGCGCGGTCATTCAGGCAGGCCCGCCCGTTTCCGACGGCGACTTCGATGTCTTTACCTACTACCACTCGACCGCCATCGAGGATTCGCCGGGTGGAAAAGGCTTCATGCGCCTGACCGTCGTCACCGAGTGAATCAATCGTCCATCTCAATGCGGTAGCGCGGGATGGACGGATCGACTTCCCGGCTCCACGCATCGATGCCGCCGCGCAATCCGTAGGTTTCATTCAGGCCGTGGCCGCGGAACCAGGCGACCTGATCGAGGACGTTCTTTCCGCTATGGTCGTAGAGCAGGATGCGGGTTTTGGAGTCTCCGGCAAAGAGCTGTTGTTGAAGTTCCTGGGTGAAAAACTCCGATCCGGAAATCACCACCGCATCGTGCTCCTCGCGGGTCCGCAGGTCGATGAGCCGGAGCGAGGAGATTTCCTCCCCCGCCGCGGCGGGTTCCATGAACATTTTGGAATCATGAACATGGCTGGCAAGCAGATGCTCCAGCACCTCGTCCACCGGAATTTCGGAACGCTCGCAAAGCCGGGCCAAGGTTTCCTCGTTGGAAAACGCACAGCTCGAACAGCCTCCCAGATGATAGCGGGCGAAAATAGCGCGCCGCGCCCCCGGCAGGGTTTCAAGAATCACCCCCATCGGGGAGTCGGCGGTCAGTTCGGAAGCTTGCATCGCCTGGATTCTAGGTGCCTTGTAGCTGAAAACAACACCTCGATCCCGCATCGACCTCAATCTCGCTCCTCTTCGGCGAGAAGTCCCTCCTCCTCATGGGAGTGGATTTGCAACAATGCCTGAACTCCGTAACTCTGGGCGGCGGACTTCAGCAGCCCTCGGATCGCCGCAGCGGTGAGCCCCTCCCTGCCGATCAGCATGGAGACATCCTTTTTCGTCAGCACGAGCTTGAAACGCAGCCCGCTCGGTTCCAGCGGAGCGACCTTGATCTGAGCGTGGTTCGGCTCATCGATCAGGTTCACCACCACGAATTGGAGGAAGTTTTTCAACCGCAGGGTGATTTCCTGCATTTCCTCCCGGCTGGGGGTTTTCGCCGCTGCCAGCGTTTCTTCCGGGTTGGCGACCGACTCCGCGGGACTTTTGAAATCCCACTCCATCACCTTGTAGTTGGCCGTCCGTTTGAGGATATCAATGACGTCCACTTCCTGATTCGCGACCTTTTTGACGGCAGGCACGACATCTTTGAAATCCCAATCCGTCACCCGGATCTCGCCCAATCTCCTGAGCGATTGGGCGATTTCCAATTCCTGAATGTCGGTATTCAGGAGAGCCATGAAGTCCCAATCATTCACTTGGATGTCTCCGAGCTGTTTGAGCGAACTGGCGATTTTGGAAGGACGTTTTGGCATGAAAGGCAGCTGGAAGGTAAACTTTGAGGAACCTTCCCTCAAATCAAAAATCCTGCTCCACCACCCTCGCCCGCCATGCCGAATTTTTACGCTGTTTCCCACCCCCTTGCCGTGGCTAGACTCCCGGCATGCCGAGGGAACGCGATCCTGACGAACCGAAAATCTACTTTTTGCCGAATCTGATGACGGCGCTCAATCTGGCGTGCGGATTTTTCGCGGTGCTGATGATTTTCCGGGGCCTCGTGGAGGTGGGAAACGCCAAGCTTCCGCCGAAGGAGTATTACGAGCAGCTGAAGCCCTACTATGAATACGCGATCCTGCTGATCTTCGGATCCTGCCTTTTCGACCTTCTCGACGGCCGGCTGGCGCGGCTCGGCGGGCAGGAGTCTCCATTCGGACAGGAATTCGACTCGCTCGCCGACATCATCTCCTTCGGCATGGCTCCGGCGATGCTGGTCTCCAAGGCGGTGCTTTTCCCGCTGGGCAACGTCGGCTGGGCGATCGCGCTGGTCTATCTGATTTGTGGCGCGATGCGGCTCGCGAGGTTCAACTGTCTGGCCTCGCTTCCGAAGAAACCAGGAGCTTCCAGCGATTTCCGCGGCCTTCCGATTCCGATGGCTGCGGGCTTCATCGCCTCACTCACGTTCCTGCTGATCGATCTCCATGAGAACGACCATGAACTCGGCCTGTGGAAGTACATTCTGGCCGGCGCGATGCTCGGATTGTCGCTGCTGATGATCAGCGACGTGCGTTACCCGAGTTTCAAGAAAGTGGACTGGAGAACCCGCGGCACCCTGGGCGCGATCGTCATCGCGATGCTGCTGGTGTTCGCCACCGTTCTGTTCCGCTATGTGATGCCGGTGGTGCTGTTCAGCCTTTTCCTGCTTTACGGACTGGTGCGGCCATGGGTTTCCCAAAAACTGCGGAAGGAAATCGAAGTGGAGGAAGACCCCGAAGAGGATCCGAAAGCTCCCGAAGAAGAAGCGCACAAGGAAGTCTGACATGTCCGAAACCAAGCCCCGCCTGAATCGGGTCACCATTTTTCTCATCATCCTGCCGCTGTGGCTGCTGCTCTCGGCCGGTGGCGCGCTGTGGTATTATTTCCACCGCGAGAAACAGCAGGCGGAAGTGGAGCAGCAACGGTTCGTGCAGGCCGTTTCCACGCCGCTGATCGAAGATGACCTGAGGAAGATCGTGGAAGTCATCGGCGAGCGCAACGTCTCCTCGGAAACCGCCGCGGCGAATCTGGCGCGCGTCGCTTCCATGATCGAAGGCCTGCTCGGCCCTTCGAACACCGGCTACGCGGTGAAAAAAACACGCGGTCCGGCGGAGTGGCCCGTGCTTCAGGTGACGATCAAAGGCATGAAACCGGAAAATCCTCCGGTCTGGGTGCTCACCTCTTACGACAGCCGTGCCGGGTCCCGGGGTGCTGAAGCGAATGCCACCGGCCTCGCCGCGACCCTAGCCGCCGCACAGGCGCTGGCCCATGACAAGCCGGTCGCGCCCGTTCATTTCATTTTCCTCCCCCACGTGAACGATGTCGAATCGCCGGTGCTGGAAACGGCCGCGAAATTTCTCGAACTGGCGAAATCCGCCGCCGCTCCCCGCGCCATCCTCTGCGTGGAAGCCATGGGCGCAGGGGAACCGCTGTGGCTGACATCACGCGATGTTTCCGCCGCTCCGCTGGGTCTCGTATCCGGCCTGGGCGCGGTTTATGGCGCGGAAGTCGTTTGTCTGGGCGATGACACGGACCTCGCCAGCATGCTTTTTGAAATGAACCTTCCCGCCGTTCGCGTTTCCACCCGTCCGATGTTAACCGCTGAGGATAAGGATGAAAAACCTCCCTTCGCCCCCACCGTCGCCGCTTCCACCGGTCGTTTGATCGAGCTGATCCGGCGTTGTGCGGCCAAGTGAGAAATCCGCCCCGCCATCATTCCCGGTTGCGGTTTTGCGGATGCGGTCCAAAATCCTCCAGTTCCCGATTCCGCGGCCCACCCACTTTTCCATGCGCCCCACCGACCTCGACCCCGCCTTCATCTCCCACGCCCCCGGCTATTGGTCGGACGAAGCCACGGAAAACTGGAGCGACTTCAAATGGCAGCTCCGCAACCGGGTCAACACCCTGCAGGATCTGGAATCCCGGATCAACCTGACCGACGTGGAACGCGCCGGTGTCCTGCTCGCGGGTAACAAGCTGGCGATGTCGATCACGCCGCACTTTTTCAACCTCATCGACCGTGACGATCCGGACTGCCCGATCCGCCGGCAGGTCATCCCACGCATCGAGGAAGGCTGGACCGCTCCCGAGGAAATGGCCGACCCGTGTGGCGAGGATTCGCACATGCCGGTGCCCGGCCTGGTTCACCGCTATCCGGACCGCGTGTTGTTTCTCGTCACCGACCGTTGTGCCTCCTACTGCCGCTATTGCACCCGTTCGCGTGTTGTTTCCGGCGTGGGTGAACAGCACTTGGAGATGAACTGGGAGGCTGCTTTCAAGTATCTCGAACAGCACACCGAGGTCCGCGATGTCCTGCTCTCGGGCGGCGATCCCCTGCTGCTTTCGGATTCCATTCTTGATCGCCTGCTGACCCGCCTGCGCTCGATCCCGCACATCCAGTTTGTCCGCATCGGCTCACGGATTCCGATTTTCCTTCCCCAGCGGATCACGCCTGAGCTGTGCACGATGTTGAAAAAGCACCATCCGCTTTTCATCTCGGTCCACACCAACCACCCGCGCGAACTCACCACCGAAGTCCGCGACGCGCTCGGCCGCCTCGCCGATGCCGGCATCCCTCTCGGCAACCAAAGCGTGCTCCTCCGTGGCGTGAACGACAGCGTGGATGTCCAGAAGGCGCTCGTCCACAAGCTGTTGATGTGCCGCGTCCGGCCGTATTACCTCTACCAGTGCGACCTCATCACCGGCTCGTCCCACTTGCGGACCTCGGTCGCGGAAGGCGTTTCCATCATCGAAGGCCTGCGCGGCCACACCACCGGCTACGCGGTTCCCCAGTTCGTCATCGACGGCCCCGGAGGCGGCGGGAAAATCCCGATCAACCCGAATTACGTGGTCGATTCGGCGGCAGGCAAAGTCACCCTGCGGAATTTCGAAGGCGAGATCTTCGAGTATCCGGATCCGACGCCGATCCCGGCATCGGATCTGGAAAACCTGCATCAGCAGGCGGTGTGTCGCTCGATTTGATCGGCGGCCCATTCCGCTTGCCCTCACGGGTGGGTGTCCTAGCATCCAGCGCTTTCCCAAGCTCTGCCGCTACCACGCTCCCATGAACCGCATTTTCGTCGAAAAAAAGGCCGGACACAACGCCGAGGCCAGCCACCTCCTGCACGACCTCCACGAGTCCCTCGTCCTTCCCGGGCTGAAAGGGGTTCGCATCGTTCAACGCTATGACATCGATGGACTTAGCGACGAGGAATTTTCTTCTGCGGCGAGCCTGATCCTTTCCGAGCCGCAGGTGGATGCGACTTCTCCCACCCTGAGCGCTGGCGAAAATGAAACCGCTTTCGCCGTGGAATTTCTGCCCGGCCAATTCGACCAGCGCGCCGACTCCGCCGCCCAGTGCGTGCAGATTCTGACGGGTAACGAGCGCCCGCTGGTCGCATCGGCGAAGGTCATCATTCTCGAAGGTTCGCTCACCGCCGATGAGGTGAAGAGCGTGAAATCCTACGTCATCAATGCCGTGGATTCACATGAGGCATCGATGGATCTTCCCGCCTCGCTGGAGCCGAACACCCACGAGCCCGCCGATGTTGCGATCCTCACCGGCTTCGCCACGATGGATCCCTCGGCGCTCCGCAAGGACCTCGGCCTCGCGATGTCCGCGGAGGATGTTGTTTTCTGTCAGACCTATTTCCGCGACGAGGAAAATCGCGACCCGAGCCTGACGGAACTCCGGATGCTCGACACCTACTGGTCCGACCACTGCCGCCACACGACGTTCCTGACAAAGATCGACGACGTCACCTTCGGCGAAGGCACGGAGCCGGTCCAACGCGCCTGGCAGACCTATCAGGAAACCCGCCGCGCGCTCGGCCGTGAGGACAAGCCGATCACCTTGATGGACATCGCCCTCATCGGCATGCGCGAGCTGAGGAAATCCGGCGAGCTCGACAACCTGGAAGTTTCCGAAGAAGTGAACGCCGCCTCCATCGTCGTCCCGGTTTCCATCGATGGAAAACCCGAGGAAGAGTGGCTGGTGATGTTCAAGAACGAGACGCACAACCACCCCACCGAGATCGAACCCTTCGGCGGTGCCGCGACCTGCCTCGGCGGCTGCATCCGCGATCCGCTTTCCGGACGGTCCTATGTCTATCAGGCCATGCGCGTCACCGGTGCCGGAGATCCACGTGTGCCGTTTGCAGAAACGCTTCCCGGCAAACTCCCTCAGAAAAAAATCTGTCAGGTCGCGGCCAAAGGTTACTCGTCCTACGGCAACCAGATCGGCCTCGCCACCGGCCAGGTGGCGGAGGTCTATCATCCCGGCTACGTGGCCAAGCGCTTGGAAATCGGCGCTGTCGTCGCGGCAGCTCCGCGCTCGCAGGTTTTCCGCGGCGCACCGGCTCCGGGCGATGTGATCCTGCTCATCGGCGGCCGCACCGGCCGTGACGGCGTGGGTGGTGCGACGGGTTCTTCGAAGGAGCACACGGACACAGCACTTGAAAATTCCGCCGAGGTCCAGAAGGGCGACGCTCCCACCGAGCGCAAGATCCAGCGCCTGTTCCGCAATCCGGAGCTGACGCGCAAGATCAAGATCTGCAACGACTTCGGCGCAGGCGGAATTTCCGTGGCCATCGGTGAGATCGCACCATCGTTAGAAATCGACCTCGATGCGGTTTCGAAAAAATACGACGGCCTCGACGGCACCGAACTCGCGATTTCCGAATCCCAGGAGCGCATGGCCATCTGTGTCGATGCGTCCGAGATCGCCTACTTCATCGCCGAGTCCGACAAGGAAAACCTCGAGTGCAAGCACGTCGCCAACGTCACCGACAGCGGCCGCCTCGTCATGAACTGGCGCGGCAAGACCATCGTGAATCTCTCACGAGCTTTCCTCGACACCAACGGCGTCCAGCAGAGCACGAAGATCCACGTCGGTGGGATTTCAGAACGGCCCGCCGCATCCGGCCAGGCACTGGTGGAAACACTTTCCGACCTCAACGTCTGCTCGCAAAAAGGCCTTGGTGAAATCTTCGACGGCTCTGTCGGCGCGGGCACCGTGCTCTGGCCCTTCGGCGGCGAACGCCAGCTGACACCTCCGGACGCGATGGTCGCCAAGCTGCCACTGCTGGAAGGAAACAGCGACGTCTGCACGTTCATGAGCTGGGGTTTCAATCCGGATCTATCCGCCTGGTCTCCGTTCCACGGCGCGCTGTATGCCGTCACCGAATCCGTCTGCAAGGCGGTCGCGGCGGGAGCGCGGCTGTCCGACATCCGCCTGACGCTGCAGGAATATTTCCCGAAACTTGGCAACGACGCCACCCGCTGGGGCCTGCCTTTCGCGGCGCTGCTCGGAGCCTATCAGGCGCAGCACGGCCTCCGCTTGGCAGCCATCGGCGGCAAGGACTCGATGTCCGGATCCTTCAACGAACTCGACGTCCCGCCGACGCTGGTTTCCTTCGCCCTCGCGCCGGGCAAAGCCGGACTTGCGCTGTCGCCGGAGTTCAAGCAAGCGGGCTCGACGATCTCGCTGGTGGAAGTTTCCCGCGATGCCGATCACCTGCCGGATTTCGAGGAACTCAAACAGGTCGCGGAAGCGCTTCATCAGCTGAATGTCGGTGGGAAGATCCTTTCGCTGCATCACATCGGCCAGCCTGGCATCGCCGCCGCGCTTTCGAAGATGGCCTTCGGCAATCACATCGGCGCGGAGATCAACACCACGCTCGATCTATCGACCGAGCGCTATTTCGCCTTCCTCATCGAACACTCCGAACCGCTGCCCGCGGAGTTTTCCTCCACCGCACTCGGTCAAACCACCGCCAACGGTACGCTGTCCCTCAACGCGGAAACCCACACGCTCACCGAGCTGGAGGACGCGTGGACCGCCACGCTGGAGCCGATCTATCCGACCCAAGTCGGACAGGATGCGATGCCATCGGTTTCTCCGGCGTCGTCCACCGTCGGCAGTGTGGTGCGCTCCAAGATCGCGAAACCCAAGGTGCTGATCCCCGCGTTTCCCGGAACCAACAGCGAATACGATTCCGCCAAAGCCTTCCGCGAAGCCGGTGCCGAGGCCGAGATCCTGGTGTTCCGTAACCTCACCTCGAAGCACATCGAGGAATCCCTATCAGCCCTCGCCGCGCAAATCCGTCGGTCGCAGATCCTGATGTTCCCCGGTGGTTTCAGCGCGGGTGACGAGCCCGATGGCTCCGCGAAATTCATCGCGACCATCATCCGCAACCCCGGCGTGGCGGACGCGATCATGGACCTGCTGAAAAACCGCGACGGCCTGATTCTCGGCATTTGCAACGGCTTCCAAGCGCTCATCAAAACCGGCCTCGTCCCCTACGGCGAGATCCGCGACGCCGCCGAGGACGCTCCGACGCTGGTCCACAACCACATCGGCCGCCACATTTCCTGCTACGCCCGCACCAAGGTCGTCAGCACCTTGTCGCCATGGCTTGCGAACAGCGAAATTGGCGATATCCACCGGGTGCCGGTATCACATGGTGAAGGAAAGTTTTACGCTTCTGACGCGGTGATCAACGCCCTCGCTGCCAGCGGCCAGATCGCCACCCAGTATTGCGACGCGGACGGCGCTCCTTCCATGGACATCGCCATCAACCCAAACGGCTCGCTCGCCGCCATCGAAGGCATCACCAGCCCCTGCGGCCGCGTGTTCGGAAAAATGGCTCACACCGAGCGCAGCGGCAGCTTCGTGGCGAAGAACATTCCCGGTGAGAAGCATCAGCCGTTGTTTGGGGCGGGAGTCAGTTATTTCGAGTGAGCAAAAATTCGCTCAAATTAGGCGAGAACCACTCAATTTGAGCGAATCATTGCTCAAATCATTGAAATCAATTTGACGAACGAGTGAAAATTTGCTCAATTAAAGCCGAAAGAGCTATTTTTGAGCAAACTTCCACTCACCATGATCCAACTTCTTTCCAATCCCCAGATTGAACAAGAACTGGGCAAGCGGCTGAAAAGCCATCGGCTTGACCTCAATCTCAGCCAAGAGGAAACCGCCAAACGCAGTGGCCTGTCCCGCCGGACCATCACCGCCATCGAGAATGGCGAAGGCTCAACACTTACCACTCTCATCGCATTGCTGCGGGCACTGAACGCCTTGGATACCTTGGAAAGCTTTCTGCCTGACCCGGGAATCAGCCCCATCGCGATGATGAAGCTGCAGGAAACGCCGGTGAAATATGCATCCAAGCCGCGAAAAGCCGTCACGCCGACGCCTTGGAAATGGGGAGATGAAACATGACCTCCGCCACCATCGAGCTTTACGAGACCACCATCGGCGCGGTGACTTGGGATCCGGATCGCGAACTGGGGGTCTTTGAATATGATCCGGCTTTTCTGGGCAGCGGCATCGAGGTCTCTCCGGTCATGCTGCCTCTCGGACTGGGCCGATTTTCATTTCCCAACCTGCCGCGGGAAACCTTCAAGGGACTCCCCGGACTGCTTGCGGATTCACTGCCGGACAAGTTTGGAAATCTGTTGATCGACCAATGGCTGGCCCGCCAAGGGCGCAGGCCGGAGTCCTTTGATCCCGTCGAACGGCTTTGCTATCTGGGAACCCGCGCGATGGGAGCGCTGGAGTTCCGCCCCACCCTGCTGGCGGATTCGCCGCCGGAAACCCTGCATTTGGAATCACTGGTCCAACTGGCGAACGACGCCCTCGCCTCGCGGGATAGCCTGCATGCGAATCTTTCCCAACCGCCCGAAGCATTAGCGACAATTCTCCGCGTCGGCACTTCGGCGGGTGGCGCCCGAGCCAAGGCGGTGATCGCCTGGAATCCGAAGACCGGCGAAATCCGCTCCGGCCAAGTGCCGTTTTCGCCCGGATTCGAAGCATGGCTGCTGAAATTCGACGGCGTTTCCGCCAACCGCGACAAGGAGCTCAACGATCCGCTCGGCTTCGGCCGTATCGAGTACGCTTATCATCTGATGGCCCGCGCCGCCGGAATCACGATGAGCGATTGCCGGCTGCTTGAAGAAAACGGCCGCGCCCATTTCATGACCCGTCGCTTCGACCGGAGCCCTGAAGGAGGAAAATTCCACATGCAAAGCCTTTGCGCGATGGGCCACTTCGATTTCAACCAAGCCGGCGCCTACTCCTACGAGCAAGCCTTTCAAATCGCCCGACGGCTCAACCTGCCGCAGCCGGATCTCACCGAAATCTACCGCAGGGCGCTCTTCAACATTCTGGCTCGAAATCAGGACGACCACACCAAGAACATCGCCTTCATCATGGACCGGCGCGGCGGCTGGCGGCTCGCCCCGGCCTACGATCTGATCTACGCCTACAATCCGAGCGGAGCGTGGACCCACCGCCACCAGATGACTTTCGCCGGAAAGCGGGAAATTTTCACCCACTTGGATCTGCTTGGTGCCGCCGGGGCCGCGGATCTCAAGCCCGCCAAAGCCAGAAGCATCCTCAAGCAAGTGCACGATGCCATTGCAAATTGGCGAATCCACGCGGAGACTGCCAACGTTTCCACCGAGTGGATGGAGGAAATCCAAAAAAACCTGCGACTCGACCTGAAGCCGTAAGCCTTGTAGTTTCAAGCATCTCATCGAGATTCAACAGAACGCAAGGGATAAAGTTCACCCGATGGCACAAATTTTGCTTCATTTTTAGAATCCGCGTCATAGATTCCGTCTGGCAACAACCTTGCCGACAATGGCTGACGCATTCCTCCATCAATCGCTATCCCAGCAGCAGACGCTTGCGCCCCAGATGCGCAAGAGCTTGGAAATCCTCCAAGCGGGAACTTTGGAGCTTTCCCAATTGGTCCAGCAAGCGCTGGAGACCAATCCCGTATTGGAAGACCTCACCGAAAGCATCTCTCTCGACGAGGAAGGACCGGATCCGGACGAGGCGGATTCGCTGGAATACATGAATGAAACCGACGACGACTGGCGCGACCGGACGATCCTCGAAGGCAAGAGTTCACCATGGACCAGCGAGGATGAAGAGCGCCGCCAACGGGTTTATGACTCCATTGTCGCTCCTGAAACGCTCCAGCAGCATTTACAGCAGCAGCTCGACTTCTCGATGGTCGATCCGGAAATCCGCGAAGCCGCTCAGGCAATTTTAGGAAATCTCAACGACCGTGGGTTTCTGGACCTGCCCGCCAAAACCTTGGGCGTGCGAATGGGCCTCAAACCCAAGCACGTCGAGCAAGCGCTGAAGCTCGTGCAATCGTTCGATCCAGCGGGCATCGGCGCTTCCGGGATTCCCGAGTCGCTTCTGCTGCAACTGGAGCGCACCACCGGCAGGGAAACCATCGAATACAAGATTGTCCGCGACCACCTGGAGGATCTTGCAAGGAAACGCCACCCGCAGATCGCAAGAGCGCTCGGCACCACCGTCGAGCGCATTGCGGAAGCCGCTTCACGGATCGGGCGCCTGACGCCAAATCCAGGCGGCGAGTACGACCCGACGGGCAATCCCTACATTTTACCGGATGTCGTCATCGAACGCGACGATGACGGAAATTGGTTCGCCCGTCTCACCGGCGAGCACTTGCCGAATCTCCGCATCAATGACTTCTACAAGGACATGATCGGGAAAACCGGCACCGATGCCAAAGCCCGCCAGTTCCTGCGCGACCAGATCCGCGACGGCCGCAGCCTGATCCATGCGATTTCACTGCGTCAGGAAACCATCCTCGCCATCGCCCACAAGCTGATCGAGCATCAGCCGGCCTTCCTCAGCAAGGGTCATCGCCACCTGCGCCCGTTGACGATGAACGACATCGCCGACGAACTCAGCCTCCACGCGACCACCATCTCCCGGGCCGTCGCCGGGAAATATGTTTTCACGCCGCACGGGCTGATGGAAATGCGCGCGTTCTTCGCGACCGGCTATCAGACCAGCGACGGAACCGAGGTTTCCAACGCAGGCGTGCGTGAGGCCATCCAACAACTCGTCACCGCGGAGAATCCCGCCAAGCCGCTGTCCGACGAATTCCTGATGAAAGCGCTCGATAAACAGGGCATCAAGGTCGCCCGCCGGACCGTGGCGAAATATCGCGAGCAATTGAACATCCTGCCTTCGCATCTGAGGAAGACGTTCTGAACCCGGATCGAAAACGCGTGACCTTGCGGCCACGCGTCACCGGGAACTCAGGCCTTGTCCGCGTGCCACTGCCAGCCGGGATGCTTGACGTAGGCGAGCGCCTCCTCGGAACTGATTCCACGGCTGGCCTCTTGGATGAATGCGGCCTTGTGGCGTTCCCAAATTTCAAGCTCCGCGGGAGTGGGCTTGTAGCGTTTGTTATACGGCACCTGGTTGCCCACCAGCATGACCAGAAACCCTTCGAGACCGAAATCGGTTTCGGTCCGCGGCAGGCGGTAACGACAGAACCCGGTCGGGCCGTTCTCTTCGTAGAATTTCAGCAGATCGGCAACGCCTGAGACGTCGGTTTCCTCGCGGGCCTGCTTCCAGAACGGAGTGTCCAACATGCCGTTGAACTTGTAATGGATGGCGAGGAAATCACGGATGTCCTTCCAGCTTCCGAGGGTGAGGTCGTTGTAGAGATCCCGCATCGTGGGGGTCGGCTCCAGATTGCTGTGAATCAGGAAGTCCACCAGCGTCTGGGTGTGCGAGCAAAGGATCATGATCGCGGTGGATTCCAACGGCTCGACAAAACCCGCGGAGTTTCCCAAAGCGACGACATTGTCCACCCACTGCCTCTCATAACAGCCGGACTTGAATTTCACGATCTGCGGCGCGTCCTTGATCTTCGGATTCTTTCGATAGAACTCTTCGGCCGCGGCATCGTCGGAAATCGCCTGTGAGCAATAGACATAACCGCGGTTGATGAGCCGCTCGTGGTCGATCTGCCAGGCCCAGCCGGAATCCATGGTTTCGGCGGTGGTGTAAGGCTGGATTTTCTCATCGGTGCGCTCCCAGCCGCCGATGACGGCACGGTCACAGAAGAGGGATTTTCCGAAGCTGAAAAAAGGAGTTTCGAGAGCCTTGCCCAGGAGCTCGCTGCGGAATCCGCTGGCATCGACGAAAAAGTCCGCTTCCAGCCGCTGGCCGTCTTCCAGATGAATGGCGGAAATACCGTTAGGCCCGCGCTCGCTGCCGGTGACCTTGCCATCGGTGAACTCGACACCGTGCTCACGGGCGACGATTTCCAGGATCTCGACGAACTTCTTGTTCTCGATATGGAAGGCATGCCAGCCGTGGATGTCGGGCGCGCCGTTCGCCTGCCGAGGGAACGCCATTTCCTGCCGCATGAGGGCACCGGGAAGGCTGGCGTTGTCGAAACTCTCATCACAATAGTAGCCGGTCGGTTTCGGCAGATCCGACCAATGCGAGTCGAGCTGAAGATTGAAGGTGTAGTCGAAACGGCCGCGGGAGCCCCACAGGAATTTGATGCCGAGCTTCCAGGTCGGCTGGGCGAGTTCGTAGAAGCGTTTCCGCGAAATCCCCAGATACTCGAAGAGGTGTCGCGGAAAATTCGGAGTGGTGCTCTCCCCCACGCCGATGACCCCGATGGAGGGGCTGCGGACGACGCGGACGTTGAGCTGGGGGATCTTGCGTTTGATGGAAATGGCGGCGATGAGGCCGGCGCTTCCCGCGCCGAGGACGAGTAGGTTTTGAATCATTGGGTTTGATAAGGAACTAGGGATTTCCCGGGGCCGAATCAATGGGAAATCTTGCAATCCGCCATCTGTTTTCCGTGCTCACGGCGCCGCGGGAAGCACGCCGCGCGGGACGCCCTGCTTCCTGCCGAAAAACGTGAGGAGAGGTCCCGTCATCATGGTGGTGACGAGCGCCATGATGACGAGCATGGTGAAGATCCGGGGCGAAAGGATGCCGAGATCGTAACCGATGTTGAGCGCGATGAGCTCCATGAGCCCGCGGGTGTTCATGAGCGCGCCGAGCTGCAGCGAGTCACGCCAGCCCATTCCAGTTAGACGGGCGACAAGGGCGCTGCCGCCGAGCTTTCCGATGGTGGCCACCGCGATGATGACGAAGCAGATCAGCCAGCCCTGGACGTCATCGAGCAGCCCTAACTGCGTGCGGAGTCCGGTGAAGGCGAAGAACAGCGGCAGGAACAGGACGGAGCTGAAATTCTCCACGCGCACGCCGAGCTTGTGGCGGATGTTTCCCGCATGCGGCATGATGACGCCTGCGAGGAAGGCACCGAACAACGCGTGGATGCCGATGATTTCCGTGGTCAGGGCGGCGGCCAGCACCACGCAGATCATGGCGGCCAGCAGCCCGCGTGACGGGGTTTCCGCTTCGAGATTTTTCACCCCGATCCATCGCGGCAGGCCCGGCCGGACGATCCACCACATGACGGCGATGAAAACGACGACCAGCCCGAGATTGAAGGCGGAAGCCGCGATGCTCGTCGAGCGGGCGATGGCGACGACGAAGGCGAGGATGCTCCACGCCGTGACGTCGTCCACCGCCGCGCAGGTGATGGCGGTCGTACCCAGATAAGTTTTGGAAAGTCCCCTCTCCTGTAGGATGCGGGCGAGCACGGGGAAGGCGGTGATGCTCATGGAAATCCCCATGAACAGCGCGAAAGCGGTGAAGCCGGCTCCCGGCCGCGCCAGCGACTGATAGAGAAAATACGCCAGGACCACGCCGAGGAAATACGGGATCACGATGCCCGCATGGCTGACGACCACCGCGGTGTGCGCCTTGTTTTTCACCTGCCCGACCTCCAGCTCCATTCCCACCGCGAACATGAAAAGACAGACGCCGATCTGACTCAGAAGCTTCAGCGTGCCCAGCGAACTCGCGGGGAAGACGAATTGGAAAAACTCAGGAGCCAGCAACCCGAGCAACGAAGGCCCGAGCAAAATCCCCGCCGCCATCTCACCCACCACCGCCGGTTGCCCGAACTTGGTGAAAAATCCGCCCATCAGCCGTGACGCGGTGATGATGACGAGCATCTGCACGAACAGGTGGCTCAGCGGATCGCCGGCATTTTGGAGCAGACCGTCCCACAACGAGCCGCCGGCATGTGTCGCCGCAGCGGCGGGCGCGCTGCCCGTCATTTCCTGCGACGTGGCGACCGGCCCCGGGAGTTGGCCGCCCAGCTTCAGGATGCCGAGAATGCCAAGTCCGACGAGGACGATGACAACGGTGTAAATGAGGGCGGTGCGTTTCATGGGCGGAAGACGGCCAGAGTCATTGCCCGGGCGGAGAAATTCAAGCACACGATGATCCGTTGCATTTTGCCCAACGGGAGAACGGATTTTTGCGTTTAGCAATCCTCTGAATCAGGGATTTCACGCGCAGCCGTCTTCAAGATCCTGATTTCACAACAACGGGGAAATGGCGCGGCATCCGGCATCCGTCATGCGAAAGAGCGCGGAAACCAGCCACCGCCATGATCGACAAATTTCATCCATACAAATCCCGCCAACCGAGAAGCATCATTCAAGCCGCCCTCGTCATCGCCCTCATCGTCTCTCCCGCCCTGATCAAATCACACTTCGAGGACAGGGCCAGAACCGCAACCGTCGCCGAGTATCACTCCGCTCGCGGCGAGGTCTTCTCCCGCATCGGCACGGCCATCGCCAACCGCGATCTGTCGACATTGTTGGGGATCCACGCGAAATATGCCGACAGCGTGCGTGATCCTGAGTTCAAGTCGCTCATCGAATCGGGGATCGCCACGCTGACAGCGCGCGAAGCGGAGGTGGAGCTCGCCGTTTCCAAGCATCTGGATCTGGCCAGACATAAGGAAGAAGCGAGCATCCGGGGAAATCCGATGCGTGATCAGCTCGCTCACGAAGAGACGCGGCCCATGGAACGGCTGTCGCAGCTGCCAAGGTGACAGATCATCATGCAGTCTGCACGGCGCTTCGTGCATTTGCCGGAGAACAATTGATAGAAAACACCCGCATGCATCCGCGAAACCCCCATTTCACAAGGCTTTCGACACCCCATCAAGCACTGGCCCGCTCTCTGCAAAGAAGAAAATGTCATCATTCAACCAACTGACAAACTCATGAACAACGCATTCACCACACCGCTCTTCGCCGGCTGCCTCGCCATCGGATCGCTTCTCACCAGTTGTGTCGATCCTTACGCCGGAGGCGGTTATGCCCCGACTCAGACGGTCACCACCTATCGCACCGGATACGAAGTCCGCAGCCTTCCACCCGGCTACCGCACGGAAGTGATCGGAGGAACACGCTACTACAGCCAGGGAGGCACCTACTATCAGCCCCGCTCGGGCCGCTACGTTGTCGTCGAGGCACCCCGGAATCGCGGCAGCTATGACCGCCAATACAGCGACCGCCAGTACAATGGCCGGGACCGGGACAGGGATCGCGGTCGTCCGCAGGGCAACCGCGACGTGATCGTCACCAAGCTTCCTCCCGGATCCCGCCCAGTGAAATATCGCGGCGGCGAATACTATCAGGTCCGTGACGTATACTATCAGCGCCGCGGCGCGGGTTACGTTGTCGTCAGCCGCCCTTACTGAGAACCTGATTCCAAACACCAACCAATAAAACCATGACAACCATCCTTCTCATCATCCTCATCCTCGCCCTTCTCGGCGCTCTTCCCACCTGGGGCCACAGCAAGAGCTGGGGCTACGGTCCAAGCGGCGGGCTTGGTCTCGTCCTTCTCATCCTCGTCATTCTGATGTTGATGGGCCGTATCTGATTCAAGGGGCGAACTCGACACTCGCCCGCACCGGATAGTGATCCGACGGATAGACTCCGTCGCGGTTCCTACGGATGATCTCCGCATCGATGATGCGGGTCCCCGCGGGGACGAACACATAATCGATCTTGGCGGTGTCCAGCCGGCCGGTGAAGAGACTCATCGTCCCTGACCCGGTCGGCGGAACCGCCACATTCAGCTCGCGCCAGGTATCCACCATCCGGCGCGGGCTGTTTTTGATCTTGGCAACCGCTGGGTTGTCTTCACCGGCGTTGAAGTCGCCGGTGATGATGACCGGAGCTTGCGGCTCGCGCGCGGCATGATGAGCGAGGATCTGATCAACCCCTTTTTCGCGAGCCTCCTGCGATTCGTGATCGAGGTGGGTGTTGTAGAAATAGAGAACCCGGCGGGTGGCGCGTTCTTGTAGCTTTCCCCAGGTGCAAATGCGGGTGACCCGGTTTTTCCACGTCATCGAGTTCGGTACGTCCGGCGTGTCGGACAGCCAGAATGTTCCGGACTCCACCACATCGAAGCGATCCTTCCGCACCAGGATCGCGGCGTACTCTCCGGTGGTCTTCCCATCCTCCCGCCCGATTCCGATCTGTTCATAGCCCGGCACCCGCATGGCGATGTCATCCAGCATGGAACGGAACGCTTCCTGCAAGCCGATCACATCCGCCTTGTCCTCACGGATCACCTGCCCCACCTGATCGCGACGCGCGAGCCACGTTCTTTCGGCGGTGTCTCCGGAGTTGATATAGCGTATGTTGAAACTGAGTACACGCACCGCGAGCGGCTGTCCGGCGCCCTGCAGAAGCGTCGGAAAACACATGGCGGCGAGGAGGGAAAAACAACAGCGTTTCATGGCGTGAGGGAACGGAACCATCCCAGCCGGTCTTGCGGAAAACGGCAAGCCCGTCCTCGTTCGGGAAACGCCATGAAAGACCATGGAGCTTGATCTTGTATGAGCGTTTTCATTGTATCCACACAGTTATGAAGCCAACAGAACCCACACGCCGTCGTTTTCTCGCCGCAGCCGCTGCCACCACGGCCATCGCGGGCTTCCCTAACATCCTCCGCGCCCAGGGCGCATCGAATGCGGTCCTCAAGATCGGCCTCATCGGCGCGGGCGGCCGTGGCACCGGCGCGGCCAGCCAGGCGCTGACCGCCGATCCAAACGTGAAGCTGTGGGCTGTCGGCGACGCGTTCGAAACCCAGATTACCAGCAGCCTTCAGAATCTTTCCGGCTTTGGCGACCGTGTGGACGTTCCCGAGGAGCGCCGTTTTTCCGGTCTTGATGCCTATCAGCAGGTCATCGGAAGCGGCGTGGATGTCGTCCTCCTCACCACGCCTCCCGGTTTCCGGCCCCAGCATCTCCGCGCCGCCGTGGAAGCGGGAAAACATGTTTTCGCCGAGAAGCCGATGGCCGTGGATGTCACCGGCGTGAAGTCGGTGATGGAGTCCGCGCGCATCGCCAAGGAAAAGGGACTCACCCTGCAACACGGCTTCTGCTGGCGCTTCGCCCCGAGCACCCGCGAGGGGTATGCCAAAGTCCTGAGCGGCGAGCTCGGCCGCACCGTTTCCGTCTACGGGACCTACATGGGCGCCGTGCCGAAGCCATCCACCTCCATCGACCAGCGCAAATCCGAATGGGCCGATGTTGAATGGCAGATCCGCAACTGGATGGCACATGAATGGCTCTCAGGAGGACCATTGTTAGAGCAGGCCATCCACACCGTGGACAAGATCGCATGGGCCATGAACGACGTCGCGCCCATCGCCGCCCGCGGCGGCGGCGGCCGCGCCCAACGCAGTGACGATGGCAACGTGTGGGACCACTACAACGTCACTTTCGAATATCCAGGCGGAGTCTTCTGCCACATCGGCCAGCGCCAGTTCCAGAACGCCTTCAGCGAGGTGATGGACCGGGTGTTCTGCGAGAAAGGCACGCTCGAAGCACCCGCCCGCGTCATGACCAAGGACATCGGAGGCAAGACCACCTGGGCCTACCGCGGGGAAGCCACGGACATGTATCAGGTGTGTCACAACGAATGGTTCGCAGCGATCCGCAAGGGTGAGCCGCTCAACACCGGAAACTACATGGCGAACAGCACCATGCTCGGCATCCTCGCCCGCGAGGCCGCCCACACCGGCCAACGCGTGACCTGGGACGAGCTGTGGAATTCCAAACAGGACCTCGCTCCGGAGACTTTGAAAATGACCGACAGCTTCCCGACGCAAATCGTCCCGACCCCGGGCAAATACGCGCTCGCCTGAATGGACTGATCCGGCCCCGCCCAATGAACAAGCCCACGACGAGCCGCACCGGTTGGTGGATTTCTGGTAAAACACTCCGACACGGAGGACCGTGCCCCGTTTTGGAACAACTACCGGTTGGTTAGAGCGACCGATTGGAGAACAGCCTTCCGAAGGGCAACCGAAATGGGCCGGAAAGATGCTGAGGTCGGCCAAGCCGCCTTTGGCGGCACTCATGAATTCATCGGCATCTCCGACCTTGTTCCGATTCACGATGAGTTCGAGGACGGCGCCGAGATTCTATGGGAAGAGATCTGGCCGGATGCCGACAGCCCGGACAAATGTTCTTTGGAGGTGTTCTCTGAAGCTGAAATGGAATCCCTATACGAAATCCCGGCTGCAGCCCCGAAAATCTAACAATCCACTCATTTCTTCATGAAATCCTCCGTTTTTCTCGCCATTGCCGGTGGTTTGGCAGCACCCCGCCTTTTGGCAGAACTTCCGAATCCACAACTTCTTCCCACCACCCGGGCGATCCACGCCGCCATCACGAAAACCGCCGACCCGGAGGCTTCCGCAATGAAGCCGTATGTCGAAAAGGTGAAGCTCGCCAGTGACGCAGGAATCGACCTCCTCGCCATTTCCGGAGGTGAGTTCATCCTCGGCTCGCCCGAGACGGAAGCCGCCCGCAAGCCGGACGAAGGACCGCAGCGCAAGGTGAGGATCGAGCCCTTCTGGATGGGGAAACTCGAAGTCACCTGGAACCTCTATCGACCGTTCATGGAGAACGGAAAGGCCCGCAACAAGGATGGAACGCTCAACCGCGATTCCAACCTCACCACCAGCGAGGCTCCCGCCGTGAAGGACGGTGAAACGCTCAACGACACCGTCACCCAGCCCACCCCGCCCTACGTGCCGATGCATTTCCAGATGGGCGACGGCTATTCCAAGGAGTTTCCCGCCGTCGGCATGACGCATCACGCGGCCAGCAAGTTCTGCGAATGGCTCAGCGAACAAACCGGTCATTTCTATCGCCTGCCCACAGAGGCGGAATGGGAATACGCCTGCCGCGCCGGAACGACGACCACCTGGTCCTTCGGTGACGACGCCTCGAAACTAGCAGAATACGCCTGGTTCGCGGAGAACTCGGAATTCCAATATCAGAAAGTCGGTACCAGGAAACCCAATCCATGGGGCCTCCACGACATGCACGGCAATGTCGCCGAGCACGTGCTCGACCAATACATTTCTGACAGCTACGCGAAATTCAAGGAGGGCGAAACCAATCCATGGGTTCCCGCCCCGAACCGCTACCCGACCGTCGTCCGCGGCGGCCATTGGGATGCCGACCCCGCCCTGCTCCGCAGCGCCTCACGTGTCGCCAGCACCAAGGCCTGGAAGGTGCAGGATCCGCAGATTCCCAAATCCCTCTGGTATTTCACCGATGCGCCATGGCTCGGCTTCCGCATCGTCCGGCCCTTGAAAACCCCATCGGCGGAGGAAATGCACCGCTGCTGGAACATGGGACCCGGCCCCACCGAATGAATGAACCGGCGGAACGCCATCATTCTGTTAGCCGCAGCGGCGGCATCCCGCGGCGGAGCGTCCACTCCGGCATCCGCCCACACCTTCGAGCGGGGCCTGATGGGCACGCGCTTCGCCATCTCGTGCCATCATTCCGATGCGGCGAAAGCAAAGGCCGCCGCCGACGCCGCCTTCGAAGCAGCCGAGCGGATCAACCGCGTCGCCTCCGACTACATCGCCGACAGCGAGCTGCTTGAACTTTCAAAACATCCGGCGGGAGAAGCCGTCACGGTTTCACCTCTCCTCTATCACCTGGTTTCCCAAGCCCGCGAACTTGCTGAAAAAACCAACGGCTGTTTCGACCCGACGCTCGGACCGCTCACCCGGCTCTGGCGCGAGTCCCGCCGGCGCAAATCCCTGCCGGATGCTTCCACTTTGTCAGCCGCCCGAGCCGCCAGCGGCTGGAGAAACCTGTTACTCGATTCCCGGAAATCCACCATCACCTTCGCCCAGCCCGGCATGCGTCTCGACCTAGGCGGCATCGCGAAAGGGCAGGCCGCAGATGCGATGCTCGACGTGATGGTGAAGCACGGAATCCCAGCCTGCTGCATCACCGCCGGTGGCGATGTCCGGGCGGGTGATCCGCCTCCCGGAGCGGAAGGCTGGAGTGTCGGCGTGCGATCCGGCGAAGAATCCTCTGAAAAACTGATACTGAAAAACGCCGCGGCCTCCACTTCCGGAGATCTCCATCAGTTCATCGAATTGAACGGGGTCCGATACTCGCACATCATCGATCCCGCCACCGGACTCGGTCTCACCCGCCATGTGGCGGCAACCGTCATCGCACCCACCGCCGCCGCAAGCGACGCACTTGCCACTGCCTGTTGCGTGGCTCCGTCAGGCACGGCGAAAGAGATCGCGCGTGAGGCTGGAGCCACCCATGTCATGCTTTCGGAATGAGGATCAAGCCGGCTTGCGAAAGCGGTAGTGCGAAACGATCCACTCATCGCCATTCCGGTACCCCCACAGCTCCGCACAGGCCATGAAGAAGACTCGCCAATAGACCCACCAGCGGGTCTGCTGGTCGGCTCCGTAGGTTTCGCCTATCAGAGGGAGCAGCTCGTCGCGAGCGGCGTCCATGCGTGCGAGCCATGCTTCGGAAGTTTTCTGATAGTGGGATCCGTTCACGTGCCAGTGACCTTCGATCCGGAGATCGCCTTGGAAATAGAGCAGCAGATCATCCGATGGCATCTGCCCGCCGGTGAAAAAATAGCGCGCCATCCAGTCGTCCTCACCCTCCGCCTCGTAGTGATACGCGTATTCCCGGTGCGTGAAAATGTGCACGAACAACGCACCACCCGGCTTCAGCCAGCGGGAAATCCGCTTCATCAGCAGCTCGTAGTTTTTCATGTGCTCGAACATTTCCACCGACACCACACGATCAAACTCCTCTTCTCCCTCGCCTTCGTAACCGATCATGTTCGCCGTGCGGACCTCCACATTCGTCAGCCCGCGGGCGGCGAGCTGCGAGTCGATGTGGAGCTTCTGGGTGCGCGAGTTGGAAACGGCGGTGATGCGCGCGTTCGGATAGTTGGAAGCCATCCACAGCGTGAGAGATCCCCAGCCGCAGCCGAGTTCGAGAATGCGGTGGCCATCCTTGAGCCCGGCACGCTCGCAGGTGAGCGCCAGCATCCTCGCTTCGGATTCCCCGATGTCCGTCACGCCTTCGTCCCAGTAACCCGAGCTGTATTTCATGTGCTTGCCCAGCACCCGCTCGAAGAACCGCGTGGGAAGTTCGTAATGCTGCTCGTTCGCCTCATCGGTCGCGATGGCGATCGGACTGGCGCGGAGTTCGTCCACGTGCCGCATGATCAGCGCCTGTCTTTGCTCGCAATCGAGCTTTTCAAACGGAGCGAGAGTCCCCGCCAGCCGATGGCGGATGCCGATGCGGATCAGGGGGTCGGGAATGATGCCCTTGGCGAGCAGGTCGTTGGTGTGGATCATGATGGAAAATTCAAGGGATCTCTTTCGGAGGCCAGGGAATGAACGGACTCGTGGATTTCTGATAGCGCCGATAGGCATCTCCCTTGCGGGCGACGGCCGCCGCTTCCGTCGGTGGGATGCCGGTCACTTTCAGAAGCAGAAAAGTGATGATCGCCGGAGCGTGCAGCGCCCCCCAACCCCAGTCGGAACCGCAGGCGTAGAGGTAGAAACCGATCCAGATGACCATTTCGAAAAAGTAGTTGGGATGCCGCGAATAGTGCCACAGACCGTCCTTGCAAACCGCTTTCGAATCCGAATTCCGAGACTTGAACCGCGACATCTGGGAGTCGGCGACAGACTCACCCAAGACACCTGTCACCGCCACAATCAGCCCGGCGGTTTCCCATACACTCCATCCAGCATCGGGATCTGTGGCGATGAATAGGAAAGGAAGCGCCAGCAACACCACCGAAAGTCCCTGAGCTTGGAAAAACCAGAAGAACGCCGGAGCCACGCGTCCGCTCCATACTTCCCGCAGTTTCGCGTAGCGCGCGTCTTCCTCCGGATGCGCACGCCGGATCCTGCGCTGGAGATGACTTCCCAGCCGCAGGCTCCACAGCGCGATCAACCCGGCGGCCACGGCTTTTTTCCAGCCGAATTCTCCACTCATCCCAAGCCAAAGCAACGCGGTCATCCCGATGCCATAGGCCCAGACCGCATCGACCGGCGAATAGTTGTCCCATTTCCGAGCAAGACCCCACGCGACGGAAAACAACAGCGACATCGCTAACAAACCGATACCGAGCGACAGCCACGGATTCACGGCCGGGCCTCCTTCCGCTTCCTGATCGACGACGCCAGACTCCTGACGAGCGGCGTCACCACCAGCTTGATCAGCAGCACCGCGAAGGGTGCGATGAGCAACCAGGCGCTCACCCCGTGCCAGGCGGCGAGTCCGAAGTCGGAGAAAAATTTCAGAGGATCGGCCTCAAAGCGGGCCATCATTTCCGGCAGCGAGAGCCGCAGCGGCGGCGCGCCATACAGCCTCTCGCCGAGCCGGATGAAAACCAGGATCAGCGCGATGTGCAGCGGATAGAGCAGCCAGTTGAACGCCTGCACCAGCGCCTGGTTCAGCCCCAGCGCCCAAGCCACCACCACGCACAGCATGGTCGTGGTGCCGACGACGGGAAACACCGCGAGCACGATACCGATCGCGATCGTCCACGACACGCGTTCGGCCGACATCCCCTGCCGCAGCACGGCCAGCACCGGGTCCAACAGCCAGCGCCGCCAACGGCTCCGCGGCCGCGATTCCATCAGCTCTTCTCCGGTCATTCCCGTCCTTGTTCGAAACCGTGATGCAGCGCCGGATTGTTGGGTCGTGTGTAAATCGCCTGCACGACCGAAATGTTGCGGGTGGCGAAGGCCGCTTCGCAATATTTGAAGTAGTAATTCCAGGATCGGATGAACGGCTCATCGAAGCCGAGCGATCTCACCGGTTCCAACACCGCGTTGAAATTCACCTGCCACGTCGAAAGCGTCCTCGCGTAGTCGGCGCCAAGATCTTCGAGGTCGTGCATGAAAAGGTCGCCCGTTTCCAACAGCACCTGGTTGATCCGCCCCACGCTCAACAGCAGGGAGCCGGGGAAGATGTGTTTCTGGATCCAGTCGACGTTCTTCTTCAGGCTGCGGTAGCTGCAATCCGGCACCGTGATCATCTGCACTCCCAGCAGCCCATCCGGTGCCAACACCTCCGCGCATTTCGCGAAGAACGAATGGTGGTATTTGTCACCGACGGCTTCGAGCATTTCAATGGAGGCGATCTTGTCGAATCTTCCCGTGATGTGGCGGTAGTCCTGGATGCGGATCTCGATCCGGTCACCGAGACCTTCATCCGCGATGCGTTTCCGGGCATAGGCGGCCTGGGCCTCGGAAATCGTCACCCCGGTGACCTTGCAGCCGAAGTGCCTCGCGGCATGCACCGCGAAGCCGCCCCAGCCGCAGCCGATCTCAAGGACATGGTCGCCGGGTTTGAGTTTCAACTTCCGGCAGAGTGCGTCGTATTTCCCGTGTTGGGCGTCTTCGAGCGATTGTCCGGCGCTTTCGAACCGGGCGCTGGAGTAGGTCATGGTGGGATCCAGCCATAACCGATAGAAATCATTTCCAAGATCGTAGTGCTCGGCGATGTTCCGCCTGCTGGTCTCCACCGTGTTTTCCCGACGCAGATGGCGGAACCAGTTCACGATCTTCAGCAGGTTCACACCCGCCAGCTCCGCAGAGGAAGTTGAAGGACCTTGCATCGCGTTCACATTGGCGATGAACCAGGAGATCACGGCGGCGATGTCGTCCGTGTCCCACAGGCCGTCGGTGTAGGCCTCTCCCATGCCGATGTTTCCGTAGTAGGCGCAGCGTTTGAAAAACTCCGCGTCATTCCGCAGGGACACGCGCGCGGTGACGGGCGCGCCTGCTTTTCCGAAGTGGCGAACGCGTCCGTCCGGATACTCCATGCGCAGGCCGCCGACCGGCATTTTTTCCAACAGCCGGATCACCATGCGCTCGGCGAATCCCTGGGTCGGATAGGCCGCGGTCTCGCGTGGCACGAGTTCGGAGGTGAGTTCGAGGGAAGCGTTCATGGCAGGTTCTTGTTGAGGCTGGGATGGGCGCGCATCACGCCGAGCTGGGCTTCCACGCGATCCGTCTTGCGGAAGAACGGCACACGCCTGATCCATAACAGAAGCGCGTGCCAGTGGATGAGCCCGATGATTTTCAGCGAAAGCAGCGGATACTTGAGCGCATACCACCACAGGCGCGCGGTGGTGAGTTCGCGTCTCTCGCCGCGCACCGAGCTGACGAGCATGCGTTCGTCGTGGGAAAAGTCGTCGATGTTCACCCGCCATTTCTCCTCGGGCGGACCGAGTTTGAAATCGAACTCATCGCCGGGATCGGAGAACGGCGAGACATAGAAATTCTTGCCGATCCTGCGATGCCACAGCCCGTCCGCGTCCGTCGCATTGACAGGGAAAAGCTTCATCTCGCGGAACGTGTTGGTCACCTCGGCCACGGCGAGCAGCGGCGTGCCATCCGACGCCGCGATGTAGTAGAACGACACCGGATTGAAGCCGTAGCCGAGCACCCGGGGAAAGGTCACCAGCCGGATACGGGCGTCGGCAGGACAGGAAATCCCCTTCTCCGCCAGCCACTTCGTCAGATTCGGGCGGATGCCCCCGGCTTGCCCGAGATCAACGTGGTCGCGGTCATCGATGGAAAACAGGTTGAAACGATTGTGGCTGAAACCGAATTTCGCGAGCTTCGGCAGTTCATCGAGATCCACGCTGAACATGAAGACCCGATAGCTGAACGCATGTCGCTTCGGCTTCAGCCGGCAATGGGCCACGGTGCATTCGTAAAGCGCGTTCATGACCACGGGTCCCTCTCCAGAATTTCACGGCATGTGTTGACCGCCGACCAGAGGCCGTCCTCGTGGAAACCGTAGCGCTGCCACGCGCCGCAGAAATAGCGTTTCGTTTCGCGCCCGGCGGCGTGCAGTTCGGGCAGGCGCTCCTGCCCCGCGACGGCCGCTCTATCAAAAAGCGGATGCTCATACACCAGCCGCCGCTTGACGGAGCTTTCCGGCAGCGCTTCCGGCGGATTGATGGACACGAAATACTGTTCGCGCTCCGAGACGCCCTGGAGGTTGTTCATCCAATAATGCGTCGAATGGCGGTCGCCATCGATGCGGTAGTTCCATGAAGCCCAGCAGCGCCGCGTCTTCGGCATGAAGCGCGGGTCGGTGTGGAGCACCGCCTCGTTTTCCTGATAGTGAAACAACCCCAGCAGCTCGCTTTCCAGCGCCGTCGGATCCGCCAGCAGCGCCAGCGCCTGATCGCCGTGCGCGGCGACCACCACTCTGTCGAAATCCCGTTGCGATCCATCGTCGAGAATGACGCGGTTCCCTTCGATCTTCCGCACGCCGTTGGATCGATGGATGTGTTGCCCGAAGGGTTGCGTGATCTTTTCCACATAACTCCGCGAACCGCCGCAGACGGTGCGCCACGGGTGCTGCGTGTCGAGGCCGAGGAAGCCGTGGTTGTGCCAGAAGCGCATCAGCGTCCTGGCCGGAAACTCATCGATCCGCTCCGGCGGGCTCGACCACACGGCGGCGGCCATCGGCGAAAGATACCAGCGGAGGAAATCCTCACCATAACCGCGGGCGGTGACATACTCGCGGAGTGACAGATCGCCGTAGGCGGGATTGGCCAGCTCCGCGACCGTCTCGCGGTTGAAGCGGTCGATCTGCATCAGCATCTTCCAGAAGCGCGGGCTCAGCAGATTCTTCCGCTGCCCGAATAGCAGATTCATGCTGCCGCCGTTGAATTCCACATTCTCTCCCACATGCCGGACGCTGAAGGACATCAACGTCGGCTTGGTCGCCACCTCCAGCTCGCGGAACAGGCGGGTCAGCAGCGGATAGGTCACCTCGTTGTAAACCATGAAACCGGTGTCCACCGGCACCCGGTCACTTCCCTCTTCCACCACCACCGTGTGCGAATGCCCGCCGACGCGGTCGTCCTTTTCAAACAAGGTCACGTCATGGTGCGGCCCGAGAAAATGCGCGCACGCCATCCCCGAAATGCCCGTGCCGACGATGGCGATGCGTTCCCGGTTCATGCGCGTTGGCGTTGGGCCGCCCCCTCCTCCAGAACGGCTTTCGGCACCGGGCGAAGATCCCAGATCAATCCGAGGAATGATAGAAATTTCAACCCGTAGTAAGTCAGATCCAGCTCCCACCAGCGGAATCCCTGCCTCACGGAATGCGGATAGCGGTGGTGGTTGTTGTGCCAGCCCTCGCCGAGCGTGATGAGCGTGAGCAGCCAGCTGTTCCGGCTGTCGTCGTCCGTTTCGTAGCGGCGGCGGCCCCAGACGTGGGCGAGCGAGTTGATGAATAGCGTGCCGTGCAGCAGGACGGTGGTGCTGATGAAAAAGGTCCAGATGAAGAACTGACCCATCGTCACGCCCGTTGCCGGGAACAGCGTCTCCAACAGCCATCCAGTTCCTAACATGAGAAACCCGTAGGCGAACGGCACCGTCTGGTCGTAGCGGTTCAGAAACACCAGCTCGGGAAATTTCGCCAGATCAGGGATGGACTTGTAGGCGGTGGGAAAATTCTTCATCGAGGTCAGCCAGCCGATGTGCGACCAGAGAAAGCCGCTGACCACCGGCGAGTGGATGTCCTCCTCATGATCCGCGTGCTTGTGGTGGTGGCGGTGGGTCGCCGCCCACCACAGCGGTCCGCGCTGCATCGAGCTGTTTCCCAACACGGCGAAGAGGAACTGCACCGCCCGCGAGGTCTTGAAGGTGCGGTGCGAGAAATAGCGGTGATAAAAGCCGGTGATCGCGAACATACGGATCATATAGAGAAACACCGCCGCGGCGAAAGACGGCCAGCTGAAGCCGACCCAGATCACCGCCAGACAGCCGAGGTGGAGGAAAATGAACGGCAGCGTGCGCTGCCAGTTCACCATTTCCGGCAGCAGCGAGGGGTCCGGCAGATCCTCGCGGCGGTAGTCCGAGTCCAGCCAACGGCACACCGTCAGGACGAAGACGCCCCACGGCCCCTTGCCTCCACTATCAGTCACCGCCGATTCCTTCTTCATTCAGTTGGATTGCAAACGCTTTTTCACGAAGCCCACCGCGCCGCCGACGGCTGGCAGGTGCGCGTAGAAATTTTGCCCGGAATCCCAGAAATCGCGATGGAACGCCACCTTCCCCTCGCGGTTGAAGCGCACCTGGCTGATGCCCACCGAGTGCACCGGCTTGCCACCGCTCAGCGCGGGCGCGGCGAACACCATCGTCCAGCGGATGTAGAAATCATCCCCCGATCGCGCGGTGTCCTCGATGGTCACCTGATAGCTCGTCATCGTTTCGCTGGTTTTCAGGAAATACGCCTCGATCTCCGCACCGCCGTGGTGGATCGCGAGCGTGTCGTCCAGATAGGCGTCCGCGGAGTAGACGTTGAGGGTGTTTTCCTCGACGTATTTCCTGTCGCCGATGCTTTGCAGGAAGGTCTGGAAGCGCAGCAAGGCCGCCTCCTCACCCGGTCCGCCGGGTTTCAAACCGCTGGGAGCCACCTTCCCCATCGCCTTGCGGTAGCCCGCCACCTGCTCCGCACTCTGGTTCGGAGCGGCGCTGCAGCCGAGAAACAGAAAAACCGAGGCCAGAGCCAGCAACAGTCCGCCCATGAAGGTCATTACGGGATGGGTTAAAATTGAAAGAGTCATTGTCGCCGTGTTTTCGCCCCGCATCGGGCACCGCGCAAGGGGCAAACCGCCCGCGGGACTGACGGATTTCTTATAGGCCGATTCACCCGCACGTATCAGCAGGCTTCCGGCCACTTGAAAATTGCCAGCATCCGGCCCGCGGCCCAGCATGCGTCATGGATCCAGCCCGCACCCTGCTGACCTTGGGGAAAATCAGCGCCTTTTTCCTGCGCCATGCCATCGCCACCACAGCCATCGTGCTGGTGTCCTGCGCTTTTCTGACCGCGGGGTATGTCGTCCTGCTGATGTGGGCGATGGTCGCCGGGGGCGATCCCGGCGGAGCGCTTTTCTATCCGGCCGGGCTGCTGGTCTGCCTGGCAGGAGGCTTGTCACTCTCCCTCCTGGTCTTCTTCCCCTGCACGGCGCTCGCGGAGTGGATCGCGAAACGCAAGGCGCTGCCCTTCCTGTTTCAAATCCCTATCAGCGCAGGCATCCTCGCCGCCGCCTGTCTGCTCTTCGCCATCGTTACGGGGATCGCCCGCCGGCAGGCGACGCTGGAGCACATTGTCTTCGGTTCCGCCATCCCCTTGGCCATGCTCCTGCTGCCGCTGGGGTTTTATTGGTGGATCGCACAAAGCGGTCCCCTGCTCCACCGGGTGTATCGCAAAATTCAAAATGCCCGCTCGCCGCGCCACCCATGATCACCACTCCCTACGACTTCATCGCCGGTCAATTCCATGCCCTGCGCAGCGGCTTCCGCCCCAAGGAGACCGGCTATCTGTCACTGCTGCTGGATCCTCTGAAGCCGGGCGCCTCCGTCCTCGATCTCGGCTGCGGCACCGGGCAGCCCATCGCCACCCACATCGCCTCGCTCGGCCATCGGGTCACCGGGGTCGATGGCTCGGCAGCCATGCTCGACATCGCCCGCGAGCGACTCCCCGCCCACCGGTGGATCCACGCGCTGATGCAGGACGTGGAGTTCGATGAGGCCTTCGACGCCGTCGTCTGTTGGGATTCCCTGTTTCACCTGCCGCGCCGGTTCTATGCACCCGTCATCGGGAAGATCCACCGCTGGCTCGCCCCCGGCGGACGGCTGATGGTGAGCAGCGGCGGCCTCGTGGACGACACCCCGGATGGCTTCACCGACACCATGTTCGATCACGAATTTTACTACGACAGCCTCTCACCGGTGGAAATGACCGCCGCGCTGGAGCATGCCGGATTCCGCATCGTCCTCGCGGAAATGTGCGACCTCCCCGACGGCGGACGCGGCAGGGGCAAGTGGGCGACCGTGGCGGAGAAAATCTGATCTCCTCCCTCGAAACGAAGTGAGCACCCGTCCATCAGCATCGAAGACACCCGCCATCGCCCATGCTGGAATCCGTCGTTTTGTTGCTCTTTGAATTCCTCGCCGAGGTCTTGTTCCAATTCGTCTTCGAGCTGCTGGCGGAGATGGGCCTCCAGTGGGCGGGCGAACGTTACCGCGGCCCCGCCAATCCCTGGCTTTCCGGATTCGGTTATCTCTGTTTAGGGCTCGCTGCCGGAGGGATCAGCCTGCTGGTTCTTCCTTCGCAACTGATCCACAGCCCGGCCGGCCAAATCGCAAATCTTGTGGTGACGCCGCTCGTCATCGGCGCGGCGATGGCAAGGCTCGGAGCCTGGCGCTCGCGGCGGGGGCAACTGGTGCTGAGAATAGACCGATTTGCGTGCGGCGCGTTGTTCGCGCTGGCGTTCGCACTGATCCGCTACTGGCTGGCGAAGTGATGGAGCTCCGGGACCTACGAGAGTCCCGCCACAGCATTCCGCGCCCGATCCACGACATTTTCCCAGCTTCTGCCGTTCAGAGACACCGGATCCGGTTCATGCTCGGCATCTTCGAACCAAGCGAGGCTGCGGATGACGGTAAAGGGATCGGTGGCAGGATATTTCCCGATGAAGAAGCCGATCATCTGCTGGATAGAGAAATGCTCCAATAGCTCCGCGAAGTCGTAGAAATCCTTTTTCGACCCGCGATTGGCGATGGCGTTGAGTTTCATGGCCGCGAGGTCGGGGAGGGAAACCACCGTGATCCCGTCAATCCGTTCGGGGGGGGCCAGCGTTTTATAGGCATGTCGCAACAGGTCAAGTTTCACCCCGCCCGCATCGACGGTCAGGGTGTTCGCCGAGCGAGCGGTCACCGTAGCGGGCGAAATCGCGAGTTTTTCAAACAGCTCTTCCGGGGAAAACTCCGCTGTAGTGAAAAAATCCAAATCCACCGACCAGCGGTGCCCGAACCGTAGTGCCAGTGATGTGCCACCGCCGAGTGCGAAGCCCTGCAAGGCTTCCAGTGGTGTCAGGCGGACCAGCAGCTTCCTCACGGATTCGGGAACGGCATCGAAGCGGAGCATCGGAAGGAGGAGGGCGGGAGTTGGAACCAGGCACAGCAGAATGCGAATGACCGGGGCTGGAGGCTGCGCAGGCTCGTGACCAATTCGGCGAGACGGGGCTTGCCGTAGTGGGCGACAAGCAGTTGCCAATCCGCCCAGCGGCCGTATTCAAGCACTCGTTTCGCCAGCCAAGCCGCATGGCGGTCCGGATCAATGCCGGATCGCTCCACGTCCCAGAACAAATGATCTGACAAGGCGGTCATGCGGAAAATGATTACGCTCCCGATGACGGAAGGGAAAGGATGAAGGTCCGGCATTTCATGGGATTCCCCGAACGGAAAGAATCATCGCCGGAGTTCATTTCCTTGCCGCCACTGCGTTTTCGGAATCATCTGCTATTGTTTTGAGACTCCATAGGCAGTAATTAAGCGTCTTCAATCATGTTTCCAGATGCTTCCCGTTGTATTTCAGCATCTCTGCATTGTATTTCATCGGCTTTGTGCTATTTTTCATCTCATCGATTCTGAATTTAAGACTCTCTACCTGTGTTTTATTCTCATCGCATCGTGTTCCTATCGTCCATACGATTGATTTCATCATCTTCCCACTGATATCCTGACCCACCAATCTGCCATGAGTGACACCCCGCACCCCGCTTTTTCCGTTGAAGATCTTGCCCGGATTCTGAGCGAACCCGCCCGCTGGCATCTGCTGCGGGAACTGGCCAAGGGCGAGCCGATGCCCGTCAAGGAACTCGCCCGCCGCATCGGCAAAACTCCCGACATGACCTCCAAGCACCTAGCCTTCCTCCGCGAGATGGGCATGGTGATGACGAAATACAGCCGCATCTACCAGCTCGTTCCCGCCCTCATGCCCGCAGCCGGTGCGACGCATCTGGATTTCGGGCATTGTTTGGTGAAGCTGGACGGCGCGGGGTGATGATTTTCAGTGATCGACGTCATGGCGTTCCGATACCTGATTCCGGTTTTGATCTCGGCAACGCTCGTGAGCGCAGCGGCGGTCCGTGCGACGGCCTTGGACCGTTTTCGCAATCCGGTGACGGATGCGCTGGTGGTGGTGGGCGGTCTGTCGCCGTGGTTGGCCGTAGCCGTTATGTGCCGGTGGTTGCCGTATTCGGGCTATCCAATCGCAGCGGGTCTTTATGGCAGTGGGGCGCTGTTCCTTTGCGCGCTGATCCGCTTTTGGCTCGGCCCGCGTTTTCCGAACTGGGAAAAGGCCTCGTTTGCATTATTCGCCGGGGTGTTGGCTAACGTGGGATTTTTCATTTCCTTCATGTTGCCGTTTGCCCACGGGGAATAGCCGATGTGGCTTTTTGATGAAGAGGAAGAAGGGACAGGAGTGTCCCTGCTCCCTATCCTGCGGATCACTCCACGCCAAGACGGACGAAGATTTTCGGGGACTCGCCGGGGCCGGTGATGGTGGCGGTGGCTTCGACGGTCTCGGGGTTCGCTCCGGGGACGGAGACGACGGCCTCGGTGAAGGTCACGGTGTGGCTGCCGTCGCTTTGGCCGCTGGCGCGCCATTGTTTCAGATCGGCGGACCAGCGGAGGCTGCCGGAGACATCGGTACGGTTCTTGGCCCGCGGATAGCGGACTTTGAACGTATTGGTGCCGATGGAGGGAATTTCCAGAATGCCCTTGCTGCCGGCATCGGCGGGAAGCGTGCCCATGAAGTATTCGACGATGTTCGCCTGGCTGTCACCGTCCGCATCCGCGCCCGTGGCACGCAGGGCGGGGTCCGGAATATTCAGGAAATAGAAGTCCTGGGCCGGTTTGTCGGCGATGACGGCATCCGCGCTTGCGGGGGATCCCGCGGTGAAGGCCGCGCTGGCGCCGAGTGCGACCGTCACGGTTTCAGTTCCTTCAGATAGATCGTCGGTCGCCACGACGAGCGGCAGGGAAACGCTGGCCCGGGTGGCGGGGATGGTGATGCTGTTGGTGAAACCGGTGTAATCTGCAGCGCCCGCGCTGCCGCTTGCGACGAGCGGAACGGTCAGGCCGAGCGCGGTGGAGCCGGTGCGGGTGATGGTGAATTCCAGTGCTTGATCCGAACCGAACTCGCCGGCGGAGGCGTCTGTGGCGGTCATCGTCACGGTCGGCAGCGGCAGTGAAACGGCGGTCATTTCGAGATCGAATCCGAGGTCGCTGCTCTGCGCGTCGCGCTGGTGGACTTCCACCGCGATGACATTCGTGCCTTCCACCAGCAGCGGATGCGGCGCGGCGGTGGAGGCGAAGTAGGTGGTCTCGTTGGCCCCATCGACGATCGTGGAGGAGTTGGTCGTGGAGGTGATGGAACCGGCAGGCATGTTCTGGCGGGCGACCTCGGTGCCGTTGATGTAAACGACCACGCCATCGTCCCGCAGGATGTTCAGTTCGAGCGCCTGGATCGCGGCCGCTCCGGTGATCTCGAAGGTGCGGCGGAAATAGGTGGTGATGTAGCGGTTCGGTGAGGCTGGAGAATTCACCGTGGTGACGATGTGGCTGTCGGTGTAACCGAGCGGCGCGGCACCGGAGGTCCACGCGCTGTCGTCGTAGGCGGTTTCCTTCCATGCGGTGCCTTGGTCGCTGCCGTTGTCGAGGTACTTCCAGACCGCGCCCGGCTGGCCGGCCGGGCGGCGCGCGATCAGGGTCGTGGTGAGCGGCAGGGCGACGGTGAGATTCACCGCGCTGGATGCGGTCGCCGCGCTGTCGTTATCCGTGGCGACGGCGGTCAAGGTGTGGCCTCCGTTCGAAGCGCCGTTCCAAGCGAATTCGAAAGGCTCGGTGGCGTCTTCGCCGAGCTTCGTCGCGCCATCGAAGAACTCGACCTTGGAAACCACCCCATCCGCATCCGCGGCGTCAGCCGTGATCGTGATGGGATCAGTCACGTAGGTCTGCCCGCCGGCTGGAGCGGTGAGCTCCACGGTGGGCGGGCTGTTGTCGAGATTCGTGATCGTGACTCCGACCGGGGCCGAGGTGGCGGTCGCGCCATCGTCATCGGTCGCCCGCGCCGTGAGCTGATAGCTGCCGGAAAGCATGCCGCTCCAGTCAAACTCGTAAGGCGCGGTGCTGTCCTCGCCGAGCTTGGTCAGACCCGCGAAGAACTCGACCCGTGTGATGGCACCGTCGCTGTCGGACGCGGTGGCGGTCAATGGCACCGTCGCCTGGGCGTCGTAACCGGCACCCTGCGATGGCGAGGTCATCGCGACCGACGGCGGCGACACGAAGCTCGGACCATTGGCCACGACCGAGAAACCGCTCACCGCGATGGAGTCCGCATCCAGCGCTTCCCCGGCGCGGAGGACGGCGCGATTGAACGAGAAAGCGGATGGAGTTAGATCCGAGCCGCTGAAGGCCGCGAACAAAACCCCGTCGGAAACGCGGACGAGCGCCGCGTGATAGTCGAGGGCGTCGGATGAGGTCCGCGTCACCGTCAGCATGAGACGGTAGCTGCCATCCGCGAACGACGGTGTCGCGAGCTTGAAGGAGGCGGCCGGACTGGCGCCGGTGGTGGTGTGCCAGGCTTCCGCGCTGCCAGCGAATCGTTTCCAGAAATTCAGGGTTCCCGCAGTGTCCGAGGTGTCGTTGGCGGCAAGGTAGCCCGGCCAGCCGGTGTTCCCGGTGCCGTTGCTTTGGAAAAGCCCCCACGCGAAACGGGCCGACGGAGAGCTTTGCGAAGATGTCATTCCGTTCAGCGCGACGACGGAAGTTAGAGTGATGGAGTCTCCTGCCTGGCTGAGATTCGTTTCAGGAAACTCCGAGTGGATCGCGGAGTTGTCTGCACCGTTAGGTCCGCCTCCCCAGACGGGCGCGTTGGTCGAAGTGCCGGTGATGACCGGGCTGCCGAGCGCCGCCGTCCAATCGCCGCTCATCGGGAGAGTACGGTCAGGATCGGCCGACGGGGCGAAGTCGCCTCCGGTGCCCCAGACGGATGGATTCGGCCCCATCACGAACGCCAGCGTTTTCCCCGCCATGATGTCGGAATGGCGGATGACCGGTGTATCGAGCGGCTGGCCGTCGAGCGTCGCGGACTGGATGAAGGTGTTGGCTCCGCCGGACTCCGCCGCCGCGATCGTGAAGGTTTTTCCATTTCCGACATTGAATTCCAAACGCGGCACCCGCGGCCCGCTCAGGTAGTAAACATCTTGGGTGGCGGAGGGAAACAGGCCCGCCGTGACGAAGAAATACGTCGAGGACATCGCGCCCGAGTCCTCATCGCCCGGATAGGTGAGCGTGCCGAAACGCTGGCGCAGGATGTCCGCCCAATAGGACTGGAGATAAGGCCGGCCGGCGTGACCGAAGAGCGCGGTGGCCTTCAGGTTCACTTCATTCGAGAAATCGACATAGGCCGTGCTGTTGGTGCTGAAAGCGAACTCCAGCCGTTGGAGGAACCGCGCACGGCCACCCATCAGCCCGATCGCGCCATCCTGGTCGTGCGGGATGCTGAAGGAATAATTCCACGGCGTGCCTTGATAGAAATTCGAAGTCGATGTCGGAGAAGTGGCGGCGAAGACGCCGTTGCGCGCACGGCCGCGGACGAAGCCCGAGAAACCGTCTCCGGTGGCGGAGGCATCCCAGACGTTCCGCCAGTTTTGCGAACGCGAGAGAAGAGCCGCCGCCTCGGCGGTGTGGCCGAGACCTTGAGCGACCTGCGCCGCGCACCAGTCGCCGTGAGCGAAAGCCAGCGTGGACGAGCCGGAACCCATCCGCGAGTCATAGCCGCCGCGGCTGCCGTCAGTGGAGACAAACCCGAGATTTCGATAGTCGTCGGTGCGTCGCGCTGCGTTGAACTTGAGCAACGGCCAGACACGTTCCCAGTCGATGCCTGGAATGCCTTTCACGTAGGCGTCGCAGATCGCGCGGTCCACTTCATCGCCGCCTTGCCCGACTTGGAAATCCTTGCCCTGGATGAAGGCGGTTTCCGCGCGGCCGTTGCGTTCGAAGCGTTCGGCGAAGGAATTGACGATCGCCGCCGCCGAGTCCGGACTCACGAGAGTAAGCAGCGGGAAGTGCGTGTGCCAGGTGTCCCACAGCGTGTATTGATCATCCCAGTAGGCCGCATTCGCAGGCCAGCCCGCGGGATCGCCGGTGCGGTTCCGCGGCTGGATGAGGCTGTGGAAAAGCGCGGTGTAAAGGCGCGTCGCGGCGCTGAGCTTGATGCCCGGCGTCCTGACCGCCGAGAGCGCGTCGTTCCACTTCGTCTTGGCCGCGGCCTCGTGGCCGGCGAGGTCCCAAGCGGGAATTTCGTTTTCCAAATACTGCCGGGCTCGGTCCACCGAACTGAACGAGACCGCGATCTTCATCCGCACCGTGCGCGTGGTGATCGTGTCGAAGCGCAGCCAGCCGCCGAGACGCTGGCGGGTGGCGGTGCTCGCGGTTAGAACGCCGTCCTGCGAGGTCGAGCCGACGAAAGTGCCGCCGGAGACGGGCGCCGCATCCACCTTGGCGTAGAAATAGACATTGTAGGCCGCCGGGTTCCAATTCCCATCGAAGGTGCCGCCGCCGCTGATCGTGCCGGTGGCGGGATCGATGCTGATCGACCCGTTGGTCATGCCGGTGGCGCTGTTGAGTTTGCGGGCTATGTCGAAGTTGATCCGGGCATCGGACGAGACCGGGAAATCAAATTGATAGATCGCGCTGTTTGCCGTGGGAACCACCGTGCAGTCGGTGTTCCAGGTGGTGAGCCTGCCGCGATAGGAATAGGGACGCGCGGTGACATTGGCGATCGGCGAGGCGTGGCTGGCTTCCGTGACTCCCGCACCGAGACGGGGCGAGACGAGGAAGTTTCCGAACGACATCGTGCTCGAACCGGAGCCCGTGGCGTGGAGCTGTGAGAAACCGACCACCGGGCTGCCCGGCGCGAATCCGCCCGCCGCAGCGGCCTGGGTGTCCGGGCTCGGATAGATCGACGACAGCGGCAGGCAGGCGCCCGGCACGCAGGAACCGGTGCCGGAGCCGCCGGAGACACCGACCATCGGGTTGACCAGATCCGAGAGCGCCGTGCCGGGGTCCACAGGTGGATCCTCGGGAGGTTCGCCACCCGTGGGGACCTGATTGAAGCTCAGGTTGTCGACGGCGTGGCGGCCGTCGGACGAGTAGGTTTGGGACGTGCGGTTGAAGGCGAGCGTGTAGCTTTTGCCGACATCGCCGGTTAAGCCCGGCGTGACTTTGACGACACTGGTGGCGGTGCCCGCGTTGTTGAGTGTCAGGGTCTGGCTCCAGACCAGATTGGATGAGGAATCCGTCAGGGTCAGATCCCAGACGGTGCTGCCGGAGGTTTCGGCCGTGTGGCAGAAGTCGAAGGAATTGAGAACGAGAGCATAGCCGGGGTCGCTGCTGAAAATGATCGTGTGCGCGCCGGTGTCGAGCTGCCCGACCCGGGGGACTCCGCCCTCGTTGTCCCACGCGCCGCTTCCGACCGTCAGGTTTTCGAGATTGGCGAAGAAGCCGCTGGTGTGGATGTCCCATGCGCCATCCCAGGCCAGAGAGATGTTCGGCGTGGTGCCGTTGCTCACGACGCAGCCGTTCGCGTCGGCCGTCGCATTTGATGCGAGGTTGCCCGGAACGGTGACGTTGTTTCCCCCGAGCTGGCCGAAGCCGACGATGGTGGCATGGCCGGCGGTCCGCAGGCCGGCGAGGAAACAGAGGGTGAGGAGGATCGATCTTGCTCTCATTTGAAAACGGTTTTCCGCAGCTGGTCGCGCGGTGGTGGACAGGTAGGAAATGCCCCGCCGCCGGTGGATCCGGCGGCGGGATGGAGGAGTCAGGTCAGCGGCGGGATCACGGACGGCGGCGGCGCAGGAACAGGCCCGCGGTGCCCAGACCGAGAAGCGCCAGCGAGGAGGGCTCGGGCACCGCCTGGGTGAAGCTCAGGTTGTCGATGCCGTGACGACCGTTGGACGCGTAGGTCTCCGAAGTCCGGTTGAAGGTGAGCGTGTAGGTCTCGCCCAAGGCTCCGGTGAAGTTCGGGGAAATCTTCAGGAGGCTGCTGGAGGGCTGTGTGTTATCCATCGTCAGCGCCTGGCTCCACACCACGGCGGAACCTGAGTTCGTTAAAGTGATGTCCCATACGGTGGTGCCCGTGGTTTCGCTGGTGTGGGCGAAGTCGAAAGAGTTGAGAACCAGCGCGTATCCGGGATCGGCGGCAAGGGCGATCGTGTGGAGGCCGACGTCGAGCTGACCGACACGGGGAACGCCCCCCTCGTTGTCCCACGCACCGCCGCCGACGGTGAGGTTTTCAAGGCTGGAGAAGAAGTTGCTGGTGTGGATGTCCCATACCGAATCCCAGGTGACCGAGATGTTCGGTGTGATGCCGTTGCTCACGACGAAGCCGTTTCCGTCGGCTGTCGCACGGGATCCGAGATTGGCCGGAACGGTCGAGTTGTTTCCCCCGAGCACGCCGAAGCCGATGACGGTGGCATTGGAAACAGCCACCAGAGCGGTGAGCAGCCCGAGGGTAAGGACGATTGGTTTTGATTTCATGTGTTCTTGTGTGGTTGTGGTAGATCAGTGAATTCGGAATCGGACGCGGATGGTCTTCATCGCCTGAGATTGATAGATGCGGGGATGGATGGTGCGGACCGGCTGGCTCATTGGACGCCGAGGCGGATGAAGATCTGCGGCGCTTCGCCGGGTCCGGTGATGGTGGCGGTGGCCTCGACAGTCTCGGGGTTCTCCTCGCTTGCGGAGACCACCGCCTCGGCGAAGACCACGGTGTGGGTTCCGTTGCTTTGGCCGCTGCGGTGCCAGTTCTTCAGATCGGCTGACCAGAGGAGACTGCCGGTGACATCCGCGAGGTTCTTGGCGCGCGGGTAGCGGACTTTGAACGTGTTCGTGCCGATGGATGGGATTTCCAAAACACCTTTGCTGTTCCCGTCGGCAGGAAGCGAACCCATGAAGTATTCCACGATGTTGGCGTTGCTGTCGCCGTCCGCATCGGCACCGGGTGCGCGCTTGTCGGCATCCGTGATGTTCAGGAAGTAGAAACTCTGGACCGGCTTGTCAGCGATGGTGGCTGCCGCGCTTGCAGGCGATCCGGCGGTGAAGTCCGGACTGGCCGCCGGAGCGAGCGTGACGGTTTCCGGACCTTCCGCCTCATCATCGGCGGTCGCGGTGAGCGAAACAGTGGCGCTCGCCTGAGTCATGGGAATGACCACGCTGCCGGAAAGACCCGAGTAGTCCGCCGCGCTCGCGCTTCCGCCGGAGGTCAGCGGGACGGTCAGCTCGGTGGCGGTCGATCCGCTGCGGGTGATGGTGAATTCGAGTGCCTGATCGGTGCCGAACTCGGCGGCGGTGTCATCGGTGGCCGTAATAGTGACGGTCGGCAGCGACGGAGGCTCGACCGCGGTGAAGCTGCGAACCGCGGTGCCAACCGAGGTCACGCCATCGCTAACAGCCGCATACCACTCGTATTCCTCACCGGGGATGAGGCCGGTCCATTCGCCGCTCGTGGCGTTTCCGCCGGCGGAGACATTGACCGTGGCAAGCTCCGTCCAAGGCGCGGCGGATTGCATGTTGTAGGGAAGCGTGAACTCGCTGTCGGCATCCGTTTCGAAGGTGCCGCTGGTGGTGCGGTAGGTCTTGGCATGGATGGCGTTGTTCGCCGGGGAGAAGACGTAATAGCGCAGCCATCCGTCGCCGCCACCGAGTCCGCCGGGAGCGCCGGAGCGGCTCTGATAGTCCTGAAGGATGGTGTTCACCGTGCGGCCTTCGAACACATCGTCGCGGCGGCCTTCACCATGGATGTGGCCGCAGAGCATCATGAACAGGTTGGGATTGTCCTTCAGGTTGTCATAGACGGCCTGGCCGTGACCGCCCCAGGTGGCGTCGGTTGGCGGGAAGCTGGTGTTGACCAACCAGTGGCTGGTGACGATGGCGCGGCGTGTCGGGTGGGCCTTCAAAAGCGCGTCCGCCCAATCCATCACCCCCTGGTTGCCCGCCGTGTTCGAGTTATACACCAGGTTGATGATGATGAAGTCCATCCCGCCGGCGCTGAAGAACTGATAGTTGTTGTCGTTGTTCGTGCTGTAGTTGCCTTTGAAATAGGGACGTCCGGCCCAGCGGGAAGTGCCGAAGTACTGGTTCCACTTCAGGTTGCCGCCGCTCTGGACGTCATGGTTTCCCGGTGCGCCGCCCCACGGGATGCCGTGGGTCAACAGGGTGGTCGCGGGATTTTCGAGGATGTCCATCGCGCCGTCCGCGTTGACCCATTCCTGCTCGACGGTCGCGGTGTTCACCATGTCGCCCATGTGGGCGACGAAGGCGATGTTCAGTGCGTCCTTCTGGCTCACGATCCAGTTCGTCTGTGAGGTGAACTGGCTGAGGCGGTTGTTGTTATTCTCCGAGTAATACTGCGTGTCCGGAATCGTCACCAAGGTGAAGTCCGCCGCAGGTGGTGCGGTCTTGGGCCGGCCGTAGAAGGTGACGGTCAGCAGCTGGTCCTCGGGATCGTCGAGCGAGACGTCCAGCGTGGCGGATGGCGCGTTCACCCCGGCAAGATCGGCGGGCGAGATGGGTGCGATGACCGGCGGCAGATTCGGCAGCACCTGCACGGTGACGGCAGCGGAAACCGTGGTCGCCGTGAGATTGTCGGTGGCCTTTGCCGTGAGCGTGTAATCGCCGACCGCGACGCCGGACCAATCGATGGTGTAGGGCTCGCTTGTGTCCTCGCCGAGCTTGGTCGCGCCGTTGAAGAACTCGACTTTGACGACATTGCCGTCGCTGTCGTTCGCGGCGGCGGTGATGGAAATGGCGGCCGGCGCGATGAAGTTGGATTCGTTCGCCGGAGCGGTGATGGCGACGACCGGCGCGAGGGTGTCAGGCGGCCCGACGTTGATGGCGACGGCGGCGCTGGTCGTGCTCTGGCCGTAGTTATCGGTCGCTTTCGCGGTGAGCGAATAGCTGCCCTCCACCACCGTGGTCCAATCGAATTCGTAGGGTTCGGTCGTATCCTCACCGAGTTTGGTCGCGCCGTTGAAGAACTCGACCTTCATCACATTGCCGTCGCTGTCGTCCGCGTCGGCGGTGATGGAAACGGTGGCCGGCGCGGTGAAGACGGCGCTTTCCAGCGGAGCGGTGAGGGCGATGGTCGGCGGAGTGCCCGGAGGGGTGAGGGAAATCAGTTCGAGATCGAAGCCGAGGTCGCTGCTGGCTCCATCCCGCTGGTGAAGTTCGACGGCGATGGTGTTCGCGCCTTCAACAAGAACGGGCATCGGCGCGGCAGCGGAGGCGAAGTAGGTGGTCTCGTTGGCGCCATCGACAATCGAAGAAGTGAACGTCTGATAGGTGATGGGTCCGGTCGGCATGTTCTGGCGGGCGACCTCCGTGCCGTTGATGTAAACGACCACGCCATCATCGCGCAGGATGTTCAGGTTGAGCGCCTGGACGGCGGCGGCACCGGTGACCTCGAAATTGCGGCGGAAATAGGTGGTGATGTGGCGGTTCGGCGAGGCGGGCGAATTCACCGTGGTGACGATGTGGCTGTCGGTGTAGCCAAGCGGCGCGGCACCGGAGGCCCACGAGCTGTCGTCGAAGGCGGTTTCCTTCCACGCGCTCCCTTGGTCGCTGCCGTTGTCGAGATACTTCCAAACCTGGCCGGGTTGGCCGCTCGGGCGACGCGCGAGCAAGGTGTTGGTGATCGGCACGGCGACCGAAACATTCACTTCGGATGAGCTTGTCGTGGCCGTGTCGTTGTCGGTGGCGACTGCCGTCAGCGTGTAAGTGCCGGTGGCGACGCCGCTCCAGTTGAAGGTGAAGGGGCTGCTGGTGTCCTCACCGAGCTTGGTCGCGCCGTTGTAGAACTCCACTTTTGAAACAACGCCGTCCGTGTCCGCCGCATCGGCGGTGAGCGTCACACTGTTCGTTAGAATGGTCGCGTTGTTGGCGGGCGCGGTGAGGACGACGCTTGGCGAAATGTTGTCGGCATTGGTCACGGTGATGTTCACCGGAGTCGACACCGCCGTGCCCAGCAGGTTGTCGGTGGCCACGGCGGTGAGGGCGTAGCTGCCGGTGACGACATTGTTCCAGGCAAGCTCATACGGCTCCGTGGTGTCCTCGCCGAGCTTGGTGGCACCGTTGAAAAACTCGACCTTGGCGATGGAACCATCCGTGTCACCGGCATTGGCGGCAAGGAGGATGGTTGCGGGCGCGTCGTAGGTCGCCCCCTCCCCCGGTGCGGCAAGCGACACGGTGGGCAGGGCATTCACCACCGACGACAGGATCGTTAGATTGTCCAGACCCACGATCTGGTCGGGCGATGACTGGTTGGCATTGTCATCGATCCAGCGCAGGCGGACTTCCGCGCCGATGGCGACGCTCGACGGAAAGGTGACGGTGGTCAGCGGAATCGTGGTAACTCCCGCGGTGCTGGGGACGTTCGCGAGCGTCGGATTCAGCTCGGAAACGTTCGCCCAGGTGACGCCGCCATCGATGCTGTAGAAAAGCCAGTAGCCCGGCAGATCATTCGCTGCGGGAGCATTGAAGCGCCGGATGTCATAACCGATGCGGATGCCGCTCAACGCAGCGGCCGTGCCATTGGTGAGGCGGAGTTGGAGGGCGTTTCCCGCCCCCGTCGTCGGCGAAGTGCCGAGGCAGCGGTCGGTGGTGGAGGCGGCCAAGGCGAAGTTGTAAGCCTGCGTGTTGCTGGAGCCGGAACCGGCGACGGCGGAGTTCACGACGAGCGTGTTGTTCTCCGTGCCCGCCGTCGCGGCGGACGGCGCGCCGCTCGCGGGGATGCCGGTGACCCATGACGAGTTGGAGCCACCAAGGTTGCCGATGTGCGACCAGCCGGCCGGTGGCGCGGTGCCCGTGCCCATGGCGTCGAAGTTCTGCGTGTGGTTTCCGGTGAACGAAACCTGCGCGGCAAGCGGCAGAGTGAAAAGGCCCAGGGTGGCCGGAATAAGACGTGATCTCATGATTGGTTGGAGAATGAGGAGGCGGATTTGAAAGTTAAGATGCGGGTGGCGCGGCGACCGGCATCGGAGCGGTTTCGCCTAACGACTTCCGCGCCTGTTGGAGAAGCTGGACATTCTGCGGCGTGCCACGTTCGAGACTTGGCAGGGAAATGAGCCGATCCCGCAACACGGTCCATGCGGCGCGGGCGTCATCGGCACGGCCGGCTCGCGTCATGAGTTCCGCGCGTTTCGCCATCCACGGTTCCGGACGCGGAGCGAGCTTTTGAAGTCCTTCCATCCGGCCCAGCGCGGAATCCCACAACCCGGCGGCGGTCTCGATCTCCAACGCGCATTCCAGCAGCGACGGCGCATCGCCCGAAGTCGTGAGCCCTTCATCAATCGCCCGGCCCGCCTCCGAAGGCTTTCCGGAATCATCCAGCGCGAGCGCCAGATCCACGATCACCCTGCTGTCTGGAGAGGCTGTCAGGCTCACCGCCTTCTGGAAATCAACGACCGCCGCCAGCGGAAAACCCAGCTTCACCAGCACCCGTCCGCGGGCGGCAAGCGCCTCGACGTGATCGGGATTCGTCGTTAGAAAATCATCAAATATCACCTTCGCCTCCTCATCCTTGCCCGCAAGGTGCAGGGCAAGTCCCCGAAGACACCCCGTCGGATAGACTCCCGGAGCGAGCCGCTCGACCAATTGGATCTGCTTCAGGCAGGCACGCCAGTCGTCGTGACCCGCGTGAGCCTCGGCCAGCTTGTAACGAAGAGCCGCGTCGCCGGGATGAACGCGCAGCTCCGCCTGGATCGCCGTGACCACGTCATGGTAGGCACCGTGACCCCATGCGGCTCCCGATCCCGCCCAGACGGGCAGGCATGCCATTGCGAGACAGCACCGGACGAGCGCCATTCTTCGCAAGGAGGGTTGAAATGAGATACGGCGGGCCACGAGACGCGCAAGCTGGTGGCTCGTCGCGATCCGGGCCAAACCTGTTGGGTGAAGGAATCGCCACAATCTAACACTATGATGGAACGCCGGAATTCCGCATCGGGCCAAGGGCACGCATTGCGCCTCACTTCTGGAGGAAGAGCCCTGCGGGGAATTCTGACGGATAGAAATCCGGACGATGCGTGATGCCGGGACATGAGGGAGAAGTCTCCGCGTTTTCGGGATTTAGCCTTTGACATGACGAGAGCGGTCGCCCTTAAAGGGTTCACGTGCATCGGTTTCTGCTCATCACGGCTGTGATCGGCAGTGTCGTGCTGCTGCTCGCTTCCTTCCTTGGCTTCGCCGGGGGCGCGTTCTGGTTCCTCGACCTGTTGAATCACTTCCGCGTCCAGTATCTGGCAGCGTGCATCCTGGGTATCGCTGTCGCGTGGCGGCTGCGGTCGAGGCCGCTGGCCATGGCCTTCGCCACCGTCGCACTGTTGAATTCGGTTTTCGTGATTCCCCTTTTCATTCCCCAACCCGATTCGCCCGAATCCGTGCATGAAGTATCGATTCTCTCATCCAACACCTGGGGGCGGAACGCGGACTGGTCCTCGGTGCGGATCCCAGTGCGTGAGCACGATCCGGATATCGCCTATTTCACGGAGATGCATCCGTCCTTTGGTCCGCGCTTCATGGAGTTTGACGCCGACTATCACATTTTCCGCACGGAAGAGGACGTGCTGCTGGTGCGGCGGCGGGCCGGACTGAGCCCGGAACCACTCAACGTCCCGGCTGGCGTCGATCTCGCGGGAATCCCGGTTTCGCTGTCGGTGGCAGGTGTCACAGTGACTCTTCTGGCGGTGCATCCCGCCGCACCGAGAAGCGCCGCTACCGCCAACATGCACGATCAATCATTTGCCGCAATCGCCTCATTTCTGGAAACACAGGAGGGATTGGCGATCATCGTCGGCGACTTCAACGCGACGCCATGGAGTCGCGGCTTTCGAAATTTCCAACAACGGACCGGATTGCTCAATTCACAGGCGGGTTTCGGCCTCCAAACCACCTGGCCTTCCTATCCCGGAAGCCCCTTCAACGGCTTGCTGCGAATTCCGATCGACCATTGCCTCCATAGTCCTGCCGTGCATGCGATGGACAGGCGGGTGTTGCCGCACCGCGGATCCAACCACAACCCGATCCTGATTCGCCTCGGGATCGAAGAGCCAAGACGATAGCGGTCCGCTCACAAAAAAAGCCGCGACCGGATGGACCGGGCGCGGCTTTTTGATAGAGGGGAAGAAAGGGACGAGGCGTCCCTACTCCTTAGTTCCCCTGGCGGGCGGTGGCCTTGAGGCGGAGGGCGTTGAGGGCGATGAAGCCGGTGGCATCGTCCTGGTTGTAGGCTTCCTCCTGGCCGCCTTCCATGGTGGCGACGGCTTCGGAATACATGCTGAACGGGCTGCGGCGGCCGGCTTGCATGACGTTGCCTTTGTAGAGCTTCATGCGGACTTCGCCGGTGACGGTTTTCTGGGTCTCGGTGACGAGGGCTTGGATGGCGACGCGCTCGGGGGCGAACCAGAATCCGTTATAGACGAGCTGCGCGTATTTCGGGATGAGGCTGTCGCGGATGTGCATGGACTCGCGGTCGACGACGAGGGTCTCGAGGTCGCGGTGGGCGGCCAGAAGAATGGTGCCGCCGGGGGTTTCGTAGATGCCGCGGGATTTCATGCCGACGAAGCGGTTTTCCACGATGTCGACGCGGCCAATGCCGTTGCGGCCACCGAGGAGGTTGAGCACGCGCATGACGCCGTAGGGTGTTAGCAGGGCGTAGCCGTCTTGGGTGCCGGTGGACTTGACGTCGCCGAGTTCGGTGAGAAGGGCGTCGAGGTTTTCATGGCGGAGGCCGATGGCGTTGCCTTTTTCGAAGAGGATCTCGATGTATTCCGCTTTGTCGGGAGCGTCTTCCGGGGAAACGGAGAGGACATACATGTCGGTATCGGCCGGGGTCGTGGCGTCATACCACGGGTCTTCCATGGCTCCGGCTTCGAAGGAGATGTGGAGGAGGTTGCGGTCCATCGAATAGGGCTTCTTCATGGAGGCCTTGATGGGGATGTTGTTGGCCTCGGCGTAGGCGATCATTTCGGCACGGCCGGGGAATTCCTTGCGGAACTCGGCGTCGCGCCACGGGGCGATGCACTTGACGTTGGGCGCGAGGGCGGCGGCGGAGAGCTCGAAGCGGACTTGGTCGTTGCCTTTTCCTGTGGCTCCGTGGGCGATGGCGTCCGCTCCTTCGGCGAGGGCGACGTCCATCATGGCCTTGGTGATGCAGGGACGGGCGATGGAGGTGCCGAGGAGGTAGCGGCCTTCATAAATCGCACCGGCCTGGATCATCGGGTAGATGTAATTGGCGGCGAAGTCTTCCTTGAGGTCGCCGATGTAGCACTTGGAGGCGCCGGTGCTGAGGGCCTTGGCTTCGAGGCCGTCGAGTTCGTCGCCTTGGCCGACGTCGGCGCAGTAGGCGATGATTTCGGCATTGTACTTTGCCTTGAGCCAGAGAAGGAGGACGGAGGTATCAAGACCACCGGAGTAGGCGACGACGATTTTCATGAGGGCGGGAGGCAATCATGAAGCGGCGCGGCGGGCAAGCGGCGATGTGGAGGGCTGGGGAAAAGAGCGGTTGCGGAGGGGAATTCCTCCGGATAGTTTTCGTGATTGCCGCACGGTTTATAATTTTTCAATATCCGGCACTCCGACATCATGGAAGAACGTTACGAAATCCGCGGAAAAATCGGCCAAGGGGGTCTGGGAGCGGTGTATAAAGGCTATGACACGCGGATGAATCGCGAGGTCGCGATCAAGCGGATTTCGGTGACGAGCGATGACCCGGCGCTGCAGGAGGAGTCGACGCGGCAGCTGATCAAGGAGGCGGGCGCGCTGGCCTCGCTGCAGCATCCGCACATCGTGACGATTTACGATGTGGGGTCGGATGAAGACGGGCCCTACGTCGTGATGGAGCTGATCAACGGCAAGACGCTGGACGAGCTGATCGAGCGTGCGCCACTGACGTGGCCGGATTTCCGCGAGCTGGCGATCCAGACGCTGGAAGCCCTGATCGCGGCGCAGGAGCTGGATCTGATCCACAGCGACATCAAGCCGTCGAACCTGATGCTGACGTGGCTGCCATCGGGGAAATTCCAGATGAAGATCGTGGATTTCGGTCTGGCGACGCTGACACAATCGCAGACGAAGGAAGAGCTGGAGGAGCTGGAAGCGGTGTTCGGCTCGATCTTTTTCATGGCACCCGAGCAATTCGAGCGGGTGCCGATCGACGCGCGGACGGACATTTATGCGATGGGCTGCGTCTACTATCAGGCGCTGACCTGCACCTATCCATTCCGCGGCGAGACCGGGAACGAAGTGATGATTGCCCATCTCCATCACACGGTCATTCCGATCCAGGACCTGCGCCAGGGGATCCCGAAATGGGCGTGCGACTGGATCATGTGGATGCTCAACCGCATGCCCGACGACCGCCCGGCCTCGGCGCGGGAGGCACTTCAGGTTTTCCTTCAAAACGACAAGAACCCGAGCCCGACGGTGAGCCTCGGCAGGGCGGCTCCGGTCACGCCCGTCGGCCCGAGGCCGCGGATGAGCGGGCAGGCCGGACCGGCGACCCCGAGCCGACCGATCCTCGATCCGCGGATGGCACCGCCTGGCTACGTCCCACCGGCTCCCGAGCCGGAACCGATTCCCGAGCCGCCGCTGACCACCACCGCGCCGCAGCCGCTGCTGCCGCCGGAAGGATCGAAGCCGAGCATCCACACCGGCCCGCACGACATTCCCGAGGTGGTCTCGACGCCGACGGTGGCGCTGAATCCGACCGGCCGCCTGATGCCGACGCGCACGGTCATCATCCCTCAGAAAAAGAAATCCGGCATGGGCCTGAAAATCGTCGGCGCGGCGGTGCTCGGCATCGTCATCGTCGTGCTCGGACTGCTGCTGCGCAAACGGATCGACGAGAGCAAGGTGGAGCAACGCTACTCGATCCTGGTGCGAGACGCGGCGAAACCCGAGGTCGCCGAGCTGCCGGTATCCGGTGCCGAGTTCGCGCAGTTCCTCAAGGACGCGGCCGACGCCGACACGGATGCGAAGCGTCAGGCGTTTTTCCAAGCCATCCACAAGGCCAAGCCGAACGATGGCTCCGATTTCGACACGGCCGCCTCGGATTTCATCGCCAAGACCGTGCAGATCCTCCCCGAGGTCCGCGAACAGATGATCCGGCAGGTGCTGGCGAAACGGGTCACGGCGGCGATGGTTCCGGCGCTGACCGAATTCGCCCGCAGCACGAATGACGCGAAGTCCGCCACCGCCATTCTCGAAATCACCCGCAGCCTGGCGGATGACGGCCAGTTCGACGCCTATCTGAGCATCGCCCGCTATCACAAGAACGCGGATTTCCGCAAGGCGGCCGAAGAGTCCGCCATCGCCGTGCTCAAGAAAAGCAAGGGCCGCGGCAAGCTGCTGGGGAATGTGGCCGGGGCGGTGGTGGAGGAAACCGACCCGAAAATCCGCGAGTCGATGCTGCGCATCCAGTCCGCCGGCAGCGGTGGCTGAAACGCCGTGTCGCGGCGCTCTGCGAGCCGTCGATGGGCGGTCATCGGCCGACGCCACGGTGTCAGGGCGAATAAACCACGACGGGGCCGACTCCCAAGCCTTGCACCCGCCGGAGCTTTTCCACGGCTTTTTTCAGGGATGCGGCTGCGGACAGCGCTTCTTCCATCGTATTCAGTCTGGAGAAACTGATGCGCAGGCTGCTCTTCGCGCGCTCTTCGGGGATGCTCATCGCGAGCTGGACGTGCGACGGTTTTTGTTTCCCCGTCATACACGCCGACCCTGCGGAACAAGCGACCCCGGCTTCATCCAACAGGATGAGCAGACCGGCGGCATCGCACTGGTCGAAGGAAAGATGGCTGGTGTTAGGAAGGCGGTGGAGGATGTCGCCATTGACCGAAATTCCTGGAATTTCCGCCGTCACCCTCGCCTCGAAGGCATCCCTCATCGCGCGGACGGCATCGTTCGAAATCTTCACCAGCGCCGCGGCGGCCCCCATGCCGACGATGCCCGCGGTATTCTCCGTGCCGCTGCGGCGGCCGGATTCCTGGCCACCGCCTTCGAGCAGCGGCTTGAAACGCAGGCCTTCGCGGACGAACAGCGCGCCGACACCTTTGGGACCATGAAATTTATGAGCGGACATCGAGAGCAGATCGACGCCGGATTCGCGCGCGTTGATCGGGATTTTTCCCACCGCCTGGATCGCGTCCGAGTGCACCGCGAGACGACGTTCGTGAGCGAGCGCGACCACTTCCGATAGAGGCTGGAGAACGCCGGTCTCGTTGTTAGCCGCCATCACGGAGACGAACGCGGCGCCGTCTAGCGCCTGGATGAAAGCCTCCATTTCCAGACGCCCCCCGGAGTTCACGGGAACTTTCACGTGCTCCCGGGCCAGGCTTTCCGCGTAGCGCAGCACCGCGCTGTGCTCGATGGCGGACACCACGGCGCCCCCCTGCCCCGTCAGCCGGTCGAGCGAGTGGAGCGCGGTGTTCACGCTTTCCGTGCCGCCGCCGGTGAAGAGGATTTCTCCGGCATCCGCGCCGATCAGTTCGGCGACCTGGCCGCGTGCCTGATCGATCGCCTTGCGGGCCAGTTTCGCCCCGGCGTAGGCACCGGATGGATTGGAAAAACCGTCCCGCAGCCATGGCAGCATCGCCTCCAGCACTTCCGGCAGGAGTGGCGTCGTGGCGTTCGCATCCAGATAGATCACGTGCCGAGCATCCTTGCGCAGCCGCCCGAGATCAATCCGGAAAACGCTCAGAACTTCCCGGCCGCGCGCAACTCTTCGATGGCCTGATTTCCCCAACGCAGGAACATGTCGCCCCAGGTCGCGGCGTGACGCAGCCATTCCAAGGCGAATTCGCGGGTGTTCTGCAGCGGTGATTTCTCCGCGAGGCACAGCAGTCCGGCGAGGACGAGCAGGTTGGCGAAATAGATGACCACCAACGAAAGGAAGGTGCCGTTTTCCTTCAGATCCGGCTGGTCGCGCGGGATCATCCACAGCGTCCAGATCATGTGGAAGGTCCAGGTGACGCCCATGATCGCATACAGAGCGCGGTCCCATTCCGGGGAAATCCCGGCGAAATAACGCAGCCCCGCATAGATCACCGCGCAGACCACGGACCAGAACGGCACGAAGTAGGGCGACAGCGCGATGACCATGTTCGTCTTGTTCGTGGTGATGTAGCCGCCGTCCGCGCTGACGTGGAACTCGGTGACTTTTCCCCGATACAGGAGCACGAAAACCGCATGGGTCAGCTCATGGCCGAGCACGTAGAGGTAGAGGAAAAACGATTGAAGCAGGCCGGACCAGAACCAGCCGACCATCACCAGCCCGCCGGTGGCGAAGTACCAGAACTCGGACGATTTCCAGAAATCCTGATGCACCGTGGCTTGGGAAAACCGCGAGAGGAAGGTCCAGGTCGTCACCCAGCAGAGCGGCAGCAGCAGCATCGCGAGGCTCCAGCGCATCAGCCGCTTCAGCCATTCGGATGGCTCCGCGTCGTGCTCCATTTCGGCGGCGTCGGCCACCCAGACGTATTTCTTGCTGCGGTTGCCGCCCTTGCGGTTCGCCTGCTCGTGCGCCCTGCGGTTCGCGGAGCTGAGCACCTGCGCGAAGGAAATCCGCGTCCGCCGTTGGTTTTTCAGCGGGCGGCTGGCGGATGTCTGGGTGCGACGCTTTTTCACCATGCGGAAAGTGGGCGGAGATTATTTCGCATACCTTAACAAATCAAGCGAGATCCTCGGGACGGAACTGTCATCCGATTTCATCCTCCCCATGGGCGCGGATGCTGCTAAGATCGCCGGAAATCATGAGCATTCTGTCCCAACCCAAGACACTCCGCGGAAAGGAGCTCACCGCCGCGCTGGATCTGCGGAAAATCCCGAAAGTCCTTCTGCACGAACACCTCGACGGAGGACTCCGCCCCGCGACGGTGATCGATCTAGCCTTGGAAATCGGCTACGAGGGGCTACCGACGACCGATTCCAAGGAGCTGGCGTCTTGGTTTCACCGCGGGGCGCAGCGGGGAAATCTGCCCGAATATTTGGAGGGATTTCAGCATACCATCGCGGTCATGCAGACGGCCGAGGCGCTGGAGCGCGTGGCCTTCGAATTCATCGAAGACATGTATGACGACGGCGTGGTTTATGCGGAGGTCCGTTTCGCCCCGGTCTATCATGGCGAACGCGGGCTGACCCAGGATCAGGTGGTGGAAGCGGTGGTCGCCGGGCTCGAACGCGGCGAGCGGACCTACGGCGTCGAGTGGGGGCTGATCATTTGCGCGATGCGCCACCTGCAAAGTTCGCTGGAAGCGGCGGAACTCGCGATCCGCCATCGGGACATCGGCGTGGTCGGCTTCGACCTCGCGGGGGGAGAGGATGGATTTCCGCCGAAGAAACACGTGCAGGCCTTTCAAGCGATCGAGCGGGCGAATTTCTACATCACCATCCATGCCGGCGAGGCCTACGGGCCGGAATCCATCTGGCAGGCGCTTCAATATTGCGGCGCGCACCGGCTCGGCCATGCAACCCGTCTCCGCGATGACATCGACGTGCTGCCGGACGGTTCGCTGAGGCTCGGCCGCCTCGCCCAATACATCCTCGATCGGCGGATACCGTTGGAAATGTGCCTGCTCAGCAACCTTCACACCGGAGCCTGCGAGAGCTTGGAGAATCACCCCTTCGGCCTGTTTTTCCGCAGCGGCTTCCGCGTCTGCCTCAATACCGACGACCGCCTGATGAGCGACACCTCGATGACCCAGGAAACCACGCTCG
>JAZKCQ010000027.1:0-4376 GCA_040388015.1 Verrucomicrobiota bacterium | reverse complement strand
GGGCGAGCGGGGTGCCGTCGTAGCGGATGGCGGTCTTGTGTTTGGCGGCGAGTTCCAGAATGGTTTTTGAACTAACACGTGCGTCCAAGGCGACGCGTTCGAGGAAGGCGAGGTTGCCTTCGCCGGAAATGCCGCCGGTTTTGCCGCCGCCGGGCATAGCGATGGAGCCACCGTCGGTGGGTTCGTCGTCATCATCCATGTCGTCGGGCTTGTTGAGATCGGCGAAGAATTCCTCGGCCCGGGCTTTTTCGCCGCCGCCGTGGATCCAGCGGTAGAGTTCGGGCGAGTTGAGGCAGACGCCGGGGTTTTTCACCGCGCCGAAGCTCTCGGGCTGGGTCTTGTTGAAGCTGATGCCGACGGTCGGGTCCGCGCCCGGGCAGGCGTTGTCGAAATAGCGTCCGAGCCAGCCGGTGGCGGAGTGGTTGGTGGGATCGGCGGTTTCCCAGATGGAGGTGGAGACGAAGTGGGAGCGGTTTGGATTCGGATAGCCGACGCCCTGGACGATGCCGAGATCGCCCTCCTTGAAAAGGGAGCCGAGGAACGGCATCGAGCCGTTCAGGCCGACATGGTCGCTGAGCCTGATGATTTCCTTCTCCTTTTTCCCGATGCGCGGACGGGCCTTGTGATAGGCGTCGTCGGCATAAGGAACGAGCGTGTTCAGCCCGTCATTTCCACCGGCGAGCTGGAGCACGATGAGGATGGTGTCGTCCTTGCCGGTCGTCGGCTGGATCGCGAGATCGCGCGCGCCTTCGTGGAGCTGGCCGAAAGTGCGCTCGATGAACATCGGCACCGTCCACGCGGCGGATGCGCCGAGAACGGTGGAGCGGAGGAAATCACGTCGTGTTTTCATGAGGAGGTTCAGGTGAGCTGATAGTAGGGCGTGCTGAGCATGAGATGGCAGAGCTCGGCGGTTTCCTTGTTGGTGAAAATGGCGCCTTTTTTCGAGGTCGCGTACTCGATGAAGGTGGCGCGAGCCTTTTCGGGAATGGGTCCTTGGAAGAAGCGGAAGATGAGCGAGTCCACAAGGTCGGTGGGATTTTCCCGCAGCGCCCGCGGGGCGACTTTTTCGTAATCCGGCCCTTCCCAACCGCGGCCCATGCGTTTGGGGGCGGGTGCCATGCCCACCATTTTCACCTTTTCGTTGGCCATGGCATTGCCGGAGTCGCCCGCACCCTTGGTGAGGAAGCCGGCGAGGTTGTAGCGGGTGAGCAGGGTGTTGGTATTGATCCATGCCTGCCCCCAGTCCCAGCCCGCGACGTTGGGCGGGGCGAACAAGACCTGTCCCAACTGCTGCTCGGCGGTGATGGGAAATCCGTAGGGCGGATTGGTGATTTCAAGCTGCTTGAGAAGTTCTATCAAATATTGGACGGGCGACTTGATCTGTGAACGGATCGAAGCTTCCGCATAGAATTCCCTGGAGAGGAAAATTTCTCGAAGCAGCGGACCGGTCTGGAAATTTCCCTGTTGAAAGCTTGCGGCAAGGGCATCGATTGCGGTCTCGGAAGGCTTTTCATAAACGAAGAACTCCCAGAGTTTCTTCGACATGAAGAGCGCGGCTTCCTTCCGGGTGAAGATCAGATCGATCACGTCCCTGCCGGTGAAGGGGCCGGTTTTGCCGAAGACCGTCTTGTCGGTCGGATCCCACTGGCGTTTGTTGTGGGTGACTTTCCCGGTGGCGCGGTTGAGCTGATAGCCGGTGAACGCGCGTGCCGCCCCGCGGATGTCCTGCTCGGTGTAGTTTCCTTCACCGAGGGTGAAAAGCTCCATCACCTCGCGGGCGAAATTTTCGTTAGGCATGCCTTTTTTCGAACTTTGCGTGTCCAGATAGAGCATCATCGCCGGGTCCATGAGGATCGCCTGCGTGAGGTCCTTGAAGCTGCCGAACGCGTTCTTCCGGAAAAGTTCGTTCTGCCTGACCATGAGCACCGGCTGCTTCACCTTCTGGAACGAGGTGGCGAAATGGTCGTGCCAGAAGAGCGTCATCTTTTCACGCAGCGGAGCCTGGGTCTGGAGCATGCGGCGGAACCACCAGCCTTGTGATTCCAAGGCGCGTTCCCGGCTTTCCTTTTGGAACGCCTTGTTCATCTCGCGCTTGGTATTTTCCGCCTCCTCCGGGGAAAGCTCGCGCATGGCCAGGCGCGCGGCCTTGCGTTGTTCGATGTATTTGCGCAGATCCGCCTGCACCTGCTCGTCTGACATCCACTCCGGAAGGGGAAACGCATCGAGCGGTTCGGTGGGTGAGATGAGCGAATCCACCGCTTTTTCACGGCCCAGCGCGTGGAAGGCTTTGATTGCGAGAGGGCTGCCGCCGAAACCCGCCCGATTCAGGAGGTGCGCGGCTTCGAAGATCGTCCAGGAGTTTTCGGCTTTCGGGAGCATGGCGGATGGGTTGCTCCGGAAGAAACTCCAGGGAGCGCGGGAAGTTTCGTGTGGAAGGAGATCTTGGTTCTCAACGGGCGGCGACTTTTCATCAGTTAGATACCTCGTTTGGGTGGATTCCTGGGAATTCCCGTGTATGAGTCCCGGCGTGAAGCAACATTCCGAACGCCGCGCCGTATCGCAGTCCGCCATTGCCCGTGAGGCGGGAGTCGCCCGCACCACCGTCTCGCTGGCACTGCGCGGCGGTGAAGGCCTGAATCCGGAAACCATCGCCCGCGTGATGGAGGCCGCGGACCAGCTCGGCTACCGACCTAACAATCTCGTCCACGCCATCCGCTCGGGCCGCACCCGGATGGTGGGCGTGATGGTGCCGCCTTACAATTCGTTCTGGTCCGATGTCCTGCACGGCATCCACGACGGTCTCATCGAACAGGATTACGTGCCGCTCGCGCTTTGGTCGCACCACCGCATCCCGCAGACGAACGAGGCGCTTGAGCTGCGCCAGATCGAGCGGTTGATCGATTGGCGGGTCGACGGCGCGATTCTCTGGCCGTGGTTCGCCAACCTCTATCGAACGCATATTTCGGATTTGAAACGGCGCGATCTGCCGATGGTCACCATCGACTCGGCGCTCCCGGATTCCTTCAATGCGGATGCCGTGCTGTCGGACGAAGCGCTGGGTGCGGAGGCCATCGCGGAGCATCTGCTTTCGCTGGGCCACAAGGAGATCCTCCATTTTGCCGGACCGAATTCCGAGTCTTGGTCCAGGGACCGCCGCGCGTCCTTCTCGGCCGCCATCCGTCGCAGTCCCGGGGTGAAGCTCCATCTGGTGGAACTGCCGCTCACGCCGCCACGGCAGACCTTGATCCGTGAGGCTCTGGACGGGCTCGATGGCGTGACCGCTGTTTTTTGTGCGACGGATGAAATCGCGGAAGAAGTCTATGCCGTGGCCGAAACTCTCGGAAAGCGCATCCCCGAAGATCTGTCCGTCATCGGCTACGGAAATGTGGACTTCGGAAGCCGGCTGAATCCGCCGCTCACCACCGTTCGCCAGCGGCCCTACCGGATGGGGCTTGCCGCAGCCAAAATGGTGATCGAACGCATCGAGGCGGAGGAAAAAAAGAAACCCGTCACGGAGCGGCTTCCGGTGGAATTCGTATCCCGCCAGTCCACCGCGGCGGTCCGGGCGTGACGCTTGATCAGGAGGGGACTTGAGGAAAGCAGCGGGTAATGGATCCCGCCACGGCCTCGCCTCGTGCGGCTGAGGTGCTTTCTCCGCTGTCCCTTGGCGGCTTCCCGTGTTTCACTTTCCCCATGCCCGAGCTTTCCCACGATCCCACCCCCGAACTACTTTCCCCAGCCGGAAACTGGGACTGCGCCCGCGCGGCGGTGGCGGCGGGTGCGGATGCGATCTTTTTCGGGCTGCCGAGATTCAATGCCCGCCTGCGCGCGGATAATTTCATCGAAGCTGATTTGGAGGAACTTATGGAATTTCTCCACCGTCACGGGGTGAAGGGATTCGTGACGATGAACACGCTGATTTTCACCAGCGAAATGAAGGCCGCCGAAGAGCAGCTGAGAAAAATCGCCGCCGCCGGTGTCGATGCGCTGATCATCCAGGACCTCGGCCTTGCGAAGCTGGCCCGCGCCGTGGCTCCGAATGTCGAACTCCACGCATCGACCCAAATGACGATCACCTCGCCGGAAGGACTGGCGTTCGTCGAAACACTTTTCCCGATGGAGCGCGCCGTCCTTGCCCGCGAACTTTCGATCAAGGAAATCGAGCGCTTCCAGGCGCAAAACACCAAGCACCTGCATCTCAAGACTCCGCTGGAAGTCTTCTGCCACGGCGCCCTCTGCGTCGCCTACTCGGGCCAATGCCTCACCAGCGAGTCGCTCGGCCAGCGCAGCGCCAACCGCGGCGAATGCGCGCAAGCCTGCCGGATGCCGTATGAAATCGTCGTCGATGGCGAAACCCGCGACCTCGGAGCCGTCCG
>JAZKCQ010000026.1:0-35104 GCA_040388015.1 Verrucomicrobiota bacterium | reverse complement strand
CAAAACACCATCGCGCTGGTTTACGATTATGACCAGACGCTCAGCCCCCGCTACATGCAGGATGACGTGGTTTTTCCCGAGTTCGGCATCGATCCCGCCCAGTTCTGGGCCAAGTGCAACACCCTCGTCCACGACCAGAAATGGGACGGCGAGCTCGCCTACATGAAGTGCCTGCTCGACTACCTCGGCATGGACAACGTCACCAACGCCCGCCTCACCGAACTCGGCGGCGGCCTGCGCTTCTTCCCCGGGCTGCCCGAGCTCTTCGAAGCCCTGCCGAAAGCCGCGCTGCGCCCCGAGCACGAGATCGCCGGCATCAAGGTGGAGCACTACATCATCTCCTCCGGCCTCAAGGCGCTGCTCGACGGCTCGCGCCTCAAGCCCTTCGTGAAAGCCATGTTCGGCTGCGAGTTCGGCGAAAACGCGGAAGGTCACATCAGCTTCCCCAAGCGCGTCATCTCCCACACCACCAAGACCCAGTACCTCTTCCGCATCAACAAGGGCATGCTCGGCTACGATCAGGACGTGAACGACCACATGCCCGCCGACCAGCGCCCCATCCCGTTTGAAAACATGGTCTACGTCGGCGACGGCCCCACCGACGTCCCCTGCTTCACCGTCATGGCCCGCAACGGCGGCCAGGGCATCGCCGTTTACAACCCCGAGGACCCCACCGGCCGCTCCTTCCGGAAATGCTTCCAGCTCTCCACCCACGCCGGCCGGGTGAAACACATCGCCCCCGCCGACTACCGCCAGGGCTCACACCTCTGGCTCCTCCTCCAGGAAATGGTCACCGAAACCGCCGACCGCATCCTGCGGCGGCGCATCGAGGAACGCGAAAACTCCACCGTCGCGGCGCCGACGTTCTGAAATAGGCCCTATACGTCCTATGGGACCCATAGGACCTATTCCCAAATTACGCCGGTCGCTAACTGAAAAACTCCGCAGGACAAGGGCACCACCCCACTTTCCCGGATACCTCCCGAGCGGGCCAAAGGCGCATCAACAAGCCAGCCCGGGGCAATCGAGGGACGAGCGCCGCCCTGGGCCCGATGCATAAATCGAGTGCCAAGCCCCCACGGGGCGGAACAGACGCCCGTGATGAAGGTTCAAGTCCCAAACATACCGATCATCGATCTCAACACCATGTTTCCCGCAAAGCGCGCGGAACTCATCTTGAAAAGACCCGCTTCGGTGATGCTCCTCCTGTGTCACGACATAGGCCCGGACAGCATCGACGTTCGACTGGCTAACGGAGAACGCGCCGTATCCACCTTGCCAAAAGAAGTCGTGGTATGACGCCCCCTGCACTTTCATCCATTTCGATGAACTCTTCTTCGCCTCCTCCACCAGCCCGGCGATTGTGAGGCCGTTGGCCTGCTGTTTGACTCCGCCAATTGGCTTTCGATCCAAAGCGATAAACTGATCGCGGTGCTTAAGCATGAGCCAGGTCGATCTGGGAATTCCCACATGTTCGGAAGTCGTTGATTCGGGAATGCTACCCCATTCCCGATCATCGCAGCCACACTTCACGATTCGTCCGTCTGTCACACTCAGATATCTACTCGATATTAATCACTTGTAGCTTAATTGACGCCAATGGGCCTTTTGCCTGAATACTTCGGTCGTCGGGCTGGCGACCTGAGTCGTCTGGTCGTGGGAGCAGGTCGTTTGGCAAACGACCTGGGTATTTGCTTAAAATACTTGGGTCGTCCTCAACAAAGGACAGGTCGCGGGCGATTCGACCGGGGGCGTTTTTGGAAACGACCCCGGTCGTTTGTCAGAAAGACGGAGTCGTTCCCGGGAGGAACGACTCCGAATGGCTCAGGCGGTCGTCGGAGCGGGTCCCGCGGGGGTCTGGGAGCCGACGAGCGTGGCGCGGAGGCCGCGGAGCTTGAGGGTGAGCTCGTGGTCCTTGCTGACGAGGCCTTCCACCAGACTGACGGTGTCGGTGGAGAGCTTGTAGAACTGCGCGCGCAGGTCCTGCTCGTTCTTCACCGCGTCGGAGGCGGCTTTTTCCGCGGCCTTGCGGAGTTTCCCGGCGTTCTCGATGAGGGGTCCGGCTCCGGTGAGCTGGTCGATGCGGCTGGTGGGGTCGAATCCCTTGGCGGTCAGCTCCGCGGTGTAGGGTGCGAGGGCATCGGCGACTTTGCCGATGTAACTGTCTTTCAGCGGGTCGTTCAGGTCGGGCATGGTGTTGGGTTCGAATGGTTCGATGTTTTTGTCAGTCGACCGGAAGCGGCCGGAAATCCCGGCACGGATCACCTCCGGATCTAATGGTTGGACTATCAGAATCCTTCCGGGACGCAAGGAAACAGTTAGCGAACAGGCGGATTGTTCCGGCTTCGGAACCGGTCCCCGGCCGCGGGGTCTCCAGCCGGGCGGATTCTTCCGTCTTCCTGATTGGCAGCTCCGGATTCGCGGCCTGGCCTCACGCCCTTCGATGTCCGACAAATCCAATTTTCAGTTCACCGGTATCTGTGGCACGGCCATGGGAGCCGCCGCCGCGATGAAACAGCATGGCTTCACGGTCCCGGTTCCGATCCCAGCGTTTCCGCAACACTGGCGTCTGAGTCGACACTGATCGAATCAAAAAACAAATCGCCCTCGGCAGCCAGCGGCTTCCCCTCCGCCGTCGGTTGGCCGACGGTCAGGGTGATGCCGGTGATCGGGTAAGCGAGCTTGCCGTTCTTGTCGCCGTCCCACGTTTCGTGACCTGCATTGAGATCGACCACCACTTCCTTCCAGCCCTTGAAATCGATGATGCCACCTTGCCCGGAATTTTTCCCGAACTGATGCGCCTCTCTGCTCGCGTCGCTTATCTGGACACCATACGAGCCTTTAGAATCATCCCCTTTAAGCCAGAACCGCAGCCGATGGACCGGAGACAGGATCCTCACTTTATGAGGAATGCCGAGGTATTGGAAATTCCCTTCACCGAGAAACCGGTGGCGCAGCTTCAGGCAGCTCTCGCCGTCGTGAGCGTTTCCGGCCAGCCGGTCCACCGAGGCGTTTTCATTGGGAACGTTCACCACCCAGACCTTGGGCTTCAACTCGGCCTTCTCGAAATCCTCGACCATCACCGTAGCCGCACCGACGGTTGTGATCGTAACGCAAAGCAGCGGAAGGACTTTGAGGACGCAAGGCATGGATCTTTCATCTGCCATTTATCCGTCGGGACGGCCAGCGGATTATGCCGGCAACCCGAGCCACGGTATTTCGCTCGCCATAATCTATACTGCCGGATAGATCGAACGGAACAATTCCTCTCCTTTCGATATCCAAACGCCATGATTCGACCTTGCACTCTGATTTTCACAATCCTGTCCGCCGTCTGCCAATTCGCGTTGGCCAAACCCACTTCATTCCAAGAACACAACTTCTCAATCCAGCTTCCTGAAGGCTGGAAAGCGGTGGAGCCACTTCCCCCCCAAACCACTGCCTTTGTTCGGTCACCGGACGGATCGAAAGGCATCATCATCATGACCCTCAAAGTTTCTCCTGAAAAGATGGCCACCGCTTCCCAGGTGGCTAGCAACGAGGCAAAAGAGGCAGCAATCAAAGCCGGCTGCAAAATCGACAACGAAAAGGATATCACAGTAAACGGAGTGATTTTCCGCACCTACACGATCCGAATGACCAATGGAGTTTCGGTCGTGTCTTACACGGGCTCGGCAGGCACCACCTGCTACGCGGTCCAAGGATTCAATAACGTGGCCGATGCGGGTTCAGACCCCGATATTTCAGCCTCCCTAAAAAGCTTCAATCTGCTTGTTACACCGCCCAAGATTCCAGCGGAAACCAAAACGCATAAAAACTAGGCAACACGCCATGAACAATTGACGACGGCATCTGGATCTCTTTCCAGATGTAATACAAGTGGAGCTCCTGCCAGATCGTTCGTTGCTCGGAAGACAAGGTCACATCATCTTCTTGTGCCCACTGTTCCTGATTGGCAGCCCGGATTTGGCGGCCTAACCTCCCGAGCTTCGATGTCCCTCAGATTCAATTTTCACGCCATCGGCATCTGTCGCACCGTCCCCACCTTGATGACGCGGTCTCCATTGCTTGTCCTGCTCATTTGCATCACCGTTTCTCTTCCAGCAAGAGCCTGTCTTTGGGACAAAGACACGATGGCCACGGAAAACGCGCGGTTTCCCGAAGTGATCGACATCATGACTGGAAACTTTCCCCGCCATTCGCGCGAGTTTCATCAATGGAGGATCGCGGAAACGAAGAAGCTCCTGTCCAAAACACCCCTGGAATCATCACTTTATGACGATCTCGCCGTCTCCCAACACAAGCTGGGAGATCATGCCGCGGCCTGCGGGACGATGGAACTCAAGGACTCTATCAAGCCCGGGATCTATGAGACGTATTCCAACATGGGCACGTTCCTGATCTACACGGGTGACCTTCCCAAAGCTCTCGGTTTCATCAGAAAGGCTCTTTCCATCAACCGGACGCCCACTTCGGCCGCGAGAAATACCAACAATGGCTGATCGAATGGATCATCGCAGGAAAGCCCGATATTGAAGAAAACCCGGCTCCGTCCGAGTTCATGGAATTCAAACCCACCGGCTTTGCGGCTTTCGTCCTCTCCAAACAACCGATCCCGGCACAAAAAACGATGACCGCCGAACTTCGTTTCCAAGCAACAAAGGGATTACTGGGAATGATGCGCTTCGCCGACTTCGACCATCCCGCCCTGTTGGAAGCTCTCGGGGATTTTCTGAAATTGGGAACATCAGCGCAAAACACCACCCAACTCGCGAGCCTGTCCTATTTTCATGCGTTTCAAAAAGTCACCGACCCCGCCGACGAAGTCCGGCTGACAAAAAAATTCAATCGGGCAAGGTCCACCACGCTCACAAAAACCGAGCCGAAAGAATTCGGCCGCGAACTTGAGGATCGCCTCGCCAAAGGAAACAGGTTTGCCGCCCGAATCCGCACCGAGGAAATCGCGTGGATACAACAGGGCAAAAATGCTTCCGCTGAATTTACCCGGAAGTATCTCGTGCGCTGAACACTATTCCTGATTGGCAGCTCCGGATTCGCGGCCTAGCCTCGCGCCCTTCGATGTCCGACAAATCCAATTTTCACTTCACCGGTATCTGTGGCACGGCCATGGGAGCCGTCGCCGCCGCGATGAAACAGCGTGGCTTCAACGTCACCGGTTCCGATGCCAATGTTTACCCGCCGATGTCGGATTTCCTCCGCGGACAGGGCATCACCATCACGGAAGGCTATCGTGAGGAAAACATCCCGGCGGACACGGATGTGGTCATCATCGGCAACGCCATTTCCCGCGGAAATCCGGAAGCGGAGGCCGCGCTCGACCGCAAGCTGCTCTACCATTCCCTGCCCGAGGTGATGAAGGAGTTCTTCCTCCGTGGAAAACGCAACTTCGTCGTCTCCGGCACCCACGGCAAAACCACGACCTCGTCGATGCTGACGTGGATCTTCAAAAACGCCGGCCGCGATCCCGGCTACATGATCGGCGGACTGCCGAAAAACCTCGGCTGCGGCGCACATTTCACCGACTCGGAAATCAACGTCCTCGAAGGCGACGAATACGACACCGCCTTCTTCGACAAGCGCTCGAAATTCCTCCACTACCTCCCGGAGTGCGTCGTCGTGAACAACGTGGAATTCGACCACGCGGACATTTATAACAACATCGACGAGATCAAGCTCACCTTCCGCCGCCTGCTCAACATCGTCCCGCGCGGCGGCGTGGCCTTCGTCAACGGCGACGAGCAGAACTGCCTCGACGTTGCGGACAAGGCGCCCTGCCCCGTCACCACAGTCGGCTTCGGAGAACACTGCACGCTGCGCATCGAAAATGTCAGCTACGATCCGGACCGTAGTTCGTTCACCCTCGGCGGAGTTTCCTACGCGACCCGGATGAGCGGTGAATTCAATGTCCGCAATGCCGCCATGGCCGCGGCCGCCGCGACATTCGCCGGCCTGACGGTGGAGGAAATCCGCGATGGACTGGAATCCTTCGACGGCGTCGCCCGCCGCCAGGAGCTGAAGGGCGAGGTGAACGGCATCAAGGTCATCGACGACTTCGCCCACCACCCGACCGCCATCCGCCTCGCGGTGCAGAGCCTGCGCCAGCGCCATCCGGATTCGCGGCTGTGGATCCTGTTCGAGCCACGTTCCAACACCACGCGCCGCGCCGTGTTCCAAACCGAACTCGCCGAGTCCCTCGCCGCCGCCGATTTCGCCGTCGTCGCCGCCATCCCCGACCTTCACAAGATCCCGGAAAACGACAGGCTCGATCCGGACCAGCTTTCCGCCGACATCGCCCGCTTCGGCGGCCAGGGGTGGTATCTTCCGGACCTCGAGACCATCATCGCCAAGGTCAAGGAAGGCGCGCGCTCCGGCGACATCATCGCCGTCCTCAGCAACGGCGGTTTCGGCGGCATCCACCAGAAACTCTTGGCGGCGCTGGCGTGATCTGGCAAATTCCGCGCGCCACTCCATCGATCCTAGAAATGAATTTCCGCTCCATTGTTTCAAGCCTGCTGCTGGTTGCCATTTCCTGCAGCCTCACCGGTTGCTTCAGCAGCTCCAAGGTCAACACGAAGAACGAGGCCAGCGTCGGCCAGCAGCTGACCGATCTGGATCGGGCGCGGCAGCAGGGAATCATCAGCGAGAAGGAATATCTCAAGCTGAAGAAGGCCATCATCAAGGCCAACGACTGAGTTCCCCACGCCGTGAAACGCCGCTCGCTGCTCTCGGTGTTTCCGGCCGCTTCCGCGCTCCTCGCCTTCCGGGCGAACGGCGCGCCGGTCCCCCAGCCCGCTTTCTGCGAAGCGGGATTTTCCATCGCCGTGCAGTGTTGGTCGTTCAAGGAGTTCACGCTGTTCGAATCCATCGAAATGGCGGCCGCCGCCGGTGCGGGCGGCATCGAGCTCTACCCGGGCCAGAAACTCGGCGGTGGCCATGACGCGTCCTTCGGCACCGGCCTTTCCAACGAGCAGGTCGGAGCGGTCATCGATCACCTGGCAAAGCATCACATCGCCGCCGTCAACTTCGGGGTCGTCGAGATCCCGCAGCACGAAACCCAAGCCCGCAGGATCTTCGACCTCGCGAAACGATTCAATCTCTACGGCATCACCACCGAGTCACTCGGCTCCCTCGACACCCTCGAAACACTGGCGGCGGAATACGACCTCAAGGTCTGCTTCCACAACCACCCGAAGCCGACCGCGCTCTGGAACCCTAACACCATCTGGAACGCCATCGAAGGCCGCCACGAAAACCTCGGCTTCTGCGCGGACATCGGCCACTGGGCCAGCTCGGATCTGGATCCGTTGGAAGTGATTCGAAAAATCGCACCACGGGTCCACGCCTTCCACCTGAAGGACCGCCCATCGATCCAGGAGCCCACCCGCGACCAACCCTTTGGCACCGGCCTCCTCGACCTCTTCGCGATTCTGGATACCGCCCGCGATCACGGCTTCGCCGGCAATGTGAGCATCGAATACGAATACAACTGGAAGACCAATCTGGCGGAGATTTCCCAGTGCGTCGGCTACCTGCGGGCTTACTCGAAGTTATGCCCTTCTCCCGCCCCTTCGTCGCTACCGGAATAGATCCGACCACGCATCCTGCATATTTGTTGAATTCACAAATATGGTGAAACCGCCCGCTTCTTGCACCAAGGGAGAATTCCCGAAAACGAAAGCACCAGAGAGAGTACCGATGAGACGCCCAACGAGGAAAGCGTGATCATCGTGAGGTTATCCCCGACAAATTTTTGTCCTGCTTGCCGCCCCAGTTCGGCAACGTCGGAGGAATTCGGATTTGCCGCTCCGACGGCTCCTCCCGCGATACCTCCCCCGACCACGCAGATGGCCAGATAGATGGTGACGAACGACACGACGAAGATGACCAAGGCGGTAGCGAGACGTGAAAGCAACAACATGGCCGTAGCCTATCAGCCTGAAGCCGGTTGATCGATCCAAGAATCAGGGAAATACACCCTCTCACTTCTCCCACAACCTCGCCCGCAGCGCTTCCGCGGCGGCGCGGGCTTCGGCTTCCTTCTTGCTCTTGCCCTTGCCGGTGGCGAGGACCGTGCCTTGCCAGGAAACCTCGGATTGGAACACCCGGCGGTGGTCGGGACCGCTCTCGCCGATGACCCGGTAGGATGGAGCCTGCGGGTGGATCGCTTGGAGGCATTCCTGAAGCTCGCCCTTGGGATTCCGCTCCTCGGGGCTGGTGATCATGTTGCCGATTTCCGACTCGAAAAGTCGCAGCACCAGCTCGCGCGCGGGATTCGGACCGGAGTCCAGGTAGACCGCGCCGATCAGGGACTCGAAGGCATCGGCCAAAGTGGAAAGGCGGCGGCGGCCGCCGGTGGCTTCCTCGCCCTTTCCGAGAAGCACGTAGTCGCCGAGGTGGATGGCCATGGCGAACCGGGCGAGCGCCCTGCGTGAAACGACCCGCGAGCGGAGTTTGGTGAGACGTCCCTCGGTGAAGTCCGGGAACATTTTGAAAAGCTCTTCGGTGACGATGAGCTGGAGCACGGCGTCGCCGAGGAACTCCATCCGCTGGTTGTCGAAATGCGGTTTCTGCGATTCGTAGGCGAGACTCGGATGGGTCAGCGCTTCCGCCAAAAGGAGCGAATTGCGAAATTTATAATGAATCCTGCTCTCAAGCGGCTGCATCAGTCGTTCTACTTAGGTTCCTCCTCCCCCGTCCAAACCTCCTCTGAGGTCCCGATGGGAAAGATGGGGTGATCGACGGGACTCGAACCCGCGACAACCGGAATCACAATCCGGGGCTCTACCAACTGAGCTACGACCACCATTTCAGGCGGGCGCGAGGAGTAAGCAGTGAATGCGGATTTGGGAAGGGAAAAATCAATCAAGCTTCGGATCGACGGCGATTTTATCCGCAACGCCCGCGATTCCCCCCAAAACGGGGGAACGGACGGCGCCCGACGAAGTTGTTTTTATTTCTCGTCCTTCGACTGCACGTAGGACAGCGGGGATTTCTTATCGCGGTAAACCTCACCCGCCGGCGTCAGCGAGCCATCCTTGCGGCTCAGCTCGCGACAGGCCTCCACCCAGTTGTAAACGGCGTAGCGCTCCACGAACGGGGTTTCATCCATCATCTTGATCATCGCGGCGATGGCGGCTTTCTGCTGCTTGTCATTGGGATCGGGAGGCGTGGTCCAGTTCGCGCCGTTGTTCCATTCGGTGACCCACAGCGGTCGTTTCGTGCGGTCGTGGATGCCCTTGAGAAATCGATAGAGCTGGTCCGCCGCGCCCTTCGCATCGCCTGGATCGGCGGTGGCGCGGTAGTAGTGCACGGCGACGAAATCGACCCGCAGGTTTCCGGCGTCCGCCTTTTCCATGAATTCGTAGAGCCAGCCCAGGCCGCCGTCGGACACGGCGGGAGAACCCACCCGCAGGCCGGAAACCAGCAAGGAAGGCCAGGCTTTGATCGCCTGATCCACGGTGAGGTTGGATTGGTCCTTGCGGTCGGGCTCGTTGAATCCGAGGAGGTGGACCGAGCCGCGCTTTTCCCAGTTCTGATCAAGGTTCGGCCAGCCGATTTTTTGGGCGATCGGGACGTATTCCAGATCGGGCGACGAGTCCGTGCCGATGTTCCAATCGTAGAACCAGCCGACATCCAATTTCTGCCAGATCGCACCGGCGACGCCCTTCTTGGTCGTCCAGCGCCACGGATAGATGCGGACGAAGCGGATGCCGTCGTCGAGATCCTTGGGCAGGATGTTGATCACCAGATCGTGATCCTGCGCGACGTAGTTCCTGCTGATGCCGGAGCCGTCCTCCTGCTGGGCGATGGTGGCCGTGTAGCCGCGCTTGAGGACGAACGAGCTGATCGACTTCTTCAACGGACCGAGGCGGGGGTCGTCGTATTTGACGAAGCATTTCAGCGGCTTCGATTCACCGGTTAGATCCTTTCCCTCGTAGGCCGTCATCGCGGGGAAATCCGGTGCCTGCGGAATCACCACGGTGCCGGATTCATGCCGGACGACCCGGAGGTTGGTTTCCGCCGACGCCTTCGAACCGTCGACCCGCATCCGGTTCAGGAATTTCGATTTCACCACGGAAGGAGCGACGTTTTCGAAAAACAGCCAGGCATCCGGCGAGGTGAAGCTGAACGTGCTGCCGACCGCGGGATCATCCGCGCCGGTGATATGGAGTTCCATCGCACTGTCCAGGGACACGACCTGGTTTGAAAGCGTTTCGACGGTCTTCGTCTTGTAGCCGGTGCGGGCGGTGATGGGTTTGCCGGGTTCCGGCGGCGGGGGTTGGCCGCCGTTCGCTTCGAGCGCCTTCAGGTATTTCTGGTCCGCCGGAGTGAAGCTGGTGAACGGGACTTCGAAGCTTTTTCCGTTAGGACCTTGCAGGACCACGCCGCCGTTCTTCATCGCGACGAACTCGGCCTCCATCGGCTTCGGGATGCCGACGAAGTTCCACTCCCTCGCCTGGAGCCCGGAGGCCATCAGAAAAATAACAGCGGCCGATAAACCTGCCATGCGGAGCCCGCGGTCTGCGGGGCGGGATGCCTTGGGTTTCATGAAAAAGGAAGTTCAGTGGTTGGGTTTTGCAGGCTGACAAAAGAAGCATTTTTCACCACCCCGATGCGGCCGGAAAGCCGGAAAAATGGGGATGCGCCGCGCGCCGGGAAGAAACCCCGAAAACAGCCGCGGAGTTTCCGGACTTGGCAGAAAGCCGGGACAAGGCATTCTTCCGCCCCGCCCGCTTTCCATGTCTCCAGAACAACAACTCGCCCAGCTCACCGCCGGAACCGCCAAGGTCCTTTCCGAAAAGGAACTCCTCGAAAAACTCCGCCTCGGCCGCCCGCTGCGGATCAAGCTCGGCGTCGACCCCACCGCGCCGGACATCCACCTCGGTCACACGGTCGCCTTGGAAAAGCTGCGCCAGTTCCAGCTTCTCGGTCACCAGGCGGTGCTGCTCATCGGCGATTTCACCGCCACCATCGGCGATCCTTCCGGCCGCTCCGCCACCCGCCCGCCGCTCACTCGCGACGAGGTGCTCGTCAACGCCGCGACCTACACCGACCAGGCGTTCAAGATCCTCGACAAGTCGAAGACCGAAATCGTCTACAACGGCGACTGGTTCCGGAAAATGACCTACGAGGAGATCCTCAAGCTCAACTCCCGCGTCACGCTCCAGCAAATGCTCCAGCGCGAGGACTTTCGCACCCGTCTCGATGCCGGCCAGGAAATCCGCCTCCACGAACTCCAATACCCCATCATGCAGGGCTGGGACTCCGTGGAAATCCGCGCCGACGTCGAAATCGGCGGCACCGACCAGCTTTTCAACATTCTCGTCGGCCGCGATCTTCAGAAAGAGGAAGGCCAGCCGCAGCAGGTCGTCATGGTCATGCCGCTGCTCGAAGGCCTCGACGGCGTTCGGAAAATGTCCAAGTCCTACGGCAACTATGTCGGCGTTTCCGACGCGCCGCAGGAAATGTTCGGCAAACTCATGAGCGTCTCCGACGAGCTGATGGACCGCTACTACCTGCTCCTGCTGGGCGAGGCCCGCGACCCGTCGGGCCACCCGATGGATGCCAAGAAGTCCCTCGCCGAGAAGCTCACCAGCCGCTACCACGGTCAGGAAGCCGGCCCCGCCGCCCGCGCCGACTGGGACACGCGATTCTCGAAAAAAGATCTCGCCGCCGCCGAACTGCCGGAACTACCCCTCGCAGATCTCCCCGCCGATCTCACGGTTCTTTCCCTCAGCGTATTCGGATTTCAAGCCGCCTTCGGTCTCGAGAAATCCAACGGCGAGCTGAAGAAGCAATTCATCACCACCGGCTCCGTCCAGCTCAACGGCGAGAAGCTCATCGACCCCAACGCCGCCATCGCGCCCGCCGCCGGCGATGTCCTCAAGCTGTCGAAGAAGCACGCGGTGAGATTCATCTGAGGCGTTGCCTGCGACTCGTTCCAAGGCGGAGCTATGCTTGTTCGCCTTGAGCGCTGAGGTTCAACACTTACCAGCGGAGCGCCTCTCATGCACAGCCCCTATTGAGATTTAATCTCATCTCAATTCGGTGCAATTTCATGAAATTTAGCGACTTACATGAAATTCACTACTTGAACTTGTTGAGAATCACCTGTATCCATGGCTCGTATTTCAACCTCATTACACCGATGAACACCAAAACCGCTACCCGTGCTTGTGAAGCTTGTGCCTACTGGAATTCCCTTGGAGATGACACCGGCGAATGCCGCCGCCATGCTCCTCAAACCATCGCCTTCGAAGTGGATGAGGAAGTAAAATTCGAGTCGATGTTCCCGATGACCGCCAATGATGATTGGTGCGGCGATTTCGCCAAAGCTGAGTAACCCCGGCTTTTTAAAAGGATTCCGAAGCAGCGGAGCACGCGGTCGAAATCCTTTTGATTTCAATCACTTCCCCTCCGGGATCCGGGAGGGAGGTTCTAATTTTACAATTTTCTATTGCGACTGCGTCTCACTTGGGTTCTTGTCCGGGCGTGCAGCATTCTTACGAAGAGATCGACCGCATTCTCCGCCCTCTTGCACCGGTTCTGGCGCGTGAGGCGGATGCCATTCTTGATCTTCGGGAGCTTCTGACCCGCCAAGGTCATCCCGGGAAGTGCGTCCGCTGCTTTTTCCGCCTCTTCGAAGCCGCAGGATCCGAAATGCAGCCGCAGCTGGCTCCGCTTCAGGCATGGCTCGAGAAGCATGTGGAAATCGCGGTTCGCAGCGAAGGCGAAGAGCTGGAAACCCTTCCGTTCACGCTTGGAAAAGCCGACGATCTTGAAAGTTTCTGCCTGCGCTCGATCCAGCAGATCCGCATGGATCGTGGCTATCAATCGAGCCGCCTGCAGCTGGCATTCCGCTACAAGGCACTCGCCGCCTGAGGCTCAATGGCCGCCGGCAGGAGCCGGTGGCGCATCGTCCGGGGCATCCTTTTTCTTCCTGTCGGAAAATTTCTGCACGAAGACATAGCAGACCGGTATCAGGAACAGCCCGATGACGGTGGAGATCGTCATTCCGTAAACCACGCCGGTTCCCATGGTGGCGCGTGAGGCGGCTCCGGAACCTTTGGCCAGCATCAGCGGCACGCAGCCGAGGATGAAGGCGAAGGAGGTCATGAGAATGGGGCGGAGGCGGAGTTTCGCGCCTTCGAGCGCGGCCTCGAGCGTCGGCATGCCTTCATCGCGCTTCATCTTCGCGAACTCGACGATGAGGATCGCATTCTTCGCTGCCAAGCCGATGAGCATGACGAGACCGACCTGGGCATAGACGTTCATTTCATACTTGTTCAGCAACAGCCCGATCATCGTTCCGAGAATGACCGTGGGTACGGAGAGAAGCACGGCGAAGGGCAGCGACCAGCTTTCATACTGTGCGGCCAACAACAGGAAGACGAAGACAATGGCCATGCCGAAAATCAGACCGGCCTGGCCTTCGGATTTCTTTTCCTGAAGCGTGAGGCCGGACCACTCGTAGCCGACGTTGGCCGGCATGGTGGCCATCACTTCCTCCATCGCCTTGAGCGCCTGCGCCGAGCTGTAACCGGGAGCGGGCGCCCCCATCATTTCCGCCGACAGATAGAGATTGAAACGCGTGGCGAAGTTCGGCCCGGACATCTTGCTGACTTTGACCAGCGTGCTCAGCGGGACCATCCCGCCATCGTTGTTGCGGACGTAGAATTTCCCGATGTCGTCGGGCGTGTTGGTGAACTGGGGCTCCGCCTGGAGGAAGACCTTGTAAACGCGGCCGAATTTCACGAAATCGTTCACATAGAGTCCGCTCAGGTAGGATTGCAGGGTCTGGAAAACACTGTCCACCGGCACTCCGAGCGTGCGGGCTTTTTCGCGATCCAGCTCGACCTTCACCTGCGGCGTCGCGGGATTGAACGTGGTGCTGACGCGACCGATTTCCGGGCGTTTGGCGGCAGCGGCCTGGACCTGGGCAACGATGGCCGAGAGCTGTTCCACGCCTCCACCGGAGCGCTCCTGAAGCTGCATGGTGAAGCCGGAAACGTTACCGTAACCAGGCAGCGGCGGCGGGCCGAAGGCGAAGATACGAGCACCGGGGATGCTGGCGAATTTCTTGTTCCAGGTGGCGGCGATAGCCTTGGCATGCAGCTCGGGAGTCGCCCGATCGTGCCAGTCTTCAAGGCCGATGAACATCAGCGCGGCGTTCGGGACGTTCAAATTGTTCAGGATGTTCATGCCGCTCAGGGCGAGCGAGGAGCGCACGCCTTTGGTGGAGACTACGATTTCCTCCACCTGTTTGAGCACTTCATCGGAACGCTGCAACGAGGCCCCCTCCGGCAGTTCGATGGCCACGAACATGTAGCCCTTGTCCTCGTCCGGAATGAATCCGCCGGGCACGAATTTCCCGAGCAGCCAGATGCCGCCGCAGACGACGACGAGCAGCAACATCGAGAACGTCGCCTTGCGCGTCAGGCCGCCGACAATCTTGCCATAGCGCTCGATGATCCAATCGAAGAAGGCGTTGAACTTCTTGAAAAACCAGGCGATCGGACCTTTCCCCGGAGTCGGCTTGCGCAGCAGCAGCGCGGAGAGCGCCGGACTGAGCGTGAGAGCGTTGATCGCGGAGAAAATCACCGAAACCGCGATGGTGATGGCGAACTGCTGATAGAGCCGGCCGGTCACCCCGCCCATGAAGGCCACGGGCACGAACACCGCACAGAGGATGAGGGCGATGGCCACCACCGGACCCGACACTTCCTGCATCGCCTTGCGCGTGGCATCGACCGGTGAAAGCCCGTGCTCGATGTGGTGCTGCACGGCCTCGACGACGACGATGGCGTCGTCCACCACGATGCCGATGGCGAGCACCAGCCCGAACATCGTCAGGGTGTTCACGCTGAAACCCAACAAGGGAAACGCGATGAATACGCCTAACAACGATACCGGCACCGTCAGCATCGGGATGATCGTGGCGCGGAAACTCTGCAGGAAGATGTATACTACGATGAGCACCAGGATGATCGCCTCGAACAGGGTGTGGACGATGGATTCCATCGAGGCCTTGATGGGCAGTGTGGAATCGAGTGTGATGCTGTATTCCATGTCCGGCGGGAACCGCAGTTTCGCCTCCTCCAGGATTTTCTTCACGTTGTCCGCGGTCTCCAGGGCGTTGGCACCGGGGGCCAGATAGACGCCGAGTGCGCCGGCCGGAGCCTTGTCCAGACGGGCACGGAGATCGTAGGTTTGCGCGCCCAGTTCGACACGGCCGACGTCCTTGATCTTGACCTGCGAGCCGTCGCTATTGGCGCGAACGATGATTTCCTCGAATTCCTTGGGATCCTTGAGCAGGCCGAGGGCGCGGACGTTGAACTGGCTTTCCTGCCCCTCCGGAGCGGGCTCGGCACCGATGCGGCCGGCGGGCGATTGCGCGTTCTGCTCCTTGATCGCGTTGGAAATGTCGGTCGGTGTCACTCCGAGCGAGGCGAGCTTGTCGGGCATCAGCCAGATGCGCATCGAGTAGTCCTGGGCGGTGAAATTCTTCACGTCGCCCACGCCCCGGACGCGCTTGATCTGGTCGACCAGATTGATGTCGGCGTAGTTTCCGAGGAAAACACCGTCGTAGGTGCCCTTCGGCGAGGAAATGCCGATCGCTAACAAAATGTCGGGGGACGAGCGGTTGGTGATGACGCCCTCGCGCTTCACCGCGTCCGGAAGCTGGGCTTCGGCCTGGCCCACGCGGTTCTGCGTGTTGACCTGCATGATGTCCACGTCCGTGCCGACATCGAAGGTGACATTGAGCGTCATCTTGCCGTCGTTCGCATTGTACGACTGCATGTAGAGCAGCTTGTCCACACCGTTGACCTTGGACTCGATGGGAGTGGCCACGGATTCCATGACCGCCTCGGCGGCGGCGCCGCGGTAGGTCGAAGTGACCTGGATGAGCGTGGGGCTGACGTTCGGATATTCCGAAATCGGCAGTCTTGACAGGGAGATGAGGCCCACGATGCAGGTGACGATCGAGATGACCATCGCCACGATCGGCCGGCGGATGAAGAATTCGGCCATGAGCTGTTATTTTGAAGATGCTTCGGACGATCCGGCGGCCATCTGCCCTGCGGTGAGCGGGGTGACCGGCGCTCCTTCGCGGACTTTCTGCAAGCCCTCGACCACGATGCGCTCCCCCGCTTTCAACCCTTCAAGAACCGTGAAACCGGACCCCACCTGCTCGCCCACCCTGACCGGGCGCTGGCTCGCGGTGTGGTCGGGTCCCACCACCCAGACGAAATTCCTTCCCTGCAACTCCACCATCGCCCGTTCCGGAACCACGATGCTGTCGGGGGTGGTCCCCAGATCCACCTTCGCCCGCGCAAACATGCCGGGACGCAGCAGCTTTTCCTTGTTGGCGAATTCCGCACGCACCCGGAGCGTGCCGGTTTTCACATCCACCGCACGGTCGATGAAGACGAAACGCCCTTCACCCGGATGCTCCACATCGTTCGCGAGAACCAGTTTCACCGGCAGTTTGGAAATCTCCTTCCCGGACCTGCGGCTTTTCTCCTCCGCCTTGATGTATTCCACCTCGCTGACATTGCAGTAGAACCAGATAGGATCGAGCGTGGACATGGTGGCTAACAACGTCGGCTCGCCCTTGCCCACCAGATCGCCGATGGAAACCTGCTTCGCCCCGATCAATCCGGTGATCGGAGCCCGGACATCGCAATACCCGAGATCCAGCTGGGCCGATTCCACCTTGGCCTGGGCGGAGATGATCCCCGCCTCCCCGACCTCCACCGATGCGTTGGCATTGTCCAGATCCTGCTGCGGGATCGCCCTTCTCGACGCCAGCGGAGTGAGGCGCGCGACATCCTTCTGATATTTGTTGAGGGCCGCCTCGGCCTCCGCCAGAGATCCCCTTGCGGAGGCGAGTTTTTCGAGGAACGGCTTCTTATCGAGTTCGAAAAGCAGCTCCCCCTGTTTCACCTCGACACCTTCGATGAAGAGCATCTTGTCCACGAAACCCTCGACCCGCGCCCTCACCTCGACATTCTGCGGCGAGTCGAGCTGGCCGATGAGCGTGGTGGAAAGCGGCACATCCGACGTGGTGATCTCCATGACCTGCACGACCGGCGGTGGCGGAGCGGCGGCTTCGGGTTTCTTGCAAGCTGAGAGACCGAGGTAGGCCATCGAGGTGACCCGGAGGCCGGCATGGAGGAACCGGCCGGGATGATTGCTGAATTGACTGAAGATTGTTTTCAAATTCGCTCGGTTCAGGGGTGGGAAATTCATGCCGGACGCAGCCCGTCAGCGGAATCCATGCCTAATCGATTCCAAGGGATAGATCCACTGTCCTAGTGGAATAAAGAACCACGTCTCCAGTGTCAACTTGGACCTTGGTCCCATGTCGTCGGAGTCCGCCGGAAGCGCCTGCATTGCAGGCCTCGGCGGCCCGGATGAATTTGCCGGGCGAAGAATCCACTTGATGCACCGGGGGCACCCGTCAGCATTCCGATAACCATTTTCACGGACCATCCGATGCTCAAGCTGCTGCTACTCCTGCTAGTTCTCGTTTCGGCCTGCGTCGCCATCCACGGGCTTGGCATGATCCTCGGCTTGCGATGGCTTGGCCGCATCTCGCCACGGCATGGGCACCACTTCAGCATTCCAGCGCTGTTCTGGATACTGGTCCGCGTGGTTTACGGACTGCTGATGCTGCATCTGCTGCAAATCATCGTGTGGGCGGCCTGCTACCAATGGAGCGGATGTTTCCCGGATTTCCCCACCTCCTTCTACTATTCCGCCACCAGCTATTCCACCGCGGGCTATGGTGATGTGAATCCGCCCGGCAACTGGCGCATCCTCGGCGCTGTCGAGGCCGTGACCGGCATCCTGATGTTCGGCTGGAGCACCGGCGTATTGTTTTCTGTGGTCAATCACATCCTGGGCCGCTTCGAGGGATCGACGGATCGGCATATCACCACTTCCTCCCATCCCCGGTCGTGAGCGAACAAAAGGTCACCGTAAGCCGCCAGACGTTCCGCCTCCTTCTGTCAGGAATCCGGAATTTCCTCAAGTCCCCGGTCGGCGGCAGGGCGCGTGTGATGTTGGCGGCCCTGTTGATCCTCATGGTCGGCATCAATGGCATGAATGTCGCCAACAGCTTCGTCGGCCGCTACTTCATGTCGGCCATCGAAAGCCGCGACTCCTCAGGATTCGTCCGCTTCGCCTGGCTCTATCTCGCCGTCTTCGCAGGCTCCACTCTCACCGGCGTGCTGTTCCGTTTCACCGAGGAACGACTCGGCCTGCTATGGCGCGACTGGCTCACCCGCCGCATCACCGGCATCTACGTCGACCGCCGTCTCTATCTGCGCCGCGATGGGCAGGCCGCCCTCAGCAATCCGGACCAGCGCATGACCGAGGATGTCAAACAACTGACCACCACCACACTCTCCTTCATCCTCATGATCCTCAATGGCACCATGACCGTGCTTTCGTTCTCAGGCGTTTTGTGGACAATCAGTCCGAAGCTTTTCGTGATCGCCGTCATCTATGCGCTCGCCGGTTCCGGATTGGCGATCTGGCTGGGACGGCCGCTGATCCGGTTGAATTACCGCCAGTCCGACTTCGAGGCGAACTTCCGGGCGGAGCTGATCCACACCCGCGAGGATGGAGAAAAAATCGCCGACTCCGGCGCGGAGACGGGTGTCAAGGAGCGCCTGAACTCGCACATCGACGGACTGGTCTCCAACCTCCGCCACATCATGACGGTGAACCGCAACCTCAGCTTCTTCACCAGCGGTTACAACTACCTCATCCAGCTCATCCCCGTCCTCATCGTCGCGCCACTGTTCATCGAGCGGCAGGTGGAGTTTGGTGTCATCGGCCAATCCGCAATGGCATTCGCCACCTTGCTGGGCGCCTTTTCGCTGGTCATCACCCAGTTTCAGGCGATCTCCTCCTACGCCTCCGTGGTCACCCGTCTCGGGGAATTTGTCGAGCATGCGGAAAAGTGCGCCAAGGATCCTGCCCACGAGCCACCCCCGGCAGAAGCCGCTCCCTAACTCATCATGCACTTCCAGCTCACTCCCACGCTTTTCGACTTCCCCGGAACGTCGGACATCCGCGAGCATCCGGAAGGTGATGACCCGAACCTCCGGTGGGCCGCTTCCACCGGCGCCATGAAGGGCCCCTCCTTGCGGATGCGCTACGACATCGTCGACCAGCACGGGGGCGATTCCTGAACCGCCGCCTAATTCCGCGTCATCTGCAACCACTCTCTGAACTTCTAGCAAAACCTCCGCCATCCGATCATGAAAACACCCAGCGCCCCGACCATATTCCCATTCCGCGCCGCCAGCCCCTCGGGCATGAGTGCGGAGCTGAACTCCAACGGCTCCGTCCGGCGGATGGACTGCGGCGACATCATGCTCAATGTTTTTCTCGGAAACGAAGCCGAAGGCGGCCTGTCCAACTGCCACCTGCGCCTCCTGGGAGAGACCGTGGAAACGATTCCCCTGATCGGGCCCGGCAGCCCGGCGTCCTATCAAACGGACGGACGCGGCCTTTTCGGCTGCGGCAGATGGGGTGATCTCGCTTTCCGGATCCGGTTGGTGCTCGCGGAATCCGCCAAGGCGTGGTTCTGGCACATCGAACTGGAAAACACGGGAGCAGGCGCCATCACCTGCGATCTCATCCACACCCAGGACATCGGCATCGCCCACTACGGCGCGATGCGGCTCAATGAATTCTACGTCAGCCAATACGTGGATCACGCCCCGCTGAACCATGCACGGGCAGGCCGGGCCGTCGCCTCGCGGCAGAACCAATCGATGGGAGGACGCTGCCCGTGGACGGTCATCGGCTCGCTTGCCAACGCCGTTTCCTGGTCCACGGACGCCCTCCAGTTCCACGGCCTGGCGACCCGCGCCGGAGGGACACCCGCCGCTCTCAGTTCGGGACTTCCCGGTGAACGCCTGCAACACGAGCACTCGCTGGTCGCCATCCAGGACGAACCCTTCGTGCTCGAACCGGGGGCGAAATCCAAACGCGGGTTCTTCGGCTGGTTCGAAGCGGACAAACCCACCGCCACCTCGGAAAACGACATCTGTTGGATCGACGCCGCGCTGGCATTGCCCGAAGCGACCTGCCCACCATGGCCGGAAGAGCTTTCAAGCCCCCCTCCCGCTCCCGGTCTTTTTTCCTCGGCTCCTCTGCTGGAAACGGAAGATCTCAGTGAGGCTGAAATCCATGCGCTATTCGGCGCGACACAGCGCCACGCGGAAAATGAAAACGGCCGGCTGTGGTCGTTTTTCACCGCACGAGAGAGCCATGTCGTGCTCAAGGGAAAGGAACTCAACGTGCTCCGCCCCCACGGCCATCTCCTTCGTTCCGGCGGATCCCTGACACCCGATGAATCCGCCCTCACGTCCACCGCTTGGATGAACGGCGTCTTCCACTCGATGGTCACGCAGGGCCACGTGAGCATCAACCGCTTCCTCTCCACCTGCCACAGCTACCTCGGACTCTTCCGCAGCCATGGGCAGCGCGTCTTCATCGAAATCGACGGTGGCGGATGGAGATTGTTAGCGATGCCGTCGGCGTTTGAAATGCACCAGGACTCGTGCCGCTGGATCTACAAACACCGTGGCGGCGTGATCGAGGTGGTTTCCTCCGCACCCGATGACCGCCACGAGCTCCGTCTGTCGCTGTCCATAATCGAAGGCCCTCCTGCCAGATTCCTGATCTCCCACCACATCGCCCTCAATGGCGACGACGGCAGCGCCTCCATTCCTGCGGAATTTGAAATCAACGCCACCTCCGCATTCGTCCGCGCCGTTCCTGACAGCGATGTCGGGCGCCGTTTCCCCGATGGCGGATTCATCGTCGAGGCCGCCGGGGGAACTCCCGTCGAGCAGATCGGCGGCGACGAACTCCTCTTCTCCGACAACGTTTCACACCACCAGCCTTTCCTCTGCTTCGTCACCGCTCCATCTACCACCGCCGCGCTGGTCATGCGGGGCCGCCTGGTGGACGAGTCCGTCGTGCAAACCGGAGATTTCTGGAAAACCATCGGCTCAGGCCTGCGAATCAACGCCCCGGCGGCGAGTCCGCTCGCACCCGCCGCCGAACGGGCGGGCCAGATTTTCCCGTGGTTCATCCACAACGCGTTGGTTCACTACCTGTCGCCCCGTGGTTTGGAACAATACTCCGGCGGCGGCTGGGGCACCCGCGACGTCTGTCAGGGTCCGGTGGAACTGTTATTGGCACTCGGCCGCTTCGAGCCGGTGCGCGATCTGTTATGCCGCGTCTTCCGTCAGCAGAACGCGGATGGCGACTGGCCGCAGTGGTTCATGTTCTTCGACCGCGAGCGCAACATCCGGCCCGGCGATTCCCATGGCGACATCGTCTACTGGCCGCTGGTCGCCCTCGCCCAATACCTCTCCGCCACCGGCGATGCGTCCCTCTTGGATGAATCCCTGCCATTCTTCCATCCGGATGAAAACGCCGCCGAAGTGGCCAGTATCCGGGACCACGTCAAACGCGCCCTTGATCTGATCCATCACCGGGTCATCGAAGGCACCACCCTCGCCGCCTACGGTCATGGCGATTGGAACGACTCGCTCCAACCCGCCAAGCCCGACATGCGCGAACGCCTTTGCAGCTCGTGGACGGTGACGCTCAACTATCAGACCCACGTCGCGCTCGCCGCCGCCTTCCGGCATCTTGGAAATACGGATCGCGCCGCCGAGTTCGACACACTGGCCGCCACCATTCTCGCGGAGTTCCAGCGCGTGCTCATCGTGGACGACGTCCTCACCGGCCTCGCCTACTTCCAAGAGGATGGAAAAACCGACTACCTGCTCCATCCCCGCGACACAACTACCGGATTGTCCTACAGCCTGCTGGCGATGATTCATGCCATCATCAACGACATGTTCAGCCCCGAGCAAGCGGAAGCACACCTCTCCCTCATCCGAAAGCATCTGCTAGGTCCCGACGGCGCGCGCCTGTTCGACCGCCCGATGGCCTATCACGGCGGCTTGATGACCAATTTCCAGCGCGCCGAAAGCGCCAGTTTCTTCGGCCGGGAAATCGGCATCATGTACACCCACGCCCATCTCCGATACTGCGAGGCCCTCGCCCGTTTCGGTGATGCGGACGCGTTCTTCCACGCACTCAGCCAGCTCAACCCCATCGCCATCCGCGAACTCGTCACCACCGCCACCCCGCGGCAGGCGAACTGCTATTACTCCAGCTCCGACGCCGCTTTCAAGGACCGCTACCAGGCGTTCGACGAATACGACCGGGTGAAAAACGGCGAAGTCTTCCTCGAAGGCGGCTGGCGCGTCTATTCCAGCGGCGCGGGCATCGGCGTGCGACTGATCATGCAATGCTTCCTCGGCCTCCGTATGGAAACCAAGTCGCTGATCATCGATCCGGTGATTCCTGTCGAACTTGACGGACTGAAAGCAGATCTACGACTCGCAGGACATCCCGTCACCGTCGTCTATCAAATCAAGGCCACCGGCTGCGGAACGACCTCCGTCGAAATCAACGGCGGGAAACTCAATTTCACTCGCCAAGCCAACCCTTACCGCCCCGGAGCCGCCCGCATTTCCATGGACTCATTTACCCGAAGGCTGACCGGCGACGGCGACACAATGGTCATTTCGCTGGGGTGATGAGTTCTTCGTAAGTAGTTTAACCCTTTAGGGTGTCTTCGTTCCGCCCGAAGACACCCTAAAGGGTTAAACTACTTACAATATTTCCGCCATTTCTGCTAGACCCCGCTGGCGCGCGGTCCTAAATGAAAATCCGCGTAGAATGGCATGCTTGTCACTACGACCGATTCTCCCGAGGCATCGATAGCCGCGCAAATTCCCCGCTGGCATTCCACGGAGGTGATCCGTTTTCCGTCCGACAACGGCGGAACGATAGTCAGGCCGCCCGGCGGCAAGGTGATGCCGCCGATTTCAACGCGGATCGAGCCCTTGCGGGTGGCCCGGATGCGGAAATCCAGCGAACCATAGCGGGTGGGCAGATCATCGACTGAAAATCCTCCGCTTCCGGAAATCCATTTCCACGGCATGCCGGAAGCGAGCACCAGCGAATCGTCGGCCTCACGTTCGGCGGCGACCATCGAAGCCACGGCTAACAAATACTCCGCAGCGATCCAGGTGTGCGGAACATCACCGAGGTGGCCCGGCGAGCGCGGGTCGCGCCAGGTGATTTCCGGCCATTGGTTCCATTCGCAAGGACGGCGGTCGGATAAAAAGAATTCCAACAGTTCGTTCGCAGTGTCGCGTTTCCCGAGACGGACGAAGGCACCGATGATCCGGATTTCGTAGGCGGTGTAGTTGGTCCACTCCATTTCCCCGCGGTGCTTGCGGTGGAAGCTGTCGAGATAGGTCTCCAGCATCGCATGCATCGGCCCTTCCGGCAGCGAGCCTGCGAAGTCGAGCATGGCGATGGCATTGGAAGTGGCGGTGGGATCAAAGTCCGCCCACTCGACCGAACCGGGGATGTAGGCGAGTTTTTTGTCGGCGATGACCTTGTCGATGGATCGCAGCAGATCATCTTGGAAACTCACGGCTTCAGATTTCCACCGGCTCGCATCCCCGGCGAAACCCATCATTTCCGCAAGATCGGCGGCGGCTTCCAAACCGCGCACGCCCCAGAAATCGTCCCAATAGGAATGCACGTGGTGGGCGAGATAGCCTTCATGGCTGGCGGATTCCGGCAGCAGGCCGTAACAGGCGGCGTGTTCGCCGGATCGGTAATCCGCGGTCATGCGCTCCGCCCGCAGCGAAATCAGAAAGTCGGCGGCCTTGCGGACATGGGGCAGCATTTCTGTCAGAAATTTCCGATCACAGCCTTCACGAAACACCTCGCGCACTCCCCACAGAAACTGGCCATGGCTGTCGTGCTCGACGAGCCAATCGACGCCGTCGCGATCCACCACACAGGGAACGAAACCATCCTCGCGTTGGAAGGGAGCATACCATGTTAGAAATTCGCGCAGCGCGAAAGGCAGGCCGGCCTTGGCCAGTGCCGCCCCCATGATCATGCAATCCCGGACCCAGGAACGGGTGTAGCGGCGAGGACCCGGCTGGATCGCCGGACCGTCGCGGTTGATGAGAATGTGTCCCGCCGCCGTGCGGAAGGCATCGAACGCGGGTTCCGCCGATTCCGGAACCTTCCATTTCACTCCGCCCAGGGTTTTTCTCCAGCGCGACAGAGCCCTGGCCCTGCCAGTCTTGGTGGCGATCCTGCCCTTGCTGAAATAGGGAACGGAAACTGTTATCTCGATGGTCGATTCGCCGGGAGGGAAGCTCCAAGCCATTGCCGCGGATGCCAGACCGGCTTCGTCATCCACCTGATTTCCGGTGTGCATCCCGCCGCTGGAAAGGATTGTGGGAATTCCGTTTTCTTCAAATGTCGCGGCTCCGACGGCTTCCGCGTGAGGAGTCACATAAATTTCCCGACCTTCCACGGTCATGCCATGGAGTCCGCAGACGATCCGGTGAATCGGACTGCGCCCCCCCAGATTTCGGAACGCCTGCCACGGAGGATTCACTTGAAACGGGCGCACGGTGACGATCAGGCGCATGTCCGAGCTGGGCTTCGGACATGTCAGCCGGTAGGTGACGTGGAGTGTCAGCTTGTCATCCCCGCCATCGACCCAAGGCAGGATTTCCAGACTGTTCTCTCCGATTTTCCAAGTCGCGGAAGGCATCGGAGCTCCGCCTTTCGGCAAAGATACGGAGATCTCCGCATCCGCCCAGGTGATCTTCCTGCTATCAGTTAGAACGAAGGGCTCCAGCGAGAATCCGGCCTCGTCCACTTCCACCATGCCCTCCTCATTGATCAGCCCGCGGCGCTTCCCTTCCGGGCTGCCGACCGGCGTCCAATAGGATTGCTCGCGCAGCCAATAGCGCGGAAACCATCCGCGCGGATAATCTGCCGCGACAGAATGCATGAATTCGTTAGGCGTGCTCGAAAAGGAATCCGGCCGCATCGAGAGCGAGCACAGGGCCGCGCAGGTGCCGTCCGCGAAACTGATGCGAAGGTGCCGTGCCTCCACGCCCGGAGTGGCGATGTGGCTCATTTTCCCCAGAACCGAGTTCGCATGATAGATCGCAGTCCAGACCCGAGCGTCGGCGGAAATTTCCACTTTGAACTTCCTGCGTGGCAGCGAATCCGGCCAGGTGATGACCATGCCGCCGAAACGCAGCGACCGCCCGAAGTCCACCTCCCACCAGGGCGAAGCGTCATCGGGAGCGGCCCGCCAACCCGTTAGCGATTCCGCGGCGAACACCGCTTCCGGAGGGAAGCCTTTTTGATGACTGGAGGCGGTGATCTCACGTGGCGATCGGAGTGTCTGGTCGGCGAACACCGGTGAGGCGAGTTCCAATACTCCCTTGCCGCCGGAACCCGCGACGATGGCGAATTCCACCGAACCGACTTCCGAAGGAGCACCACCGCCGGCGGGTCCCCAGGCGAAGGGCAGATCGCGTTCGTGGAAGCGGACATCGGTCCACGCATCCGGCAGTTCCACATTTTCGCGCAGGCGCCGCCAGACGTTGGTGTTGGAGGGGTCGGCGACCTTGAACTCGAAATTGTTCGTCGGACCTTCGCCGCGCACGGCGAAGCCGATTTCAAACGTCCCCGGCAGGGTGAATCCGATCACCCGTCGCAACACCACGAAGCCGCCGCCGCCGTGGAAATCGTAAGCCAGGCGCAAGCCGACGCTTCCATCCGATTCCTCGATCCTCGTCAGCGTCCCTTCCGACTGGCCGGAGGCGAAAACCTGCCATTGGGCCGGGTCGTCGAATAACGAGAAAAACGGGTGATCGGGCATGGGTTGGATTCTAGAGGGGAAGAACGCCGTCTTGCTAAGCAAATCTTGTCATCCACGGTGGGGACATCGATCCATGGGACGCCTTGGGTTTCATTGAAAAAGGACGATGGCGAGAATCTGTGCGGCAAGGATGCGCATGAGGGTGGTGAGCGGAAAAACGGTCGCATAGGCGACGGTCGGCGCGTCGGATCCGGCGACGTTCGAGGCGAAGGCGAGCGCCGGAGGATCGGTCATGCTGCCGGCTAACAGACCACTGAGGTCCATGAAGTTCATTTTCAAGACCGTCCTCGCAAAAACGCCCACGGCAAGAAGAGGCAACACGGTAACCCCGACACCGGCCACCAGCCATTGCAGCCCGGTGGCGCTGAAAACCGTTTCAAAAAACTTCGCACCCGCGCTGAGTCCGACCGCCGCGAAGAACAGCGAGATCCCGAACTCGCGGAAGGCGAGATTCGTGTTCACCGGCATGTGCCAAACCTGGCGACCGATGCGTCCCACGCGACTGAGGATGAGCGCGACGAGAAGCGGACCGCCGGCGAGGCCGAGCTTGATCGGCTGCGGCATGCCGGGAAAAGCAATGGGCAGCGTGCCCAGAGCGACCCCGAGTGCGATGCCGATGAAGAAGGGGATGAAGTGGGTTTCATTCATTTCCTTGAGCGAATTGCCAAGCGATTTCGCCGCCTTGTCGAGATCCGCGGAGCGACCGACGATCTGCATCATGTCGCCGAATTGCAGCCTGAGGCCGGGCACGGCGGACATTTCAAGGTCCGCGCGGGTGACACGGGTGACGGCCACTCCGAAACGCTCGTCGAGACCGAGCTGGCCGACCGATTTCCCCAGCACATTGCGATCGGTGACTACCACGCGGCGGAAGGTGATGCCGGACTCCGTTAGCACCAGATCCTCATCGCTGCGCTCGCCGATCACACGGGTGAATGTTTCCAGCGCGGCGGGTGTGCCGACAACGGCGAGCCTGTCGTTGAGATGGATCACGGTGGAATCGGTGGCGATCAGTGTTTCCCCGCCATGGCGGACGCGTGAGATCGTGACGCCGGATTCGAGCCGACCGGGAACGTCTCCAAGGCGAATTCCGTCGAGAGCCGGATGGGTCACGACGAGCGTGTGGCGTTCAAGCGGATCGATGTGGTGGCGGTTTTTCTCCGCAAACTCGGCGGCCTCCTTCGCGGCATCGATGCGGAAAATCCGTTTCAGCAGAAGCAGGGTGCCGATGATGCCGACGATGGCGGTCGGATAGGTCACCGCGTAGGCCAGGGCGGGCAGTGCGAGGCGGTCATCGGTGATGCCCGGTATCGTGCCGAGCGTCTGGGTCCCGGCTCCGAGCGATGGGGTGTTGGTGGATGCGCCGGAAAAAATCCCCAGCACCGCCGCCGGATCGAAGCCCGCGAGCCAACCGGCGAGCGGAGCACCCGCCGCGCCGAGGCCGACGACAGCTGCAGCTAACAAATTCATTTTCACCCCCTGCTGCCGCAGCGCGGCGAAGAAACCCGGCCCAAGTTGAAGCCCGATGGTGAATACAAACAGGATGAGCCCGAACTCCTTGACGAAATCGAGCGTGTGGTGATCGACCGCCTCGCCGAAATGACCTGCCAGAATGCCGGCGAAAAGCACTCCCGAAGTCCCGAGCCCGATGCCTCGGAATTTGAGACTGCCCAAGGCCATGCCGAAGATACAGACGAAGGCAAGCGCGCCGATCGCATGGGCCACGGGCTGGGTTTTGTGGAGTTCGAACAGCCAGGTCATGATGTCATCGGGTCATGTGCCGGTGCCGGAGACTCCCGCAGAAAAGTCCGGCCACCTGACGCCGGCGTGAGTTGCGGTGCGGCACTACCGGTGATTTCAAAGCGCATCCACGATTTCCCTGAGCATGTCCAGTCCTCTGGATTGGATGATTCCCATGCCCTTGCCGGGGATGAACCAGATGCCTTTTTCCCCTTCACGGCAATAGACAACCTCCGCCTTTTCGGGAATTTCCGCCTGATAGAATCTCGCATCCGGATGGGTGTTCAGGAATTCATGGTAGCGGATGCACCAAGGATCCGTCACGACGGGGAAACGCATTTCTCCGAGCTTCTTGAGTTCATCGATCGTCGCCGGACGGATGGTCTTCTTGATTTTCGCGCGGCGGTTTTCCCAAGTCATGTCGGGCCAGTCGTCATCGTAGCTCATGGTCTGGTGGGGTTGGATGGAGGAGATTGATTCTTGTCGTAGGAATCACCTGGCAACAGGAATGGGGGTGGCAGGAGGTGGCTTGCGATCCATTTCCGGAGCTTTCGGAGGCTGACCGGCAGTCGGAGGCTCGGGCATGCGGACGAGCAACCAGGTCTGGACTCGGTCCTTGCCGAAGTGCACGGCCACGGTGCTGACATCCGTAGTGAGGTTCGCGAGAGTGGTGGTTAGAACCGTTTCCTTGTTCTCGCCGATGCGCCACGCGACATTCTGGGTTTCCCTGTCCACCTGCCCGGCGATCGGCTTCTGGTCTCCGGTCAGGGCGTTTTCATAACCGCCGCTGATGAGTCCGTCGCGGTTGACGGAAATCTGGAAGAACATGACGGGATCTCCCTTCTTTTCCTGAGCAAGGGCGAACACTCCGAGCGGAAGCCACTCGGCGGGCTTGCCCTCCCCGGCGGGCGGCAATGGTGGCGGGGGCTGTTCGACGTTCACCGCGAGGCTGACGATCGGCTCGTTGTATTGCTCGGCAGGCACCGGTTTGTTATCCACATAGACGGTATCGCCTTCGTAATCCACGGTGGTGCCATAGTCGATGTAGACCGGGGCGGGAGCGACCGCTTGGACAAAGTTCGTCGCCGCGGCGATGGTGACCGGTGCCCACCACCACCAAGGATTGACGGGATAATGCCCGGCGTAGCCGTAGCCCCAGCCGCATGCGCCCCACCAGCGGTCGTCGAAACAGTCGTCGTAGTAATCGCGGGCGTTGTCCCAAACCTCATCAGCGCGGTCGTAGCGATAGTCCCACATGTCCTCGCGATGTTCCTGCCAGTCCTCGCGATTCTGATCGCGCCAGTCCTGCCGGTCGTCGCGGTTCTTCTCGAGGTTGCTCCACCGGTCGTCGCGATTCTGTTGGAAATCGTCGCGCCGTTGCTGGCTGTTGTCCTGCCACTGGTTCCATGATTCGTTTCGGCTGTCGACACGCTGGTTCCAGTTTTCGCTGCGATTTTGCGATCGCTCGTTCCAATTTTCGCGGCGTTCGGGTCGCTGGGCTTCGCGGTCGGCCCGGCGGTCCGCCGCGGTTCCTTGTCCGGCACGGTCGCCTTGTCCCGGGCGTTCTCCCAAGCCCCCGCGGTCTCCACCGCCGGGCAGCTGGCTCGGACGGTTGCCTAGGCCTCCACCGGCTCCAGCCCCACCGCCGACACCTAGGAAATTTCCGACATCGCTGCCTCCGGGACGATTGGCAGCGCCACCCGGGCGATCCACTCCCCCGCCTGGCCGGTTCACCCCACCCGTACCAGGACGATTGGCGGGCAGCGTGGACGGGCGGTTGGCAGCTCCTCCCGCTCCGGGGCGCGTGCCGGAAGGAAGCTGTGAGGCACTGTTTCCCAACGAAGGACGACTGACTCCGGAAGGTAGTTGCGAGGGCGACGACGGAAGCCGTCCTGCCGACGGACGTGACGCGACGGAAGGCGGGGTCTGCGAAGGACGTGTCCCCGAACCGGCTGACGGGCGAGAGACATTTCCCGTGGACGGCCGCGTATTGGCTGGCGGCGACGGGCGTGAGGAACTCCCGCCGGAAGGCCGCGAAGAGGTCCCTCCGGACGGACGGGAATACGACGGGCTGCGTGATCCCGATGAACCTCCACCCGCCGGACGTGAGAAACTCCCTCCCCCACCTCCCCCACGCGCTCCGCCGCCTCCCCCTCCACGTGAGCCACCACCCCGTCCACCTCCTCGCCCTTCGGCGATCGGGGTGCTTTGGATCAAAACGGCCAGTACCGCCATGATGGCCAGCCCGAAATTAAAGCGCGCTTTCATGGCTTCATTCTCCTTTCACACGGTTGATTTCGATGCGTCCGATGCCCGGCTGCGGGTCCCCGTCAAGCGTGCGGTTGGTCGCTTCCCAAAAGAGACGGTCCGGACCAGCCTTGGTGAGGATATGATCCGCCGAGGTCCGGCTTCCATCAGGTGCGTAGCCTGCCTCCCGTGAAAGCCAGCTTTCGCCATCCTTCGACCAAACTCCTTCCGTAAAACCACCGGCATCGTCGAAAGTCCACGACCGAATTCGGTTCTCAACAGGGTTCCAACCAATGATCTGCCAACCTTCGAGAACGGGAGCATCCTCTCGCTTCACCGTGACGTTGCGGGTGATGAAATTCCCGCCACGCGCCCACTGGTAATGGCTGAGAACGGTGACGCCGGCCTCCTTGTCGGCCTCATTCCAATCTCCGATCAGCCACGAGAGTTCTGATAAATGACCCCCCGGATTGGTCAGCGGTGCGGGCGATTCGACGAGTTGCCGGATCTTCCACTTCCCGTCCTTTTTCACGTGAATGGCGGTGAACAGGGACGACGAGGATTCGCCTTCCTTCGACACCACGGTCGTGGAGCCGTTCTCAACCACCACTTCGGGTGCCAGCACACGAACGGAATCCAGCCCGATCATCAGTTTCGCTCCTTTGTCGGAGGCCAAGGCCGAGCCCAGCGCGGCCTCGATCGCCGGCTTGCCTTCACGAACGTTTCCATCCTCGTCGGTATAGACGACATCATCGGTGTAGAAATCGGCCAGAGCCTTGACGTCACCCTTGGCATACGCAGCTTCGTAAGCACGGTCGTTTGCCGCCACGGCGGCCATTTCAGGACTTGTTTCCGGAGCTTTGACCGCAGGCTCCTCACCGAGGCAGGAGCCAATCATCGCGATGAGGATTGATATGGATGGGATGATGGTTTTCATGGCTTTAAAAATCAGATCAAATGCAACCATCGGAATTGAATCAGGAATGCAACGGATCGTCCATAAGACCAAAGGCCCACCCGCCACGCCCTATCCACCCCCAACATTTCCTGATAGCCCGCTTTGCCGAAGGAAAAAACCGTCCTTTCATCGCAAAAAACATCCCCCGGCATGATCCGCAAGCTTGACCCGCCTTTCATTATTGGAGATAGATATGCGTAATATCCAGCCAACTGATGATCTACGAATTACATCCCATTCCGGTGATTTCCGATCCGAATGCCCTGGTCTGCGTGGTCGATGATGACGAAGCGGCCCGCAGCGATCTCGAACGCTTGTTCCGCTCCACCCTGCAACCGGTGGAAACCTTCGCCTCCGGGGAAGAGTATCTCAAACGGAAGCCACATCCCGGGCCGGTCTGCCTGGTCCTGGATGTGAACATGCCGGGCATCGGCGGCTTCGAGCTCCAATCCGCCCTCACCGGACGCCGCGAGCAGCTCGTCTTCCTAACCGGTCACGGGGACGTCCCGATGTGCGCCAAGGCGATGAAGGCGGGAGCCGTGGACTTCCTAACCAAGCCGGTGGATGACGAGATCCTCCTTTGCGCGGTGGCCCGCGGGCTTGATCGGGCCCGCGAGGTCGGCACCAGCCTGGAGAAACAAGCCGCCGCCCGCGCGATCCTGGAATCCCTGACACCCCGCGAGACGGAGGTGATGCAGTGCGTCATCACCGGAATGCTCAACAAGCAGATCGCCGCGAAACTCGGCATCGCGGAAAAAACCGTGAAGATCCACCGTGGCCGCATGATGTGCAAAACCAGCAGCGTTTCGGTACCTGCATTGATGAGACTCGTCCAGAGAGCGGGTGAGCCGGACCGACTCACGCGTCCGCAAGCCGTTTCATGAAACCCACCGAGAGTTCCACCTCCCCCGTCCGCGCTGCAACCGCAGGCGCTGCCGGTTGAGATCTTCTCCCCCATTGCAGCCTCACAGACGGATGACATGATCGAGGAAACCCAGCCTTCCGTTGGCGGCACATCCGGACTGGACCGCTCCCGGGTGCACGGCGAGGTTGCCACCGCCCGCAACCATTCCCTGCAGATAAGACCTTCGTCCGATAGACGACAAAACAGCCTCATGATTATCCTCCGGACGCTGGGATGAAACATTCGTGTGTGTCCGAGCCTTCGACCCCGATCCTCCACTCCCATGATCAATCCGAAACTGCTCAAGCAATTCCACGTCGAACCCGGCAGCGAGGTGGATCTCAAAAAGTATCTGACCGACTGGACCGATACCGACGAGGCGAAGGAACTCGGGAAGGACTTCATCAAGGAGCGGGCCGCGGAGATCCTCGAGGAAAGCCGCAAGCAGCTCGATGCCGCGCAGGAACTTCTCTACGCCAGCGACACCCGCTCGGTCCTGCTGATTTTCCAAGCCATGGATGCTGCGGGCAAGGATGGAACTATCCGGCACGTGATGTCGGGGGTGAATCCGCAGGGCTGTCAGGTGTTCAGTTTCAAGAAGCCTTCCGCCGAGGAGCTCGATCACAACTTCCTCTGGCGCTACATGAAGTCGCTGCCCGAGCGCGGACGCATCGGGATTTTCAACCGTTCGTATTACGAGGACGTGCTCGTGGTGAAGGTCCACCCGGAATGGTTGGGACCGGGCCAGCCCGCGAAGCCCGATGAGAAATTCTGGGAGAAACGCTACGAAGACATCAACAACTTCGAAAAGCACCTGTCCCGCAACGGCACGCTGATCCTCAAGTTTTTCCTCCATGTTTCCAAGGACGAGCAAAAGAAGCGGTTTCTCGAACGTCTCACGAATCCGGCCAAGCATTGGAAATTCTCCGAAGCCGATCTGGCGGAGCGCGAACACTGGAAGGAATACCGGAAAGCCTTCGAGGATGCCATCCGCGCCACCAGCACGAAACGTGCGCCGTGGCATGTCATCCCGGCGGATCGCAAGTACGTCGCACGCGCGCTCGTGGCCGACATCGTGACGAAGGCCATCCAGGACCTGGGACTTGAATTCCCGAAAGTTTCGGAAGCGCAAATGGCCAAACTCGCCGCCGCCCGGGCGCATCTGGAAAAAGGCTCCAAGGACGAAACCGCGGAATCGTGAAACGAAACCGGCGTGCCTTGAGCATGCCAAGCAGCCCCTCATCACCATGAGCCGCAGCATCTCCTCCCGGCTGGCAGACATCGTCCCGGCCGTCGGCTGGCTGCGCCGCTATCAGCCAGAATGGTTCCGGGGAGATCTGATCGCGGGCATCACGCTGGCGGCCTACCTGATGCCCGCCGGCATCGGTGATGCCTCGCTGGCCGGCCTGCCCCCGTCGGCCGGCCTCTACGCATGCTTGTTCTCCGGCCTCGTGTTCTGGCTTTTCACCAGTTCGCATCAGACGAGCGTCACCGTCACTTCGGCCATCTCGCTTCTGGTCGGATCTTCGCTTGGCCCGCTTTCCGACGGTGATCCGGCGCGCCATGCGTCGCTCGCGGCGGCGACCGCGGTGTTGGTTGCCGCGCTCGCACTGGTCGCCCGGCTGTTCCGCGCCGGAGTCATCGTCAATTTCATCTCGGAATCCGTCTTGATCGGCTTCAAGTGCGGGGTCGCCCTGCATCTCACGGCATCCCAGCTTCCGAAACTGTGCGGATTCCACGGATCGCATGGGGATTTCTGGGAAAGAGCCGGGCATTTCATCCGCCACGGCCGGGAAACGAATCCCGCGTCGCTGGCGCTCGGCGGCGGGGCTCTGGTGGCCCTGCTGCTGGCGAAAAAGTGGCTGCCGCGCAAACCGGTGGCGCTCCTCGTCGTCTTGGGCGGATTGCTGCTGGGCGCTTGCACGGGACTGGAAGCCCGTGGGGTGAAAATGCTCGGCGAGGTGTCGCAGGGACTGCCGGAATTCGGCCTCCACGGGCTGCGCTGGAGCGATGTGAACCTGCTGCTGCCGCTGGCAATGGCCTGCTTTTTGTTAGGCGCGGTGGAGACCGCCGCCATCGGCCGCATGTTCGCCCGCAAGCACGGCTACCGGCTGGACAGCGATCAGGAGTTCCTCGCGCTCGCCGGAGCAAACCTCGCCGCCGGACTGGGCCAGGGCTTCCCCACCAGCGGCGGCATGTCTCAATCGCTGGTCAACGAATCCAGCGGGGCGAAATCACCGCTCTCGGGATTCATCGCCTCGCTGCTCATCCTGCTGGTGACACTGTATCTATCAAGCCTTCTGCGTTTCCTTCCGCAGCCGGTGCTGGCCGCCGTCGTGCTTGCCGCGGTCACCGGGCTCTTCAATTTCACCGCGCTCAAGCGCATGTGGGCATTCAGCCGCAGCGAGTTCGCGGTGGCCGTCGTGGCGCTGCTGGGAGTGCTCGGCTCGGGCCTGCTGATGGGGGTGCTCTTCGGGGCCATTCTCTCGATGCTCCTGCTTCTGCGCCGGGCGATGCGGCCGCATGCCACCGAACTCGGCCGCGTGCCGGGCACGGATTATTTCGCAGATGCGATCCGCCACCCGGCCAACGAACGCATCCCCGGCGTGTTCATTTTCCGCAACGACGGCGCGGTGCTCTACTTCAATGCGGAACACGTCCGCGACCGTTTTTTCGAGCTGCTGGACTCGCGCGGTCCCGGCGTGCGGCTCGCCGTTTTCTTCCTTGGCACGGTCCCGGTTCTCGACCTCGCAGGCACTGAGCTCCTCACCGAACTGCGCGAAACCCTGGAGGAACGCGGCATCGGTTTCCGTCTGGCGGAAGCTCATGGCGGAGTCCGGGAAACACTGCGGCGCGCCGGATTCGAAAAACACTACGGCCCGATCGAACCCGACCAAACGGTGTCCACCGTCATCCACCGCTGGTCATACGATCCTCCCGCCTAACAAAATCAACATGCGGATGACACCCATGCCCCATTTGAAACGCCACCCGCAGCCCGCGGACATCCCGGATTACCCCCGACAAATGTGCCCGATCCAGAAAATCATGCTCGCCCGCACCCCGCAAATCCTGCTAGCCAGTTCTTTGTGACCATGAGGAAAAACTCACGATCCCTCAGCCACCCCACCTTTCCATTTGGTATCATTCCGACTCCCATGCGTCCCCTCCTCATCCTTCCCGGCGCGATCCTCCTGAGTTCCTGCATGCTCGGCCCGGAACCCGGGTCGCCAGATGTGGCCGTGCCCGCTTCCTTCCGCAGTGATACCGCCCCTCACGGGACGTCGTTCGGTGACAGGTCCTGGCGCAAGGTTTTCTCCGATTCCACCCTGCGCAATCTCATTTCCCGGGCTCTGAAGAACAACCCGGACCTCGTCGCCGCCACCTACCGCATCGAGGAAGCCCGCGC
>JAZKCQ010000025.1:137967-146821 GCA_040388015.1 Verrucomicrobiota bacterium | reverse complement strand
ACGCGGCTGGAATTCTCCCCCCGGATTATCCCAGCTTGGCGCGAAACGAGAGGCACATCATGCTTGAGGAAACTGCTACTGACAGCAAGGCGATTTCCTTGTCTGACGTGAGAAGTTTTCATAACCCGTGCCCTATTGGCCGAGACGCCCGGTGATCGATCTCCTCGCTTGTTCAAGCAGGACTTTCAATTCCGGGTCGGAGCCGCCGCCTGCCGAGGCAAGAACCGGAAGGCTGTCAGCCCCCCCCGTGCGGCCCAGCAGACGGATCGCGGAATAGCGGACGGACCCGGTTGTTTCGCCGAAACGCTTGATCACGGTCGATTCAATCGGCTGGCCGAGATCCCCATAGAGACTCTCCCAAGTCATCGGATTCTTGTACCAAAGCTCATCCAGAATCGGAACGATCTCGGCATTCTTCTCCAGAACGATCAGGGAAACGATCTCCGGCGGAACAGGCTGGTTGGCGGCGAGGAGCCGTCTCACCTCTTTCAGCGCGGCGGCGCTGGCCGGACCGGGCCGCTCCGACCACACGGCGAGCGCCTTGCAGACCGCGCCCTTGAAATCCACCCCTTCTTCTCCGAGCAGGCCGATCAGCTTGCGGGTGATGTCCGTGCGGTAAATCTTCGGCTCCGCATCCGCCAGACGCTGGACGGCCCGCTTGACCCTGCCGAGTTCGATGCTTTCGAGCTCGCGCTTGTTCAGATCGTAAAATGCCGGATCCTCCTTATTGGAAAGCTTCTCCATCGTACCCTCGATGAAATTCTCATTGTTCACGACCACTTCGACCACCGAGATCTCCGGATAGATTTCCTTGGCTTGGCCGAGGGGAGCGGAGAGTTCCGCGAGTTCCTGCAGGGATTTTCCGGTCCCCGTCACCACCAACAGATAGTCGCCGCCGTCGCGGGGGTAAAGGTGCGTGGTGGAATCCGCTTCCGCCACCCTCACGATGTAGTCCCTCACGAGGTGTTTGTTGCGCTCGTTCAGATCCCTGAGCCACATCCCCACGGCCCGCTTGCCGCTTCCCGAGAGGGAATACTTCTCCATTTCAGAAACCAGCGGCCCGGTGCCGATGCGGCTTCGAAGCGCGGTGATCGAGGAATCGACCACATCAGTCGCCTCCTCCTTCTTCAAATTCACCGTGCCACCCGATATCGAATCCCCACGGGTCGGCAGCGGGGCCGACCCCGTTTTGAAAAAGAACGGCACCGCCATCAGACCAGCGCTCAGAGACAAGCCCACGGCCAGCGCTTTGAAACGGGCCTTCGGATTCGCATAATAAAGGAGGAACACTCCCAGCAAGGAGGCGAATCCGGCCATCACAAGCCGGTTGGAGGTTCCCATGCCGTCGAGAAGTCCTCCGCTGGCTCCTCCGAACATCAGAAACAACGCCATCAGGACGATTCCCGCGACACCGACCGCTCCCGCCATGATCCTCTGGGGAGATACCGGTTCGATCACCGCCGGATCCGGCATATTGCCGTATCGGATGGGCTGCGCTCCGATCAAGGACTCCCCGCCGGACAACGGAACCCGTTGGAAGCGGTTCAGGGCCGGTGCACTCCGCTCGCCGGGATAAAATTTCCGGCCACGCACGATGACCTCATCATCGATCCGGAAGCGGTGCTCACACCCTCCACATTCGACGGTACGTTCGCGGAGATCCTCTCCAACCTTGAATCTCTGCCCGCAGGAAGGGCAACGGATCAGCAACAACGAGTCATCTGGGTTCGGGTGAGGCATGTCGTTGGGCGAACTCTTGATGCAATCCGAAGTGATTGCAACCCCAAGCATCCATAAACCTAACATCGAGCGGATGCCGGCCGGACGGGCGATCGCGCCATTTAGTTCGGAAACATTAACAATTGACGATTCATGAATTTCATCATATCAAATTGATCAATCAAACTCGATTATGAATCCACTCAGACTCAGCCCGCTTCCCAGCCTCCGCGCAGATGACGAATCCGGCACACTTCTGATGGAACGGGAGGGCTTCGTGGATGAGGCAGTGGTGACGGCGCTGGTGCGGAACACCCATCATCACCACCGGAGCACCCCGTATCCCGAAGATCTTGCCTTGGCGGCGGATGACCTGGATTTCGCAGGCTGGAGGCTTTCCTCCTCACCGCCGGTGCGCGGCCCTGAATTTTCGCCACAGGTGATCAATGCCATCGTCCGCCGTGCAGCGCCTCCGATGATCGAGGAGCCCGGCTTGGGATCTCCCCATCTGGGAAGCCACCGCTGGTGGCTCGCCGGGCTGGCAGGAGTTATTTCCACCATGCTCTTTTCCCTGCTGCTGCTGTCACTTTCCGTGCGTCCGGGGTCCCATTTCGCACCGGTTCTTTCTCCCAGAGCCCTGATCCAGGCCAAGGTGGCTCCCGCACCCGAAACTCCGGCGGAAAAAGCCTCCCCCGAGCTGACGGATGTCTCGGACCACCGCCCCTGAGCCGGCCGGCGGGAGTTGACGCACCGCCACCCGCCATCCAATCTCACGGCGCATGTCGCGCCCCGGACTCATTCTCAAGCTCAGCTGCCACGACCAGCCGGGCATCGTCGCCAAGGTCGCGAACTACGTGGCCGGACATCGCGGAAACCTCATCGAGTTCGCTCAGTTTTCGGACAAACTCGGAGCGAAATTCTTCGCCCGGTTGGAAATCGAAACCACCGACCTCGATGTCGATGTGCAGGATTTCATCGACGGCTTTGGTACGCTGGGCCGCTCCCTTCAGGCAAACTGGCATTTCCGGCGGCTTCCCTACCGGATGAAAACAGCCGTGCTCGTCACCAAGACCGACCATTGCCTGAACGAAATCCTCTGGCGTGCGGAACTCGACGAACTGCCCATCGAAATCACCTCCATCATCGGCAACCGCAGCAATTGCCGGGGAATCGCGGAACGGGCCGGCATCCCCTTTCATGAAATTGAAATGGACGGTGAACGCCGCGAGGCCGGTTTCGCCGGGATCCGGCAGTTGATCGAGAAGCAGGACGTCGAGCTCATCGTCCTCGCCCGTTTCATGCAGATTCTTCCCGATGATTTCTGCCGGGACTTCGACGGCCGCATCATCAACATCCATCACAGTTTCCTGCCCGCGTTCATCGGCGCGAACCCTTACAAACAAGCCTACGAGCGGGGCGTCAAACTGATCGGCGCCACCTGCCACTACGTCACCGCGGATCTGGATGCGGGGCCCATCATCGAACAGGAAGTGGACCGCGTGCAGCATTTCCACACGCCGAACGACCTCGTCCGGCTCGGCCGCCATTGTGAGAGGATCGCCCTGGCCAAAGGCATCCGTTTCCACGTCCATGACCGGACGATCATCGACGGCCACCGCGCGATCGTTTTCCCCGATTAAATCAAATTGGAGGCTTTACAAACCCCGGAGCCGCGTCCAGTTTTTCCGCCCTTCAAGGAGAGGTGGTCGAGTGGTCTATGGCACCTGATTCGAAATCAGACGTAGTGTAACAGCTACCGTGGGTTCAAATCCCACCCTCTCCGCCATGTTCCATGGGAATTTCAACGGATTCCGAAAATCACGGAAAAGCCGCAGCCGCGGATCGTCTTGGATCCGCGCCTTGTTCCCCTCTCCTTCAGGCTCCGGATCAAACCTATCAGGTTTACATCCTTACACGCCTGTTGAAGATAGTTAGAAATCGGCAACCGTTTGCGGGATTTCATCCGCCGGATCCTCAGAAACGACGCGAGGAACCTGTTGGAGATGGTGGGCCGTCATCGGCAGAGTCGCGCCATCTGGCATTTCAGGTCATGCGATACCGCCCTGTTTTCCGAACCTCGTTCTGGAAAGCCTTCGCGAGAACGAAGGCCCAAGGCGACACCCGGGGGCCGATTCAAGACGGCTGGGAAAATCCACCCAGCCGCCTTTGGATCGTTGCTTATTTGACCGCGTGGACGCGGGCGAAGAGCTTGCCTCCGGATGCGGTGTTTCTCGGGATGATGACCACGACGGTGTCGAGCGCCGCGCTCGGGACGTCCTCCGTGACATCCACCTTGGGCAACGCATCGGCCGGGCCTACGGTGGCGAAGTCGTTCCAGGTGGTCATATTCTCAGACCATTGGACCTTCAGGGCCACGTCGCTTTCCGAAGCGTCGCTGCGGCGGAAGGTGAGAACCAGATTGGAGACGGTTAGAGACTGGGAGGGAAGGATCGAGGTATTGCCCGCTCCAGCTCCGACCGGGACGCCTCCCAGAACGTATTCGAGGAGGTTGTTGATGCCGTCGCCATCCGGATCATGGGTCGGGCCGTCATTCGAGCCCGCCGTGAACGGATAAGCCGACGCCCAGTTGCCGTAGCCGGAAGCCTCGGCCCCCACGCGGATGCTGCCGGTGCCGGTGATGAAGCCGGGATCGGTGGTGGCGTCGTAAACGCCGTCCGGCTTGACCAGTCCATCGATGGTGAGGGAGCCCACGCGGTCGATGCCGGTAAAGTTCAGGTTGAGCTTGCCATTTATGCCGACGGCGACCGCGGCGGTGTCGCTGAGGGCCGCCTGAGCGAGGGAGAGCACGCCCTCGTTGACGGTGGTGGTTCCCGTGTAGGTATGGGCGCCGTTGAGTGACCAGGTGCCGGTGCCGTTCTTGGTGACCGGCAGATTGACGGTGGTGCCGTTGGCGATCACGGCGTTGATCACCCCGTTTCCAGCTCCGGCCAGCGTGAGGGCGCGACCGGTGGCGTTCGCGGTCACCAGCGGGGTGGTGAGGGTGAGAGTGCCGGCCTCGGAGAAGAGGGTCGTGTTTCCATTTCCGGTTCTCATGGTCACGTCGTTGGTGACGGTGAGCGTGTTGTCGCCCGAGACGTTGTGCAGCGCACCGGTGAGATTGGCCACTCCGGCGCCGGAGATATCGAGATCGGCGACGGTGGGCGAGATTCCTCCGCTGAGCCGGACTTCAGGGACGCGGCTGCCTCCCGCATCCCCGGCGATTATCAAGATCTTGGCCGCGGCTCCGAGCGAATTGGAGTGGGTGATGTCGAGCACCCCGTCATCGACAAGCACACCGCCGGCGAAGTCGTTGTTGCCGCTGAGGGTCAAGGTGCCGTCGCCCACCTTGGTCAGCGCGCCCGGGCCGGTGGCCTTGCCGCCGATCGCGAGGGCTTCGACCGAGACATTGACGGTGCCCGCCCCCATGAGGGTGAAGCCACGGTTGGTCGAGGCGCTCGTGCCGGTGTAGGTCAGACGTCCGCCGTTGAAAACAAGGTTGGCGGGATCGGCGGATGCGGTGCCGAGCGGGCCGGGGAGGCCGCCGTCGCTGATGGTGCTGATCTCCAAATTTCCACCGGTCGTTCCGGTGAATCCCGGCTTGCTGGCACCGAGGGTGAGGATGCCGTTCCAATTGCTGGTCGCATCGCTGAAGATGACGGTTCCGGAATCGTAGTTGATGAAGACATTGCCGGTTCCGGTGATCGGCCCGGAGATGGCCAAGGTCTTGGTCCAACCGGCCGTGAAATACGCCTCGCCGGTGATGCCGACGCCGCGGAAGCTGTCGGTCAGCGTGGCCGAGTCCTGATTCTTGAGACCGCCATGATTGAGACGGATCGCATTGGGAGTGAGAGCCGCGGGCACGCCTCCGAGCACCCAGTCCCCGGGCACTCGAAGCACACCGTCATCGGTCACGGTGACACCGCCGGTGTGTTCGTTGACATTGATGAAGATGGGGCTGCCACCTTTGATGGTGACGGAACCTTCTCCTAGCAGCGAATTCCCAATGCTAGGAGCGCCGCTGCGTTGGACGGCGAAGGTGGCTCCGGAGGCGATTTCGATCGGAACCAAGCCCAAGGACCCGTCCGCCCCCCCGTCACCAAACTGCAGGGTTCCGGCATCGACGTTCACAGTTCCCGAGAAGGCTGCGCTGTTCGCGGTGAGCGCGACAATTCCCGGCCCGTTGTTCCGGATGGCTCCCGATCCCGTGATCGCATTGGGGATGACGGCGGTGCCGTTGCGGACGAACTCAAGGGTTGTGCCGGAATCCACCAGCACCGTCCCCGTTCCGAGGTTGCCGACGAGGCCGCCGTTGCCGACCTGAAGGGTGCCACCCAGGATGTCGGTCCCGCCGGTATGGCTGTTGTCGGTGGCGATGATGGTCTCGCCGATTCCGTTCTTGGTGACGCGGGCGGGGCCACTGATGGCGCCGGTGCCGGACAGGGTGTAGGTCGGTCTCGCGCCTCCGTGGTCGAAGGTCACTTGGTCAGGAAACACGATCGAATCGAGCACGATCGTGGCGTTCGCTCCCGCGTCGTTGAAGGTGACGGAATCGAGTTGATAGAATTTCTCGTTTCCGTTGTTGAAGTTCGCGGTGGTGTTGACGTCCCAGAGGCCGCCGGTCGCGCCGTGCCAGACCAATGCGAGAGGCAGGGCGGTGGAATTGAGGGTGATGGAGCTGTTCGTGCCGGTGCCGTAGTCGATCACGGGAGCCATGCGGCTGCCGGCCAGTTCCGCCGGGATGTTGATGACCGGTGTGCCGGTGAGCGTGCCGCCGTAACGGACCAGCTCCAGGCTGCCGGGAGCGATGGAGCCATTGGCGGCGGTGATGTTGATCGAGCCCCCAAGTGTGAGGAAATTGCCGGCCGCGGTGAGCTTGGCCGGGGTTGCGCCGCCGACGTCCATCAGGACCGTGCCGCCGGAGAGTGCCACATTTCCCGCATCCGCCTGGGTGGTGATCTGTGTCGGACCGTCGAGGAATGAGAAGTCCGCGGTGGATCCGGGACGGGAAAGGATGAGGGTGCCGGGCCCGGATTTCACCAGCGTCCCGTTTTCCACGGTGGTCCCGATGTTCAGCGTGCCGTCATTCACCGCGACGAAGCGTGTGGCGGCCTGAAGGTTGATGAGACGCGGGCCGGTGTAGTTGGTGGCGGTGAAGAAACTGGTACCGGTGGAAACGATGTCGCCCGTGAGGTTGAGCTGGATGGGGGTGGTGTTCCCCACATTTCCGAAGATCAGCCGGCCGGTGTTCAGGGTGAGTCCGCCGGCACCGACGTTGATGGTGGAAACGTCGGTGCCGGTCGCGTTGCCGACGGGGCGGATCGCAGAATTGTTAGACAGGGTGAGGCTGTGGGTGGAGAAGGTCTGGCCCGAGTTCAGCTCCTGGATGGCATTGCTGCTGATCGTGGTGGCTCCGGTGACGGTGAGCCCGGAAAGGCTGGAAGTCGCCGCCGAGCTGATGGTGAGGGAACTGATGTTTTCCGGCCGGTTCGCGGTGTAGGCGATCAAGCCGCCGGTAACCGTAACGGCTGAAGTGTCCGCGATCTGGTTGGCCTGGTTGATGCGGAGCGTGCCGCCGGTGACCAGGATGTTGCCGGCGACGGCCGTGACGCCGGTCTTGTCGAGTGACAGCTCACCGGCCGCCACCGTGATTTGTCCGGTGTGGGTGTTGGCGGAGGTGCCGGTGAGGATGAGTTGGCTGGCGCCGTTTTTGGTAAGGGTTCCGGTGCCGGACATGACGCCGGTGAACCGGTAGTTCACGTTGCCGGCGGCGTTGGCGTTCTGGTTGTTGGTGATGGTGTGGGTGCCGTTCCACTCCATGTTCGAGGCGATGTCGTAGGGACCGGCGGCCAGTCCGTTGGTCCCGCTGCCGGTGGCGAGAGCGGAGGTGTTGTTGAATTGGAAAGGGCGTGTGAGGTTGAAGGTTCCGGAGTTTTTCGAGATGATCAGCGTGGAAGTGTTGTTGGCCGCGATCTTGCCGGTGCCTCCGACAGTGAGCAGGAGGGAGCCGCCGGCGTTGAGCTTGAGCGATCCTTCGTTGAGATTGATGTCTCCCGCGCCGCCGACGGTGACGGCTCCCAGGGTGAGCTGGCCGGTGCCGGATTTGCTGAGGTTCGCATCCAGCGTGAGCGCGCCGAGGTTGCCGCTGGAAACTTCATTGACGCCCAGTCCGCGGTCCAGCGAGTGGGAACCCGCCTCGCCGCCGACCTGCCACGTCTGGTTCGTGGAGACCACGGTTTTCCCACGCAGCCGCGGACCGATTCCGGCGGTGAAGTTTCCGTTCGCAGTGACGCCGCCGGCGATGGTCAGCGTGTTGGCGGTGGTGGTCTGGAGGTTGAACGCGCTGGTGCGGGTGCCGGTGCTGCCGAAGGTGATGAAGCCGACCGAGTGGGACCCGTCGTCGAGAGAGAGTCCCGGATTGGCGGTGGAGGCGGTGTCGGAAATGATGATGTGGTCCCCGCTCGCGGGAATGCCTGGGTTCCAGTTCGTGGCGGTGGACCAGTTGGTGTTGGTCGTGGAATTCCACGTGGAGGTGGACTGGGCGGCGAGCGGTGTGCTCATGGAGACGAAGATGCTGAGGAGGCCGAGGCGGTGGTTGGGTTTCATAACGAGTATTTTGCTAGATTCGTTGGGATTTTCAGAAAACCGCCGGGCGGGCGGGTTTCGCGTTGGGTTTGATCGGGGGGCGGACCGGCTCGCGATGACGCCCCCTGCATGACGGTTCGCGTTTTTCAGCAGGGGAAACCGACAGGAAATTTTCACCGTCCGGTTTGATCGCTGCGGATCCGACGATTTTTTGGAGAATGGAAGATTCAGTCAGGAGTTAGAAAGACGGTGGCGGGTCCGGCCCTGACCCTGAGCATCACCCGAGGCTCGGCGGGCGGGCCGGCACGGGTTCCTCATGCAAATGGCGAAAACATCCATCGCCAGTCCATCGGCCGTTTCGCAGCGGCGGTGACACCGGCATCCAGCATGCGATCGATGTTAGAATGATCGATCAGCGCCAGCGCCTCCCGCTCCATGGCGAACCGGGCGATCACATTCTCGGTATCCATCCCCAGGCGGATGATCTTGAGGGCGACCTTCCGCTTCACCGGTTCCTGCTGCTCCGCCAGATAGACCACGCCGGAACCGCCCG
>JAZKCQ010000025.1:0-137867 GCA_040388015.1 Verrucomicrobiota bacterium | reverse complement strand
AGCCGAGCCGAGCCGAGCCGAGCCGAGCCGAGCCGAGCCGAGCCGAGCCGAGCCGAGCCGGTCGATCAACCGGTACGGACCGATGCGCCCCCCCAAGGCTCTCCTCCTCTTCCCCGTCGTCCTCCGTGCGGGTCTCGTTCCCCGCTTCCCGGCGGAGTCCAAAAAACTCCTCGGCATCGCACTGGATTTCCAAAAGCTCCTCGGTCCGTTTCAAGCGGGCCTAATCCCCCTGACAGGCGAATTCGAGAAAAGCCCGCCGCTCCACCGTCCGCTCGGCGACGCCGTCCATCGCCGCGATTTCCTTGTTGCCGAGGCCGCCGAAGAATTTGAGGGAAATCACCCGCACGCTTTCCGGGTCCTCCAGCTCCAGGCGTTTCATCATTTCATCCACCAGCAGGATCCGCTCGTCGGGTGTGGTGTCCGCCACTTCGAGGCCGTGGACATCGATGTCCAGCATCTCGACGTTCTCGCCGCGCTTGAGACCCGCCTTGGCCCGCGCCCGGTCCACCAGGATGTGGCGCATCGCCTGGGCGGCGGCGCGGAAACGAGGCTGCCGCTCCCGCTGGCCGATCGCAGAATTCCGGAGAGTTCACTCAAGGTTTCGCGCGATTTACGGACCGCGGTGAATCTTGTCGATGGAGGAATCCCTCCGGATGGGGCGCGGGCCGTTCACCCGACCGTCACGCTGTTGAGCTTGGCAAGTGCCGGGAGAGCGGCCAATTTCCGCTCATGTTTGATTCAGCGCGCTATGATGGACGCATGCCTTACCGGCGTTGCGGCGATTCGGGACTTCTGCTCCCGGCCATTTCCCTCGGCTTCTGGCACAACTTCGGCCACGTGGACGACTTCGAGGAAGCCCGCCGGATCATGCGGCGCGCGTTCGACCGTGGCGTCACCCACTTCGATCTCGCGAACAACTACGGTCCGCCACCGGGATCGGCCGAGGAAAATGTCGGACGCATCCTCGTGGAGGACTTCGCGAGCCATCGCGACGAGCTCGTCATCACCTCCAAGGCCGGTCACGACATGTGGAGCGGACCTTACGGCCAGGCCGGGTCGCGCAAGCATCTGCTCGCCTCGCTCGACCAGTCGCTGAAGCGCCTGCGCCAGAACTACGTGGACATTTTCTACTCCCACTGCCCGGATCCGGAAACCCGGCTGGAGGAAACGATGTCCGCCCTCGCCACCGCCGTGAACAGCGGCAGGGCGCTCTATGTCGGCCTTTCCAAATACCCTCTCAAGCGGCTGAAGAAGGCGGTGAGGATCCTCAAGGACATGGGCATCCGCTGCCTGATCTATCAGCCCCCCTACTCCATCCTGAACCGCTGGCCGGAGAGCGAGGGCATTCTGGACTATCTGTTGGACGAGGGCATCGGCTGCGTCGTCTTCAGTCCGCTCGCCCAAGGAATGCTCACGCCGAAGTACCTCGACGGCATTCCCGAGGGATCCCGCGCCGCGCGCTCCGAGGGATTTCTCAAGGTCGAGCAGGTCGCCGCCCAACAGGAGAAAATCCGCGCGCTCGGAGATCTGGCAGCCGCCCACGGCATGCCGCTCAACCACCTTGCGATCCAATGGACCCTGCGCTCGCCCGCCGTAACCTCGTCGATCATCGGAGCCCGCACGGTGGCCCAGCTCGACGATTCGCTGGACGCGCTCCGGTCTCCGATGCCGGATGAGGGACTGCTCGCCGCCATCGACGCAATCGCCCCGCCTGTGAAGAAAAAGCATGCGGAAGGCTGATTTCCCGCTCTACTACCGCCATGTCTTGGAACGATCGATTTCTCACCCTGTTCAGCCGTTGTCTTGCCGCCTTTGAATCGGGCGACACGGATTTTGAAAAATATTACACCTGCGAGGAATCGGCGTTCCTTGCCAGCATCGGCTGCAAACCTCGCGAATTTTTCGATTTCGTCGAGGACTTCGGCAGCGAGGGCGAGCCTTCGATTTCCACCGCGTTGCTGATCGCCGCGGTCCGTCGGGATTATTTCCTGACGGTGCAAAAGGGAATCCCCAGCGACAAAGTGCTGACGCGGGACGACGTTCCCAGCTTCGGCGACGAGCTCGAAGGCATGGCGTACCTGCCGCGCATCCTCGCCAAGGGTCGGGCCAAGCTGCGCGGCGAACTGGATCCGGATCTGATGTTCGATTGCGGCGGCGACCGGAATTTCCTCAAAAAACACGGCGACATCCATCCCGCCGATTTCCTCCGCCATCTGTGGGCGTCCGGCGACGATGACGGGAAAATCACCGCCTGGATCAAGGAACAGCAGGACTGACCCTCAAACTCAGCCACTTCCCGATTTCCCACCCGAAACTCCGTGCTTGCCTCCCCGGGCGGCGCGACCTATCCCCCACCCACAAATCATGGCCAGCACACCCATCATCAACCTCCGCAAAGGACACGCCGTCCGCCACAACAACGAAGTCTGTCTCGTGATCGAGCATGAACTCAAGACACCTCCCCGGATGGCGTCCTATGTGCAAATGTCGATCCGCAGCGTCGCGACCAAGAAGGTTTTCAACCTCCGCATGACCTCCAACGACTCCGTCGAAGGTGTTGTGCTTGAACGCACTCCGCACGAATATTCCTACAAGGACAGCAGCGGTTATCATTTCCTCGACCCGAACACCTACGAGGACGCCGTCGTTTATGAAGACCTCATCGAGGGCGTGAAAAACTACCTCATCGAAGGCCAGATCTACAACCTGATGGTTGCCGACGGAATCGTCGTGGCGGTTGACCTCCCGCTCTCGATGGTCATGACCGTCGCAGAGTCCTCGGAAGGCGTCAAAGGCGACTCCGCAAACAACGTTTACAAGCCAGCCGTCATGCAAACCGGCCTCATCGTGCAGGTTCCCCTGTTCATCAATGTCGGCGAGCGCATCAACGTGAAGACCGAGGACAATTCCTACACCGGTCGCGCGAACTAAGCGATCCTCCGATCCAACTCTCACGCCAACGGGCGGTCCTTCGGGACCGTCCGTTTTTTTGTGCCCCTGCAACCCGAAGGGAAATTCCCCAAGTCATTAAGAACTTTTGATTTTCTCTTGATCTTTATCATAGTTTTTGAAAAAAGAGGCGCAACATGAAACCAACCCTGCTGTTCGCCACGCTGTCCCTGGTTCTTGCGTCACCTTCCGCGCTTGCAAAATCCGAGTTGGAGCTTCTCCGCTCACGTTGCTCCGAACAGGAACGACAGATCCGCCTGCTGGAAGATGAGAACACCCGACTGCGCTCCGGCGGTCAGGAAGCGCGGACACCCGTTGCGAAAAGCGAGCCGGTGGCCACGGCAGCGCCCAAGACGGCAGCTCCGGCAGCCGCAGGCCCGTCCACTTACACGGTGAAGGCGGGAGACAGTTTGGAAAAAATCGCCCGCAAGGTTGGCTCAAGCCCTAAGAAGCTGGCGAAGTCGAATGGCTTGAAGGCAAGCTCGATGATCCATCCCGGCCAGAAGCTCAAGGTCCCCGGTTCACCCGCCGCAGCGGCACCGGCCGTGGCCGCAGCTTCCGCCCCCGCTTCTTCGAATGCGGGTAAAACCCACAAGGTTCAGCAAGGTGAGACATTCTCCAGCATCTCCAGAAAGCACGGCATGAGCACCGAGGCTCTTGTCGCCGCCAATCCCAAGGTGAAGCCTTCGGCGCTCCGCCCCGGACAAATCGTCAGCCTCGGCGCGGCATCCGCACCGGCCACCACGATGATCGCAGCGACCAAGGCTCCGGCCACCGTCGAAAAGGCCCCGGCTCCTGTTACCGAAGTAAAACCACCGGTCGTTCACCAGAATATCCCGGTTTCCACCGCGGCACCGGTTTCCAAACCGATGCCCGCTCCGGTAGAGGCCGCCGCGGCTCCCGAGACCCGATCCACCGCATCCACTCCCGCTACCCAGCCTGTCGCGGAGAAGGAAAAAGAAACTGTTTCCCCCACCCCCGAGAAAAAGATCCGGCCCGTCACCATCGACGGCGAGATGACCTACGGCGAATTCGCTTCCAAGCATGGAACCGACGCCGAGCGACTCAACGCCCTCAACGGACTGGATCTTACCACCGCAACCGTTCTGGCCAAAGGTTCCGAACTATACGTACCCGCCCAGCCATAAGCGAACCGGGCCTTTGGACCCACCAGAATGAAGAAAACCCGTCCGGAAGCAGAGTCCGGGCGGGTTTTGCGCGGGTGGGGTCAACGATAGAAAACCGGCACTCCGTTGCGATAGGTCACGGAGTCCGCGCTCTGCGAGCCGCTGCTGTTCGGACTCCAGGTCTGCTGCGGCAGGTGGCTCTCCTCCTCCGTCTGACCCTTTTGGCTCGGCGCGTTGGTGATGGTGACGGGAGTTCCGACCTTCACCGAATCAAAAAGCATGGGCACGAATTCCTTCGGCATGCGGATGCATCCGTGGGACGCCGGCTCTCCCGGCTCCGGGATCAATCCGCCATGCATTCCGACTCCGTAGGAAGTCAGACGCATCCAGTAGGGCATCGGGGCCGGAACATAGACCATTCCTTCCGGCACACGCTCGCTGGCTTTCGCATCGCCATCGGTCACATTGCCGAACTCATCCTCGAACCAGCCATAAATGTTCGAATGCTTGTCCGCGATCTTTTCCGTGATCGAGTAGCTGCCAGGACGGGTGTCATGCCCTTCCTTCCCGGTCGCGACGTAGCACCACCCGATGTCGCGGCCACCGCGTTTGAACTCGGCGATCTGGTCCGACAGGCTGATCCGGATGGTCACCTTGCCTTCGCCGCCGTCGTCATACCACTTGTAAAGGCTCCTCTCCGGTCTGCGCTGGATGGGCGAGGAAGGCAGGCTGCCGGTGCCGCAGGATGCCGATGCCAGAGCCAGGACAACACTTGATAGGCCGATGAGGGAGGTGGATAAAACGCGCATTGAAATCGGAAATCTACGGGAAAGCGGAAATGCGAGCGGAGTGAGCGCGCATTTGCTTCCAAGCGTATAACCGGATAACTCCGGTGGGTCAAGGTATTGGCGACCCGGAATGCGCCCTCCCCGGTCATCCCCAGCCTTGCGCAGGCCTTCATCTTGCCTTACCCAAAACCCGCATGATTCGATTTTCCCTCTTTGGCATCCCCGTGGAAGTCCAACCGTTCTTCTGGATTTCACTCGTCATCTTGGGCGGCGCCCTGGGGGCGGATACCGCGGCGGAGGTGTTTCAAATCCTGCTGTTCGTTCTCGCGGGTTTCATTTCCATCCTCGTCCACGAATTCGGCCACGCCCTGACCGCACGCCGCTTCGGAGCCACGACATCCATCACCCTCCAGGCGTTCGGCGGCTACGCGGCGTATTCGGGGGTGCGGCTGAGCCGGGGAAAAAACTTCCTCGTCACCGCCGCCGGTCCGCTGATCCAGATCCTGCTGGGATTTCTCGTGCTGCTGTTGTTCCAACTGATCCCCCGCATGAGTGACAACGGCGCGTATTTCCTGCTGACCCTCATGTACATCAGCTTTTTCTGGGCGATCCTGAATCTCCTGCCGGTGCTGCCGCTCGATGGCGGCCAGATGCTCAACGCGGTGCTCGGCCCGGCACGGATCAAAATCACCTTGTGGGTCACCATCATCGTGGCGGTCGCGGTGGGTCTGGCGATGTTCCTGAAAACCCACTCCATCATCTTCCCGATCTTTCTTGGCATGTTCGCCTGGCAGGCATTCCAAGCACTCAAGGAAAACCGCTGGAGCTGACCGCTCGGTCGGGAATCAACAGGCAAATTCACGCCTTCACCAACGCCGCCGCGTAGAATCCGTCATAGCCGGTGGCGGCGGGCGAGACCGGACATTCCTCGATCAAGGTGAAGCCGCCTTTCGCCAACAGTTTGTCGACGGCCGCGCGATTCTCGGACGGAAGGATGGAGCAGGTGGCGTAGACGAGGCGGCCGCCGGGCTTGAGCATGGCGGTGTATTGGTCGAGCAGCTCGGACTGGATGCCGCGGAGGCGGTCGAGTTGGGCGGGTTTGAGCCGCCACTTGAGATCGGGCTGGCGCTTGAGCGTGCCGAGGCCGGAGCACGGAGCGTCGATGAGCAGCCGGTCGGCGACCTCCGCGAATTCGGTGGCGGTGTTGGCTTTGATTTCCTTTGCCTTGATGCACTTGTTGGCATTGGCACGTTTGGCACGGCGTTCGAGCTCGACGAGTTTTTTAGAATCGATGTCCATGCCGAAGACGCGGCCGTCGCCTTTCATGAGTGCGGCGAGGTGGAGGGATTTGCCACCGGCTCCCGAGCAGGCGTCGATGATGCGCTCCCCCGGTTGCGGATCGACGAGCGGGGCGATCGTTTGGGATCCTGCGTCCTGGATCTCGACGCGGCCGTCGAGGCGCAGCGTTTTCGGCAGGGATTTGCCCGGGGCGAGGACGAGGGCATCGGGAAGCCCCGGGACTTCGGTGGCGGTGATGTTGAAACTGGCAAGCCACTCGATGGCGGCGGGTCGGGTGGTGCGGAGGGTGTTGACGCGGAGGAATACGGAGGCGCGCTGGTTGAGCGCGGCGAGTTCCGCATCCCAGGCATCGCCGAGTTCGGAGGCTCCGAGAGCGTCGATCCAGTCCGGGATCGATTCGCGGACGGCGCGGGGCTGGTCGGCAAGTTCGGCTTCGCGGGCTTTGATTTCCTCGGCGGATTTGCCGTTGTAGGTCCACCATTCCGGAATTTCGTAGCCCATGCGAACCCACTGGGCGGCACAAAGGGCGGTGGTTTCCTCGCTGTCGACGAGGAAACTCAGCGCACGGCGCCAGCGGGCGACTTCGAAAACCGTCTCGGCGATGAAACTGCGGTCGCGCTTGCCCCATTTCGGGTTTTCCTCGAAGGCGGTGGCGAGTTCGTGATCCAGCACCTTGTGCTCGCGGAAGACGGACTTGGCGATGGTCGAGGCGGCCTCGGCGAGGATGCGGTGCATTTTCATGGAGGCGGACCGTTCCCTAAAGCGGGCGGTGTGGCAAACTTGGTTTATTAAAAAAGGGCGAAGGGCCGCAAATCTGGCGGATCGATCAGACAGCCCCTGTCGACTTGACGTGAAATCAATCGACATTTTCCCACCGCTGCTTCGTATTTCCGCCGTGCCGACTGTCCAACTCAAGTATCAGACCTTCCATCCCTCGATCTGGCCGAAAATGATCGGCGAGGTTTCCCGCGACGCGACTCCGGGGTCGTTCGTGCTCGTGCTGGGCAAGGAGGGAACGCCCTTCGGTTGGGGTCTGTGGAACCCGAAATCGCGCATGCCGCTGCGGATCGTGAGCCACTCGCTGGAGGAGCTGGAAGACGAATCTTTTTTCGAAAACGCCATCCGCCGCGCCGCGAGGTTGCGCCGTGAAATCCTGAAGCTGGATGGAGAAACCGACAGCTACCGCGCCATCCACGGCGATGCGGATTTCATGCCAGGCATCGTGGCCGACAAGTTCGGCGACGTATTGTCCGTGGAAATCACCAATCTCGCCGCCTGGCAACGTCTGCCGAAATGGCTGCCGCTGCTGCACGAATCCTTCGACACGAAGCGCGTGGTCGTCGGAGTGGATGCCGATCTGGCCAGGATCGAAGGCATCCCGCGCGTGGGCGGCGTGGAATCGGACAAGGTGCGCAGCGTGAAGATCCGCGAGCACGGCATCCGCTACGAGGTGGATTTCTCTTCGGGTCACAAGACGGGATTCTTCTGCGACCAGCGGGACAACCGCCGTGCCTTCGGCGCGCTGGCGGCCGGCAAGTCGGTGCTGGATCTCTGCTGTTACAGCGGCGGCTTCTCCGTCTCCGCGGCGCTGGCCGGCGCGGCGGAGGTGACCGCGGTGGATCTGGACGAAAACGCGGTGGAGATGGCCAAGCGCAATGCCAACCTGAACGGCGCGAAGGTGAAATTCACCCACGCCGACGCCTTCACCTGGATCCGCACGATGATCGAGAACGGACGCAAGTGGGACCTCGTCATCGCCGATCCGCCGAAGTTCATTTTCGGAAAAGAGGACGAGATCGGTACCGCGAAGTATGCGGACCTGAACAAGCTCGCACTGCAGCTCGTCGCCCCGGAAGGCCTGTATGTGACGTGCTCGTGCTCCGGCATGTTAGGTGCGGGGGAGTTCGAGCGGATCGTCGTCGCCGCGGCGCACCGCCAGGACAAGCGGATGCAGGTTTTCAACCGCACCGGTGCCGGGCCGGATCACCCGACACTGTCGAACTATCCGGAAAGCCGGTATCTCAAGGTGCTGTGGAGCCGGGTGATCTGATTCTTCGTTAGAGGCCCGGCACTTCAGGCCTTCCGCGCGGGGCCGCAGTTCTGAAGCCGCGGATCGTCATGACACCAAAACGGATTCACCACAAAGAACGGACCGAAGTCCCGGACCGGCATTTCAGTCCTCGATCTTGATCGTCGCGGGGTCCCAGTTGATGGGAGGGAACTCCATGTTGAGCTTTTTCAGCGTGTCCAACATGATGCGGGCGACGCAGAGGTTGCGATACCATTTTCTATCGGCGGGGACGACATACCAGGGAGCGTATTCCGTGGAGGTCTTGCTGATGACATCCTCATACGCTCCCATGAAATCATCCCAGCGGGCGCGGTCCACCAGATCGTCGGGGTTGATTTTCCAGTGCTTGGCCGGATTGTCGAGACGGGCCTGAAGCCGGCTCTTCTGCTCTTCCTTGGAAATGTGCAGGAAGATTTTCACGATCGTCGTCCCCTCCTCCGCCAGCATCCGCTCGAACTCGACGACGTGACGCTGGCGTCGCTTCCAAACCTCGTCGGGGAAAATTTTCTTCACCCGCACGGCGATGATGTCCTCATAGTGGCTGCGGTTGAAAATGACGAGCTGTCCGGTGGTCGGCACCTTCGAGTGCACGCGCCAGAGGAAGTCATGCGCCAGCTCCTCCTCGGTCGGCTTCTTGAAGGAACGCACGTGGATGCCCTGGGGATCGATCCGTGAGAACACGTGCTTGATGCAGCCGTCCTTCCCGCCCGTGTCCATCGCCTGCATCACCACCAGGATGCGGTGCTTGTTCTCCGCATAGAGACGCTTCTGAAGCTGTTGGAGCTGGCATTGGAGATCGTCGAACTGCGGTTCGAACTGATCCTTGTTCACTCCCTGGAACAGCGATTTCTCACCACTGTCCATTTTCCGGAAGTCCACTTTGGCACCAGGCTTCACCCAATATCGTTCCAACGCTCCACTGACTGGCATGTCCTTCTTATCCCCCGGACCGCTTCTCATGACAAGCCCCGACTCGTTGCAACATGCACACGTCACACATTGGAGATTGAACCCACGGCGATTGCGCGTTGTCTTTGGGCGATGCCGAACGTCAGCAAGCCCGCGAAAAATGCACTGGTTGCCGAAAATCTCCTCACCGCCCTGCACATCGGCGCCAGTTCGGTCTCCATGATGGTCGCGGAACGCGAGGATGACGGCTCCCTCACCCCCGTCGATTTCCTCGAACAGCCCGCTCCGATCGCCCGCGACATCTTCCGCAACGGCAATGTCAGCGCCTCCACCACCGAGCGGGTCGTATCCATCATCAAGGGCTATCAGAAATCCCTCTCCGAACTCGGCATCGACCCGCACGGGATCACCCGCGCCGTCGCCACCAACATCCTCAGCGAGGCCACCAACCACGAGACGGTGATGAACCGCATCCGCATCGCCTGCGGATTGAAGATCGGCACCATCGACGACGGAGAGATGACCCGGCTCATCTATCTGAAAACACGCCGCCGGCTGCTCAGCCTGCCGGCCATGCGCAAGGACACCACGCTGGTCCTGCACGTCGGCCCGGGAAACACCCGCGCCCTGTTGTTCCAGAACGGCCGCATCACCCGCTACACCAGCTACCGGATGGGCACCCACCGCACGCGCGAGGCGGTGGACGGCTCCCACGCGGAAGGTCCGGCGATGCTGCGGGTCATCCGCGAGCACGCTTACGGAAATCTGGCGCAGATCCGCTTCGACTACTCGGATGTGACCGTGGACGGACTGGTCGTCATCGGTTACGAAGTGCAATCCGTCGCGGAATCCCTGACCAGCGCCAACCAGTCCTGCAGCATCAAGGCCATGCGCCAGTTCACCGCGGACGCGGCGAACATGAGCGACGTCGAGCTGGTGAAACATTTCCAGCTCGACTATCAGACGGCGGAGGCGCTGATCCCTTCGTTGGAAATCAACCTCGCCGTCGCGGAGACGCTCAAGCTCGACGAGGTCCACATCCCCACCAGCGAATACGAGCACGGACTGCTCCACGATCTCCTGGTCTCGCAGGAACTCACCGGAGCCTTCGCCGAGGAAGTCCTCCGCTCCGCCCGCATCCTGGCGGAACGCTATCAGTCGGATCCCAGCCACGGCGAGCACGTCGGAAATCTCTGCACCCGTTTCTTCGACTCTTTGACCGAACTCCACCAGCTGACGGAACACGACGCGCTGCTGCTCCAGGTCGCGGCCATCCTTCATGAGGTCGGCACCTACGTCAGCCCGCGCGCCCACCACAAGCACTCGGAATATCTCATCCTGAACTCGGAGGTCTTCGGACTCGACCGGCTGGACGTGACCATCGTCGCGCTCGTCGCGCGCTACCACCGCCACTCCGGCCCGCGGCTCGAGCACCCGAGCTACGCGGCTCTCAGCACGGAGGACCGCATCCGTGTCTGCAAACTGGCGGCGCTGCTCCGTGTGGCCGACGCCCTCGAACGCACCCACGCCCAGCGTGTCGCAAATCTGGAAATCCGCATCGAGTCCGGCAAACTCCGCATCCGCCTCCCCGGCCTGGCCGACGCAGCGGTCGAGCGCCTGGCCATGGCCTCGAAAGCGGATATTTTCGAACAGGTATTCGGCCTCGCCGTCATCATCGACGAAGACAACTGACCCCTCACCCTTCCATGTCCACTCCCTATCTGAACCGCGAGCTTTCCTGGATCGAATTCAACCAGCGCGTGCTCAACGAAGCGCTGCGTGAGGACCTTCCGCTGCTGGAGCGTGTGAAATTCCTCGCCATCACCGCATCCAACCTCGACGAGTTTTTCCAAGTCCGCATCGGCGGCCTCATGCTCATGCGCCGCAGCGGCCGCAAGACACCCGACGCGTCCGGCATGACGCCCACCCGCAACCTGATCGCCCTTCGCCAGCGGATTCTCCGAATGTATGCGGATCAATACTCGCTGCTGACCGGCATCCTCGTTCCTGCCATGGAAAAGGCCGGCATCCATCCGCTCCATCCGCGCGAGCTCAGCGTGCAACAGGCCGGACAGGTCGAGGCGGCGTTCGAAGATCTCATTTTCCCCCTTCTCACCCCCCTCGCCTTCGATCCCGAGGCAGCTCCGCCGATCGTTCCCGCGCTCCAGATCACCGTCGCCTGCCGTCTGTTGGATCCGGAAACGCAGACCACGCGCTACGCCCTCATCCCCATTCCGGAAGCCTTGGGACGCCGCGTGAATGTCACCATGCAGGGCGAGGGCCATGCCTTCGTCCTCATCGAGGATCTCGTCGCCTCGCAAGCCGGCCAGCTCTTCCCCGGCGAATCCGTCATCGCCACCACCGCGTTCCGCGTCACCCGGAATGGCGACATCGCCGTGCAGGAGGAGGACGCCATCGACCTCGCCGGCGAAATGGAGGACGTGCTGACGGCCCGCCGCTTCGCCGACACCGTCCGGCTGGAACTCCGCTCCGACGCACCGCGCGATCTTGTCCGCGTCATCAAGGCGGTCACCACCACCACCCCGCAGGAAGTTTACCGCGTCGACGGGCCACCGGGACTGGGCTCCTTCATGGAACTCGCGTTCCTATCAGGATTCGACCATCTCCGCGATGTCGACTGGCCGGCGCAGAACTCTCCGGCGATCACGCCCGGAGCGTCGATGTTCGACACCATCGCCTCGCAGGATGTCCTGCTCCACCACCCCTACGAATCCTTCGAGCCGGTGCTGCGCCTCATCGAGGAAGCCGCCGAGGATCCGGATGTCATCGCCATCAAACAGGTGCTCTATCGAACCGCCCGAAAATCCCGGATCATCGACGCCCTCATCAAGGCGGCGGAGAACGGCAAGCACGTCACCGCGCTTGTCGAGCTCAAGGCCCGCTTCGACGAAGCCCGCAACCTCGACCGCGCCGACGAACTCCAGCGGGCCGGAGCCCAGATCGTCTACGGCGTCAAGGGCCTGAAAACCCACGCGAAAATCTGCCTCATCGTCCGCCGCGAATCCGGCCACCTGCGCCGCTATGTCCACCTCGGCACCGGAAACTACAACGAAACCACCTCACGCCTCTACACCGACATCTCCTATCTGACCTGCAAGCCGGAGTATGGAAATGACGCATCTCTCTTCTTCAACGCCGTCACCGGCCGCTCGAAGCTGCTGCGATTCCAGCGCCTCGTGCCCGCCCCCACCGCGATGAAGCCGACGCTGCTCGACCTCATCGCCAGCGAAGCGGAACGCGCGAAACAAGGGCTGCCCGCCCGCATCATCGGCAAGGTGAACTCGCTGCAGGATCCGGAAATCATCAACGCCCTCTACAAAGCCTCGCAGGCCGGGGTGGAAATCCGCCTCAACGTCCGCGGCATCTGCTGCCTCAAACCCGGCGATCCGAAGCACTCGAAAAACATCGAGGTCATCTCCGTCATCGACCGCTTCCTCGAACACGCCCGCCTCTTCTACTTCCACCAGGGCGGCAGCTCCGAGGTTTACATCGCCTCCGCGGACTGGATGACGCGCAATCTGGAGAAACGCGTCGAGCTCATGATCCCCATCGAAGAGCCGGCTCTCAAGCGCAGGCTCGTTAGAATCCTCGAGTCCTTCTTCCAGGACAACACTCAGGCCTCCCGACTGCTGCCGGACGGCACCTCCCAACGCATCGTCCGCACCAAGGGTCAGAAGGCCTTCCGCGTGCAGGACCATTTCCATCAACAGGCCCGCAAGGCGGCCAAGGCCCGCGAGCACGAACGCGCCATGACCTTCGAGCCCCACGTCCCTGCCGAATAATCCTCCATGCACCTCCTCTTCGACCTCGACGGCACGCTCACCGACTCCCGCTCCGGCATCATCACCTCCATCCGGCACGCGCTAGCAGAAACACGGCTGCCCGTCCCCTCCGCGGAGAATCTCTTGTGGTGCATCGGTCCGCCGATTTTGGAAACCTTCGCGAAGCTCGTCGGCCCGGACTCGCCGCATCTTTTCGAGCCCGCCATCCGGTCCTACCGCGGGCGCTACAGCGAGGTCGGGCTTTTTGAAAACGAGGTCTATCCGGAAATCGTGGAAACGCTGGCCAGTCTCCACGACCTCGGTCACACGATGCACGTCGCCACTTCCAAGGCGGAAATCTACGCGAAGCGCATCATCACCCACTTCGACCTCGACCGCTTCTTCACCAGCGTGAACGGCAGCGAGCTCGACGGCACCCGCGCCAACAAGGCGGAGCTCATCGCCCACATTCTCCAGCAGCAGGACATCGCTTCGACCGACGCCATCATGATCGGCGATCGCGAGCACGACATGATCGGCGCGAAGGCAAACGGGATCCCCGCCATCGGCGCGCTCTGGGGCTACGGCACCGGTGCCGAGCTGATGGAATCCGGCGCCACCCTCTGTGCCCGCGTTCCCCACCTGCTTCTGGAAATCATCCCCACCCTGCAGCCGTCGGCAGTCCGCCCCTTCAGCGTTTCGTGAGATTATCCGATTGATCCTTCCCATTCTCCTGCCAGCGTCGGAGTAATTCAAAACCCTATGAAAATCCTATCGATCCTCACGTCTGTCATCGCCCTCGGAGCTCTCCACGCCCATGGCCAGCCCGCCGCACCCGCCAGCTCCACCGCCCAGGTCACGCTCCGTGCCAGTGACAAGACCGTGCGCCCGGAAAAGGAAAAAAAGAAGGATGGCGACAAGAAGGATGAAAAGAAGGACGACAAACCCAAGTCCGAAACCGTCACCAAAACGATCGACGTCAGCATCTCAGCCGCCCAGACCATCAACGGTCCCTTGAAACTCGTGACCTGCTGGTATGGCCGCGATGTGGCCGCCAAGCAGCAGGTGATGGTCAAGAAGGAGGAAAGCGAAGTCACCCTCGACGCCGCCAAGACCGCCAAGGTCACCATTCCCTCATTCGCCTTCGTTTCCACCCCCGCTCATTCACGGAAGGGCGCCGATGGGAAGAACGAGAAGGTCGATGCCGCCGGCCAGACCTTCTCCGGCTGGGTCATCCGTGCTTACGAAGGCACCACGCTGGTCGGAGAAACCGCCAGCGCCGCTCCATTCCTCAAGCTGCACGATGAATGACGGGCAGGCGGCCGCCGCCATACAGGCTTACGCCTCACCCACCGCTTTTTTCACCACGGTCTTTTTCCCGGCACCTTTGCAGATCCTCACCCAGTTCACCGTCTGGGTGCCGTTCGTTTCCTTTTTCACCTCAAACAGATCGATCGCCGCGAAAAGATCGATCAGTTTCCGGAAGCCATACGTCCGGTGATCGAAGGGGCCCGAGTTGGTGATGCGTGATCCCACCGGCCCGAGGTCCGCCCAGCCATCCTTGTCCGCCGATTCCTTCACCGCGCTGCGCAGGGTGTTCATCAGCTTGGTGTCGCCCTTCAGGTTCTTCGGGTCCTTGGCCGGTTTCACAGCCGCCTTGCCGGGTTCATTCACCGTCGTGCCGGCCGGAACGCCCTTCGCCTCCTCGTCCAGATAGAGAAAACGGGTGCAGCTGCTCTTGAAGGGCAGCGGGGTGTTCTTGCCACCGAAGCCGAAGACCTCCTTGCCATCCGCGCGCAGCCGTTGGATCAGCGGAGTGAAATCACTGTCGGAAGACACCAGGCAGAATGTGTTCACGTTCTTCGTGTAAAGAATGTCCATTGCATCGATCAGCAGTGCCATGTCCGTCGCATTCTTGCCCTTCACCAGATCGAACGACTGCATCGGTTGGATCGAGTATTCGTGCAACACCTTCTCCCAGCCCGCCAGTGTCGGCTTCTTCCAGTTTCCGTAGGCGCGGCGGATGTTCACCACCCCATGGCTCGCCAGCTCGGAGATGATGAAGTCGATCTTCGCCGCCGGCGCGTTGTCCGCATCGATCAGGAGGGCGATGCTGTTCTGGGTGGTGCTCATGAATGAAGTGGGAATCACGGGAATGCAGGCGCGGGTGAAAGGGAAGGAAAGAGACTCATCGTCTCGGAGCGTCCGATCTTTGCTCCCCTCCCCGCGCAGTGCAAGGCCCGGACGACGGACAAGCATCCGCCGGATCCCCGCGTCTTGTCCGGATCGACGGCGTCCATCAGTTCTCCAGCAACTCTTGCACCACATGAATGACGGTATCCTCGCGGATTATCATCGGGAACGACACCTGCCGCAGATCCGCTCCGACTTTGCGGCCTCTCATGCAAATCGCATGCCCACCGTGCCGGATGCATGGGCGGCCCGGGGAGCGAGTTCTGTCCATGCGATCACTCGAGTGGAAAATCACGGGATTTCCGGTGTTTCACCGGCGTGGACGAGTCCGGCATGGGGAATGCGAAGGCGCTTCGTTCCTTGGCGTCACCCGCCACAGGCAGCACCCGTTACACGCACCCCTTATGAAACCGCGCTCGATCCGCACCGCCGCCTCCGCCCTGCTTCTCCCTTTCATCACCCACCCCACGGCGCATGCGGCGGCCCCCGAGTCCGGCGGCACTCTGACGCTGTATGTGGAGAACGATTCGTTCGCGGACACCGACCGCGACTACACCAGCGGCGTCCAGCTGAGCTGGAGTTCTGCGGATCTGGAGAACTACAGCGATTCGCCCTATGCGAATCCCCTGTTACCAGTTTTCGATCTGATCCCCTACATCAACCAGAAGGACTATCAGAAAAATCTCGTCTTCTCACTCGGGCAGAACATCTACACCCCCACGAATACGGAAGCCTACGGCCTGATCGAAGATGACCGTCCCTATGCGGGCTGGCTCTATCTTGGTGTCGGCGTGGTGTGGAAGGATGCGGAGGTGAGGAACTCGCTGGTGCTCGACATCGGCGTGGTCGGCCCTTCGTCCTACGCCCAGGAAGCGCAGGATCTGGTGCACGACCTTCTCGACGAGGAGAGTCCGAACGGCTGGGACAACCAGCTGAACAACGAAGTCGCCTTCACCCTCGGCTACGAGAGGACCTGGCGCTGGCCGAAGCACGACCGGCGCAGCGGCCTGGACTGGGAGGTGCTGCCCCACGCCGGAATCGACCTCGGCACGGTGAGGACCGCGGTGAACGCCGGTTCGGAGTTCCGCTTCGGCCTCAACCTGCCGGATGATTTCGGCACCGCGCCCATCAGCTCCGGTGGCACCACCTCCACCCCGGTCGACGGCAGGCAGGCGGCCACTCGATCGAACTTCGACATCGGGGCCTACCTCTTCACCCGGGTGGATGGCAGCGCGGTGGCACATAACATTTTCCTCGATGGAAACGTCTTCAGCAACAGCCACTCGGTGGATAAGGAAATCTTCGTGGCGGATCTCAGCGCCGGCGTGGCCTTCAACTACAGGAACACCAAGCTCGCCTACGCACTGGTTTACCGCACCAAGGAATTCAAGCAGCAGGACGACGCGCAGATCTTCGGCACCGTGTCTCTGAATTGGACCTACTGAGCCCGGAAGCAAACGGCGACTCAGGGGCAGGCACCATTCCACGAGAGGCTTGGGTGAACTCGAAATCCCCGACTCAGAGTCATCGCGGGCCGCTATAAAACCATCGCGCCACTTGTTTGCCAACGGCTTCAGCCAATACGCAGACTGGAGCGATTGTTTACCCGTGACCACACGTATCACCGCCGAAGCGGAGCAGAACTCAACTCGTCCTTCGCGCGAGCGGTGCTCACCCACCAGCGTGCCGAAGGGCTTGCCAGACCGCCGGGGCCGCATGTCATCGCACTACAGACCGTGTCGAGGGCCAGCTGCGGCCGCTTCTTCGCCGATACCTGCATCCGGAAGCAAGCCAGCCCCGTCTGACAATCAAGGACAAGGATGACCGCCGCCGCTCCGGGTCCCGACTTGACACGGTCCGATCCAGCATCTCGACCAGGCAACAGAGTGCATCCTGCTCGATTGAATAAAACTAACCCACACTAATCAATCGATGACGTCTCTCATGAAAATGGGATTCCTTCGGTTGCATCCTCAGAAAACCCGCTTTACCTATGGTCAGGCGGCTGGATTTCAGCCATGCAATCCAACCACCGAGAGACAAGGCGAAACGCAGGAACCGGGGGGAACTTGCCAGTCGTCACGCGACTCCTCAGCAGCTTCCGTGGACTTACCATGGGAGCTGCTTTGTATACATTGGTCCTCCCCATCATTCCTGCAGGATACTCTAAAGGGTGGCTTGGAAGTGTGACCTCCTATGTTGAGGATCCATGCGGGGGGAACACATACGAACTTCCAAACCACCCTTTAAAACATCGCACGGTTCCGCAATATGCCAAACAACCGGAGCGATCCAAAACCCAAATGTCCGGAACGATTCCAAGTGCGGCGGAGCCGAGCGGTGAACTAGAAACGATGTGGGATCGCTGTCGGAAAACTCATGCTCCATACTTCTTCCCATGGCAGGCCCAACGCGCGGGACCATGCTTTGAATTCCAACACCCCCGGAATCACGCCAAGCCGCTCGGCACGGCTGATGACTCCCTTTCGCAGTCCGGCCTGACGTGTCAGTTCCTCCAGACCGATGCCGCGCTCCTTGCGGACGGTTTCCAAACAAGTGATCACGCGGCGGAGATAGTGGGCATCCGCAAACGCCCGCTGCCGGGCTGGGCTGACCCGCGCGAGGCGGGCGGATTCGGAGAATGCCTCCAACAGGGAGGAAGGACGGTGGGGGCAGAAGCTGAGCGAGATCATGAGCGGGCCTCTTAGCGCGGGGAGTGCCAACATTTGATAGCTCGCAATCGTTGAAACTGCGTTGTTTTTCCACCATGCGGTTTGCAGCAACAATGCAAATTCAACAATCCGGATTGCAGTCTGCAAAGGTCAGTGGGCAACGCCGCAAGGAAGAAGAAGGATTGCACTTTGCCTTATAACGGCGTCGGGAATGAACGGGCCGCTCGTCTTTCCCGCGTTGATCGGCAGCGGACCCTTCACGTTAGAAATACGGATGGGAACCCTCAGCAGGATGATTTCACAGGCTAGGAGATCTCCCCCCCGATCATTTTCCGGTAGCAAGCCATCGCATGAACTCGCGGATGGCGGCGGCATCCACGGGCTTCGAGAGATAGTGATCGAAGCCGGCCGAAATGGCGTCCTCCTTATGCTGATCTTCCTCCCATCCGCTCAACGCCACCAATACGGTGCCAAGGCATTTCGCGGAGGCACGGATCTTTCTGGCAAGTTCCCAACCGTTCATCCTCGGCATGTCGAGATCGATGAAGGCGATGTCAGGCACGTCCTCCTCCACCGCACACATCGCTTCCTGCCCGCCGTAGGCGGCGCGGGCGGTGTACCCGTCCAACTGGAAGAACATCGCGAGAATATCTGCCAGGGATTTGGAATCATCGACCAGCAGCACCTTGGAAAAACTCCGGCCTGCTTCCGCCGGGGAATAACCGACAATTCCCGCGGGTGATTCGGGTGGATTGCTGGGCTGACCGGTCATTGCCATAAGTGGTATTTCATTCAAATTCATATGATGGGGCAAGCGGATTTCGAGTGGCTGAACAATTTTCAAAGCCCGCCCCGGCCACCGAAAGCACTCGCATTCTGCACGATCTCTTCCGGGCTGTTCAGCAGTTTCTCCAAGTGCCCGTTGAGCTCGTCGATCTGCGCGTCCAACACCCCGATCAACCTGACCTGGCGCGGATCACCTCCCGAAGTCATCCGCAGAATCTCCACCGTGGTGCGCAGGCACGACAGAGGAGTCTTCATATCGTGCACGGACTTCGCGACGATCTGTTTCCAAGGCAATGAATCAACTGGGGCAAACTCCGACATGGTGAGGCGCACAAAATCCAGCGGCATTTCAAGGTATCAAGTAAAATATCACCCGCAGGGATGTTGTGTGTCATTTCGATTCAACAAAACACTTGTCGCTTTCGAGACACACGCCAACTTATGTGGCAAAATATGCCGTCCAAGAAGAAAGCCCCATCTTTCCCCCCGCTCCCACTGCCAAAAGCCAGAACCGGAATCGAAGGACTCGACGAGATCACCGGTGGCGGACTTCCGGCAGGACGCCCCACCCTGCTCTCCGGAAGCGCGGGAGCCGGCAAGACCATGCTCGCGGTTGAATTCCTGATGCGCGGCGCCAACGAATTCGGAGAACCCGGCGTATTCATGATGTTCGAGGAGAACTCCGAGGAACTAACGGCCAACGTCCGCTCGCTTGGATTCGATCTGGATCAGATGGTGGCCGACAAGAAGATCATCCTCGATCATGTCCACATCGAGCGCAGCGAGATCGAGGAAACCGGAGAATACGATCTTGAAGGGCTCTTCATCCGCCTCGGTTATGCCATCGACTCGATCGGCGCGAAGCGCGTGGTGCTCGATACGGTGGAGGCGCTTTTCGCGGGGCTGCCCAACCACGCGATCCTGCGCGCCGAGCTCCGCCGTCTTTTCCGCTGGCTGAAGGACCGGGGAATGACGGCCATCATCACCGGGGAAAAGGGCGAGGCCTCGATCACCCGTTACGGCTTGGAGGAATACGTGGCGGACTGCGTGATCACTCTCGACCACCGCGTGGATGGCCAGATTTCCACCCGACGTCTGCGTGTGGTGAAATACCGTGGCTCGGCTCACGGAACGAACGAGTATCCCTTCCTGATCAGCGAGCGTGGGATTTCGGTTCTCCCTATCACCTCGCTCCGGCTGGATCACGCGGCCCCTCTGGAAAGGGTCCCCACCGGCGTCCCCGCACTGGATGACATGCTCGGCGGAAAGGGAGTTTTCCAAGGTGCCAGCGTGCTGGTTTCCGGATCGCCCGGCACCGGCAAGAGCAGCCTCGCCGCAAGCTTCGTCAACGCCGCCTGCCAGCGGGGCGAACGCGCGCTCCTTTTCGCCTACGAGGAATCCGCCGCTCAAATCATCCGCAACATGCGCTCGATCGGCATCGATCTGGATCGCTGGGTGAAAAAAGGGTTGCTGCAGATCCACTCCTCACGCCCGACCCTGCAGGGCCTGGAGCAACACCTCGTCACCATGCACGAGATGGTGTGTGCCTTCAAACCGGCCGTGGTCGGCGTGGACCCTATCAGCAACCTCACTCTGGAACTCGATGATGTGGCGGTGAAGCCGACGCTCATGCGGCTCATCGATTTCCTCAAGCAGGAGAAGATCACCACGGTTTTCACCAGTCTGACTACGGGAGGTTCGGCGGAGAGTTCCCCGGAAGATTCGCAGGTCGGCGTGTCCTCGCTGATGGATGTTTGGCTGCTGCTCCGAAATCACGAGCAGAACGGCGAGAGAAACCGGACGATCTTCGTCCTGAAATCCCGTGGCATGAGCCACTCCAACCAGGTCCGTGAGTTCATCCTCAGTGACAGCGGCATCAATCTGGTGGACGCCTATCTGGGAGCGGAGGGGGTGATGACCGGAAGCTCGCGCGTGTCCCAGGAGGCCCGGGAAAGGTCTGCCGCCGAATTGCGGCAACAGGAACACAAGCGCAGGCTGCGCCAGCTGGACATCAAGCGCAACGCGGTGGCTGCACAGATCGCCCTGCTTCAGGCGGAGGCGGAAGCGGAAGCCGCCGAGTTCGACTTCGTCGTCGCACAGGAAAAGCTCCGGCAGGATACCGCGGCGGAGGATTCCGATACCCTCGCGAAACGAAGGGGAACGGCGAAAGGAAACGGCGAACCAACCAAAAAGAAGCCATGAAAGACTCAAAACCCGCTAGAAAGCCCAAGGCCGCCGAGGCGAAGGTGCCCGCATTCCAACTGCGTCTCTATGTGGCGGGGCAGACCGCCAAGTCGCTTGCCGCATTCACCAATCTCAAGCGCATTTGCGAAACCCATCTGGCAGGACAATATACCATCGAAGTCATCGATCTCCTCAAAACGCCGCAACTTGCCGCCGGCGACCAGATCCTCGCCGTCCCCACCCTGGTCCGGCGTCTGCCTGAGCCGATCAAGAAAATCATCGGCGATCTATCCAATGAAGAGCGGGTGCTGGTTGGACTCGACGTGCAGCCGCTGATGCCCTGACCCGATGAACGAAGCCAGCCCCGCCCAATCTCCCACGGAAGCGATGGAAGCCGCCGTTTCCCGGGAGGCCTGCGCCACCTACCGGTTCCGCCTCTACACCGCCGGACCCACTCCGCAATCCACCCGGGCGGTGGTGAACATCCGGAAAATCTGCGAGGAGCATCTCAAGGGACGGTATGAACTGGAAGTGCTGGATCTCGTGCAGAACCCCTCCGCCGCTCAAATCGATCAGGTCATCGCCGCGCCGACGCTGGCCAAGATTTCCCCACTGCCCGTCCGCCGCTTCATCGGCGACCTCTCACACACCGAGCGGATCCTGAAGGGGCTCGGCTTGCAATCATCCGTTCCGAAGGAATCCGGGGCAACCCCCAACCGGCCATGAATCCCCCTTCCGCCAATGAAGAGGCGCTCCTCGCCGAAAATGAGGAACTCCGCGCCAGGCTGGAGGATGCGGAGGAAACCCTGCGGGCGATCCGGGCCGGCGAGGTCGATGCGTTGATCGTCGAGGGCTCGTCCGGGCCGCAGGTTTTCATACTCCAGAGCTCGGATACGGAATCCAACCGCTTCCGCAGCGACATCCTCGGCAAGGTCAGCGATGCGGTCATCGCGATCGACGAGGAACGCCGGGTGATCTACATCAACGCGGCGGCCGAGCGCCAGTATGACGTCACGGCTTCACAAGTCCTGGGCCACCCCATCACGGAGGTTTACGAATCCCGCTGGAGCCGTCCCGCGGACGAGGAGGCGGTCACCGAGGCACTGGCGGAAACCGGCCAATGGCGCGGGCGTTACCTCCATGTCAGGCGCGATGGTAAGATTCTCAATATCGAGGCCTCCGTCAGTTGTCTGTTCACGCAGGACGGAAAGCCCTCCGGACGGTTGGGAGTGATCCGCGACATCACGGCGCGCATGGCGGCCGAAGAGGCGCTGCGTGAAAATCAGGCACGCCTGCAGCTGACCCTCGAGTCCGCCCACATCGGAGATTGGGAGCTGGACCTCAAGAACGACAAGACCACGCGGTCCCTTCTGCACGACAGGATCTTCGGCTACCGCGAACCCGTCGTGCAATGGGGATTCAAGCAATTCCTCCACCACGTCCACCGGGATGACCGCAGCGAGGTCGAACGACAGTTCCGGGAAGCGGTCGAACAGGTCAAGGATTGGCAATTCGAATGCCGCATCATCTGGCCTAACGGCATCATCCGCTGGATCAACGTCCACGGCAGCATCTGCCGCGATGCCCGCGGAGAGCCGGGCCGCATGCTGGGGGTGGTGTTCGACATCACCGAACGCAAACAGGCCGAGGAGGCCCTGCGGGAAAACGGGGCGCTGTTCGCCACCATCATCGATCAGGCCCCCGGTGGTGTCTATGTCGTGGACGAGCGCTTCCGCATGATGCAGGTGAACTCGCTCGCCCAACCGACCTTCGCCGCCGCCGAACCGGTGATGGGCCGGGATCTGGCTGAAATCATGCGCATCCTCTGGGGGCCCGAAGTAGGGAAGCAGCTGATCGATATTTTCTGGCATACCTTGGAAACGGGAGAATCGTACGTCTCGCCGCGTTTCTCCGGACATCGGCACGATATCGACGAGGAAAGGTCCTATGATTGGGAAACCCGCCGCATCACCCTGCCTAACGGCCGCCACGGCGTGGTCTGCTATTTCTCCGACATCACCGAACAGCGGAAGCTGGAGGACGCGCTGCGCGCCAGCGAGCAGCGCGCCACCGATATCGTCCAGAGCATCTCGGACGGATTCGTCACCTTTGACCTCGATTGGCGTATCACCTATCTGAGCGCGCGCGGAGCGGAAATGCTCTCGCCGCTGGACAAGACGGTGATCAACGTGATCGGCAAGAATCATTGGGATGAGTTTCCCCACGCTCTCGGCGGGCCGATCGAAGAGAATTATCGCCGGGCGATGCGGGACCAGACCCCGGTGCAGTTCGAGGTGTTTTACACACCTCTCGACGCATGGTTTGAAATCCGCGCCTATCCCTCCTCCTCCGGCCTGTCCGTTTACTTTCTCGATATCTCCGAGCGCAAGGAGGCGGAGAAAGCGCTGGCCGAGCAAGCGGCCGCCCTCGTCATGGCGGACCGCAGCAAGGACGAGTTCCTCGCGATGCTCGCCCACGAACTCCGCAATCCCCTCGCACCGATGCGGAACGCCACGGAAATCCTGCGCTCACCCGCCGCCGGGTCAAACGACCGGGTGGTGGCGCAGGACATGATGGCACGGCAGATCGAAAACATGAGCCGCATGATCGACGATCTGCTGGACGTCTCGCGCATCACCGAAGGGAAGATCGAGCTGCACCGGAAGCCGGTGGATCTCCAGGCCGTACTATCAGCCGCCGCCGAGGTGGTGCGGCCGAGCTGCGCGGCAAACCGCCAGACACTGACGATCTCCCTGCCGGATGCTCCTGTTTTCATGAACGGCGATGGAACCCGCCTCGAACAGGTCTTCGGCAACCTTCTCACCAACGCCTGCAAATACAGCGGGACCGGCAGCGAAATCTCGCTCATCGCGGAGACCTTCTCGGAGGAGGAAGTCGTCGTCCGCATCATGGACAACGGAATCGGCATCGATCCCGAGCTGCTGCCGAGGGTCTTCGACCTGTTCGTCCAATCCAGCCGAACGCTGGACCGCTCGCACGGCGGTCTCGGGATCGGCCTCACCATCGTCAGCCGGCTGGTGAAATTGCACGGCGGCACGATCGAGGCCAGAAGCCTGGGCTTGGGACACGGTGCCGAATTCATTGTCCGTCTGCCATTGCAACCGGCCCCCTCCGTTTCCATCCCCAACTCCGCTTCCTCCGGGCCGGCAAGGTCTCTGCGCATGTTGATTGTCGATGACAACAAGGACGCCGCCGAAACCATGGCGATGCTTCAGGAACTGCGGGGCCATGAGACGCGGGTGGCCCACGACGGCCCGGAGGCGATCTCCGTCGCTGATGAATTTCTCCCTCAGGTCATCCTCCTCGACATCGGTCTTCCCGGCATGGATGGCTTCGAAGTCGCCCGCAGAATCAGAACCATGCCGTCCATGGCTACGGCATTTCTCGTGGCGTTGACGGGATATGGAACGGACGAGGATCGGGAGCTGGCCAAAGCCGCGGGATTTGACGAGCACCTTGCCAAACCGGCGGATCTTGAACTGCTGCGCGAGTGGCTTGCCACCCGGGTGTTGTAATGCCCCGGGAGGATGACCTCCTCACATTGGTCATCGCAGCCCTACGATCACGTCAACCGGCGGGAGAGTCCTCCACTCAAAGAATCGCGACCTTGCAAAATGCCATGATCTCATCCTGATGCGCTCTGGCATGCCTTCCACACAATCATTCCCTCGCAGAGGCGGCATTTTTCGAGTGTCTCGCAAATTGCAACCGGTGCGGTTTGCAATTTGCATCCGCCACTATTCCGCTAGAATGAAAAGTGCCGCAAAACCACGGATGGCGGCCGTTATTCAAGCTGGCATGCGAAAAGCTAAGGGAAGCCAGCCGCCGATCCCATGTCTAGCAAGAGCCTGTACTCCAGCCCCACTCCCTCATCCGCCGTGCACGATCCGAGGACCCAGCCATGGAAACGGACTCACGGCCGCCGCCCGCGCATTCTCCTTGTCACCCCGGAACTCGGCGAGAGCCATTTCCTGGCAAAAAACGGCAAGCACGCCCCTTGCGTGAAAGCCGGCGGCCTTGCGGATGTGAGCGCACTGCTCTTCGACTCTCTCTCGGAAGCGGGGGCGGATGTGCATGTCGCGCTGCCGCATTTCCGATCACTCTACCAGCCGGGACCGGGCGGGCATTCGCGGCGCCTCCACCTCTGCAAGGACCGCGAGTTTTCCTACCGTCGCTCGGTTTATGACGGTAGCGCGCATTCGAACCTCCGAGCCGCCCTCGCCTTCCAACGCGACGTGATCCACTATGTCATGCCGAAACTGAAGCCCGACTTGGTGCATTGCCACGACTGGATGACGGGCCTTGTTCCCGCCGCCGCGCGCTCGATGGGCATCCCCACGTTGTTCACCGTCCACAATCTCCACGACGAGCGCGATTCGCTCGGGCATATCGAGGACCGGGGCATCGACGCCGCAAGATTCTGGCAGGATCTTTATTTCCATCAGTTTCCCGGCTCCTATGAAAGCGCCCGGAATGACAATGCGGTCAGCATGCTCGCATCCGGCATTCTCGCCGCCGATCAGATGAATACGGTGAGCCCCAGCTTTCTGGGAGAACTGGCCGGCGGAGGTCACGCGACGTCGTGGCCTGTCGTCGACGCGGTGCGTGGAAAACTCGGTGCGGGCAGGGCGCATGGCATCGTGAACTCGCTGCCGGCCGCCATTTCACCGGAACAGGATCCCCACCTGGCCGAGCGCTACGACGCCAGCTCCCATGTGGCGGGAAAACTCGCGAACAAACGCGCGCTCCAGCGCATGTTGGGACTCGAGGAGGACGAGGAGGCTCCGATCCTCTTCTGGCCTTCGAGACTTGATCCGGTGCAGAAAGGTTGCCGATTGCTTTCGGAAATCCTCTATCAACTGGTCAGCGATTATTGGGGACTCGGACTCCAGGTGGTGTTCGTCGCGGACGGTCCCCATCGCGAAACATTCGAGGGGATCGCGGACTTCCACCACCTCAGGCACCGGATCGCGGTCCGGGGATTTAGCGAGGGCCTGTCCCGGCTCGGCTATGCCGCATCCGACTACATGCTCATGCCTTCGTCCTACGAGCCGTGCGGCCTCTCGCAGATGATCGGCCTGCGCTATGGCAGCCTGCCCATCGTCCACTCCACCGGCGGCCTGCGCGATACCGTCAGCCACCTGGATGCCCAGCAACAAACGGGAAACGGATTCGCCTTCGAGTTCCACAACGAGCAGGGGCTGCGCTGGGCCATTGACGAAGCGATGCGTTTCCACATTCGTCCGGCCTTGGAGCGTGAGAATCACATTTCCCGCATCATGAGCGAGGCCTCTCAAGCCTACGCTCCGGCCTCGATGGTGGATCAATACCTCGGCCTCTACCGCAGTCTGCTGCGGCGGGAGTAAACTGACGGCGGTCCCCATGGCGGCGAAACACTCCATCGTTAGAAACCCGGCGGCGATGCTGAGGGAATCCGCGGCGCGCTTCATCAGCGACGACTGCCTGCGGATGAGTGCGGCGCTTTCCTATTACTCGGCGTTTTCGCTCGCGCCTCTGATGCTGATCGCGGTGGCCATCGCCGGAGCATTCCTGGGAGAAGATGCAGTCCGAGGTGCCTTGGCGGAAACACTGAGCCGCGAGATCGGCCCCGGCAGCGCGCTGATCATCCAGGACATGGTCGCCCACGCCAGGAAACCGGCTGACAACGTGCTGATGTCACTCGCGGGAGGAATTCTGCTGCTGATCGGCGCGGCGGGGGTCTTCGGACAGCTTCAGGCGGCACTCAACACGATCTGGAAGGCGGACACCCCACCGGTCCGTGGCGTGAGGGGATTTGTGAGAACCTATCTGGTTTCCTTTTCGATGGTGCTCGTCTCTGGTTTTCTCCTGCTGGTCTCGATGATTCTCACCACGGCGCTCCAGGCGTTGGGAAATCATCTTGAACATGTCGCGGGATTTCCCATTGCCGGATGGATCGCCGGCAGCGGAGTTCTTTCCTTCGCCGTCTCGACGGTTCTGTTCGCCGCTCTTTTCAAGATACTACCCAACACTCCGATCCGCTGGCGGGATGTGTGGGTGGGAGCGGCCTTCACGACCTGCCTCTTCATGCTCGGAAAATTCGCCATCGGCTGGTATCTCGGCAGGAGGCGACGGCTTCGGGTTATGGTTCGGCAGGCTCCTTTGTGGTGATCCTGTCCTGGCTCTACTACTCCTCGATCATCTTGTTTTTTGGTGCGGAATTCACCGAGGTATATGCCCGGGTCCGGGGAGATGGTGCCGGTCGGCATCACGGGGAAACCGCGCCTGGCATGGTTCATGCGAAAGACATTCCAAATCCAGAGCTATGAACCCGCCCTCCATTCTGATCGTCACAGGGTATGAGAAACTCTCCGCTTATCTCGTGATGCCCGACGGTTTGCCCGAAATCGTTGAAAACATCGATTATCAAAACGACGGTCAGACCAGTGCGCCGCTCGTCGACTGGAGCGACGGAGGCCGCTGCCACCGGGCGGTCGCGGATTCGATTTCAACGATATTGACGCGCTATCAACCGGAAACCTGGGCTCTGGCCTGCCCGCCCGAGCTGTGCCGGAAAATCACTTGCTGGCTCACGCCCGACCAAAAGGCGAATCTCGGATCGGTCCGGCAGATCGATGTCGGGAATGTGGACGTCTCGAATGTTTGCAATGTCTTCGGTTCCGCCACAGGGGACAGCACCCACGGCAAGGAGCACTGCTAGATCCGCTGCGGACTTCCGTGGGAGAAAACCAGTTCTCCTAACTGCGAATTGCAAGACCGTGCCGTGCATATTTCCCGAATCCGCCCGATCCCGCGACACCCGATGTCCCGCAATCCCTTGTCATACCGGGGAAATGCCGCCGCGGCGTGCGATCTGCGACAGATTACCCACGCGGTGGAAACGCTCCGCCGACACCACAGCAACCAAACCGACAAAGCAATGATCCACAACCTTGAAGAACTTTACTACGACCAACTTCGCGACCTGCACAGCGCCGAAACCCAGCTCATCGCCGCCTTGCCGGAAATGATCAGCCATTCCACCGATGAAGACCTCCGCAAGGCGTTCACCCATCATTTGGAGGAAACCAAAGGCCAGCTCGCCCGCATCATCCGCATTTGCGCCGACCACGGCATCGAACCGCAAGGAGAGGAATGCGACGCCATGAAAGGCCTGATCAAGGAGGCCAGGAAACATCTGGCAGAAACGGAAGCCGGAGTCGTTCGGGATGCGGTTCTCATTGCCTCCGCGAACCGCGTCGAACACTACGAGATCGCCGCTTACGGAGTTGCCAAGGCATTCGCCAAGGCCCTCGGCCATGACGAAGCCGCCGATCTTCTCGCTGAAACCCTGGACGAGGAATCCGCAGCCGATACGACGATTACCAAGATCGCCACCGGCGGCCTCTTCTCCTCCGGCATCAACGAAGCAGCGATCCGCTGAATGCGAGTCTCCTCCCCGCATTCAGCGAGGAGCCGGCCGTGAAACGAGGAGCCGCCGGAGTCAATTCCAGCGGCCCCTTCGTCTCGCCAGTTGATCTTCCGCAGCAGGAGTATTTTCGCGATATATCATTGGACGGATCCAACATCCGGGACCATGGAAATGAGCATGAGTGAAAACCCGACATCTCCAATCAACCTCAACCTGACAGACGACGAATTTGTCAAACTCCACGCCGCTGCCTCGGCGGAGGGGCTGGAGGTGAATGATTTCATCGTCGCCACGTTGCGCAAGCACACCTTGATCATGGCGGAGATCGAATCCCAACAGCAAGACGAGAGCTCCGAATTATCGGAGACCTGAGCATTCCCATAATTGAAACCTTATCCCGGCCGGCCCGGAATGAACGCTGTCGGTGGGAAAGCCGAACATACTGGGGAATCCGCAGGGTGGCTGAAAATCTTGCTGGCGTCTGCGCCGGTTTGAGGGCTGAGTTCCGGGCAGAACATGTTTGTCATTTCCATCGCCGCACTGAAAAGAAACACCGCCATCCTGCGCGGCGTGAAGGACGCCGCGGGCTGCCACCTGGTGCTGGCGCTCAAGGGCTTTTCCTGCTGGAAGGCATTTCCCTATCTGCGGGATGATCTGGACGGCTGCTGCGCCTCGGGCCTGTGGGAAGGACTGCTGGCGAGGGACTATTTCAAGAAGCACATCGTCACGTATTCTCCGGCCTACGATGAGGACGACGTGGCGGAGCTTTGCGAGTTCACCGACCATCTGGATTTCAACTCACTGTCGCAGTGGTATCGCTTCCGCGACATGGTGATGGCGCATCCGCGCTTCAAAAGCGGCAAACTGCTGTGCGGGCTGCGGGTGAATCCGGAGCACTCGACGGGTGAGACGCCGATCTATGATCCGTGCGTCCCGGGATCGCGGCTCGGCATCACGGCGGAGCAGCTGGAAGGTGCGGACCTGACCGGATTGTCCGGCCTGCATTTCCACACGCTGTGCGAACAGGATTCCGACGACCTGGAAACGACACTGGCGGCGGTGGATGAGAAATTCGGGCATCTGCTGCGTTCCGACCAATTCAAGTATCTCAACATGGGCGGCGGCCACTGGATCACCAAGCCGTTCTATGATCGCGACCGGCTGATCCGGCTGGTGCGCGAGACGCAGGAGAAATATGGCGTGGAGGTCTGGCTGGAGCCGGGCGAGGCGATTGCGATCCATACCGGCGTGCTGCGGACCACGGTGATGGATGTGTTCGAATCCGCCGGGCATCGGTTGGCGATTCTATCCATTTCCGCCACGGCGCACATGCCGGACGTGATGGAGATGCCGTATCGGCCGGATGTGTTTCTGGTGGACAAATCGCCGTCCGATGCCAAGCCGGCGGTAACCTTTCCGGGAGAGAACTATCATCCGGCGGGGGAAACAGGCGAATGGCTCTATCGCCTCGGCGGCCCGACCTGCCTGGCCGGCGATGTGGTGGGGGATTTCTCATTCCCCCGCGAACTCAAGGTGGGAGACACGCTGGTCTTCGACGACATGGCGCACTACACGATGGTGAAAACGACGATTTTCAATGGCGTGAAGCATCCGGCCATCGCGCTGCAGCATGAGGATGGGACGTTGGAGATCATCCGCGAATTCGGGTATCCGGATTTCCGGGACCGGCTGGCCTAACACCCAAGAAGCGGCGAACTCCGATCCGCCGTGGACCATGGCCGGGCAATGGAAAGCGATTCTTCCGTCTCATTCGCTTTTCAAGGGCTAGGGCGGATCGGAGTCCGCCGTTCCTTGGGATAGGGCGCGGCTGAGATCGTTCGGATGGCGGTAGCCGAGATGATAGGCGACGGCCTTGACCTGCCAGCCTTCCTCGCGGATGAGGCGGCGGGCTTCCCCGGTCTTGATCCTGCGGAAGTAGGCTCCGGGTGACAGGCCGGTCTGCGCACGGAAAAACCGGTGCAGCGTGCTGGGCGACATGCGGAGGTAATCGCACAGCGCGGGGACCGGGGCGTGGATGGATAGATTTCCAGCCATCCAGGCGTGGGCGAGTTTCCAGCGCATCTCGTCTTCGGCGGGGGCGGACTGGTTGGAGCGCAGGATCTCCACTTCCAACAGTTCTCGCAAGGCGGCGAGGGTGCGGGGCAGCTGTCCGTCGGCGAGGGCGACCTCGTTTCGGCAGCGGGTGTGCAAGTCTGTCAGCGTGGGGACCGATCCCGGACGGAGGTTCAAGGCGAGGAAGCTGCCGGGATCAGGACGCAGGTCCGTCAGAACGGGTTGACCCTGCCAGATCCAGACGAGGATTTCCACCGTCGCGCGGCTCGGCTGGGAGATGCCGAACGCGCAGCCGGGGTCAAACAACAGAGCGACGGGTCCGCGCACGGTTTGCTCGGATTTCTCGGTGGTGACCACGAATTCACCGCGCAGCAGGAGGTAGTAGTTCGTGCCGAGATCGTAGTGGAAGGCCAGCGGATCCTTGGCGAAATCGCGCTGTCCCCAGCCGAGATACAGCAAGGGCAGCTCCTCGCCCCCGCCCCAGCTCGGGCGGCCCGGCGGCGGGCTCAACGTTCCTTTCGGGATGGTCATGGCGTGGTAGCAGTTTATGTCAACCGACCGGAATGAGCTAGGTTTTTTCCATGTTCAAGCAGGGGTTTGGCCTGTAGGAATTAATCCTTCAAAACCCAACCGCCCGCTGCGGCGCTCATGAAAACCGCCATCACCCTTTCCCAAGTCCCCGAGGCAGCGGCAGGTCCCTTCGTCCTGTGTTCTCCCCTGCCGGAAGCTTTCGCAACCGCCGCCGCGATCGGCTTTGATGCGGTGGAGTTGTTTCTGCCCGGACCGGATTTCATCCCGGTGGACGAGGTGAAATCACTGGCGGAGAAGCACGGCCTGTCCATCGCAGCCGTCGGGACCGGCGCTGGATGGTTGAAGCACGGATTGTCGTTCACGGATCCATCGGCGGAGAAGCGCGAGGCTGCGCTGGAGTTCGTGCTCTCGATGGTGAGCTTCGGCGGGCAGTTGGGTGCTCCGGCGATCCTGGGGTCGATGCAGGGGAGGAAGGCGGGCGATGAATCGTTAGAGCATCTGATTTCCGGTCTTCATGTCTGCTCTCAGGCGGCGGCGGCGTTTGTGGTGCCGTTCGTTTACGAGCCGCTGAACCGCTATGAGACGGACCTTTTCAACCGGCTGGCAGACGCCGCGGCTTTTCTGGAGGTGAACGACCTGAGGAACGTCGTGCTGCTGGCCGACCTTTTTCACATGAACATCGAGGAGCCGGATGTGGCGGCCGCGCTGCTGGAGTCGGGACGACATGTCGGCCACGTTCATTTCGCCGACTCGAACCGGCAGGCGATGGGCTTCGGACACACCAACTCCGCAGCCGTGATCGCGGCACTGCGGGAGATCAGCTACTCCGGCTATCTGTCGGCGGAGATCCTTCCCCTGCCCGATCCGGAGACCGCCGCGCGCCAGACGATTTCCACCATCCGCTCCCTGCTCGAATCATGAAAACCCGCCCGCTCGGCAATACCGGCATCGACCTGCCGATCCTCTCCTTCGGCGCATCCTCACTCGGCGCGGAGTTCCGCTCGATCACGCTGGATGAGGCGATGCTTTCGACCAAGACCGCCATCGACCTCGGCATGAACTTCATCGACACCTCGCCGTTCTATGGCCGCGGGATGTCGGAGATACTGCTGGGAATGGGGCTGAAAGGAATTCCACGACAGAATTACCTGCTGGGAAGCAAGCTTGGCCGTTATTCGGACGTGCATTTCGACTTCTCCGCCAAACGCGTGGAGGAATCCGTGCATGTCTCTCTGCAACGGCTGGGCACCGACCATCTCGATGTGCTGCTGCTGCACGATGTGGAGTTCGTCCCGCTGCCGCAGATCTGGCAGGAAACCCTGCCTGCGGTTCTGAAGTTGAAACAGCAGGGCAAGGCGCGGGCGGTCGGATTTTCCTGTTATCCGCTGAAGACGTTCCATGCGGTTCTGGATCAGGTGGAAAACGAAATCGACTGCGTGCTTTCCTACAACCGCTACACGCTCCAGAACACATCGTTCGCCGATGAGCTGCTGCCACGGCTCGAAGCGAAGGGCATCGGCGCGATGAACGCCGGCCCATTCTCCGCACGACTCCTGACGAATGCCGGATTGCCGGAATGGCTCAAGGAACCGGAGGACGTGAAAGCCGCCGCCCGCGCCGCGGCGAGGCTTTGCGAAAGCCGTGGCGTGGACATCGCGCAGCTCGCGATCCAGTTTTCCTGCGAACATCCGGGCCTCGCCACCACCATCGCGGGATCCGCGAATCCGAAGAACATCCGCAAGTGGGCGGAGTGGCTGGAACAGCCGCTCGAACGTGAATTGCTGGCCGAGGTGATCGCGATTTTCGCTCCTGTGAAAAACCTCGGCCATCTCGAAGGCCTTCCCGAAAACAACTGATGCTAGCGATCCAATTCACCGCGCCGAAGGAGATCAACCTCGTCGATCTGCCGGAGCCAACCGCCCCCGGCCCCGGCGAGGCGCTGGTCCGCACCCATCGCATGGGCATCTGCGGCACCGACCTCGCCTGTTATCTTGGGAAATTCCCGTTCTTCGCCTATCCGCGCACGCCCGGTCATGAGCTCGGCCTGGAAGTGATGGCGGTGGCGGATGACGTGACGAACGTGAAGGCCGGCGACAAGTGCTCGCTGGAGCCCTATGTGAATGATCCGGCTTCCGAGACGTCGCTCAAGGGCTCGCAGAACTGCTGCCCCGGCGTGCAGGTCATCGGAGTTCACAATAACGGCGGATTGCGGAAAGGCGTGTTTGCCGTTCCCGCCCGCAAGCTGCATCCGGGCAACGATCTCACCTACGACCAGCTCGCACTCGTCGAAACACTGGCGATCGGCTATCATGCGGTGCAACGCGGAAATCCCCAGCCGGGTGAAACGGTGCTGGTGATCGGCGCTGGTCCCATCGGTTTGGCCTGTCTTGAGTTTTTGAAACTGATGGAGGTGAAGACCGTGGTGATGGACATGGTGCCGAGCCGTCTGGACTTCTGCCAGAAGAACCTGGGCATCCGGCATGCGATCCCATTCAAGGAGGACGATTCGCATCCGGCGGAGTTGGAGAAACTCACCGACGGGCGACTCGCTGATGTCATCATTGACGCGACGGGCAATCCGCAATCGATGTCCACCTGCTTCAACTATGCGGCGTTCACCGGCCGCGTCGTTTACGTCGGCATCACGACTTCCGAACTCACTTTCCCCCATGCGCCGGTTTTCCATCGTCGGGAGCTCACTTTGCTCGCTTCGCGCAACGCTATGCCTGAGGATTTCGACAAGATCATCCAGCTCATCCGCGAAGGGAAGATCAACACCGGGGTGTGGATCACGCACCGGATCGCCTTTGAGGCGGTGCCTACGGAGTTCGACAAATTCACCGATCCGTCGCTCGGCGCGATCAAGGCCGTCATCGAGATCAACTAACCCGATTGATCCCCTTCACCATTTCTTCCATCCGCCGTTAAAACCTCAACTTCCAACATCATGAAAACCTGCCCTAAATACACCTTCGGCGTCGGCGATCGATTCGCCAATGGCGCGCATGCCCAGCTCGCCGCCTTCATCGAGGCCAAGAAGCTCGGCATCGACATCGTTCCCGTCTGGAACAAGTCGAACCGCGAGCACAACATCATCGGCTCCGAACCGATCCAGACCCGCCAGGCCGCCGACAAGGCGGTGGCGGATCTCGGCTGGACCGGAGAATATCTGTTGGACGCCGACCATATCAATCTCTCCACCGTGGACCGCTTCGTCGCGCCGTGCGATTTCTTCACTCTCGATGTCGCGGATGACATCGGTGAGGCAGCCGATCCGGCGGATGTGGCCGCGTTCATCGCGAGGCATCCCGAACTCATCGGCACCGTCGCCATCGAGGGGATTGCCGAGCCGTTTGAAATCTCCCGCGCCGATGTCGAGAAAACGGCGAACCAATTCCTCAAGGCCACCCAGAAAGCCGCCGCGATCTATCAACACATCGTCGCCGCCAAGGGCGGTGCGGACAATTTCGTCACGGAAGTCTCGATGGACGAAACCGACAGCCCGCAGACGCCGCCGGAGATGCTGATCATCCTCGCGGCCATCGCGGATCAGGGCATCCCGATCCAGACGATCGCGCCGAAGTTCACCGGCCGATTCAACAAGGGCGTCGATTACGTCGGCGATGTCGCGCAGTTTGAAAAGGAATTCAACGACGACCTGGCCGTCATCGCCCACGCCATCAAGACATATGGTCTGCCCGCCGCATTGAAACTTTCGGTGCATTCCGGGTCCGACAAGTTCTCGATCTATCCGATCATCAGCAAGGCCATCCGGCGCACCGGCGCCGGTCTCCACATCAAGACTGCCGGAACGAACTGGCTGGAGGAAATCGTCGGACTCGCGGAATCGGATGGCGATGGCCTCGCACTGGCGAAAACGATCTATGCCAAGGCACTTGAAAAGAAGGCGGCTCTCTGCGAGCCCTACGCCACCGTCATCGACATCAGCGACGCGAACCTTCCATCCGCCGAGGAAGTGAACGGCTGGAGCAGCACGCAATTCACCGACGCGCTGCGCCACGACCCAACGAATCCCGGCTACAACGCGGACCTGCGCCAGCTGCTGCACGTCGGTTTCAAGATCGCCGCACAACTCGGCGACACCTACATCAAGGCACTGCATGACAACAAGGAGGTCGTGGCCAAAAACGTCACCGGCAATCTGCTGGAGCGCCACATGAAGCCGCTGTTTCTGTAAGGAGGGCGGAGACTCTTCTCCGCCAGGTCAATGGGACGCGAACGAGGAGAGCCAACGCACGTCCCCTTGCGCTTTCCATCGGCCCACGACAGGAGTGTCACGGCTCCCTAACTTCTCAGCATGATCGATTCCCACCACCATCTCTGGAACTACTCTCCTGCGGAATACCCGTGGATCCCTCCCGGCACTCCGCTCGCGCAAAACCAACTCTTCCCCGAGCTGGAACAAGTGACAGAAGCAGCCGGGGTCGATGCCACGGTGGTGGTGCAGGCACGGCAGTTGCTGGCTGAATCCGAATGGCTGCTCTCGCTGGCGAATTCCACGGATCTCATCGCGGGAGTGGTCGGATGGGTGCCACTCATCGACAAGAACGTTGGCGAACCACTCGGACGTCTCGCCGCTCATCCGAAATTCAAGGCCGTCAGGCACGTCCTCCAGGACGAGCCTGACGGCTACTTTCTCAGGGACGATTTCCATCGCGGACTCACTCTTCTGCCGGACCTGGATTTGCGCTACGATCTTCTGATTTTCCAGCGGCAGCTTCCTGTGGCGATCCAGTTGGTGGACCGACAGCCGGACCTCGGAATCATCATCGACCACATCGCCAAGCCGGAAATCCGCAAGGGACAAATCGACTCCGCGTGGAAAGCGGACATGGCCGAGCTTGCAAAACGTGAGAATGTCCTCGGTGTGAAAATTTCCGGGATGGTCACCGAGATGCGGGATCCGGAAATCGATCCGGCAACACTTCGCGCCTATTTCGAAACCGCTCTCGAACTCTTCGGTGCGGACCGCTTGATGTTCGGGACCGACTGGCCGGTCTGCCTGCTTCGCATCGATTCCTATCAGTCTTGGGCGGAAATGGTCCGGAGCTTCGTCGCGGATCTCACCGACCAGGAACAGCAGGCCATTCTTCACGGCAACGCGGTGCGCTGCTACGACCTGTGATCCTGCAGCGCGACCCCGCGGATAAAACCGGTTGAAGTCCGGACATCCCTGCGGCATTGAAAAGCCATGGAATCCCATGAAAGCGGTGGAGAACTCGCGTTACCGGCATCGAACCCGTTGCTGCGCGCTCTCGAGAATCTTGCGGCAACCATTCCGACCTCAACGGAACCGGTGAGCGTCAATCCGAGCCTGAGGGCCCGCGAGATCGTCAGGGTCGCCGGATTGAAGGCCGGCGCCCTCTCGGCCACGCTTGCCCTTCCGCCGGGACCGGCTGGGATTCTGACCGTCATCCCGGACCTGCTGAAAGTCTGGCAGATTCAACAGCAGATGGTGGCCGACATCGCGGCATGCTATGGAAAGACGTCCCAACTCAACCGCCAGATGATGGTTTACTGCCTCTTCCGGCACGGAGCGGCCATGCTGCTGCGCGATGTCGTGGCCCGCGTCGGGGAACGGGTCATCGTCAAGCAAGCCAGTCTCCGCATCATCCAACAGACATTGAGAAAGATCGGCATCCACGTCACCCGGAAGGCCGTCGGGAAAACGCTTTCCCGCTGGCTGCCCGTCGCAGGCCCCCTCCTCATCGGTGGCTATTCGCTGATGGACACCCGCAAGGTGGGAAAGACCGCCATCGACACCTTCAGCCGCCACATTGAAATCGAATCTGGAGGCGAGATCATCGATGTCGTCGCCATCGAACTCTGAACCATCCTTCTCTTACGCGATCGCGTAGGGTCCTCAGCACTTCTTGACATTCGACAATCCGGCGTGCTAAGCACCCCGTTGTATTTCGAAAGAAATGCATCCCCCCAAACCCCCCGACAAATGAAAAAAAACCACTCCCCCGGTGGCACCCGTATCGGCGTGCGCTTACTGTTTTACTCCTTTGCCTTTCTCGCGATGATCGGCATGAGAGAAACCCTCTCCGACGGAAACGGACCGGTTTCCCACCATCTCGGTTGTGCGTTCAACCGGACGCTGATGGCATCGTCCAAACTGGGGCTGGGGCTGGCCCTGATGAACCTCGACAAGCCTGGCGAAAGCACGCTCATCGGCAGATACAGCCGAAGCCTCGGACTCGCTTCGCACAAGGCGTTTGTCAGCGCCGCCAAGGTGGATCTCTACGCCCGCTGAGGGCTGCGACGGCGGGTATTCGACGGAATCTCCACCTTCCTGAGATTTCCACGGCAACCGCTCATTTTGTTTCACATCCGGGAAATTCCGCTCACATTCCCGGAACTTCCCATGATTGACCGCATCCTCGCCAAACGCATCGTTCCCGTCGTCGTCCTTGACCATGTCGAATCCGCCGAGCCGCTGGCGGAAGCATTGCTCGAAGGCGGGCTGGATATCATGGAGATCACTTTCCGCACCGCCGCGGCAGAGGAGTCGATCAAGCGCATCGCCTCACGATTTCCGGAAATTCTGCTAGGTGCCGGAACCTTGCTCGAAAAGGATCAGGTCAGGCGGGCCAAGGACGCCGGCGCGGTCTTCGGACTCGCTCCCGGACTCAACCCCGGCATCATCGCCGCGGCGAACGAAATCGGCCTGCAATTCTCGCCCGGCGTGATGACGCCCAGCGATGTCGAACACGCTCTTTCGCTCGGCTGCAAGCTGCTCAAGTTTTTCCCGGCCGAGGTCGCCGGTGGAGTGAACATGCTGAAGGCGCTGGCCGGCCCTTACGGCCACACCGGCGTGAAATTCATCCCGACCGGCGGCGTGTCGTCGGGCAACCTATCCGACTACCTGAAGCTTCCGGTCGTCGCCGCCATCGGCGGTTCGTGGATGGTTGACAAACAGCTTGTCAACGACGGCAAATGGTCGGAAATCACCCGCATCACCCGCGAGGCTCTTGCCGCCGCAGCAGCGTCCCGCTAAATCACCCACTATTCATGATTGCCGGAATCGAACTGGGCGGAACAAAAACCGTCGTCGCCATCGGCACGGCGGAAGGCAGGGTCATCGAGGAACTTCGTTTCCCGACCACACTTCCGGAAGAGACTCTGGGCACCGCCATCGGCTGGCTCCGCGAACGCGGAATTCCGGAACGCATCGGCATCGCGGCGTTCGGGCCCATCGGCATTGTTCCGGGACGCGAAAACTACGGCAACGTCCTTGCGACCCCCAAACCCGGCTGGGCTGGATTTTCGCTGACCGGTTCTCTGTCCGAGGCATTCCCCGATGCGAAGCTCACCATCGATACCGACGTCAACGCAGCCGCTCTGGCCGAAGCCAGGATCGGCGCGGCAGCGGGTCTCGACGACGTGGCCTATATCACCATCGGCACCGGCATCGGCGGCGGCATCCTATCAGGTGGTTGTTTGATTCACGGGGCGCTGCATCCGGAATTCGGCCATCTCAAGGTGCCACGCATGGCAGCCGATGATTTCGCGGGAGTCTGCCCGTTTCATGCAGATTGCCTCGAAGGTCTGGCAAGCGGTCCGTCCATCGCCGCCCGCTGGGGAAAGCCCGCCCACGAACTTCCCGCCGATCACCCGGCGTGGGAAACCCAGGCGTGGTATCTCGCCCACGGCATCCTCTCGTTGTTAGCCATCGTTTCTCCTGCACGGGTCATTGTCGGCGGCGGCGTGTCTCAGGTCGACGGGCTGCATCGTAAGATCAACGGCAAGCTGGTGGAACTGGCCGCGGGCTATTTCCCACCGGTGCTGGACCCGGATTACGTCGTCGCTCCCTCACTGGGTCAGGAAGCGGGAATCTGCGGAGCGTTCCTGCTGGCGGTTTCCTGAGACACGCCGTCACCCCGGATCACCGGATGGAAGCGGCACCGTATCCTCCAATCCCAGCGGCACCACTTTTCTAGGATATCCCTTTTCATCCCACTCCAGCTTCTGCGCCCTCGTACTGCGGCTGCGGTAGGTGTATTCGCTGGTGGTCTTGCCGTGATAGACGATCCAGTCCTCCTTGCCATCCGGCGATTTGAAGAAGCCGTGATGGCCGGGTCCGAACACCTTGTTCGCATCCGACCGCTCAAGCAACGGCTCTGCTTCCTGCGTCCACGACTTCACCTTCATCGGATCGGCCTTCGCGTCCGCCCACAGATAGCCGACCTTGTAATCCGGCTTGCCGGTGTCGCATGCCGAGTAAGTTAGAAACAATCTGCCATCGTGTTCGATCACGTACGGCCCCTCCCGCACTTCCGGGCAGCCGAAGCCTGAAGCGGGAATATTGACCCGCTCTCCCGTCAGCGTCATCGGGTCCTTCATCCTGGAAATGTACAACACATGCCCCGGATGCCCCGCCCACAGGAAATACATCTTCCCGCCATGCTCGAAGACATTCCCGTCGATCGCATAGAACTCGTCCTTCGAATCGGTCGCCAGTTGCTTCGGTTCGCCATACGGCCCCTTGATGCTGTCCGTCCTGCTCTCCATCACGAACATCCGGTGCTTCACGTCCTCGCCACTTGTCTTGGTGAAATAACAATACCACCGCATCCCACCCTTCCCTTGCAGCCGGTGGAATTCCGCCGCCCACACGCCAATGCCCTTGCTCCAGATCAGCAGCGGTTTCGCATCCTTCAGGCCGGTGATCGACTTCGCGCTCCACAATTTCACGCAGTCTCCCTGCGTCGTCGCCAGGTGGTATTCCCCTTCCGCATGGCCCATCCACGGATCCGCGGATGAATTGAGTGGATTCTGAAATGTCCCCGCCTCCGCCGTGATCACGCACGCGGCGGACACCGCCATCCTCATCAGCACTCCCATCATGATCCATTCCCAGACGTTCCCACCGCTGCACATCTGTCATTGCGAAAGAATCCATTCGCTTCCGCCGTCTCCTTCAAGCCGCCATCCGTGAGTTATTTCCGCCTCATTTCCGTGATCCTGCTCACCGCGATTTCCACTCGCGCGGATGACGATTTCGCGCGTAATGCCACCCCCCTTCTCGGCAAATACTGCTACGAATGCCACGGCGACAAAAAGCAGAAGGGCGGTATCGAGGTTCAGCACCTGACGTCCACACAGTCCGCACTCCAGCACCATCGATTCCTCGAAACCCTCGCCAGACAGATCCAATCCGGCGACATGCCGCCCGAGGACGATACGGAGAAACTCCCCACTCCGGCCGAACGTGAAATCCTCGTCAATGAGATCCACGCCATCCAACGCAAGTTGGAGACCGGCGATTTCCCCCGGAATCCCGGCCGCACCACCATCCGCCGGCTCAACCGCAATGAATACAATTACACCGTCCGCGACCTGTTCGGCGTGACATTCCAACCGGGGCGGGAGTTCCCCGCCGATGGTGCGGGAGGCGAGGGATTCGACAACGTCGGTGACTCGCTATTCATCCCCCCGATCTTGATGGAGAAATACTTCGCCGCGTCGCGGGAGATCATCGCCTCCATTTATGGGAATCCTGATTCGTTAGGAAGAATCCTCATCGCCAGACCCGGCAAGAATCTCCCTCCGTCCTCCGCCGCCCGGAACACTCTTCAATACCACGCATCCCTCGCCTTCCGCCGTCGCGTCACGGATGACGACCTCGCTGCGATGCTCAAGCTTTTCGATGCGAACATGGCCGCCGGAAAATCCTACGAGGAAGCCCTCCGCCCCTGCCTCCAGGCCATTCTCGTCCATCCCGCCTTCCTGTTCCGGATAGAGACCGACAAGCCAGGCGAATCCAGCTGGCGCGTTTCCAACTTCGAGCTCGCCACCCGCCTTTCCTATTTCCTCTGGTCCTCCATGCCCGACCGCCGCCTTTTCAAACTGGCTGACGAAGGAAAACTCACCGACCCCGCGGTGCTCGAAGGCGAGGTGGACCGGCTTCTGGCAGACCCGCGCTCCGAAGCGATCTCCCGCCATTTCGCTGGCCAGTGGCTCGGCTTCGACGAGCTCCGAGAAGTTTCCGAACCCGATCCGTCCCGCTTCCCCACCTTCACTCCGGCTCTTCGCAGCGCCATGATCCGCGAGTCCGTCGAGTTCTTCAACAACCTCGTTAGAGAAAACCGTCCCGTCACCGATCTCATCCAGTCCGACTACACCTTCGTCAACGCCGAGCTCGCCCGCCATTACGGCATCCCCGATATCACCGGCGACATCTTCCGGAAGATCCACCTCACCGATCCGAATCGCGGCGGAGTCATCGGCCACGCCTCCATCCTAACCGCCACTTCCGTCCCGCTCCGCACCAGTCCTGTCAAACGCGGCAAATGGATTCTCGACACCCTGCTGGGAACCCCGCCGCCACCGCCGCCTCCCGATGCCGGAGTCCTGCCCGCGGATGACAAATCCGCCGAAGGACTGACATTCCGCCAGCAGCTCGAACTCCACCGCAGCAAACCCTCCTGCGCCGGGTGCCATGAAAAAATCGATCCGCTCGGTTTCGGACTGGAAAACTTCGACGCCATCGGCCGCTGGCGTTCCACCGACGCGAATGGCAAAACGGTCGATTCCCTCGCCACACTTCCCGGCGACATCAGCTTCTCCACTCCCGCAGAGTTGAAAAAGCTCTTGCTCGCCTCCGACGAACTTTTCCTCCGCAACACCGCCCGCAAGATGCTAGGCTATTCGCTGGGCCGCCCGTTGGAATACTACGACGAGCCGGTCATCACCGATCTCGTCAACACCCTCCGCGCCAACCAACTCCGGATCCGTCCGCTGATCCACGCCATCATCCGCTCCGCTCCGTTTCAAAACCGTTCCGCCACCCGCTAGACCGCCATGTCCACCATCACCACCCGCCGCTGGCTGCTCGACCGCCGCCTCATGCTCAGAGGAATCGGGGCCACGCTCGCCCTTCCCGTGCTTGATGCCATGCGCCCGCTGATGGCGGCTCCCGGCGGCGGCGCCTTCCCCGTTAGAATGGCCATGCTCTACATGCCCAACGGAGTGCGGGAGGATCGCTGGACGCCCGAAGGCAACGGCAGCCGGTTCAAACTGTCTCCCATTCTCTCGCCCTTGGAAAAGCATCGCGAGGAAATCCTCATCCTCACCGGCCTCCAGAACAAAGCCTCGTTCAGCGGCGACGGCCACTACGTGAAAACCGGCGGTTGGCTCACCGGCACCACCATTTCCAAAACCACCGGCAGCGACATCAACGCCGGCGGCATTTCCATGGACCAGCTCGCCGCCAATGAAATCGGCAGGAAAACGAAGATTCCCTCGCTCGAACTCGGCACCGAGCCCGTCGCGACCGGCATCGACACCAACGTCAACTACACCCGCCTCTACGCCTCCCATATTTCCTGGAAAACGCCCACCGTCCCGCTGCCTTGCGAACTCAATCCGCGGGTCGCCTTCGACCGGCTCTTCCGCACCCGTTCGGCCGATGGAGAAAAGCAAGCGGCCGACCAACAGTCGGTCCTCGATCTGGTGAGGGACGATGCCAAACGCCTCCAGAGCAAGCTCGGCAGCGAAGACCGCCAGAAGCTGGATCAATATCTGGAATCCATCCGCGAGGTGGAACGCAGGATCGAGCAGGAAGCCACGGCTCTGGGCGCAGGCCGGAACCTCTCGCCCGAGGTCGCCAAATCCATGGACGAACTCGACAAGCGCATTTCCAACGCCATGGGAAAGGCCACCCGCGAGGAAGAACTCAACGGTCTTCCGCGCTTCGACCACGGCGAGCATTCGCGCATCATGCTGGATCTGATGGTGCTCGCCTTCTGGTCGGACTCCACCCGCGTTTCCACCTTCATGTTCGGCAATGATGTGACCAACCGGAACTTCTCATTCATCGAAGGAGTCCAAGGCGGCCACCACTCCATTTCCCACCACCAGAATCTAGCGGATCAACTCGACCAATATGAGAAAATCAACATCTGGCATGCCGAGCAGTATGCCTACATGCTAGGAAAAATGAAGGAAATCCGTGAAGGTGACGGCACCCTGCTGGATCATTCCATGGTCGCGTTCGGTTCTCCCATCCGCGACGGCAACTCCCACAACCCGCGCAACGTGCCAATCGTCGTCGCCGGCGGTGCGAACGGCCAGCTTCGCACCGGCCGCCACTTGGAATTCGATGAAGGAACCCCGCTTTGCTCGCTGTGGATCTCGATGCTGGACAAGGCCGGGGTCAAAACTCCGCGACTCGCCGACGCGGATTCCGGATTGCGCGGGGTTTGATCCTTCCCATTCCTTTCACAACAGAGTTGCGCCAATCAATAGGACAATCGCCATTCGGAAGACGCTATCCATGAATTCCCTTGGAGCAGATTGAAACCATAACCCGCTCCGTTGAAGGTTCCGAATGACGCACCGGTTGCTTTCATCACACGGATCGCGGATCATTTTTCCGTGACCAAAAACGACGAGTCCTTGGGGTTTCTTCGAAATCTGCCTCCCGCGGAGGATCCTCGTTTTTGGGAGATCTCTCCGGGACGGCGGCTGGCGTGGAACGAGTACGGGGACCCGGCGGGATTTCCGATCATGTATTACCACGGCTGGCCGAGTTCACGGTTGCAGGCACGGCTGGCGCATCATCTGGCAAGGGAGCGCGGACTGCGGTTGATCGCCATGGATCGGCCGGGCATGGGAAGGTCGTCGCTGGAGCAGGGACGCTTGTTGAAAACATGGCCGGATCTGATGGAACGGTTTGCGGATTGGCTGGGAATCGGCAGGTTCGGACAGTTAGGCGTTTCCGGAGGCGGGCCGTATATTCTGGCGTGCGCCGCGGATATTCCGGACCGACTGACAGGATCGGCGGTGCTTGGCGGAGCGGTGCCGCTGGCGGAGATTTCGACCGGCCTGACCGGATTGCATCCCGCCTACCGGTTGCTGATTCCTTTCCGGAAACTGCCAGGCGCGGTCTTTTCGCCGGTTTTCCGAGTGGCGGCATTGGGATCAAAGTGGCATCCGGGTTGGCCGCCATTGTCGTGGGCGCTCCGGACGGTGGGAGCTGAGGACGGCCGCTTGCTGTTGGATTTTCCTGATGTGTGGTCGGTGATCACGAAGTGCTTTCAGGAAGGAGTGAGCGTCAACGGCGGGCGCGGGGTGATGGCGGATGCGGCGATTTATTTCCAACCGCTCGGGATCGATCTGGGAAGCGTTCGCCATCCTATCCGCTACTGGCATGGCGGGGATGATCGCAATATCCCGCTGTCGATGGTGCGCGAGTTCACCGGAAAAATCGCGGGCGCGGAACTGCAGGAGGACGAGACCATGGGGCATTTCTCGCTGGTCCTGCGGCGGGCTCCGGCGGCGCTGGATTACTTGGCGGCGCGGGTGGCGGAAGGTGGTGATTGACGAATGAATTTGCGGGTGGATCTTCGCGAGGACAGACCGGATGATATCAAACGCCAACATGGAGCAGATCGAGGAACCGGAGGAGTGGGTGCGGGTCGGCCACTATCCGACATTGCAGCAGGCGTATGACCACGGACTGGTGATTCTGGCGATGGGCGAGGCCTGCCGGGTGACGGAAGCGGAAACATCGGGCGAATACGAACTGCAGGCGGAGGCTCATCCGGCACCGAAGATTTCCGAAGAACTGGATGCCTACGGACGGGAGATGGCGCAGCATGGGATGGTGTCGTCGCCCGGGAAAGAGTGGTCACGACATCCCGCGGGAGCATGGCTGACCGGACTCTGGGTGCTGGCATTGATGGCGGTTTTTTACTGGCAGGATCAGGATGCGTCGCTGGCAGATCGGGCGGCGTCATCAAGCGTGGGCTTGATCGGCCAAAGGGAATGGTGGCGGCCGTTCACCGCGCTGTTCCTGCATGCGGATCTTTCCCATCTGGTGGGAAATCTGGCGAGCGGGGTGGTCTTCGCGACGCTGGTGTCGAGGTCGGTCGGACCGGTGTTAGGTTGGGCGCTGATCCTCGGAAGCGGCACTCTCGGAAATGCCATTGTCTCATGGCTGACCTATCCGGAACCGTTCGTTTCGCTGGGAGCTTCGACGGCGGTGTTCGCGGCGCTGGGAATTCTTTCCGGGCTCGGCGTGGCGGAAACGCTGCGCGACCGGGCAAGGCTGCCGTGGTTGAGGATTTCCGCTCCGTTTCTCGCCGGATTGGTCCTTCTCGGCTGGCTGGGAGGAGGCAACGGAGGCAACACCGACGTGCTGGGGCACGTGTTCGGATTCAGCTCCGGGCTTGTGGCGGGAATGGCGACCGGCGCTCTTGAAGGGAAGAGGCCCGATGAGCCCTCCCGGATCTAACTCCGATTCCCTACGCCAGCCAGTTGATCCAAGCGCAAGACGATTTCCTCGAAATTCGGGCGCTTCCCGACCTTCTCCGAAAAGCAGTCCGCCACCAGCTCGCGCAATCCAGAAGCAACGCCGGAGTCGTCCTCCCCCGCGTCGCACCTTTCCAGCAGCTCTTCCAGCAAACAACCGAACGCCCTCACTTCGATCCGCTCCAGTCCGCCGTCCCGCGGATAGAACGACGCTGCGCCGAAATCTCCCAGAAGCGCTTTCCCACCGGCGTTCCACAGAACATTGTGCGCATATAGATCTCCATGGACGATTCCCCGGTTGTGCAGATGGGCCGCCACCGACGAGAGATCCATCGTCATTCTCAGAACATTCGCTAGATCAAAACGCCGGTCCGCCGGATACACATCCCGGGTGCAGGTGTTGAAATCGGGCGGACCGGCGAGATTCACGAATCCGGGATCCACCAGTGACATGACCAGTCCCTGCCTGTCCTCCGGGTGATCGGAAATTTTGGCCAGCACCTCGATCAGGTTCGGATGGTTTCCGGCCGCAAGGCAGACGTCCATTTCATTTCCCGGCAGGCCGTCGCTGGTCATTTCACCTTTGAAAATTTTCACCGCCACCGGTCGCAATTCCGCTCCAAACGACGAACGCCAATCCGCCTGATAGATCATTCCAGAGGCTCCTTCGCCGAGCTTCTGGCCGATTTCCAGATTCTCCCAATCGATCTCCATCATCGAACTCTCCCCACGCTGTTCCGACCATGGGTTTCCCGCCAGTGCCAGCCACGACAGGCGCGGCAGCTCGAACAACCATTCCGGAAATTCACGGAAGCGGTTCGCCGACAGCCGGATCAACTCCAGGCTCACGCACGCCGCCATTTCATCCGGCAAATGATCCAGTTGATTTCCCGCGAGCATCAGCTTTTGCAAACGCCCGCACCTGCCGATGGTTCCCGGCAGCTTGCGGATCCGGTTGTCGGTCAGGATCAACCATCGCAGTCCGGGAGGAAACGCAGCGGCATCCACCTCCTCGATCCGGTTCGCCTTGAACCCCACCATCTCCAGCTTCTCACAAGCGCCGATCACCGGCGGCAGATGGATGAAGTCGTTGTCCGAGCAAAACAGAATCTTCAGATTGCGAAATCTGGGGAGATCCGGCGGCAGGTCGGAGAGCCGGTTTCCTGACAGATTCAGAATTTCCAGCGTGTCCGCCAGATCGAAGATTTCCCGGGGAAATTCCGTGAGGCCGCAGCTCAGGTCCAGCCGTTTGCTGCCTGCCAGTTCACCCGATCGCAATTGTGAGAGCATGTCCATGGTTTCGAGAAATTCAGCCCCACCGCGACGGACGTCCTTCGTCCAGATCGATGAAATCAAACATCGTGCTCACCAAATCCGTCGGCAAACCCGCTTCCTCCAACCGGAACAGGCAGCGCTCGGAATAAGAATCCCGCCAGCCAACCTTCATCATGAATCCGTTCCAAACCTCAATCTCCTCCTCCGATGGCTTGCGGCCATTTTCAAAAACCCATGCCAGCAATTCCCCATCGCTTCCGCCCTTCAACGTCTCCGCTTGCAGTTCCACGAAATCGATCTTCAAAAACCGGCACACCCTCCCGTCAAATCCCCGATCCGCTCCCAACGCCACCACCCAATCTTCCGGCAGTTTCCCCGCCGCATGCAGCCGGATCTTGTCGAGCATCCGCCCGAACAGAACGATGCCTCCGACTTGCTCGTAAGGACTTCGGAGGCCGGGAATGATGGTGGGAGGCTTGCTCATGCGCGGAGGCTATCACAAGGACGGATAGAGCGCTGCGATTTTCCTCACCGTCGTCAGGTTTCTCATGGTCGCCGTCGGCAGCTTGAGCGATCGCATTTGCGGGGTGGTCCAGACTTTGGAATCGCTCGATCTTATCCGGCAGAGCCAGTAGAACTCGCGGCCGTTCACCTGGAATTCATCGACCGCCGTCCCGCAGGCGATCAAGCCTTCCGCCTGCTGATGAGTTAGATTGGTTTTGAGAAAACTCACGTTCACCGTATTTTCAGGAGCTTCCATATCTTTTGTGGAAAACGCGGGAAAACCGGCCGCCGCGGCCATCTCCGTGCGGGTCCTTACGAAGGTGTCCACCTCGTAGCCGAGCGACTTAATGAGATGCGCCTCGATCATCGCCGTCAGTTTCACCTCGTCCTTCGCCTTGCTTTCGAAAATCACGTTCCCGCTGGCGATGAAGGTCCGAACATCACCGAATTTCATTTCCTCGAACAGCGCGCAAAGCTGCTCCATCTTGAGACGGCGTTTGCCGAGGTTGATGCCACGAAGCAATGCGACGTATTGATTCACGCCAAAAGTCATAGCCGATCGATCCCCGCTTGCAACCTCGTCCGCACCTGCGAAATTCGCGTCCATCCGCACCATGACCGCACTGAAAATCTTCTCCGACTCCCCGCTCAGCGAATCCGCCAGCCGATTGCTGCAGGAAGGTGCGGCTCCGCATGAGATTTTGGTTCCGAAGAACCGCGTGGCTTCGGTCCTTGCGAAGCCGGAGCCCGATCCCTCGTTCGGACTCGCCGACATCGCGTTCGGCCAGCCCGATGTGGACAGCATCCGCAGTTCGGAGAAATTGAAGTGGCTGCACATCAGCACCGCCGGGTTTACCCGCTACGACACCCCGGAATTCCGCGCGCTGGTGGCCGAGCGCGGACTGGTCGTCACCAACAGCTCCAGCGTCTATGCCGCCGCCTGCGCCGAGCATGTGTTCGCCTTCATGCTGGCCCAGTCCCGGTTGCTTCCCGCCGCTCTCGCGAGCCACGCCGGAAACGGGACCGCTGAATGGTTCCACCTCCGGGGCAACTCGATTTCGCTGCGCGGACAACACGTCGTCATCCTCGGCTTCGGCGGGATCGCCACGGAACTGGTGAAATTGTTAGCACCGTTTGAAATGAAGATCACCGCCATGCGCCGCAGTCCTCGGGGCGATGAGGGATTTCCAACAGTCACCACCGAAGAGCTTCCCGCCGCGCTCGCCACGGCGGACCACGTCATCAACATCCTGCCGGACAACGCGACTTCGCAAAATTTCATCAATGCGGAACGCCTCGCCCGGATGAAACCGGGCGTCATCTTCCACAACATCGGTCGCGGAACCACTGTGGATCAGGACGCGCTGGTGGAATCCCTGCGCTCCGGCCAGGTCGCCGCCGCATGGCTGGATGTCACCGAACCGGAACCTTTGCCAGCGAATCATCCGCTGCGCGACGAGCCGAACTGCCACATCACGCCCCACATCGCGGGCGGCCACGGCGATGAATCCGGCACACTGATCCGGCATTTCCTCACCAATCTGAAGCTCTATCAAAACAACGAGCCGTTGCGCGATCGGATCATGTGACAAGGAGCGGCGGACTCCGATCCGCAGTGGACCATGGAAGGCCGATGAGACGCGATCACCTCGGTCACATCGTCATTTCATGGGCTTGGGCGGATCGGAGTCCGCCCTTCCTTGCTTCATTTCATCGCGACGAACACTCCTTCGAACTCCACGCAGACTTCCCCGGCGTCCTCGATGGTGACGTGCAGGCGGATCCTCGCTTTTCCCATTCTTGCGAACTTGCGTTTGAAAGTGGCGAGCTTGTCAGCATCCGGACTTTTACAAACCGCCCGAATCGTCCCCTTTACCGGACGCTCGTAGTGGATGGAGCTGTTTCTCACCACGATATGGCAGCGGCGATCCTCCAGCAAAAGCCACAGCAGGCCATACCCGGCAAGTGTCGCGATGGCACTGAGGCTGCCGCCGAACGCCGTGCCGAGATGATTGTGATTCGCCTCAAGCGGAGCCGTTAGAGCCAGCGCGCCATCGGCAAACGATTCCACCGCCACGCCCATCGCTTTCGTGATCGGGATCTGTTCGTGGAAGAATGCTTCGGTCTCGCGGTGGAATGCTTCGTCGGTCATGGAAATCGGGTTTCGCTGGTGCGGGGCAAGATTGTCACGGATCCCATCCAAATCAAAAGCTAGTTCCAGGTTCTCCGTGGAGCATTTCCCGATTCCATTCGGAGCCATCCGGAGCTATCAACAGGGCCAGATGAAGGTCCTCCATGTGAATCGCTCGCAGCCACGGACGGTGGTGATCAACGGCAAAAAGGTTTCCACGGCGATCTACAAGGAGCCGGTGACGGGCGCTGTTCCAGTGGGAAAAATGACGCTGGAGGACGATGCCCAGGTGGACCGTCGCTATCACGGCGGCGAGTATCAGGCGGTTTATGCTTACCCCGTGGAGCATTACCCGCATTGGGAAAAGCAACTCGGCGTGCCTTCATTTCCGCCGGGAATGTTCGGCGAGAATCTGACAACGCAGGGTCTGCTGGAAACGGAAATCTGCATCGGCGACATCCTCCAAGCCGGAGAAGTCGTGATGCAGGTGACCAGCGCGCGGATCCCCTGCTCCAAGCTCGGCCACAAGCTGAACAAGCCGGACATCTTGAAATCCTTTCTCCAAAGCGGCTACAGCGGATTCTATCTGAGGGTGCTGAAGGAAGGAACGATTTCAGCCGGAGCCACGGTGGAAATCACCACGCGTGATCCGAGACAGATCAGCGTCCGCGAATTGCTGGGATTGCACCGGTTGGGCGAAGGAACACGTGAGCGGATTGAGCAGGTCATGCAAATCGAGGCTCTCGCGCCGATTGTGCGCAAGGATCTGGTGGCGCGGTTGAAGAAGATGTGAGGGATCGAATCCCGGAGCCTTCAAGGAGCGGCGATCTCCGAATCGCCGAGGCCCATGGTGAGCCGATGAGCTGAGGGAAACCCACTATTTATCGACACCTCATGGGCTTGGGCGGATCGGAGTCCGCCCCTCCTTGAGGAAAGATGATCATTCATCAATCGCCCGGATGCGGTCCACGTGGCGGCCGCCCTCGAATTCCGTCGTTAGAAAAGCATCGACGATGGCCAGCGCGGTGGTGAGATCCATCATCCGCTCGCCGAGTGACAGGACGTTCGCGTCGTTGTGAAGTCGCGTGAGCTTCGCGGATTCGAGATTCCAGCAGAGTCCGCAGCGGACGCCTTTGGTGCGGTTCGCGGTGATGGCCTCGCCATTTCCCGAACCACCGAGGACGATGCCGCGCTCGAACTTCCCCGCCGCCACCGCTTCCGCGACGGGGCGGATGAAGGTGACGTAGGAGACCGAAGCCTCCGAGTCGGTCCCGAAATCGGTAACGTCGTGGCCGCCGGATTTCAAATGGGCGATGATTTCCTGCTTGTAGCGGAATCCCGCGTGATCGGAGCCGATGGCGATTTTCATAAGGTCAGTGGGTCCACCATTTCGAGAGACAGGCTTCGGCTGGCTGCGGCAGCGCGAGACCGGCGGCGGAATAATGCGAGGTGTCGTTGAACAACATCAGCCGCGCCCGCACCGGGCCTTTGAAGTCGACGATGTTCAGTGCGGCGGGATCTTGGTCGAGGTTGTCACGGTAACGCCGTGGGTCGAACCCTAACAACGAACTCAGCAGCAGCCGGATCGTCGCCTTGTGGGAAACCACGATCACCGGGCTGCCTTCGTGGCGGCGCACGATTTCGATCAACGCGGGCAAGGCACGGGCCGTCACCGCGAGTCCGCTTTCCCCGCCTTCCGGTGCGAAGGTGTAGGGATCCTCATCCCACGAGGCGGCTTCTGCGGGAAACTTTTCCTCCACTTCGTGGCGCGTGAGTTTCTCCCAATGGCCGTGGGAAATTTCCCGCAGCCCATCGCGCTGCTGGATTTCCAGATGATGCGGAGCCGCCAGAATGCGCGCGGTTTCCATCGTCCGTCCGAGCGGCGAGGCGTAAACGGCGGCGACGGGAATGTCGGCTAACCGATCGGCGAGCCGGCCTGCCTGCTGGCGGCCTTCATCGGATAGAGGCACATCCGTCGCCCCGGCGAAGCGGTCTTCCGCGGTGAGAATGGTGGCTCCGTGCCGGATCAGGAAAATGCGGGTTTGTGGCATGGGTCTGGGATGGGAAATGATCTGGAGACTTGCGGAGACGGCGTTCCGTGTGAAAATGCGGTGATTTCTCCCGGCTGGGAAATCCTTAACACAATTCATACCAACCCGCAGTCCCAATCCCCACCATCATGAAAATTCTCTACACCACCGAGGCCACCGCAACCGGCGGCCGTGAAGGCTCCGCAAAAACCGCCGACGGCGTGCTCGATGTCGTGCTTTCCACCCCGAAAGAAATGGGCGGCTCCGGCGGTGTGGGCACGAATCCCGAGCAACTTTTCGCCTGCGGCTATTCCGCCTGTTTCCTCGGCGCGCTGAAATTCGTCGCAGGCAAGGCGAAGACTCCCATCCCGGCCGATTCGACCGTCACCGGCAAGGTCAGCTTCGGCCCGCGCGATGACGGGCAGGGCTTCGGCATCGAGGTGGAGCTCACCATTTCGGTCCCCGGTTTGGACAAAGCAGTCGTCAAGGATCTCGTCGATCAGGCCCACATCGTCTGTCCTTATTCCGACGCGACCCGTGGAAATATCCCCGTAACCCTGACGGTGGCTTGATCACGGCCGGGCGGGTCCGCTAGCATGAGGTTGCCACGTGGCGATCCCCTCATGAAACCGCTCCTCGTCCTTTGTTTGTTTCTTGCCGCGTGCGCGCCGGCACGACTGGAGCGGTTGTCCGAAAGGGGCAGCCGCTCTTCCTTTGTCAGCACCGATCTCGCCCGTGCGTTCGACGGCGCGAACGATGAGGCCGCCACCCGCAGCCTCGGGAAATGGATTGCGAGAAACGATTCCAGCAGCTCGCCGAAATCCTTGCCCGGCTACCGCGTCACCTGGCATCCGGGCGGCCCCGGCATTTTCCCGGCGGATTATTTCGACCGGCTCGAACCCGCATCGCGATACGAGGTCAGCGGGCTGAAACATCACCGTGTCGATGGCATCGGCGTGGCGCTGGTCGGCTTCCGCGAAAACCGGGGACGTGATGCGGTCGAGAAATGGTATCCGCCGGAAGGCATCACCCGCGCGGTCACGGCGGTGGCGATTCCCGGCCCCGCGAAGAATGGCACGAAATCGGTGGAGATCCGGCTGATCGACCGGATGCACACCGAGACATTCGGCAGGCACCATGCCACTCTTGCCGCCGATTTCACCGTCCCCTTCACCACCCTGTTGGAGAAAACCGGACCACTCAAAACCGCGGGTTTCACATCGATGGTGCGCATGAAGTCGGATCGGGATCCCGGTTTTTCCTTGATGGAACCCTATGATCCCAGCCGCACGCCACTCATCCTCATCCACGGACTGTTCTCCACCCCCCTCGCCTGGGCGGAGCTCACCAACGAACTCTGGGCCGTTCCGGAGATCCGCCGGCGCTATCAGATCTGGCACTATCTCTATCCGACCAACCCGCCCGCGCTCTACTCGGCCAGGGTCATGCGCGGCCAACTCGACGAGCTGAGAAAATTCCTCGATCCGCAGGGCAACGACCCGGCCATGCGGCGCTCGGTTGTCGTCGGCCACAGCATGGGAGGCCTGCTGGGCAAAACACTCGCCATCGAGCCGAAGGACGCTTTCTGGGACGCGGTCTTCACCAAGCCGCTTTCCAAAATGAACGTCACCCCCGCCGAACGCGCCACCCTGGAGGAAGCCTTCTACTGGAAACCGCGCGGCAACGTGGACCGGCTCATCTTCTGTTCCGTTCCCTTCCGCGGCAGCAAGATCGCCAGCTCCTGGATCGGCTCCATCGGCGGCCGCTTCGTCGCTCCCAGCCACCAGTTCGAGGATTTCTTCGTGGAGCTGGAACGCAAGAATCCCGGAATCTATCAGCCTGAATATGTCTCCCTGACCCACGGCAGGGTGAGCAGCATCACCTCACTCTCTCCGCACATGCGGTCCATGCAGATCCTCGACCAGATTCCGATCCAGCGCGGCACCGCATCCCACATCATCACCGGCTCCATGGACTGGGTCGTCCACCGCTCCAGCGCCACCGTTAACGGTGCGGAGTCGAACCTTGAAGTCCCCGCCGGGCACGGATCGTTTCATCATCCGAAGGCGATCAAGGAAATCATTCGCATTCTGAAACTGCCGGATTCACGTTAGATCCTCTGAACATCACGCTCAAACCAAAGCGAACCCAAGCAGTCCTAAACCCGAACTTGGCTTCCAATCCAATTCTCGAATAATCCGCACCAATGAACCCCAGCCGCCTCCCGAAGATCACCACCTGGCTGGTGCTGGCGTTTTTCTATCTTCCCATCGGCGTGCTGATTTTGAATTCCTTCAACGCCTCGCGTTTCGGGACGACGTGGCAGGGATTCACGTTCAAATGGTATGAGCGGTTGTTGGAACGCGAGGATTTGTGGGCGGCGCTGGGGAATTCGCTGAAGGTCGCGGCCATCGCCAGCATCGGTTCGATGATCCTCGGGACGTGCGCGGCGTTCGCGCTGCATCGCTTCAAATCCCGCCTTCAAACCGCTCACAACCTGCTGGTCACGGTGCCGCTGGTGCTGCCGGAAATCCTGATGGGCATGAGTTTGCTGCTGTTGTTCGTGGCGGTTGGGCAGCCGCTCGGGCTGGTCACGGTGACCATCGCCCACGTCACGTTCTGCATCAGCTATGTCACATTGGTGGTGCTGGCGCGGTTGCAGGACTTCGATTTCCAGATCGTCGATGCCGCGCGCGATCTCGGGGCGACGCAATTCCAGGCGTTCCGCAAGATCGTCCTGCCGCTGATCGCTCCCGGCATTTTCGCAGGCGGGCTGCTGGCCTTCACGCTTTCCATCGACGACTTCGTGGTCACGTTCTTCGTCAAAGGTCCCGGCTCGGACACGCTGCCGGTCGTCATCTACAGTATGATCAAGAAGAGCCGCGAGTTTCCGGTGATCAACGCGCTGAGCACGCTGCTGTTATTGGTGACATTCGCCGCGGTGTGGGGTTCTCAGCGGCTGACGGCGAAGAAGGCGTGATACCTTTCCATCTACGCGATCACGTAAAGCCGTGCCGTTGACAGCATCGCGGGGGTATCTAGGGTGGGACGTCCGCCATTCGGACTCAGCTCCTTCCTCCTTTGGCGTCCCCCAATTTCATGAGAATCGTCGTTCACGATTACGCCGGACATGCGTTTCCGATCTCGCTGAGCCGTGCCCTGGCGGCCCGCGGGCACGAGGTGGTTCACGCGTTTGCAAGCTCGCTGCAGACCCCGCGTGGAGATCTCGCCCGCAAATCCGACGACTCTCCGACCCTCCAGTTCAGGGAAATCGCGATGGACCCCGACTACACGCGCTACAAATATTCCCTCCGCCGACGGCGAAACATGGAGGTCCGTTACGGAAAGGAAGTCGCGAAATTCATCACCGCATGGAAACCTGACGCGGTGCTTTCCGGCAACACGCCCACCGAAACCCAGGAGCCCATCACCCGCGCCGCCATCGCGGACGGCGGGCGGTTTTACTACTGGGTGCAGGATTTCTACAGCCTCGCCGTGGACAAGATCCTGCGCCGGAAAATCCCGGTCGCCGGTGGCTGGGTCGGCTCCTGGTACCGGCACCTCGACCGCCGCCAGTTCCAGCGGAGTTCGAAAATCATCGCCATCACCGAAGACTTCACGCCGATTCTCTCCAGCGAGTTCGGAGTCGATCCGGAGAACGTCGCGGTCATTCCGAACTGGGCACTGATCGAAGAAATCCCCGTTCTGCCCAAAGACAATCCGTGGTCGCGCCGCCACAACCTGCAAGACAAGTTCGTCTATCTTTACTCGGGCACCATCGGCATGAAACACAATCCGGCGATGCTGCTGGAACTCGCCCGCAAGCATGCCGAAAATTCCGATGTCCGCGTGGTGATCGTCTCCGAAGGCATCGGAGCGGAGTGGTTGCGGAAGGAGGCGGCGGCCGCCAACCTCGCCAACCTGCTCATCTTTCCCTATCAGCCCTTCGATGAGCTGCCTGCCGTGCTGGCTTCGGGCGATGTCCTGGTCGGCATCCTCGAGGAGGAGGCCGGCATCTTCTCCGTTCCTTCGAAAACACTGAGCTACCTCTGCGCGGGACGTCCGCTGCTGCTGGCGATTCCCCTGGAGAATCTCGCCGCACGCATCACCCGCGACAACGAGGCGGGACTCACCGTGGCACCCGGGGATCTCACCGGATTTCTCGACGCGGCCGCCAAACTGCATGCCTCGGAAACGCTGCGGGAGAAGTTCGCAGGAAATGCCCGCGCCTATGCCGAGGCGACCTTCCCCATCGCGAAGACAGCCGCCATTTTCGACACCATCCTCGCCAGTTAGATCTCGTGATTTTCTCCACCGCAGATCCGCCGGATCTCATCCGGATTCCCCAGGCGAAACAGGCCGTGTGGGTGGAACGCCTGATCTGGGTGTTCCTGATGTCCTTCGCGCTGGACTACCGGAACGCCATGGCCCGGGAGGGCGGCGGAGGCGCCGGCATCGACCAGTTGTTGTTCCTCACGTCCTGTGCCGGATCGACGATGGGCATCGTCTTCCTCGGCTGGCGTTACCTGACCGTACGCCCCGGGGCCTGGCTGATCGCCTTCTGGGGGCTGTTCATCTCCTTCATGCTGGTGAACTCGGTGCTTCAAGGGGTGCAGATCGGCCGCTCGATCCGCGTGATACTGCCGCTGGTGTTCTGCCTGTTCGGGATCATGAACGCCCACATCGCCGGCTGCATGGGCATCCGTCCGTCGAGACTCGTCACCCCCATCCTCGTCGCGGCCTGCGTCAACATCATCTGGCGGATCGTCGAGGGATTTCTTTTCAAGGAAGCCACGCTCGCCACCGTGCGGCTTGAAGTCCAGAGCCCGGCAAACAACTGGCTGGCGGCTTGGATCGGCTGCGCGCTGCTGTTGCGCGGACGGTTCCACTGGACCCTGCTTGTGGCGTGCGGCGTGCTTTTCGTCGGCATCTTCATCACTGTGACACGCTCCCTGATCTTCCCCGTGATGGCCTCCGGATTCGCCTCCACCATCTGCTTCATGCTGGGCGTGCGGTGGCGGCAGTACCGGTGGCCGGATTTCTGGAAACGGCTGTTGCCCGTCGGAGCGGTCGTGATGCTGGTGCTGGTCTTCATCGGGCTGGTCGCTCTTTTCCAACCGGTGATGATCGAGCGCTGGAACGAGCGTCTTTTCCACAACGCCTCCGCACAAAACCTCGGTGCGGACATCTCCTACCTCACCCGCAAGGCGGAGGCGGATGCCATGATGAAGATTCTCTCGGACGATCCGGTCCATTTCATCCATGGCAGGGGCATCGGCACCTCGTATTACTGGGACAGCGCCTACCTGCCGGAAATCTGGATGGTGTTCCCGAAGGAGGAGGCGGGATTCGACGACATCTGGTTCGCCGGGCACTCCGTCTGGACCTACGGACTCCTATCAGGCGGAGTGATCGCGCTGGCGAGTTATGTCATCCTGTTCACCGCGACGGCGGTGTTCAGCCTGTCGGCGGCTCGTGCCAATGCCTGCGACCCCGGGCCCGATCAGTGGCTCGCCTTCCTCCCCTTCGTCGCCACCTGCTGCCTTCTCAGCGAGACGCTCACCGCGAATCCGTTCCAAGAACGCTTGGTGGGCATCCTTTTCGGCATGATGATCGGGCTGCCGCAGGCGTTCATGGTCCGTTCGTCCTGGATCCACACCTCCGCCCGGCCTGTCCCTGTTTCCCTGTCATGAAGCCGCACTCGGGAAAAACCGTGGCTCTCATCGATCCGCTGTGGATCGGTCATCATCCCATGTACTTCAGCCAGTTCACCGCTTCATTCCTGCGGTCCGGCGCGAACGTGATCGGCCTTTGTCCCGAACCGGAAGCGGCGATGAGCGCGCTGCTCCAGGCTCTCGACGGGGAGACCGCACGGTCTATCAGGCAACGCGTCCATTTCCACGAACTGCCGGCCGGGAAACGCAGTTTCTTCAACGGCCGGTTCGAAGGCGATCCCGCGCGCACCTTCTCCCGTTGGAAAAAAGCCGCCGATGTCCTCGCCGAGGCGGAAGCGGACTGCGGCATGAGCGCCGACCTGGCCTACTTCCCCTACCTCGACAGCTACCTGCGGTTTCTTCCGTTCGCCTCCATTCCCAAGTTCCTGCTCAACCGCCCGTGGAGCGGCCTCTATCTGAGAAATCATCACCACGGTGAAACCCCATCCCTGAAAAAATCCCTGCGCCTGCTCGCCAAGGGCGACGCCATCCTCCGCAGCGACCTCTGCTGCGGCATCGGCGTGCTCGACGAGCGTTTCATCCCGGCCATGGAAAAAATCTGCGGCGTCCGCGTCACGGCCTATCCTGATGTGACGCAGGCGGACCTTCCCTCACAGCCTTATCCGCCCGCTTTGGAGATCCAGCGCAAGGCGGCCGGGAGGAAAATCATCGGCATCATCGGACTGGAGCGCCGCAAGGGATTCCTCACCCTTCTCCGCACCGCCCGATTCGCACGGGAGAAGGAACTTCCCTACTACTTTGTCTGTGCCGGAACCTTCCCTCCTTCGGATTTTTCCGAAGAGGAGCGGCTGGAAATTGAATCCATCCGCAGCGAGATTGAAAATCTCCACTTCGACCCAGCGGCCAAACGCATTCCTAACGAGGCGGATTACAACTCGCTGTTCCGCACGTTCGACATCGCCTGGGCCGCTTATGAGGGATTCGAAGGAAGCAGCGGGACCCTGAGCAAGGCCGCGGCTTTCGAAATCCCCTGCATCGCCACCGCCGGCGAATGCGTCGGCCAGCGCGTGGAGAAATATCATCTCGGCCTCACCATCCCGGAAGGAAGCGCGGAAGCCGCACTTAGCGTGATTTCCTCCCTTGCCGCAGGAACCGATCATGACGGGCGGAACCTCTCACCCAAGTATGAGGAATACCGCGAGCATCATTCGCAGGAACGGCTGGACCGGATCCTGGCAGAGCTGTTGGAAGTGGTGGGATAAGGAGCTTCGACCGACGATCCTCCCTGCTCAAGGCTGGGAAATCCGCATCAAAGCGGCCGCCAGCTTTTCATAATCCCCTTCACCCGTGAATGATTCGCGAGGATGATCGACGCAGCGGCTTTTCACGGATTGCCAGTCACCTGCATCCAACGATTCGAAAAACGCCGCCAGGTTTTCTTCCAGCGGTTCGGCGAAGGTCCAGCCGAGCCCGCGCTCATCGATCCAACGGCCGGTTTCCGTCTGCTTCGCCCCGATGACCGGCACTCCGAAGCAACCACCCTCGTAGATCCGGTTGGGAAGCAACCAGGCGGAGTTGCCGTTCGGATCGCTCATGTCGAAGGCCCAGTTGAAATCGATGCCCGCATACATTTCGCTCAGTTCGTCCGGATAGAAATAGGAGCCGCCGAATTTGAAATTCGGCAGATCGCCGAGAAGGCTGTCGAATTCATCGGCGATCGTCCCGGCAGGATAGCCGCGCAGGACAATGCGGATGCGATCTCCCGACCGCAGCGCCAGCGCATGCATCAGCTCCATGCTCCGGCGGCAGCGCAGGGCGCCGAAGCAGCCGATCACCCAGGGACGTCCGTTGGAAACGGGCGCGCCGGTTTCCGAAGCAGGTGTTGGCAGGCGACGGCCGGGATAGACCTTGTTCTCCAGCAGAAAAATTTCCCCGTCATAGCCTTGCACCGGTTGAAAATATTCACGGATAAATCCGGGCGAGGTCGTGACCAGCAACTCACACCGGTCCAGCACCGCACGTTCGATGGCCCGGAAAATCTTCGCTTCCACTCCCTCCCCCACCATCGCCGGCTGGATGTCCGCGAGTTCGAGAACCAACGGGACGGGACGTCCCGAGAAAAACCGGCCCAGCAGCGCAAGCACGGCGTTGTCAGTGTTCACCACGTAGATGACCGAGCAATTTCCAAGGCGCTCCCGGTTCGACCACAACACGCCGATGCATTTGACGAACGCCCACAGGCGTTGGAAATAACGGCGGTTATAGGTCGTTCCGAGGTGGATGTTCTCCCATGTCGGAGGCGTGTCCGGCTTGTCACGCACCCGGTGGAACATGAAGCCGAGAACCTTGCGCCCCTGATCTTGAAATGCGGTGACCCGCTTCCTCACGCGGGCATCGCCCCGCTCGTGCGCGAAAAAGGCAATGGGACGGAGCTCGGGATCAGGCACTCCGGCAGCGTGGGAAATCGTCCCGTTCTTTTCAAGCGATTCCAAAGCCGCCGGAGACTTCAGGCGTTTCTCGCACGGAGAGGAGCGGACTGAATGGCACGACTACTGTTTCAGCGCGGCGCGGGTCTTTGCATTTTCCTCCACGGCTTTGGCGATGACGCCGAACAGAAGGATGATGACGATGGTCGAGTAGAAGGCCCAGATGGTGCTCTTGCCGGCGGTGAAACCGTAGTTGTGGAGACCGGTGTTGAGGAAATTCACATGCCACCACGAGAAGGTGACGACGGCTCCGGTGAACACAGCGGCGAAGTGCAGCCCCCACTCCTTGATGTAGCCTCCGAGACGGGCATGGAGGATCGCGAGCGTCCAGAGGACGATGAGCAGCGCTCCGTTTTCCTTGGGATCCCATCCCCAGAAACGGCCCCATGAATCATTCGCCCAGATGCCGCCGAGAACGGTGCCGACCAGCGAGAGGAAGAGCGTGAGGCAGACCATGCCGTAAACCGCACGGGTCAGGGAGCGGCGGATGTCGCGGTCGCCGTTGTCGAGTCCCAGTCCGCGCATGAGCAGATAGATGAAGGCGAGGAACGCGGCGAGCAGGCCGGCGGCGTAGCCGAGTGTGATGGTGAGCACGTGGATGGTCAGCCAGTAGTTCGAGTCCAGGACGGCGATGAGCGGGTCCATGTTGTCCTTCGCATCTCCCAGCTCGAAGCGGCGGGAAAGGATGATCAGCAGGGTGCCGAGGATGGGAGCGATGCCGAGCGCGAAGCGGCGGCGCGTCATCCACTCCATCAGCAACGAGATGATCACCACGGTGGCGGCGATGAAGATGATGGTGTCGTAAAGATTCCCCACCGGCGGGCGCTGCATGATGAGGCAGCGCTGGACGATGGCGACGACACAGAGAACAAGGCCGGTGGCGGTCGAGGCCAGCGTGGTCCATACGAGGATTTTTCCAATGGTGCCTTTTCCAACAGTCCACATCGCCAGCGCGGTGAGAGTGCCGAGGATGAAAAAGGCGAGCGCGTTCAGGAACCAGTTCGCCCGGTAGAAGCCGGCTTCCATTTCCACGTGCCTGTATTCGCCACGGGCTTCGGCGCGCTTTGCCAGCCCGTCGCGCAGGGAAACGAGCTGCTTGCGGAACGTGTCCTCGTTCTCACCGATGGAACGTGCGGTGGTTTCGAGAGTCTTGATATCGGCAATCGCGGATTTCGGATCGATTTTCGTGTCCGTGATCGCGCTCATGATGGCGTTGCCCGCGCTCAGCCATGTCGGGTCCTTGGCGTCGGCGGGAGGAAGGATAAACAGCCCGAACTTGGCGAAATTCGCGGCATCGAAGACCTGCTCCATCAGACTCTGGATATGGGAATCGATCTGCTGCCCGTGGGCCTGGGACTGTGCGACCTGCTGGCGGATCTGGGGAGCGGTCATCATGACCGCGCTGATGTCGGCTCGCTGGTCGGGAGCGCCCTGCTTGCCACTGCCGTGAAGGGTGATGCCGAAGCGGGCGAAACCGAAGTAGCCTAGCAGACTTTCGTATTCACGGAGATTGTAGGCGAGGGCGATGGTCTGCTCCTGGACCGGATCAAGCGTTTCACTCTGACCGGCATCGCGTTTGCCCTTCTTGATGGACTCGTAGGATTGGGCGAGTTCCACCAGCTTCGCACGGGATGGCTCGATGTCGGAGTAGCTGTAGCGGTCGCGCTTGCCTCGGGTTTTCGCGCCGATGGCTTGGAGCACGGACGAGTTGTCGATGCGGAATGTCGGCAGTTTGATGGCGAGCTGCGGACGGAAAAGCGTGTCCATCATCCAGGCGGTCGGAGTGATTTTCACCGTCTTCCCATCAGAGCCTGCGATTTCCATCGAGCGGGCGCCGTGCAGGCCGAGCATGGTGAAACCGCCGTAGGTGGACAGCGGCTTGATGCGGCCGCCGTTCTGGACGGGGATGGTTTCCGCGATCTTGAGCGTTTCCTTTTCCCAAGGCGTGTAGCCTTCGACCTGCCGGACCTCCCCCTTCGGCATGTTGTCGACGACGACGTTGTAAAACACCGAAACGAGCACCAGCACGGCAAGCCCGGCGGCGATCCAACGTCCTGTTTTTGAAGATGAATCAGACATGGCTTTTTTTGCGTGAACCGGCGGCCAGGAAGGAGCCGAGTTTGATCAGGAAGGTGACGGCCATCCCGAAGGCGACGATCCAGAGACTGTATTCCGGCCACTTGTCCGCCGGATTTCTGACGATTTCGAAAACGGAATACATCTTGTCACCCGGCCCCGCGCCGGGAGGTCCGTAGCTGGCCTGGAAAAAGGTCAGACCTTCGTAACGCATCGGCTCGTTCATCTGGATGGTGACCTTGGCCTCGCCGCCGTTCTCGGTGCGGGTGACCTTGCTGATGAATTTCGACGGCCGCATGGTGCCCGGATGGAAGGCGGCGGTGAACTCGTCCAGCTTCAGTGTGAACGGCATCGTCCAGAGCCGCTTGCGCATGTCCAAGGTGAAGATCCGGTCGTCGAGGCGGTAGGAAAACGGATGGAAGCTGGCACCGGCGAGGATGAAGGGAGCGCCCTTCTTCCCATCCCGGGTGACGACGCGGGCATAGCAGCCGGCCGTGAATTTCTCGGCAGCCTCGGCCGGCACTGTCTTCGGCTTCTCCATCAGGAAATAACCGCCGGTTCCATCGATCGCCCTGTCAGCCACATATTGCCCCTGGTCCGGCGCGCGCTCGGCCGCGGACACCGGCACCGTGTTGTTCAGGTAGCCGGTGATCTCCATGTCGAACGGCATGTCCGGCAGGCGGAAGGTGCGGAGTTTCGCGCCAGTGAGATCGGCGATGTCCCTGCCGCGTATGACGTGGATCTTGTCAGCCTTGCCATCCTTGATTTCGGCAACCTCCACGACGTATTCCTGATAGTCCTCCGCGACGTTGCTCGACTCCCCTTCGCCGACCGCCATGTTGCCCCGCTCGGAAAAGTGATAGGTCACGCCCGCGCCGATGAGCATGAAGATGATGCCGAAGTGGGAGATGAGATTTCCCGCATGCTTCCAGCCCTTGCGGATGCGGATGACGCCGCCGAGGATGAGATTGACTAACAAAATCGCGCACAGCCAGTAGCCGCCCGGCAGTGGCAGCGGGACCGTTTTGCCATTGAGTTCGGGAAGCAGGAAAACGGATCGCCAGTCCGTGGCGAAATACTTTTCCAGCGTCGGGTAAAGCCCGTTGTCCACCTGTTCGAGCGTGGCGAACCACGTCAGCAACCCGAGCAAAAGCAACGTGATGGTGGCAAGGCCGAACCCGGAAAGCACGTCGAAGAGTTTTCCCGGTAGGGAGCGCGGGGCTTTGGTGGCGGGTGGCGTTTCAGAGAGTTCCATGGTCGGATAAGCGGGTCGCAATACGAAAATTCAGCGGGCGATCATTCAGTCAGTCGCACGCTCCTGATGTAAGTCTCGAGCACCGGTTTGGCGGCTTCCACCTCGGCCTTGGGTCCCACCATTTTGACGGTGAGGATTTGTCCTTTGACCGAGGCCACGACTCCGGCGAGGGCGAATCCGGGTTTCGCCGGGGCACCCATGCCGCTTTCATATTCACCTTCAGCGGTGACCCAGACACCGCTCGATCCGGCGAGCGAAAATGCGGGAAGCTTCGCAAATGCGGCCTGATCGAGAGGATTTCCACCGAACTGCTTGAGCCAGCGGTTGGCATTGTCGATCACACTGCCATTTGACAGGGACACCCAGACTTCGCCCATGCCACTCTCTCCAAAGCGGTAGTTGAGCAGGCGGAATTGCGAGGCGGGAAGCGCAAGCCAGCCTTCGGGCATGTCGGCCTTGACCGGACTCGGTTTGGCATCGCGGAAACGCTCGTCACTGGTGGCGAACAGCTTGGGAGCGGCATCCTTCGTCGTCACCTTCCGGGTCTCCGTGACGGTGATTTCCTTTTTCTCCTCACAACCGGAGAAAATCACAACGCAGGCGAGCAGGCAGGCGGCGCGGTTTTTCATGCGGGCGGCGATAAGCCCGCCTCCTGCCCCGCGCAAGTGGAAACGAGCAATCTCCCGTAACAGAATGGCTGGCAATGCGGAGGCTGAAATCCACCGTGGCTGATCTTGCGGACCACGCGCATCGCGGCTACAAGCCCGCCGTGGAACCAATCCGCTACTTCAACCGCCACACCGGAGCCTTCGAAACCGAACAAGTTTACGGTGAGGGCTTCCTGCGCTGGTCGTATGGAAACCCGCTGGGGGCGATCTCGCTCAATGCCTTCGTGAAGCGCCCGTTTTTCTCGAAGTGGTACGGCCGCCGGATGAGCACGCCCGAGTCCGCCTCGCGGGTGACGCCGTTCATCGCGCAGTATGGGCTGGATCCGGAAGATTTTGCGGAAAAACCCCAGAGTTACCGCAGTTTCAACGAGTTCTTTTTCCGAAAACTGAAGCCCGAAGCGCGGCCGATCGATCCGGACGAAGCCAACGTCGTCTTCCCGGCCGACGGCAGGCATTTGGGATTCCAAAAGGCGTCGGAGATCGAGGGAGTGTTTGTGAAAGGGCAGAAATTCGACCTACCCGCATTGCTCGGCGATGCGAACCTTGCGGAAAACTATGCCGACGGGGCGCTGGTCCTCTCGCGACTTTGTCCGGTCGATTACCATCGTTTTCATTTCCCTGTGGCGGGCGTTCCGGAGCAAGCCCGCTTGATCGAGGGACCGCTTTTCTCCGTCAATCCCATCGCCCTGCGCCAGAAGCTCTCCTACCTCTGGACCAACAAACGCACGGTCACCCGACTGAAAACCGAACGTTTCGGCACGGTGATCTGCATGGAAATCGGCGCCACTTGCGTCGGCACCATCCAGCAGACCTACACACCGCGCCAACCCGTCGCGAAGGGTGCGGAAAAAGGCTTCTTCGCCTTCGGAGGCTCTTCGACCATCACGCTATTCGAAGCGGGAACCATCCGCCTCGATGCGGACTTGTTGGAGAACTCCGCCCGCCAGACCGAACTCTATGCCCGCATCGGCAGCCGCATGGGCCGCTTCGCTTGACCTTCCGCCAAAACGGAACACCCTTCACCGATTCCCGCATGCAGCAACACCTCACGACCCTCGAAGAGCACGCCCGCGAAGCGCTCAAGCCCGCACTCGAAGGCCAGCTCTCACCCGCCGAGCGGATCGCACTCTACAAGAGGTTTTTGAAAACGGAGGAACACCGCATCCAGCTCCACCACCGCGCCGGTGCCGGCGGCCTGGAGATCGTCCGCCAGCGTTCGGCGCTGATCGACACCATCATCCGCTCCATCCTCGAAGCCTCGCTGAACGCCCGGAAAAGCAAGGAAATGCTGCCGATTTCCCTCGTTGCGACCGGTGGCTACGGCCGCGGCACGCTCAATCCCGGGTCCGATATCGACATCCTTTTCCTGCTTCCCCGTGCCTCGACGAAACTCCCCGAACCGCTGCGGGAACTGGTGCAGGACATCCTTTATCTGCTCTGGGATGTCGGCTTCAAGGTCGGCCATGCCTGCCGCTCGATCAATGAATGTCTGGAACAGGCGAAAATCGACCAGGAGAACAAGACCTCGCTGATGGACGCGCGGATGATCGCCGGTGACACCGCGCTCTTCGAGCAATTCAAGGAACGCTTCGACAAGGAGTGCATCAGCAAGGGCCAGAGCGAGTTTTTCGAAATCCGCCGTCAGGACCTGCGCGACCGCCATAAGAAATACTCGCACACCGTTTTCCTCCAGGAGCCGAACGTGAAGGAAAGCTGCGGCGGCCTGCGCGACTACCATAACATCCTCTGGGTCGCCCGGGTGAAACGCGGCAGCACCGACCTGGCGGATCTCGTCGAGGACCGCATCATCACCGCCAACACCCGCAACGAGATCGAGGCGGCTCATGACTTCATCCACCGCGTCCGCAACGAGCTTCACTACCACAGCAAGAAGGCCACGGACCAGCTCACGCTCCAGTTGCAGGGCATCGTCGCCACCGCGTTCGAGTATCCGCAGAAGGACATCCTGCGCCGCGTCGAGGCATTCATGCGCGACTACTACCGCCACACCCGGCATCTCTATCAGCACACCACCTCGCTGATGGAAACCTTCCAGATCGAGCAGGACACCCGTGCCGAGTCCGGCTTCCGCTCGTTCCTGACCTTCCGGCAGAAAAACCGTGAGGAGTTCGACGGCTTCGTGGCGAGGGATGGGCGGCTGTTTCCATCGAGTCAGGACATTTTCAAGGATGATCCGAACCGCATCCTGCGGCTGTTCCAACACTGCCAGCTCCGCAATCTCAAACTCAGCCCGCAGATCCGACGGCTCATCGCGAATCACTGGGAGGACATCGACCGGCCGTTCCGTTACTCGAAGGCGAACCGCCAGGTGTTCCAGGGCATCCTCGAGCGGAAAGGCGAGGTCGCCCGCATCCTGCGACTGATGCACCGCGTCGGCGTTCTCGGCCGCTATCTGCCGGAATTCGGCGCGCTCGACTGCCTCGTCCAGCACGAGTTTTTCCATCGCTACACGGCGGACGAGCACACGCTGCGCTGTGTCGACCAGCTCGACCAGCTCATCGCGGAGACCGACCCGCGCCGGGAGATCTACCGGCGCCTGTTCCTCGACGTGCAGGATTCCTACGCGCTCTATCTCGCGGTGATCCTCCACGACACCGGCCGTGCCGAGAATGTCCGTGAGCACATCGACGGCTCCGCCATGCTCGCTTCGCGGCTTTGCAACCGCCTTCAGATCCGGGGCGAACGCCGGACGCTGATCATGTTCCTTGTGGACAACCACCTCACCTTCTGGCGCACGGCCACCACCCGTAATCTCGACGATCCCGAAGTTATCGGCGAGTTCGCGAAAATCGTGAAAACGCCGTCCAATCTCGACGCGCTGTTCCTTTTCACCTTCGCCGACTCCAACGGCACCTCGCCCGACGGCTGGAACGGCTGGAAAGAAAGCCTCATGCTCCAGCTTCACAAAGCCACCCGCAACTACCTCGAGGGCGGCAAGGAGAAATACTCGCGCCAGCTCAAGGCCGACCGCCTCGCCCTGCGCGACGAAGTCCTCGGCATCATGCGCGAGGACTATCATCCGGACGTGAAGCATCACTTCGAGCAGATGCCCCCCGCCGCGTTCCACTTCCGGCAGGCCGCGCACATCGTCACCCAGGTCCGCACCGTCCGTCATTTCCTCCAACGGGAATCCGAGACCTCGGATCCCTTCGCCTCGTGCATCAAGTGGATCGACCACACCGACAAGGGCTACACCGAGATGGTCCTCGCCTGCCGCGACAAGCCGCTGTTGTTGGAAAAAGTCTGCTGCGCCCTTGCCTCCGAGCAGATCAACATTCTATCCGCCGACTTCTTCACCCGGCAGGACGGCATCGTGGTGAACATCTTCAACGTCTGCACCACCAACTTCGAGCCGGTCTCCGCCGCCTCCACCCGCAAGCGCTTTTTGGACACCTTCGAGGCCATCCTCATCACGGAGAACTACGAGCCGGAAAAATACCTCCGTCGCAAGGTCAACTTCCTCAAGCCGCGCGCCGATCACGGCATCAAGGTCCCGGTCCGCGCCTACGTCAGCAACAGCCTCCATCCCACCTGCACCACGGTGGAAATCCAGGGGCTCGACCGCATCGGCCTGCTCCATGACCTGTTCCACGCAGTCAACCAGTTCGGCATCAACACCGCCCACGCCCGGATCTGCACCGAAAAAGGCGTCGCCATGGACACCCTGTACATCACAACCCCGGAGGGAGAGAAAATCCACGACCCCGAGCCGCTCCAGCAGCTCCAGCAGTTGCTGACCACCCTCATCTCGCGTCCTGAGACTTCCGATTGAAGCGGATTTCCCATCTCAAAACTACGGAAACCCGAATGAATTGCGAAATTCATCAAGATTCTGCTTGGCAATCCGCGGCAGATCTTGCAATTTCCGCGCCCGCCCGTCTCCGGGCACGTTAAAGAGCTTCAATATCATGTCCGTATCTCTCCGTCTCAACCGCAAGGGCACCAAAGACCGTCCTTACTACAAAATCGTTGCCGTTGACAGCCGCAAGCGCCGCGACGGACGTTTCATCGAGCAGCTCGGCACCTACGATCCGCTTCTTGAAGGCACCAACTACACCATCGACCTCGCGCTCGCCGACAAATGGCTCGCCGTCGGTGCCAAGCCTTCCGAAACCGTCAACAGCATGATCCGCAAGGCTCGCACCGCTGCTGCCGCCCAAGCTTGATCGATCCCGATCCACTGAATTTCCAAACAACCGCGCTCCGCAAGGATCGCGGTTGTTTTGTTTGAGGCTCCTCAACGTTGAATTCCGGCTCCCCCATCTCCTTCGAGCAATTCATGGCGCATGCGCTGCATGATCCGCAGCACGGTTACTACGCCCGCCGGATTTCAGGAGTGGGCCGCCGCGGAGACTTCACCACCGCTCCGATGCTGTCGGAAGCCCCCGCCCGCGCGATCGCGGCCTGGGCCGCGCGGGCGATGAAGGAGACCGGATGCCGGGATCTCATCGAAGTCGGTCCGGGTGAAGGCAGACTCGCCTCCGGAGTGCTCGACCATCTGCCGTGGCACGTGCGCTGGAAAACCCGGCTGCATCTCGTGGAAACCTCCGCCCCCCTCGCCGCCCGCCAGCGGGAGATGCTGCGCAACCGCGCCAGCCATCACACCAGGATTCAAGACGCGCTCAACGCCTGCGGCGGAAAGGCGGTGATCTATTCGAACGAACTGGTGGACGCATTTCCGGTCCGGCGTTTTCAAAAAACACCCGACGGATGGCAGGAGCTGGCCGTTGAATTCGACGGACAGAAGCGGGCGAACGAATCACTCCTTCCCCCTGCCCCGCTGCCGGACTCGACCGGTTTTCTCGAAAGCCACCCGCCCGGCCAATGGATCGAGGTTCACGAGTCCTACCGCCGTCACCTGGCGGATTGGATGCCGTGGTGGAAATCCGGCCGCATGCTCACCATCGACTACGGCGCCGAGGCGGAAACCCTCTATCACCGCCGCCCGCGCGGCACCCTCCGTGCCTACCTGCTCCAGCAGCGGCTTGAAGGTGCGGCCATCTATGAAAACCCGGGCCGCCAGGATCTCACGGCCGATGTGAATTTCACCGATCTCATGCACTGGAGCCAACCGTGGGTCGCCGAGCAGCAGATCACGAGCTTCGGCAGCTTCCTCCACCCCCATCAGAGCGCCCATGACCCGTCCCTCAGCGACGAAGCAGGGGCCGGCGGTGCGTTTCTCGTGCTGGATCAGAAACGCTGACATCAAAAAACCGTGGATCCCTGAAGATCCACGGTTTGAAAATCCCGGTCTGCGGAAATCAATCCCCGCGGCCTTGTCTGCGGTTTCCACCGCCCGGGCCGCCACCGCCCCACATGCCACGGCCTTCGATGATGCGCTCTTTCGCATCATCCGGAAGATCCGAGGACTCGATGTAGTCGGTCGCGGCAGCCTTGTCCTCGCGCATCCACTTCATCGCGGCGACGCCGATCGTACGGTTGCGGTCGCCATCATCGGCGATGCCTTCCGCAGCCACCACCAGATCCTTGGGAGCGCTTGTGTTGTTGCTCCAGACATAGGCTCCGAGGGCGCTGTCCCGGACATTTCCTTCCGGCAGACCTTGGGCGTATTTCAGCGCGGCCACAGGATTCTGGTTGGTCCAGGTCGGCATCAGCTCGCGCATGCCATCGCGCTGGGCTCTTTCGCTTTGCTGGGCGTTGAGAAACTCCGCGGCCGCTTGGGGATCGACCCGGGCGAGGTCGGACACGACATCGCCGATCACGCGGTCCTTCGCATCACCTTCCGCCATCAGGGCGACCTGCTTGGCGGCGGCGGAGGGATCGTTGTTGGAAAGCCCGCCGATGGCGGAAGCCAGGGCTGCGGCCTGGTCGTCGGCGGGAAGCGAGCGGATCCAGGTCTGGGCCTCGGCGAAATCGAGAGCACCGTATTGAGCCGCCACCGAGCGATATGCGTCGGCCTGGTCGGCAGCGTCCATCTGCTTGATCATGTCCGCCGCCTTGCGGGGATCGGTCTTGGCGATTTCGCTGATCACCGAGTTCATGGCCGCGCCTTTTTCGGTGGTGAGGGATGCGGCCCAGGCCATGGCTGCCGCCGGGTCCTGGCGGGCCCACTCGCTGGCGATGATCGACGCACCGCCTTGGCCGCCGCCCATCGGGCCGCCGCGACCGCCCATCATTCCCATCATGGCGAATTCCCGTGGATTTTCCGCATAGTATTTCGCGGCTCCGGCGGGATCGACGCTGGACCAGCTCTGGAGAATCGTCGGCCGCACGAAGCCCCCGGCGAAGCCCATCGTGTTGGAGAATGCCATGGCCGCGCTCGCATCCACTTCCGCCCAGCGGCCGAAGAGGAGGATGGAGGCCATGATGCGCTCGTTCATCGGCAGGCCGTCGAGCTTGGTCGCTTCTTCCGCGAGTTGCTCGGCGGAGAGGCCTTCGTAAAATTCAAGCAGCGCCTGGATGCGGTTGGAATTTCCCGGCATGCGGGAGATCTGTTCCGCGTTCGCGACCCGGCTTTTCTTGGTCGCTTCGCCCGAAGACGATTCAGGGCGGGCGGCGGAACGGGTCCTCTGGGCGATCTCCTCGGCGGTCGGGGCTTTGGCACCGTCTTCCGAGCCTTTTCCAGAAATATATCCGCCGGCGGCACCAACCACCAACGCAGCAACAGGGAGAATCCAAGGATTTTTCATAAATATGAGTGTGTGGTGTCGTAACCGCGCAAGCCCCCGATGGTTGCGCGGTATTTCCAGAAATCGTGCAAATCGCGTAGGGTCGTGATTTTAAGTTGTCAACGGAGGGTTTTCCCCCGATTCCGGCTCTCCACCCACCCATGCAATCCTCCCGCTCCCCCCATCGCGTTCTCTTCGTTTGCCTTGGCAACATCTGCCGATCTCCAGCCGCCGAGATCATTTTCCGCCAGCAGGCGGCCGATGCCGGACGCGCGGAGGAATTTGAAATCGATTCCGCCGGCACCATCGGCCATCACGCCGGATCGCCGCCGGATTCCCGGATGTCGGAAACGCTCCAGCGCAAGGGATACGCCATCGCCGGCCGGGCGAGGCGGCTCGCGGAGGACGACCTAAAAACCTTCGACCTCATCGTGACCATGGACGAGACAAACCTTTCCGACGTCCAGCGGCTCGACAAAACCGGCAGGCTCCACCCGAAGATCCGCGCCTTCGTCAGCTACTGCCGCACGCACGACGACCTCCGCGTGCCGGACCCCTACTACGGCGGGCAACGCGGCTTCGACCACGTCATCGCGCTGCTAGAGGACGGCTGCGCGGGTATCCTGGAATCCCTGCAAACCAACTAGCAGGCAGAGAACTCAGAACCTCCAAACCAGATCCACCGTGACGCGGTTCTCCATCAGGCTGGTCTCGTCGTTGGTCAGCGGGATTTCATAAGCCATGCCCGCATCGACCGCATTGCAGATACGCGAGCGGAAACCGAAGGCCGCCGTCACGAGATCTCGGTTGGCGTGGGAGTTCGCCGCTCCGAGGTTGAAGAGATCACCGCCTTCGAATTCGACCACCGCGGGGATGGCACCGCCGACCTGGGACGGATAATTTCCCGTGCCGTTGCCGGACTCGATGACGTGGAACCAGTTCATTTCCACCAAAGGAATGAAGTATCGGGAGATCTCATAGCTCGCATGCGCGCTGAGCCAGCCTTCCGTGGATTGCTCATCGGAAAAAGGAATGCGCGCTCCGGCACCGGCGGCGAACTGCCAGTCGTCCACCAGCTTCAGACCGGACACGATGAGATTCGCCGCACCCCTGCCCTCGCCCTGGAAGACATCGCTGTTTCCGGTGGGGAGCTCGAAGGTCAGCGTGCCGCTCAGGGCGGTCTGCGAGACGGGATCGAGAATGAACGCGTATTTCAGCCCCGCCCCCAGATCGGCGAAGCCGCTCTCGCTGCTGGCGGTGCTATCCGGGTTCACCTCCACGTAGCCGTCCTTGGTGGCGACGATGGAGAGGCGGTCGTTGATCGCGATTTCGAACTGCAGCGCATAGAGCTCCACATCGCCGCCCAACGGCAGGTTGCCGAGGCGGGTCTGGATCGAATCCGGCAGGGAGTGATAGATGAAAAGCGGGTGCACGTTGGTGGTCGGCAGCGCGAGGTCGAACAAGGTCGGATTGCTGATCGGGCGGCGGGCCTGGGCAAATCCATCGGCAGAGGCTGTGGCGGCCGGGGCGGCGGGATCGATGGCCACCGATCCCGCGAAGGCGAAGGAGCTGAGAAGACCGAAGGCGCCGAACGAACTGATAGTGGTGAGCGGATTTTTCATGATGATGTTGCTTCGAGTTGCGGAGCCAGCATCTCCATAAAACACCCGGACCACTACTGACGGCCTATCAAGCACTGCGCATATCCTGCCATTCGCGCGGCGGGGCGGGGTCAGCTCAGGATCTCATCCGGCAGCTCGTTCACATCACCCTCCTCACGCGGCCAATGCACCGCCAACGAATCCCCGAGGCGGCGCAGCCCCTCGCGCAGCGCGTCGAGCGGTGTGGACCCGTGCATCTCACGGACCATCGCATCCACCGCCTCTTTCCAGTAGCCTTCCGGCACGACCGCGTCGAATCCGCTGTCGCCGATGACGACCACCTTTTTCATCCGCGGCATCATCACGATGAGCGCGCCGTTCCGCTGGCGGGTGTCGCGCATGCCGGTGCGGTCGAAGACCCGCCAGGCATAGCGCTCGGGACGCAGGATGAACTTGTAGGTCACGCACACGCGGATCTCCGCGCTGGTCCGCAGCTCCTGCTCGCGGATCGCGTCCACCAGCAGATGCTCCTCCTCGGTTGTTAAAAGTGCTTTCATGGTCATCACCAGCTGCCGCTCGCGCCTCCCCCGCCGCTGCTGCCACCGCCGCCGGAGAATCCTCCGCCGCCGCCACCCCCGCTCCAGCCGCCGCCGGACGAACCACCGCCGAAGCCGCCGCCCGAGCTGCGCGAGGCACCCAGGATGCTGAAGATCACGTCCGCCACCGTGAAGGCCCCGGACGACACTCCGCGGAAGACGAAGAAGCCGATGATGAGCAGGAGGAAAAGCAGCGGAATCCAGTCCGAGTTCCCGCCCTGTTCCCCATCCAGCCGCGTCTTGCCCGTGCCGGTGTATTCGCCCTTCGCCGCGGCGATCATCGCCTCCACCCCGGCGGTCACCGCCGCCTCGCGGTTTCCCTGGCGGAGCAGCGGGGCCACCACGTCCTGGATGATCTGCTTGCAGCGGGCGTCCGGCAGCACGCCCTCCATGCCGAAGCCGGTGTGGATGCGCATCTTCCGGTCGTCCGCGAAGATCAGGAAAATCGCGCCGTTGTCCTTCTCCACGCCGCCGGGTTTCCATGACTCGAAGAGCCGCTGGCTGAAGTCAAACAGCTCCTCGCCCTCCGGGATCTTCGGGAAGATCGCCACCAGGAACTGCGACGAGGTTTCCCGTTCATAGGCCTGCAACTTCGCATCCAGCGTGAGAAACGCGCGGGTATCCAGCCAGCCGGCCTCGTCGCGGATGTAGTTCGGCGTCGGGCTCGCCGGGAGCGGAGCCGCGGCGTGCACGCCTGCGACCATGCTCCAGAACAAGACCGCCAGCGTCACGAGCCATGCCGGACGATGCCAGGAACCGGTCATGTTCAGTTAGCGGGAGCAGCCTTGCCGCCGAAGTCGAACTTCACCTCCGGGGCCTTCTCGGCGCCGGCGTCGGCTTGGAAATAGGGCTTGGGGCTGAATCCGAAAATCCCGGCGAACAACACCGCCGGGAAGCGGCGGACCGCGGTGTTATAGTCCTTCGCCACCTCGTTGAAGCGTCCGCGCTCCACGGAGATCCGGTTTTCCGTGCCTTCCAGCTGCGCCTGCAAGTCGCGGAATCCCGCGCTCGCCTTGAGGTCCGGATAGTTTTCCGAGACCACCAGCAGGCGGCTCAGCGCGCTGCTGAACTGCCCCTGCGCTTCCTGGAACTTCTGCAAGGTGGCCGCATCCGCCGGGGCCTTGCTCGGATCGATGGTGACCTTGCCCACCGAGGCGCGGGCGTTCACCACGGCCTCCAGCGTGGATTTTTCAAAATTCGCGGAGCCTTCCACGGTTTTCACCAGGTTCGGCACCAGATCGGCGCGGCGTTGGTACTGGTTGAGCACGTTCGCCCAGGCGGCGTCCACGCCCTGCTGTTTTCCGACGAGGCCGTTATAACTCCCGGCGACCATCATCCCGAGAACGACGATCAATCCGACAATGGCGATGAGGACTATCCCGATTTTTTTCATAGGCTGATGGATATACCCCACCTGCTGGAACGCGTCGAATAGAAATCAGATGGGATTTTTCAGCCCCGCGCCGCGAATTCGGACTTCGCGTAGAATTCGAGAAACCCGCAGTTCGTGCAGCGGAAGGCACCGATGGGGATTCCTTGATTGATCTGGGCTTTCGTCCCGCCCCAAAACGATTTTTCAGGCGGCCCTTCATACCAACTCCCCACGAAGTTGTGCGCGTGACTGAAATCAGGGACGAATCCTTGAATCATCGAGCCTTGGCATTTCGGACAGGGTGTCATTTCGCGAGTGGGGTGGGAAAGATGGGTTGGCTACCGGGGAAAATTGATGACAAATCGGCAGGAGTTCGAGAATGAACTGGCGCGGATTCGAGGGTGAATCGGTGCGGGTTCGGGGGTGAATCGGCGTGGGTTCGGGGGTGAACCGGTGTGGGTTCGGGGGTGAATCGGCGTGGATTCGGGGGTGAATCGGTGTGGGTTCGGGGGTGAATCGGTGTGGGTTCGGGGGTAAATCGGTGTGGGTTCGAGGGTGAATCGGCGTGGGTTCGGGGGTGAACCGGTGTGGGTTCGGGGGCGAATCGGCGTGGGTTCGAGGGTGAACCGGTGTGGGTTCGGGGGTGAATCGGCGTGGTTTTTCTTTGGCCGTGCGCGGGAATCGCCCCATGCTGCGCGGGCCGATGAATCGAAACGGAACACTCCACGCGCTGCTGTCCACCGCCCGGGTGGCGAATATTCCCAGTGTGGTGAGCAATGTGTGGGTGGGAGTGGTGCTGGGGGTCATCCACGATCTCACCGGGGAGAGCGATTTCCCGTGGGCCGGCGCGGGCTGGCTGGCATTGGCCGGGGTGCTGCTCTACATCGGCGGGAATTTTTTCAATGACTGGATGGACCGCGCGTGGGATGCGAGCCATCGGCCGGAGCGGGCGTTGCCACGAGGTTTGTTTCCTCCGGCGTTGTATCTGGGACTGGCCGTCTGTCTGACGGGGGCCGGGACCGGGCTGGCATGGGCCGGGCATGCGAGGAGCGGGATGGTGGCGGGTGGGATTGTTTTTTTCATCGTGATCTACACGGTGTGGCACAAGCGGACGCCATGGGCGGTGATCCCGATGGGGCTGTGCCGGGCGTTGCTGCCGGTGATGGGATTTGTGGCGTTCTATCCCTATGTGAATGATGTGTGGCCGATCGCGCTGGCGCTGCTTTTCTACATCGCCGGGCTGTCGCTGAGCGCGAGGTACGAGGCGATGGCCGAGCCTCCGAAGTGGGTGGGGTGGACCGGGAGAGGCCTGCTGCTCGGGGCGGCGGTGCTCGCGGCTTACTCGAACAAGGAAATGTATGTGAGCCAGTTCTGGGGCGTGGTCTGCACGCTGCCGTATCTGGCGTGGACGGACTGCTGCCTGCGGTTCTGGGGGAATCCGGTGCCGAAGCTGGTTTCCCGGCTGCTGGCGGGCATCCCGCTGGTGGAGTGGATGGTGCTGCTGCCGCTGGCGGTGATGGCGTTTCAAAATCCGGGTGCAGCCCCGCAGTTTTTCGCGCTGGCCTGTTTCCTGGTGCCTCCCCTCGCCTTCGTCTCCGCGCTGCTGCTCCAAAGAGTCGCCCCCGCGACTTGATCGGGGCTTGCGGCGGGGAGGTTCAGGCGCTCCACTGCCGCAGGACATGAGCATTGCAGCGAAACAGGATCTCCTGATCGAGGAACTTGGGTTTTTCCAGGATTGGACGGAGCGGTATGAATACGTCATCAGCCTCGGGAAGAAACTGGCTCCGATGGACGACGCGTCGAAAAACGCGGAGCACCTGATCAAGGGCTGCCAGTCGCAGGTCTGGCTGGATGCCAAGGCGGAGGACGGAAAGGTCCGCTACTTCGCGGATTCGGATTCGCTGATCACGAAAGGGATGATCGCCCTCTTCGTCCATGTGCTGGATGACGAGACGCCGGACGACATCCTCCAGGCGGACATGAGCTTCATCGACCGCACCGGGCTGAAGGAGCATCTCGCGCCGACCCGTGCAAATGCCTTGAACTTGATGGCCGGCCAGATGAAACAACGCGCACTCGAATTCGCCTCGAAACCATGATCCTCGCTTCCTTACTCGAATTTCACTGGCTGAACGATCCCCAGGCCTGGGGCGCTCTGCTGACCCTGACGCTGCTGGAGATCGTGCTCGGCATCGACAACATCGTCTTCATTTCCATCCTGGTGGACCGCCTGCCGGAGGAACAGCGGGCGAAGGGACGCCTGATCGGCCTGAGCCTGGCGATGGGCGCGCGGATGGTGCTGCTGCTTTCCATTTCCTGGATCATGAGTCTGAAGAACGCGCTCTTCGAGATCCCGGTGCACCCCGCGCTGTGGGACATGATGCCGACGGCGGAAGCGCACGGCGGCATGCTCGGCATCTCGATGAAGGACCTGATCCTGCTCGGCGGCGGATTTTTCCTGATCTGGAAATCCACCAAGGAGATCCACCACAAGCTGGAGGGCGACGAGGAATCCCACGGCACGAGCAAGGCGAAGGCCAGCTTCGGCGCGGTGCTGATCCAGATCGCGATGATCGACATCATCTTCTCGCTGGACTCGGTGATCACGGCCGTGGGCATGGTGAACGACCCGTCGCGCGTCTCGCTGATGATGGTCGCGGTGGTGATTTCCATCGGCGTGATGATGCTGGCCTCGGGGGCGATCAGCAATTTCGTCTCACGCCATCCGTCGGTGAAGATGCTGGCGCTTTCCTTCCTGATCCTCATCGGCACCGCGCTGATGGCGGAGGGCCTGCACTTCCACATTCCGAAGGGCTACATCTACTTCTCCATGGCGTTCTCGCTGGCGGTGGAGCTGCTGAATCTCAAGCTCCGCACCAAGACTCCGCCGCACCCGGCCGCGGAAATCTGAGGTCTACTTGAGATCTTCCAGCCGCTGGCGGCACCAGCCGAGGCCTTCGCTGTATTCCTCGCTCTGCGGGCGGGACTCCAGCAGGCTTTCCCACAGATTCACCGCATCCGTGAAGGCTTGCGCCGCTTCGGCCTTGCGGTTCGCGAGTTGCAGCGCGTGTCCGAGATCGCCCAGCAGATAGGCGCCGGAACTCTGAAGCTGCTCGGGCCGGGGGCCGGTGGACGAGGGGTCCGCCTCCAGCTTGCCAAGCAGATCGCGGGCGCGCCCGATGAGCGAGATTTCCTCATCCCGGTTGCCGCCCATGCCGAGCATCCGCCCCTTCTGCCACCACAGCAGGGCCAGCCGGTAGGAGACGATCGCATTGGCCGAAGACGATGCGTGGATGGCCTCCAGCATGCGGATGCCCTCCTCGTAATCCTTCATCGCCTCCGCGGCGAAGCCCTTGTCGCGCAGGATCCCGGCCCGCAGTCCGAGCTGCGAGGCCTTCCTCGAAACCGCCTCCGCGTTGTCCGGCTGCTCGACCACCAGCTGGTCCAGCAGACGCATCGCCTCCTTGGAAATCGACTCCGCGCCGACGATGTCTCCGGAAAGCACCGCGGACTCGGCCATGGCGCTGTAGCACCCGGCGAGATCCAGCCGCAGGGCGAAGTCCTCGGGCTTGTCCTTCAGCAGCTTCACCAGCTCCACCGATGCGAGCGAACGCACCTCGCGGGCGTCGCCCAGTTTCCCCATGCCTTCGAGAATGGTCGCGGATGACAGATAACAGGCGGCCAGCTCGGACCTCAGGATGGCGGCATCCGGACGCTGGTCGGCGATGCGGTTGAGCGTCTCGGTGGCGTGGAGCAGCTGCTGGAGCGCCTTGGCGTCCTCCCCCTTTGCGGCTAACAATTTCGCCTCATGGAAGTCGAGGATGGCGAGCAGCTGGTTCAGCCGGTCCGCATCCACCTCGGTCTGCGGGATTTCCGACAGCGCCTTGCGCGCGGCGACGAAGGAGGACGCGGCCTCCGGATCGGCGTTGGACTGGCGGAGCAGCGCGAGCAGCAGCGAGTTCGTCGCGAGGCGGAATTTGAGCTCCGCGTCCATCGGCAAGGCGGACCACGCTTCCAGCGCTTCGCCCAGCCGCTTGCTCGCGGCGGGCGCATCCCCGGCGGCGAGGGAGATTTCCGAGAGCTGCAGACGGATGCGGGCGCGCTCGTCGGCCAATTCCGCGATGTCCGCGGTCCGGGTGAGAAAGTCGGTGAAATAGCGCTCCAGCCGTTTCAACCGCAGCTCGCGGCCGTCGAGCGGAGGCAGGCGGCGGTTGCCCTTTTCCATCGCCCAGGAGAACAAGCGGTCGCCGATCAGGCGGGACGCTTCAAGCCGCGCCAGGGAAAGGTCGCGCTCGTAAGCCAGCGATTGCTGCGCTTCGCCCATCTTGGTCTCCGCGTCCGTCTTCGCCGTCACGGCGGCGTCTCCGGCGGCTTTGAGCAGGTCCGCATCATTGGTGCGGTCGATGCGCTCCTTGAGCAGCTGGGAATTGGTCAGATGCCACAGGCCGCCGAGCACCACCGCCGTCGCCGCCGCGGCTCCGGCGAAAAACAAGGCACGCCAGGCACGCCTTTCCGCCCTGCGCCGCTGGTCCATCAGCCCCTCGCGCTCGGCATCCCTCGCGGACCTGGCCTCCAGCGCCTCGAAGCCCGCCACCACCTCCATCATGCTGGTGGGACGCTTGAGCGGATCCAGCGCCAGGCAGCGGTCGATCCAATCACGGAAGCCGGCCTCCAGCGGATTCTGCGCGCCGTCGGGCCAGGTGACCTCGGCGTCCGCCTCAAGGTTCCGCGCGATTTTGGACAGGTCCGCCTGGATGCCCTCCCTCCGCGTCTCCCCGGCGGGTGGTGCGACGAAGTGGAAGGTGTCGTGGCATCTCGGAAACCTGCCCGTCAGTATCCGATAGGCCAGAACACCGAACGCGTGGACATCCCAGCGGTAACCCGCCTCCTCCAGATAACCGGCCGGATGGCGGAGCTGCTCGGGTGGCTGATAGAGGACCGCATCGGTGAAATGGAACTGCTTCACACCCGGCATGTTTCCCATCGCCCAATCGCTCAGCAGGGCTTCGCCGTTGTCCGAAAGAAACACGTTGCCCGGCTTCAGGTTGCCGTGGCTCACCCGGCGTTCGTGCATCCGCGAGAGCGCCTTGGCGAGCGATCTCACCAATTTCCACGAGTAGGTCCCCGGGTGCTCGCCGAGTGCCATTTGCAGGCTGCGGGGAACCGGCTCTTTCCCGTCCTCGGCATCCGCCAGCAGCGGCATGATCCAGAACGGCCGCTCCGCCTCGAAGTCGGCGGAAATCACCTTCATCACCCCGCCCGGCCAGCCACCGGAGTCCAACCGCCCGGTCATTTTTTTCAAAAGCGGCCGGCTGATCGACACCGCATCGAACTCCTTCATCACGCGGTTCATCCCGGCCTGATCCTTGGCCAGATAAACCCGTCCGCAGCCGCCGTAGCCGATGAGCTTAATCAATTCCAATCCATCCACTCGCGGCATATCCATCGCCATGGGTCTTAAATCACAAATCCTTCGACGCCAACTCCGAAGGTGAACGGATTTCATTTTTGAAATGATCCATTTTCGCCCGGCGTATGGTCCGTTTGAGTCGATCCCACCTTCGGCCCGAAACCGCTCATGAACCACAAGTGCCCCGGCAACCCGCTTGAACGCTACTCGTCGCGCCGCGAGTTTTTCTATGTCGGCCTGCTGGGAGGTCTCGGGCTCACGCTTCCGCAGTTCCTGCGCAACCAGGCGTTCGGCGACACCAAGACCTTCGCCAAACATGACGCGGTCGCGCAGGGCATCATCCACATTTTCCTCCCCGGCGGACTGGCCCATCAGGAATCCTTCGATCCCAAGCCCTTCGCCCCCGCCGAATACCGCGGGCCGTTCGGAGCCATCGACACGAAGATCCCGGGCATCCAGTTCGGCGAGTTCATGAAGGAGACGGCGCAGATCGCGGACAAGATCACGCTGATCCGCTCGATGTCCCACGGCGAGGCCGCCCACGAACGCGGCACTCATAACATGTTCACCGGCTACCGGCCGTCTCCGGCGCTCGAATATCCGTCCATCGGCTCGGTGATTTCCCACGAACTGGGATCGCGGAACGATCTGCCGCCGTATGTCTGCGTGCCGTCCGTGCCGAATGAGTATGCGAACTCGGGCTACCTTTCCTCCGCATTCGGCCCCTTCGCCCTCGGCTCGGATCCGGCGCAGGGAAATTTCCAGGTGCGCGATCTGAATCTGCCCAAAGGCGTGGACGACGCCCGCTTCGCCCGCCGGCGGTCGTTGTTGGAAACCGTGGACCACCACTTCCGCGCGCTGGAGGAGTCCGATGCGATCGACTCGATGGACGCGTTCTATCAACACGCCTACAAGCTCATTTCCTCGCAGAAAGCCCGCGAGGCGTTCGATCTCAAGTCCGAGCCGGACGCGCTCAAGGACGAGTACGGCCGCACCGCCGCCGGGCAGCGGATGCTGCTGGCCCGCCGCCTGATCGAAGGCGGCGTGCGCTTCGTCTCCCTGACCGCCGGCGGCTGGGACCACCACGACAACATCAAGGGCAACATCCAGAAGGAGTTGCCGCAGACCGACAAGGCCATCGCCACACTCATCCGCGATCTGGACCGGAGAGGCATGTTGGACTCGACGCTGGTCATGGTCACCACCGAGTTCGGCCGCACTCCCAAGATCAACGCCACCGCCGGCCGCGACCACTGGCCGCGCGTTTTCTCCACCATGCTCGCCGGCGGCGGCATGAAACAAGGCTACGTCCACGGCTCCTCCGACTCGCTCGGCGGAGAGGTCGACACCGATGGCGTCGGCGTCGCGGATCTCGCCACCACCATCTATCACCAGATCGGGATCAACTCGGAAGCCGAGCTGATGTCACCCGGGAACCGGCCGATCGAGATCGTGGACGGCGGTCAGGTGCTCGATGCGTTGTTAGCGAAACGGGCTTGATCACCCTTCGAGAGAGAACCACCGATGAACACTGATAGACACGGATAAGAGGTTCGTTGAAAACAGATGGATTTAAAACCCCGTGGCCCCTTCTTCAATCCGCGTCCATCCGTGGTTCAAAAATCCGAATTCCCATCCGCTTTGAAACCCGCGCTCTTCATCTTGCTGGCATCGGTGATGCGTCTCGCCGCGTTTTCTCCGGAACTCCATCTCGTCGAGCCCCGCGGGGGGCAGCGCGGCACGGACGTCGATGTCCGGTTCCTCGGAGCGCGCTTGGAGGAGGTGAAGGAAATCCTTTTTTACGAGCCCGGCCTCACCATTTCCGACATCGGGAACAACGATGGCCGCCAAGCGACGGCGAAGCTTCACATCGCTCCCGACGCGGTTCTGGGAGAACACTCGCTGCGCGTCAGAACCACCAGCGGTCTTTCCGAACTGCGCTCGTTCTGGGTCGGCCAATTTCCCACGGTGAAGGAAGCCGAACCGAACGCGACATTCGACACGGCGCAGCGCATCGAACTCAACACCACCATCCAGGGAGTCGCCGCCAACGAGGATGACGACTACTACGTGTGCAGTTTGAAAAAAGGCCAGCGCCTGTCCGTGGAGGTCGAAGCGATGCGCCTCGGCCGCGTGTTCTTCGACGCCTACGTCGCGATCCTCGATCCGAAGAAATTCGAACTCGCCTCCTGCGACGACACTCCGCTGCTGCGCAATGACTCCTTCGCCTCCATCATCGCACCGGAAGATGGCGACTACCGGATCGTCGTCCACGAAGCGGCTTACGAGGGCACCGACGATTGCCAATACCGGCTTCACATCGGCACATTCCCCCGCCCCACCGCGGTTTTTCCGACCGGAGGAAAACCGGGAGAAACGATCAAGTTCACGTTCATCGGCGATCCGGCGGGACCGATCAAGCAGCCGGTCACGCTTCCAACCACCGCTAACAGCCGATTCCCGGTATTCCCGACCGGCGACGGACTGTCCGCTCCGTCGCCGCACTGGATCACCGTTTCGCCGATGGAATGGGTGAACGAGAGTGCTGCGAATCACGAAATCGGCTCGGCAACTCCGACCTCCGTCATCCCCTGTGCGATTCATGGCGTTCTTGATGGCGATTCCCGATCGGACTGGTTCAGGTTCACGGCGAAGAAGGACCAGAACCTCGTCTTCCGCATCCTGGCCCGCAGCCATCGCTCGCCGCTGGATTCCGTGCTGTCCATCCATCAGACCGACGGCAAACAACTCGCCTACAACGACGACCAGGGAGCGCCGGACAGCAGCATCAACTGGACCTGCCCCGCCGATGGCGATTACCGCATTCAGATCCGCGACCAGCTCGACCGTACCGGAGCCGATTTCACCTACCGCATCGAAGTCACGGAAAAATCCCCATCCATTGCCGCCAACCTCCCCACTGTCGAGCGGGTGAACAGCCAAAAATGGAAGACCTTCCCCATCCCGCGCGGCAACCGTTATGCGGCGGTCGTCAATGTCACCCGGGAAAATGTCGCCTGTGACTCGGTATTCGAGGCAGGCCCGCTTCCCGCCGGAGTGACCATGCACGCGCCGGCCATCCCCAAGTCGGTCACCACTTTTCCCGTCGTCTTCGAAGCCGCATCGGATGCCCCGGTCGCAGGCGGACTCCATCCGTTTTCCCTCCGCTCGACCGGCGACAGCCCGGCCCTCACCGGACTGCTGACCGACACCATCCATCATGTGGACGTCAATAACGAAGGCCCCTACCACTCGACATCCGTCGACCGCATCGCAACGGCGGTCATCAACGAAGCCCCCTTCAAGATCGACCTCGACGCACCGACGGTGCCGCTCGTGAAAAACGGCACGCTCGGCCTCAAGGTCCGTGTGACACGCAGCACCGGGTATGCCGAGAAGATCAGCGTCCGTTTTCTTTGGAATCCTCCCGGAGTCAGTGGGCCCGTCACCGTCGACATTCCCGGCGATCAATCCGAAATCGCCTACGAGCTGAACGCCAACAACGACGCTGCGATCGCAGAGTGGCAGGTTTGCGTCCTCGCCGAAGCGAACACGCCCCAAGGCCCGATCCTCGTTTCGTCCGCACTCACGCCGCTCAAAGTCGCGGATCCCTACATTTCCATGAGCCTCGACCTCGCCGCCACCGAGCAGGGCAAGACAACTTCCATGCTCGCGAAAATCGAAGTCCCTCATCCGTTCGAAGGACCTGCCACGGTCGAACTGCTAGGACTGCCGCACGGCGCGAGCTGCCCGCCCCAGACATTCACCAAGGACCAGACCACGCTCACCTTTCCCATCGCCGTCGCCGCCGATTCCACGGTGGGAAAACACACCGGAGTCTTCTGCCGCGTCCTGATTCCGGAAAACGGCACCACCATCCTCCATCAGACCGCCATGAACAGCACCCTGCGGATCGACGCCCCGGCACCCGCTCCCGTCGCCACGGCCGAAGCTCCTCCGGCAACACCCGCTGAAGCCCAAGCCAGGTCAGAACCCGAAAAGCCCCTCTCGCGTCTCGAACAACTCCGCCAACGGGCGAAATGAATTCCCGTGAATTTTCACGCCGGCTCGAAAGTCCATTGCTTCGGTCGACAGATTTTTCCTCTGTCTCCATTAAATCCATGAAAGCCAACCCTACCGCCCTCCGGGGCATGACCGCCGTACTCGCCCTCGCGTCCGCAGCGGGGATTTCCCACCTCGGTGCGCAGGACGATCCCGCCGCGCTGAAGGAAAAAGTCGCCACGCTTGAGGCCCGCGTTTCAGAACTCGAGAGCAAGGCGGGTTCGGAAAAGAAACTGGAACGGCTCCGCGAGGACAATAAAACCAAGGCCCGCAACCGGGCTTCCGAGGACAGCCGCCACTACAAGCCGGAGGAACTGGCGGACATCGAGACCCTCTATCAAGTGGCCAACCGGAACTGGCGCAGCGACGAAGCCCGCGCGAGCCTGAAGAAGCTCCTGGACAAGTATGACAAGTCGAACCGCACCGGCTGCGCCACGCTCTACATGGGCCAGATGAGCGAGGGCAGGGAGCGGATCGAATATCTCACGCGGGCGGTCGAAAAATTCAGCGACTGTTATTACCTCGATGGCTGCCAGGTCGGCGGCTACGGGCGGCTCGTGCTCGCGCTGACGCTCTGGCAGAACGGGGAAAAGGACAAGGCGGCCAAGCTGCTTGCAGAGCTGAAGACAAAATACAGGGACTCGACCGACCACAAGGGCCGCCCGATGTCAGGCATCGCCGAAGCTGCGGAAAAGGAACTCGCGGCGAAACCCTAAGCGCGGCCGGATCTCATGACCGGATTTGCACAGCGTATCTGAATCGGTGCGTAGCGGCCGGGTCACCCGCCCGCTATCGTCCACGCCATGTGCCAAACACCCGACGACTCCGTTCCATCTCCCGCCGAGGCGATTCCGTCGCTCCGATCCTGCAATGGCAGTTGCGCGCAATGCCGCGAGGCCGCCGACAAGAAACGAGAAGCCGCTGCCGATACATCGGATCCAGGCACCTCACCAACCGCCGGCCGCCCGGATGTCCTCTAACTCGGGATCGTAGATATTGAACTCGATGCGGCTGAACGAGGAGATCTTGAAACCCGCTGTGCCGAAGTTCTGACTGTAGCCGGAAAGGCTGTCCCCGTTCACCGCATCCAGCCGGAACACCACTGAAGAGCCGTCGGGAAACCAGCCCCGGACGTCGCCATTCTCGCGCTTGCAGCGTTCGAGATCGGCTTGTTTCAGAGAAAGCGAACGCAGGGACTCGATCGGCAGCCTCACGTCGCGGAACGGCGTTTTCACCGTGATCATGCCATCCACGATGGAAACGACCTCGCCGGCGATGTTGTCACCATTGCGAAGCTCCATCCGTCCGACCTTCGGCTTCTCCTGAGGAGCCGATTGCTCCTCGTCGTCCATTTCCTGCTCGCCCGGCATCCCCACGCCGGGAATTCCGTTAGGTCCCTGCGGATCGGGAAGCTGCTCCAACTCACCGTCCCACACCCCGACTTCGATCTGTGAGATCTGCACGGGTGACGCGTTCGACGTGATGAAATGGATGCCGCGTCCGACCGGGTTTTTCGCGACGTCGGGATCCGTCCAGACATCGATGATGTGGCCATCGACAAACAGACAGAACTTGCCGGATTTCAGGCTCGCGCGGATCTCGATGTGCGCCTTCTCGTTTTCCTGAAGCGAAAGCGCGTTCACCGTGCTGCCGAGACTTCTCGGCGCCGCCCTGTTGCAACTGCGGAGCGATACCGAACGCTGCTGGAAACGGATCACATAGCCGGTGTTGGGACGCTCGTTGGTGAGATCGTCCGAGAAGAATCCCAGCTCCAGTCCGAACGAATTTCGCCACGCGGCGTCGAAGGCGATGGTGCATTCGTCGGGAAGCTTCACATCTCTGGCAATGCTTCCCGCCCCGCTCGAACGGAACGCCGAGTTTTGATAGGACCACGCTGGCTTCTCGCCGGACTGCTTCCAGCCGTCCAGTCCGGTGGGTCCCCGATAGATGAAATCCGGACGTTCGGAGATCCTGATGTCCGCGATCATCAGGCGGTTGAATTTCATGAGTCCGGCGAACCATGTGTCGAGTTCCACGATGTCGTCGCTTGCCGAGACCAGCTGCCCGCGGAGCTGGTCGCCATTGGTCAGCGTGACCGATGCCTCGTGGCGTGCCCTGACCTCCGGTTGTTCGGCCGACCTCGTCAGATCGAGGACGCTCTTCAGCAGAAACGGCGCGGGTTTTTCGAGAATCGGCGATTTCCAAAAAAGCGTTTCGGGGGTGAGAGACTCCATGGAGCCGGAAAGCCGGTCGTTGTTCGAGAACCGAACGGTCGATTTCGCCTCGTCCGCCGCGGCGGAGAAGAAGAGGGAGGAACATGCCAACAGGATTGCCGGAGAGCGCTTCATTCTTCCTTCTTGGCGGCGGGTGGGGAACCGGTGCGCTCCAGTGCGGAGATGCCGGTCCGGTTGATTTTCAGATCACCTAACAAAGGATGCCTGGTGATGATCGAGTCTTCGGCAAACACGCAGGATGAGACGCTGAGCCGCCCGTCGTCCCTGAGGTGGAGCGAGAACGGATGATCGGAGGCGGGCGCGGCCTTCTGATCGGGCTGGGCGAAGAAAATCGTGGAAACATCCTTCTCCAAGAGTTCCAACGGCTCTTCCTGGAAATCGCTCTTGAAGGAGAACACCGCACCATCGGCTCCCTTCTGAATCCGGGTCAGGCTCCCTCCCCAGCGTTCGTCGTCGCTGCTGATGAGGCTGTCGGTCTTGGGATCACCACGATTTTCCGAACGGTGCCGCGCTCTCGAATTGTCGAATTCATGGATCTCGATGCTGCGGATTTCCTGGGTCGATCCGGCGGGGGAACTGTTGACCAAGGTCACTCCGTTTCCTTCGGGAGGTTCCGGGACCGGATCCACACCCGCCGCATCGGGCTCGCCATCGAGAAACAGATGGATCCGGGAGGTCTTGCGATCCACACGGATTTCCACATCGACCCGGTTCTCCGGAAATTCATCCGGAGTGCGCGGCGAGAGGATCACCGATTGGAAATGCTGACCCTTGGTGGACTCGCGTTTGATCTCCAGTCCTGCCCCGTTGAACTGCATGTAATAGCGATCCACTTCATCCGCATTCGAATCCAGCGGGTCCGCGAAATAGATGCGGAAACTCGGATTCGCCTGCCATTTGAGAGTGAACTTGAGAACAAACTGCCGGGGAACTTCGAAATGCTTCGAGGCATAGGCCGGGCCGTTGGCAGCCAGCGACTTGTTCGCGAAGGTCCAGTTTTTGGCCCCCTCGCCGTCGTGCGCCCACTCGGTCAGGTTCTTCGGACCGGTGTAAACAACCTTCCGCTTGTGGACGCCGAACTGCATTGATTTCAAAGCGGCACGGGGAATGGTCAAACGCCCGGCGTCGGTGGTGCCGATGTTGAGCGTCTTGTCGTCCAGACTCTCGACCGTCGCCGGAAGCACGTCGCCATTGGTCAGCTCGATGAGCACGCTTGGAGTCTCAGATTCCGATGCCGGAGCGCTGAATTCCACTTTGGTGACCGCTCCCGGCTTCAGCAAGAGAGGGGCCGGAGACAGCGCGGAGGCGAGCTCCAGCACGCCGGCTTCGTTGATCGAACGAACGACACCGGTCAGACGCGCGTCGTCGGTGAGTGTGAGATCATCCGCCCGGAGCACGCCAAGCGAGCCGCACGAAAGGATGAGCGTCAGCCAGACACCCGCTTCAGAATTCCGCATCCCAGTCATCGATGATGGTGTTTGAGTTTTGGAAATCGAGCATCACCGCGGATTCCAGCGTAAGGTTCATTTCTCCGCAGATCGGGTTGAGGATGCGGATGGAATTGGCATTTCCCGACAGAGGCCGGCCGGAGATCCTGCCTAACGGACTGAGGCGGACGATGAGGTTGTCCGCGGCGGGATCCGTCTCCTTGGCGAGCCGGTTGCGGGCGAAGCGGATCTCGGCGACGTCGTCCAGTTGGAACTGGAAGCGGCCGTATTTGCCATCAAAGGCGACCTTGCCATCCTTGAACTCACCGACTTTTCCGGAAAACCGATCGGTACCGTTGGTCAGAAGGACGATGTCCTGTTCGTCCGTCTGAAGGCTGCGTGCCGAGTCCGGCATGCCGTTCCACTCGCCGACCATGACGTCTGAAATTTTCACCGGAGAATCCTCGGTCTGCACCACGAAGCCGAAGCCATTGCCTTTCCCGGCGTAGCGGCTCCGGTCATCCTGACCGCTTCCGCCTTCGCTCCATTGGACGACGAATTCGCCGTTGATGAAGAGCGAGATTTCGCCGGTCAGCCGGTTGCTCCGGATTTCCATGGTGGCCCTGCCGGTGTCGCCGAGGCGGATCGAATTACCGTTGATCTGAACCCGTTCGACCGCCGGACCGCCGTCGTCGTTCACGGAAGTGCGGAAGAGCATCATGTGGGTGGAGAAAATCTGCAGCACGTAGCTGTTGCCGAACATCACCGGCAGGATGCTGGAGTCTCCTGGTGCGAACCCCTGTGGCCTGCGTTGTTGGACATCCTGGTCCTTCGCCGCTCCCTCGGGTTGTTTCGGTTTCACAAAATCGGCATGAAAGCCGATGGCGATGGACAGCCGGTTTTTCCACGCGAGATCGAAGCGCAGGATCGAGCGATCCGGCATCGCTTTTTCCCGCAGCAGTGCGGTGCCAGAAAGCTTGCTGGGCCAATACCATGCGGAGCCGGAAAAGACCCAGCGGCCGGGCTGGTCCTTGGCATTCTTCTCGCCATCCTTTCCGGCGGGAGGAGACGGCATGCCGTCCGGGAACGACGCGTTCGCCATCTTCCATTCATCCTCGATGAACGGACCGTGATAGTGAAGCCGACCACCTAACGGACTCGGCGCGAGCATCGCCACCTGATCCCTCGGGATCCTCACCGCTCCGGCATAGGGGGTGTCGAGGGTGATCGCCTCATCGTTCATCTCGACAAGTGTTCCCGGAACACGGTCGCCGTTCACCAGGGCGACATTGGAAAGCGAGGCAAGCGATCTCAGCGGCCTGCCGCCGTGCAGAACGATGTGACGCAGCTGCTCGGTTTTGAAATCCACCGGGGCGGCGACATCGTCTCGCAGCCAGACCGCCTGCGGCCCGTCCTTGATGCCTTGGAAGGTGCCGTGCAGCTGGTCCCCGTTGGAAAAGCGCAGGAGATCCGGTGATTCGGCCGCGGCCAGAACCATCACCCCGGACATCCATGAAATGACGAGCTTGCGGATCATTTTTCGTAGATCGGTAGGAACCGGTAATTCAGGGCCAGTGACAGCAGCGCGCCCGAGGTGTTGAATGATCCGCCCTGGTTTCCGGGAAACGACCCGTCCTGGGACTGGATGGTGCCCATGTAGCGGATGTTCCGGGCGTTCCATTCCTTCCAGATGGATTCATCCGCGTGGAACAGGGCCTGCGCCATGTAGTATTCGTAATAATACGGATAGTAGCGGTCGCGGTAGTCGATGTTCTTTTTCAGATAGGCAAGGCTGGCCTGATAGCCTTTCGAATCCCGTTCCTTGGCCAGCGAGAGGCAGAGCGAGCCGATGGCCGTCAGCGTGGGTTTCCCCCCGGAGGCGGAGGTGTATCCATAGTCGCCATCCTTGCCCCGGCAGGTCGCGAGGTAGGCGAGCCCCTTCTTGATCACGTCGTCCGGGACGCCGATGCCCGCGTTTCTGGCAGCGAACAAGGTGACCATCTGGCAGCCGGTCACCGTGGTGTCCGCGTCCCGGCTTTCCGGGGTGTAGCGCCAGGCGCCGAAGCGGTTGCGCTTCTGCGCGCTGATGATCAGATCGACGGCTTTTTTCAATGCCGGAGCGATCTTCGGGTTGTCCAGCACGCCATAGGATTCCGCGAGGGCCTTGGTCGCGAAACCGTGGTTGTACATGCTTGAGCCGATGTAGCCGTTCTTCTCATTCTGCTGGGAAAGGATGTAATCGATGCCCAAGCGGATGTTTTTTGAATAGCGGCCGTTGTTCGCATCCTCGCCGTGGGCCAGAAACGCCGCGACGCACAGACCGACCACGCCCGGCTCCGAGCCGACGCTGTCGTTCCAAGCGCCTTGCTCGTTCTGCGTTTTCGCCAGGTACTGCAAACCCCGTTCGTACATCAGCTCTGCCTGCGCCGGTATCGAATCTTCACGGCCCGGCAGTTCTTGCGAAAACGCCACGGTGGTTGACGCGAGAGCCGCCAGCGAAATCAGCAGGCGCTTCGGCATCGGTGAAACTGTCAAAAATTGCTTCATACGATCACTTCACCTTTTGCTCGGCGCCACGGTTGTAGGCATCGAGGGCTTTGCGGAATTCCTCCGGCAGGACGTGGCCAGAGCCACCGCTGGCCTTGGGAATGCGGCGGACCTCGCTTTTTCCTCCGGCGTCGCCGGTGGTCGCCCCGTTCGAGGCATCGGAAAGGCCGGACACGCCATTGCCTCCTTCGTTGCCGGGTTGACCGTCCTTGCCTTTCCCTTTTTGATCCCCTTCCGGCTTTTTGCCCATCATCCGCTCCATCATGTCCATCATGGCGCCGCCCGACTGGCCGCCTCCCTGCTGCTTCTGCTTCTCCTTGGCCGCCGCGTGGATCTTTTCGATGATCTCTGTCTGTGCGGCGATCGTCGTTCCGCCGGTGTCGGAATCGGCCAGTTTGTCGGTGGCCTCGTCCATGATCTTTTCAACCTCTCCCAGAAGCTCGATCACCTGCGGAACGGTCTGCTCGATGACGAGCTGCTGGACATCCGCGGAAAGCTCATCCTGCTTATCCGCCACTTTACCGGAACCTTCGCGATGTTTGGCAAGCGTGGCTTCCTGGGATTTCTCATCGGCTGACGCGATCATCGGCATCAACAGAAACAAACCGGCGGCGGTGACGAGACGTTTCATGGGTCGTTGGAATTCGGGTCGGTGTTTTCGCTGGTGCGGCGGAGTTGCTCCAGCGCACGGGTCTGGGAGCGGATGTCCTGTTCCTGCTGGATCAATTTCATCACACGCAGCATGAATTCAAAGTCCTCATCTTCGGGATTTTTCCCACCCTCGCCGCCACCACCGTTCGCGTCGTCCTTGTCCTTTTCGCCTTCCAGCTTCTTCGCCCATTCGGTGAGCTTGTCGGCCCATTTTTTCGAATTCTCGGTGGCGATGTAAGAGTGGTTCGATGCGAGCAACGAGCGTGTTTTTTCCAGGCCGATGTCGATCTGTGAATCCCGCATCTCGTCGAGGATCTCCTTGAACGATTCGGTCTTGGTGCGGGCGAAATAGTTGCCGAGATCTTCCTGAAGCCAGCGCACGTCGGACGCGGTGTTCGCCTGCTGGCCGGTGGCCTCGTTCAGACGGCGCTGGTCGGATGGATCCAGTTTCGAACTTTTCATCCCGAGAATCCGCTCATAGGCATCGATCAGCGAACTCGCGATGCCGTTCTGCTCGCCCGCCGCTTTTTTCAGGCGGTTGACGAAGGTCCCGGCCTCGAACTGGCGGTTCGCCTCGTTCGCCTTGGCGATGGCATCCTGCATTTTTTCAAGTGCCTTCTTCTGCTCCTCGACGGCTTTCGCCACGTCCTTCTGAGTCTTTTCGGGCGTATTCGACTGCTCCTGCGAATCGCCTAACTTGTCCTCTACCTTCGGCAGATCCTGCTGGGAAAGCTCCTGCATCGACTTGAGCGACTCCGCCATTTTCTTCAGCGTGTCCTTCTCGATGTCGCCGTTGCGCGCGGCGTCCTTCATCAGGCTTTCCATACGTTCCGTCAGATCTTTCATCCGGCGCTCGCTCTCGGCTTCCTCCTGCTGCTGTTTTTCCAACCGCTGCGCGTTTTCCTCCTTCTGGAGATCCTCCCCGTCCAAACGTTCGAGCCGCTGGTTCTCATCCAGCAGGTCCTGCTCGCGGCGCGCCAGGTCCTCGAACTCGGTGAGCGTCCGGTCGAACCTGCTTTTCAACATCTGCGCATGCTCGTCGCGGGTCAGGACGTAAAGCACCACCGGCTCGGAGTAAACCCGGCCGCGCTTCGGGAAATAATCCTCGGTGTAACCCCGCAGCGTGATCTTCTGCGGCACGATGCCGAATGCGGCGGGCGAAAATGACGCGGGAGCCCCGATCCGCCGCTCTTCTGACGAACCGTCGCGCAGCTTGATCTCGCCCTTGGCCGGGCGCTCGTCGGTCGGCCGGGTGAATTGGCCGGACCACTCGATGCCCGTTTGTTTCACACCGAAATCATCCTCAGCCAGCACTTCAAAATCCACGGTTTCCTCCGGCAGCATCACTTTCTGGCGATCGATGCCCTGCAGATAACAGGTTGGTGCGGCGTCCTTCAGCGCGTCGATCCGCAGCTTGAATCCGGATTCGCCGACCAGTCCCAACTTGTCCTTCCAGATGAACGGAATTTCAAAAGGAACCGCGCCCACTTCCAGTTCGGGCGTCTTCGCCACCAACCCGGAGATTTCAAGCGCTCCCTGGACCGGCACATAAGCCGAGGCGTTTTCCTTCGGCTCCTCGATGGTCTGCGTGCGCGTCGGCCCGAAGGCGGCAGAAGCAAGCTGGCGGTTCGTGGTCAGATCGATGCGGATTCTGCTGCCCTCCACCGCGCTGGCGACGCCGCTGTTCAGGTCCACGGTTTTTTCAGGAATGCCGAGGTAGGATGGCGAGGTGATGACCGCTGCCACCGATTCCATGCCCGGACGCTGGACCGGCTCGATGCGGACCTCATGTCGCAGATCGCCGACGTGAAATACCAAGGTGCCCGGATCCTGCTGGCCTGGAAACGTGAAGCGGTAGCTGTCTTTGCGGAGCAAGGTCTCCACCGCGGTTTGCAAGCCGTAGCGACCGGATGCCTTCGCCGGGCGCTGCTCGGAGTCATTGGAAAGCTTCAGCGTGATTTCGAACGCCTCACCGAACGCCACCGCCTGATAGACCGGCGGACTGTCCAGCTTGGTGAAGGTGTAGCGCTCGGTTTTCGAAAGCGGCATCAGCCAGCGTTGCAAGGCATTGAATCCCGCCCGCGGCGTCAGCGTGAAAGCCGCGGCGGAAATTCCCGCGAGGCCCAAAGCCGCCAGTGCCCAGCGCCGGTGCCTCTGTGGTGGAAGCGCTTCGTCGAGCTTGCGCTTTCCTGTTTCGGCAGCCACGGCCTCCATCGCCGCCTCGCGCAGCCTTGGTGAAAGCGAATCGGCATTTCCTTCCTGATTCTGAAGTTCGATGACGCCCAGAAGCCGGTCGCCCAGCCCCGGATAGCGCTTGGCGATCAACCGCGCCAGCTGGGTTTCCCGGCGCTGCCCCCACACCCAGCGGTGCAGCCAGAATGGCGCGAAAACCGTGAACAGTGAAATTCCCGCGAGCAGGATTCCCAACCGCACCCAGCCCGGCGTTTGCCAAATACGATCCAGCCCATAAACCAACAGGAACGAAACCAGCAGCCCGATCACCCCGGCGGCGACGGCTTCCATGATTTTCACCCGCCACAGGTGACGCCGGAAGTCGTCCAACTGGAGCCGGAGGGCTTCGGGTATGACAACCTTGGGGTCGGGCGGATTGGATGGAGAAGCCATGGGAAAAGGGACCGGCATCCCGGTCCTGCGACGATTGAAGAAAGCTCCCAAATCGAGGTTGGGAGTTCCAGCGCATTCTCGCCGAGAATGAGCCTTCCCACAAGCGGGTTTGTCCCGGCGACGGAAAATCCTGATACGTGCGGTTTTCCGCGCTATTTCGGGCGTTGCACGAGCTTTTCCTGAATCCGCCGCAGCAATTCCGCAAGGCGCGGCATCTCCACTCCGGCTTGCCTGGCGCGGCGCAGTGGCTCGTCCCAGATCGGCGCGACTTCGACTTCACGACCTTCGACGAAATCGATCATGCTGGAAGTGCGGTAAGGCCCCATCGGGCGGGTGCGGTCGATGTTGAAATCGATGAGTTCATCGCTCAGGCCCAGACCTTGCGCGTTGGCGGCGGTGATGACTTCCGTCATCAGGACCCGCAGTTCGTTTTCCATTTCCGGTGAGGCAAGCAGGACATCAGTGGTCACTCCTCCTTCCGCAACGGAGAGACCGTTGAAAGGGATATTCCAAACGAGTTTTTCCCATTGGGATTTTTCGAGATTCTCAACGGCAACCGCCTGGATCTTCGCAACTTTGAAACGCTTTTCGATTTCCGCAGCGCGTCCCGTTTCATCCGGCAGCATCTCGCCGATGGTCATTCGCCCGCCTGCCGAATGATTGACCAATCCTGGCGTAATCCGGTTGATGCAGACGAAACACAGCGCGCCCAGCACCCGCCCGGGTCCGACGATTTCCGCCAGAGCTTCGCAATTTCCCAGCCCGTTCTGCAACGTGAGCACCTGCGTCCCGGGATGCAGCAATGGCGGTAAAATCGACGCGAGCTGATGGTTCGCCGTCGCTTTCCACGCCACGATCACCAAGTCGACCGGCCCGATTTCCTCCGGCGTCCGGTAAGCCTTCACCTGTGGCAGTTCGAAATCCCCCTGCACGCTCTCCACCTTCAATCCCTCATGAGAAATGACATCGAAATCCGATCGCAACAGGAACCGCACGTCCTCTCCCGCTTCCGCCAACCGACCTCCGTAGTAAAGCCCGATGGCCCCTGAACCGACGATCGCCACGCTTTGAAATGTCCAACTCATGGCCGCGAAGATCAGCAGTTACACGATCCTGCGACAAGCCCTCAGGGCGTCTAACTATGATCACATGGCAGCAAACCCGCCCAGCGATTCACCCCTCGTCCGTCAATCTTCCTTGAACGCCTCGGCCTTGCGCTCGTCGATGCAGCGGGTCAGCCACAGCACGAGTTTCTCGGCTTCCTCCGACTCGTTGCGCATCGAACTGAGCGCGGCCCAGTCGAGATGCGGACGGGAGCGTGGAGCGGAAATGCGGTTGATTTCGAGCTTCGCCATGATCGCCTCGGTTTCCCGCGGGTGGGCGTTGAGAATGTTCGCCGGACGCGGAAGCTCGTCCAAGGCATCGGCCGTGAGACCGAATGATGTCACGCCGACTCCGAAGGCAGCGCTAAGGCGGCGCAGGCTATCAGCCAGAGCCTCGTCCTCGATCGGCGCCGCGTAAATCAGCTCTCCGCCCTGCGCCCACATCGACACCGCCAGCGTTTGGAAGAAATCCTCGCGGTAGGTCTGCAGCGACGGCTGGATCCGCAGCCGGGCGGCATGAAGGGTGAACGGGGCGATCCCGAGGCGCTGCTTGAAGGAAAGCATCGTTTCGTCCAGCGACATTTCCTCGTCGGGCGAACCACCGGTTTCCCAGTCGACGAGCACCAGTTCGGGGTATTTCCACAGATTGCTGATCGGCGACTCTTTGCCGAACGCTTGACGGAACGCGAACGGAAATCGGCCGTTGATTTCGAAATAGCGTGTCACCACCGCGCGGAACTTGCGGATCCGCAGCATGGTTTCGTCGACCATGTCCTGATCCGCGGTCGTTAGATCGTCAAGCCGGCCCTGGGTCAGAGCCAGCAGTTCCTGAGCGCCGGAAAGCGCGGGCAGCGGAGCGCTCCGGCGGTAGTAGCCCTGACCCTTCTCCACCTTCGCGATCGGCGAGGCCGGATCGCACGACATGATCGAAAAGTGATAGCGCAGCGAAGCATCCGAATAATTGCCAGTCAGTTGCAAGCGCGTGAGGCGGATCAACTCGGTCCCTTTGATGGAATCGGCAGGGTTTCCCGGAAGTAAGGTCGGAAGGATGTCTGATAGCTGCTTGCGAAGACTCATAGGGGGTTTGGGACGACTCTTGCGTTGTGGCCAATCCAATTCGCCCCGCCCCGGATCATCAAGCCCCAAAAAACAGGATTCTAAAAATTAATCACTTGTAGCGGCGCTTTTTTGAAGGAATCCGTTGCAGGACTTGTCCAATCCGGCGATTCATCCAATCTACCCACCATGAATTTCAAATCGATTCTCCCGGCCGCAGCCCTTGCGATCACGATGGTTTGCGGCGCTTCCGCCCAGGCCCAACAGCCCACCGCCCAACAGATTCTCGAAGGCGCGCGCATCTCGGCCACCCTCACCAAGCTCGACGAAGGCCTCACCGGCAACCTCCAGAAAAAGGGCGGAAACGTCCCCATCACGCTTTTCCTCAAGGGCAAGGACATCCAGTTCCAGTTTTCCGAAAACAAGGGTCCGTGGCGGGTTTTCCACATGCGGATGGGCGACGAGGCCTTCAATCTGTTTGAAATCACCGATGGCAAAACCGTCGAGTTCCCCGCTGAAAAGATCGTCCAGCCCATCGCCGGCACCGACCTCACCTATGAAGACCTTGCCCTGCGTTTCTTCTATTGGCCGAATCCGAAACTCGAAGGCACCGAGGACGTCAGCGGCCAGCCCTGTTATAAACTCCGCATCGACAAGCCCAAGGGATCATCCGGCCGCTATGAGGTCGTCTACGTCTGGGTCCACACCAAATTCGGAGCCTTCATGCGCATCCGCGGGCATGACAAGAACGGCGGACTGGTGAAGGAATTCCAGGTCGAGGATGTGATGAAAGTGGCCGACAACGTCTGGACACTCCGCAAGATGCAGGTCGCCACCTGCGATCCCGCCAATGGCGGGAAACGCCTGTCGATCACCGATGTCACCTTCGACACGCCTAAAAAAGCCGGCCCGAAGGGCGTGAGATAAGTAAAATTGGCGCGCGGAATCGATTCCGCGCGCTTCCGATGCTCGTCCTCGCGGAATGAATTCCGCGCTCCGGTTGTCATTTACCTAACTGGAAAACCACCGAGCCGGTCTGCTGGCCGGATGCCTTGGCGGCTTCGCTCGTCGGCCCGGTTTTATCGGGCAGGGTGAACTTGGAGCCGATCGCCGGAATCGCTTTCAGGAACGAAAGATCACCCGCCGGAAAGGCCACCGTCGTGTATGGATGGCTGATCCGCGGCGTGCCGATTCTCAGATAAGTGCCGGGACTCGCGCTTGAAATCGTTAGATCGCCTGCCTCGGTGGCGAAAAGCGCCCACTGCAATCCGGCGAAGCAGCCTTGGAACTCGGGAAACGTCCACGATTCCCCGGGCTGGATGTCGTTTCTCGCGATTTCGTAAGTTCCCAACTTCGTTCCGCGCAGACGATTCTGCCAAACCCGAGATGGCCCTTCGCCCAACCATTTCACCGATTTGAATTGGTCTTCCGGATGATCAAACGTGATCCCGTGGTAAGTCACGTCGCCATCAAGGGTGTAGGAATAATCCAGCTTCAGCGCGCCGGTGGCGGATAGAGTCCAGCGGAACCGGTCAGACCCATTGGCATCCTTGCTCTCAACCCATGCCGAGCCTTCGTCCGTCCCGCTGGAAACGGTCATCGGTGGCGGATCCGCCGGAAAACGCTCCGCCTGATAGGCCGCGCGCATCCGTTTCACGGTGGCGGGCTGTCCATCCACCTGCCTCAGATCCGACAAGCGGACGGCGGCCACGAGCTGCGGCGGGAATTCGTAGAGATTTCCATCCCGCGTGCGGCGGGTCGCGTCGTAGAGGGTTTTCCATTTCCGGCCGTCGGGAGAAATCTCCAGTTTGAAGCCCGCCCAGTTGATGTCCTGGGGGAAATTCAGCTCGATGTCCAAAACGTTGAGAAGCTTGGGCGTCTCCGGTTTCCACACGATCGCTCCATCCACCGCAGGAGCCAGTTGCGCATCCGTCCATGGGACATCGCCTTTCGCCGGCCTAGCATGAACCACGCGCGGACCATTCGTCAGCGCGGAAGCCCGGCCGCCACGGCCCAGCGACTTGAGCAGACCGGTTTTCGCGTCGAAGCTGGCCGTCACATCCGCGGTCTTGAGCGTGATCTCATCCGGTTGGGAGTCGACGGCCGTTTTTCCATCCGCTTTTCCACGGGCTGCAACCCGCTCGCCCAGACCGGCGGTCGGCCAGCTCCAGACCCACAGCTGCTGGCCGGTGGAATCCGTGGCGACGAGTGAGAGCGCGTCGGCGTCGGTCCACTTCTCGGGCAGATCCAGTTTCAGCGTGCCCGTCGCTCCGGCCACGATCTCGGGAGGCGCGGCCTCACCAGTGCCTAACACGATGGGCGGAGCTTCAGCATTCGAGGGATCGGGAAAACGCAGCAGGCGCCAGTTGAAACGGCAGCCGCCCAGCGGCAGGAAATCATAACGGTTATGCACCGTCAGATTTCCCGTGAACTTGCGGTCGAGCACCGGAGTGTCGATCTGCACCGGCGAGAAGACGTCCCGCACGGTGTGGTAACTCCCCTTTTTCTCATGACGCGGACCGACGATCCCGTCCGGCGCATAACTGCTGTAAACGTCGATGCGGTTTCCCTGATCGGTCCGCATGATGCCCTCATCCGCCAGCACCCAGATGAATCCGCCGCCGCCGACTGGGGATGCCGCGATGGCTTTCCAGTAATCCTCCAAGCCCGCTCCTGCGCCACCGTCATAGAGGCCGTGGATCATCTCCGTCGGCATGACGACGTTCGGTCCGGCGAGGCGTTTCGTGAGATCCTTGAAGTCCGGATAATGCTTCGTATCCACGCCGTTGAAGGGCTCCCACGGATGCAGCACGATCCGGTTCTGCGGATCATACAGTTTGAACTCACCGTCCAATTCGCGGTTCCAGCCGCCTTCGTTGCCATTGTCCCAAAACAGGATGCTCGGGTGGTTGACATCGCGCGTCACCATTTCACGCACCAGCTTGCGGCCGACCTCGGTGCCGTGCGCGCGCTGCCAGCCGCTGAGTTCGTCGATGACGTAAAGCCCCAGCTCGTCGCACGCCTCAAGGAACGCCACATCCGGCGGATAGTGCGTCATCCGCGCCGCATTCATGTTCATGCCCTTGATCAGCCGGACGTCGTCATAACAGTCCTCCGGATTCAGCGACCGTCCTGTTTCGGCGCGGAAACTGTGGCGGCAGACGCCCTTGAGCAGGATGTGTTTTCCATTGAGGAAAAAGCCCCCGCCCTTTCTCAGCTCGATCGTCCGGAAGCCGAACCGCTGCGTCACCGTGTGGATTTCCTGCCCGCCCTTGCGCAGCGTGAACTTTGCCTGATAGAGATTCGGAGTTTCCGCGGTCCACAGTTTCGGGGCATCGACCTTGGCGGACAATCGGACGTCACTCGTGCCTCCGCCGGGAATTTCCGTGGAAAACGGCCCGCCCACCGGCGTTCCATCCGTCGTGAGGATCTGCGCCTCCAGCTTGTCGGCATCCCGCACGCTGCCGAACGCCACATCCACCTTGAAGGTCCCGTCCGCCCCCGCATCCACCGCCACGCGGTCGATCGACTGCGCCGGCACCGCCTCCAGAAACACCGGCCGGAAAATTCCGCCGAACACCCAGTAGTCGCCGCCCCGCTCGGCACGCTCGGTCTGCGCATTCGCCGAGACCTTGGACACATCCACTTCGAGAAGATTTTCCTGCCCCGGTTTCAGCAGATCCGTGATGTCCTGGCGGAATCGATAGAACCCGCCCTGATGGACCGGCCCCGCCAACCTGCCGTTCACCTTCACCTCCGCATCGGTCATCACGCCGTCGAAAACAATCCGGATTCGGCGGCCCTTCCATTCGTCCGGCACGCTGAACTTCAGCCGGTAGAGCCCGTGTTCGTCCGCCTTGGCACCGGCGGTTTCGCCGTAATTATAAGTGCCGAACCCCTGCTGCTCCCAATTCGACGGCACCGGGATGGTCGTCTTTTCACCCGCACGGCGCCCCTTGGTCACGGAAAACTCCCACGGCACCGCGTCCTTAGGGCCACGACCGGAGAGGTAGCGGACCTCGGTTTCCACCGCGGAGGCCGGTCGCATGCCGGCGGCGGTGGCCATGACGGTGAAAAGACACAGAAAACGGGTGTGGTTTGAATCCATGGGGTGGAAATGCTGGTTTTTGGGTTTTACCGGAACTGCTCCGGGATCTCCGGCGGATGGCCGCAGGCTGACAACGATTCAAGCAGCCGGGATGTTTCACGTCCAACACCTGATTGGGTAGTAGATCAGGTGTCGCTTCGGGATTGATCCCTGCCGTTTGCGAGACCAATTTCTCCATCGCCATCATGCTTCGTTGGATCGACGCCCACAACCATCTGCAAGACGTCCGTCTGGCAGATGCCGGGCCGTTCATCGCAGCGATGAAACAGGCCGGCATCAGCCACTGCGTCGTCAACGCCACCTGCGAATCGGACTGGGACGCCGTCGGAAATCTCGCGGCAACCGAACCGGATTTCATTCTCCCCGCTTTCGGGATCCACCCATGGCACGCCCACACCGCGACCGACGGATGGCTCGGCCGGCTTCGGGAACTGTTGGAAAAACACCCGCGCGCGTCCATCGGCGAGTGCGGGCTCGATCAATGGATTTCCCAACCCCCGCTGGAAATCCAGCTCCCCATCTTTACCGCCCAAATCCGTCTCGCAGTGGAAACGGACCGCCCCGTGACCATCCACTGTCTCAAGGCATGGGGTGCATTGTTCGATGCCTTCAAACAATCGCCGCCCCCCTCCCGATTTCTCATACACTCATTCGGCGGCTCCATCGAGACCGCCCGCCGCCTGATCCCGCTGGGAGCGTATTTCTCCTTCTCCGGCCATTTCCTCCATCCTCGGAAATCCGCCGTGCTCGACGTCTTCCGCCAGCTCCCTCACGAGCGCATCCTGCTGGAAACGGACGCCCCGGACATGCTCCCGCCGGAGGACTTCATCACCCACCCCTTGCCGGAAAATCGCAATCATCCGGCGAATCTGGCGGCCATCGCGCACGCTCTGGCTCCGGCACTTGAGATCACTCCTACCCGGCTTGCGGATCTCACCTGCCACAACTCCGAAACCTTCTTTCGAATCAGTCCCCGCGATAACCGCGCATGATCCCGATCAACGTGGCGGCATCAAGGTCCGTGGCGGGACGACCATGGATTTCCTTGAAACGTTGCAACGCATACCGCACGACCACGGCATCCGCAAAAGTCCCTCCCGCCATGCCCACCAGCAGGGCGATCTGATATGAATCCTCCGGATCGATGATCGATCCCCCGTGACGTCTGGAAGCCGAGCGAGAGCTTGGCCAAATGAAAATCCAGAACAGAAACGCGAGGATCACCACAAACACGATCACCGGCAACAGATGCTCCATCGGCTTTTTTATAAAGCAGGAGCCCGAAAAATCAACGATGCCATGGCCCACCCTTGCACGCCCCGCCCGCCCCATTTACCAATCCCCCCATGGACCTTGCCGATTTCCGCAAAGAATACTCCGACCGTGGCCTGAAGCGCGAGGAAATGAGCCCTGACCCGGTTGCGCAGTTCTCCACTTGGTTTGAGCAGGCCACCGAACTCGCCGTCCACGAGCCTAACGCCATGACGCTCGCCACCGTCGACGAAACCGGCATGCCCTATCAGCGCACGGTCCTGCTCAAATACTACGATGGTGACGGCTTCGTCTTCTTCACCAACTATCAGAGCCGCAAGGCGAAGCAGATGGAAAGCAACCCGCGCGTCAGCCTGCTGTTCCCATGGATCACGTTGGAGCGCCAGATCATCATCCAAGGCACCGTCGAGAAAATCAGCACCGCCGAATCACTCAAATACTTCACCTCCCGCCCGCGCGAGTCTCAGATCGGCGCATGGGTTTCCAACCAGAGCGAGGTCATCACCTCCCGGAAGTTCCTCATGCAGAAGCTCTCCGAAATTAAGGAGAAATTCACCCGAGGCGAGATCCCGCTCCCTTCGTTCTGGGGCGGCTACCGCGTGAAACCGCAGATGATCGAATTCTGGCAAGGCGGCCCCGCGCGGCTCCACGACCGATTTCTCTACCAGCGCGAGAACGATGGCTGGAAAATCGACCGCCTCTCGCCGTGAAACACGGACTGCGGATCTTCCGCACGGGAAGCATCGATCCTCGATAAGATCCGGAATCATGGCCGATGCACTGAAATTGGAATCCAGCTAACTTTTTGACAATCAGGATTGGTTGAATTATGAGGCTCCTCGCTATGAACACCCTACACCATTACCTCCGTCCCGGAAAAATCCCGGCGCTCCTCCTCGGATCGCTGGTCCTGACTTCAGCCGCCGCCCTTGCGGATGACACCTCGAAGTTCGAGGCCGCAGATGCGGATTCCTCCGGATCCCTCACGCTGGCCGAATTCCGCACCACGCTGTCCCGCAACGCTCCCGAGAAGCAGTTGCTGAAGAAATTCGGTCGTGCGGATGCGGATGGCGACACCGCCGTCACCCTCGCCGAATGGCTCGCCTACAAGCAGGAACTCGAAGAAGAGCAGGAACAGGAAAAAATCGAGAAGGAGACCGCCCGTTTCAACGCCGCCGATGATGACGTTGCAGACGGATTCCTCACCTACGACGAGTTCATTCCGCTGATCCCCGGAAAGCGTCCGCTGATCGAGGTCCGCAGCCGTTTCCTCAAGGCGGATGCGGATGACGACTTGCTTGTCTCTTTGGACGAGTGGCTCGCCTTCAAGAGCGACGACTTCATCGACGATTCCAAGAAGCCACGCAAATTCGATCTCGCGGATCTCAGTGGCGACGGACTGCTCACTTACGACGAATTCGCCACCACGTTTCCCCGCAAGACGCCGTCGAAAACCATCCTCAAGAAATTCAACAAGGAGGATGAAAACAACGACGATCTTCTGACCCGCGGAGAGTGGAGCCCGGGCCAAGGCAAGGGAAAAGACAAAGGCAAGTCCGACCCAGCCTGATCCGCACGGCAAACATCTAAAGATTCCCGAACTCAACGGGGACCGGAGCTATTCCGGTCCCCGTTTTTTTCCCATAAAACACCTTCCACAATACCAGCCCCCGCGCCGGGGCGTTCACTCCACCGGCACGGCGGTCTTTCTGTTCCAGCATCGCGGTGACGGTTTCTGGCGGAAACCTGCCCTCGCCCACCTGCACCAGCGTGCCGACGATTCCCCGGCACATTTTGTAAAGAAATCCCCCGCCCTCGATCACGAAGGTCACCTGCGCACTGTTTTTCCGGATCTCGCAGCGGGTCAGCGTGCGGACCGCGTCCTCCAGCACCACGCCGCGGTTCGCGGTGAACGAGCGGAAGTCGTGGCGACCGATGAGAAACCCGGCCGCCTCACGCATAGCCGCCAGATCGAGCGCGCGCGGCACATGCCACGCCTGCGTCCGCCGCAGCGGATCCATCACCGGCCCGTTCCAGACCTGATAGCGGTATTGCTTTCCCGTCGCATCGAAGCGCGCGTGAAAATTTCCAGCCACCCGCACCGCGGAGCGCACGCGGATGTCGTCCGGCAACAAGGCGTTGAGCGCGAGCGCGAGTTTTCCCGGCGGCATCCTGTTTTCCGCCCCCGGCACATCGACGTGCGCCACCATTCCCCAGGCATGCACGCCGGAGTCCGTACGGCTGGAGCTCTCCACCTTCGGCTCGCTGGCAAACAACCGCGCCAGCGCCGCCTCCACCCGGTTCTGCACACCCGATCCGTCCGGCCGCGACTGCCAGCCGTGATAGGCGGCACCGTCGTAGGCGAGGGTCAGTTTGAACCGGATCATTTCCACGTCGCTTTCAAACCACGAAGGACTGAAAAATCCCATGCTCAAAATCCGCAAAGAGGATGGAACTCCCGAATATCCGGAAGCCAGATCTTCACAGCGCCTTCTGTTCCAAAAATTCCGCGTGTTCCGGGTATTCCGTGGTTCCCCCTCTTTCATTTCGACGTCTGGCCTGAACCGTGCTTAATGCGCGACATGCAACAAGACGAGTTGGACACCCACTCCAAGGCCCTGAAAATCAATCTCGACCCGCGCTGGTACGGGACCCTTGCGGAAATCGGAGCCGGGCAGGAGGTGGTGCGCTGGTTCTTCCGCGTCGGCGCGGCGGCCGGCACCGTGGCGAAGAGCATTTCCGCCTATGACATGATCGTCAGCGACGCCATCTACGGCAGCGGAGACCGCTACGTCTCGCGCTCTCGCCTCCAGGCCATGCTCGACCGGGAATTCCAGCTCAATGTCGAGCGGCTCAGCGACAAGCGCGGCGACCACACCGCCTTCTTCGCCTTCGCCGACACCGTCGTCGCCCGCAGCTTCAAGGGCGGCAACGAGTGCCACGGCTGGATGGGCATCAAATTCCAGTCCCGCCCTCGCGACGAACCCAGCCAGATCCTCATCCACGTCCGCATGCTCGATACCGAGGCCTCGCTCCAGCAGGAAGCGCTCGGCGTGGTCGGAGTGAATCTGTTATACGGTGCCTTCTTCCTCCATCACGAGCCGGATCTGCTGGTCGAGAGCCTGCTGGATAAGCTCACCACCGGCCGCATCGAGATCGACGTCATCGAGTTCAAGGGCATCGAGTTCCGCTCGGTGGACAACCGGCTCATCAGCCTCAAGCTCGTCCAGCTCGGCCTCAGCGGCGCCGCCATGTTCGGGGCCGATGGCGAGGTGCTCCAGCCTTCGGAAATTCTCTACAAGAAGGCCGTCCTCGTCGAGCGCGGCAGCTTCCGCCCGCCGACGCACGTGAACTTCGACATGCTCCAGTCCGCGCTGGAGAAATTCAAGGCAGACCCCGCCGTCGAGGGCAAGGAGGTGCTCCCCATCTTCGAACTCACCATGCGGAACTTGTTGGCCGGCGGCGACCAGATCGACCGCCGCGATTTCCTCGCCCGCGCCGACCTGCTGGCCGCCTGCGGGATGACGGTGCTCATTTCCGACTACTTCGAATACTACCGCCTCGCCGCCTACCTCGCCTGGCGGACGAAGGAGCGCATCGGCATCGTCATGGGAGCACCGAGCCTCATCGAGCTGTTTGAGGAGAAATACTACACCCAGCTCCCCGGCGGCATCCTGGAATCCTTCGGACGCCTGTTCAAAAACAACCTCAAGCTCTACGTCTATCCGCTCAAGGACGCGGCGACCGGCGAACTCACCACCATCGAGAACCTGCCCGTCGCCACCGAGCTGAAAAAACTCTACGGCTACCTGGCGGACCGCGGCAGCTTCGTCGCCCTCGACAACTTCAAACCGGAATACCTCACCATCTTCTCGCGCGACGTGCTCAAGAAGATCGCCGCCGGAGACGAGGCGTGGAAGGAAATGGTTCCCGCCGGAGTCTCCGACCTCATCTGCAAGCGGCGGTTCTTCGGCTGCAAGGGTTAGGGACCCGCCACAGGAGTGTGGAGCCTCCGTCAAATCCTCCATCGCCCCCGCCGGCCGCACCGGATCTAACTCATTGTCGGAAACACGGAGTCGCACACAATCCCGTCTCTGGAACAAACCCTCACCTCCACGATTCCCATGTCCGACAACTCCGCCAGCCATTTCGAGGAACTTGCCAATGCCGGTCGGAAAGACCGCGAAACCGTCACTCCCGACGGGCAGGAATGCCGCAAGCTGATCGACGGCGTCCGCCTCCGGGATCTGGTACTCCACACCGACGAACGCGGCGAGGTCTGCGAGATGTATGACCCGCGGTGGGGATTCAATCCCGACCCCATGGTCTTCTCGTATTTCTACACCATCCGGCCGGGCTGGGCGAAGGGCTGGGCTTATCACAAGGTCCACGAAGACCGTTACTGCCTGCTCAAGGGCGAGATGAAGGTCGTCCTCTATGATCCGCGGCCGGATTCTCCGACTTACGGCATGATCAACGAAATCTGCCTTTCCGAACATCGCCGCCGGCTCCTCAGCATTCCCCGCCTCGTCTGGCATGCGGATGAAAACCTGGGCACCGGCGACGTGCTGGTCGTGAACTTTCCCACCATCCAGTATGACCACTCCAGCCCTGACAAGTACCGGCTCCCGCTCGACACCGATCTGATCCCTTACAAGTTCCATCCCTCCATCCGTTTTTAACGATCACGCCATGGTTGGTGGTAAGAATCCCCCGGGAGATGAAATCATCACGCTCCCCGTGAGCGGCAACCCGCGGGTTTCCATCCTCATTCCCAGCCGCAGCCAGGATGCGCTGTTGGCTAACTGCCTGAACTCACTCCGGCTCCACATCGGCGGCGACATTGCCTACGAGGTCGTCATCGTCATGAACTCCGCGACAGATGCGCTGAAATCCTTCGTCCGCGAACGGACCAGAGGCCTCGTCGTGCGGGAGTCCGACGCCAATCTCGGCGTGGCCGGGGGTTACAACCGTGCCCGCGCCTCCGCCCGTGGCGAGTTCCTGATGCTCCTGCACGATGATACCGAGATCCAGCCCGGATGGATCGAAAGTCTTCTCGAAACCATGGCGACCCACCCCGCGGCGGGAGCCGTCGGCAGCTTCCAGTTTTTTCCCGATGGCAGACCGCAGCGCGCCGGCTCCATCCTCTGGAGGAACGCCCTCACCACCACCACCTGGGCCAACGTAGCACCCGATCCCGGAACCTTCACCGATGTTCGCCCGGTGGACTATTCCGGCACCTGCTCCACCCTTGTCAGAGCTTCCACCTGGGATGCCATCGGCGGCATGGATGAGGAGATATTTCCCGCTTATTACGTGGATGTGGATCTCTGCATGAAGATCCGCCGCCACGGCCAGACCGTCCTTTGCGATCCACGGTCCCGCATCCTGCACCACGCGGGAGCCAGCACCAACCGCAGCTTCCAGCAGTTCATCAGCCGCTGCAATCAGCTCTACATTATCACGAAATGGTCTGCGGAACTGGACCAACAGGAGCCATATGTTCCGGAAGATCCCGCTTCCCTCGAACGGGCCAAGCAGATCACCGCCTCCACCGCGGCAACGCTGACAGATCATTGGAAGGAGCCTGGTCACGCGTCCCCCGCCCCACCCGTCCCGGCCCCGGAGTGTCAGGAACGCGAGCACGAGAAACGTGAGAAGGCCCTCCTCGCGAACTATCTGAAACACCTGGAGACTTGCGACACCCTGCTCAACGAACGGCTGGCAACCATGAGCACCGACCTCGCCTCAACCCATGATCAGCTTGCCGGCGTCCAGGCCGGTCTCACCGCCTCACAGGGAGAAATCGCGGAGCTGCAGGCCCGGATCCGCAAGCTGAGGAAACGCAACAACGCCCTGCAATCCGAGTTGGCGGAAAGCAGGAAGAGCCTTTTCAGCCGCCTGATCCGGAAATGGAAATCAAGCGCAGGCTGAGGGATGGTCGCAGCATCCTTCCACGGAGGAGGGACACTCCTGTCCCTTCTTCCGACGCGCCGAAATTCCATGGAAAGCCGATGAAGGATGCAAACCTCCACTCATCGACATCTCATGGCTTTCCCCACCAGCAATGTCGTGGCTCCTTCGCTGGAGTGGGAGAACACCGTGGCGCTACCGGTCAGAGCCAGACAGATGATGCAGGTGATGGTCTCCACGAACCGCAGGCTCAATGTTAGATCGCATCCGCGGAGGATGGCAGTTCTAATTCAGTTTGAAGGCTTGTCGCCGGCGGATGGTGCGGCGTGCCCCGCCTTGGCGGATTTCGTCTCGGCGATGCGCGCGAAAAGCCGCGAAAAGCATTCCAGGCGCTGTTGCTCGGGGGTGTTCAGCAGATGCTCGACGAGGACCGGATAAAACGACGCCGTCTCACCGGAGGAAAGCGTGCTGCCGATGTGCTTGGTGTCGAAATCAGCCTGCCGCCGATCGAGGATCCACTGGAATGCCGGACGAAGCACCGGGTCATGGTGGGCGAGGTCGAGAAATCCTTCACTGCTGTCGAAGAAGGTCGTCAGGAGTGACAGCTGCGAACTCAAGCTCTGCCAGTCCCTGATGCGCTTCCACGTCGCGTCCAGCTTGGTTCCGTCGAAACGATCGAACTCCGCACCCAGCTCCTCGAGGGCGGCCAGCTTCTCGCCTTCCTTCACTTCTTTCCAACGGCCCGCTTCAAATCCCACCCAGTCCTGATGATTCGGAATGCGCTTCAGCACGAAACCGCGCGTTTCAGGCAACCAGTAGAGAGTAACGAAAAGAGAATCACCCCGGGCCTTGTAGGCTTCAGTCAGATGCTGGCTCTGGGGATTCGCCCGGACTGAGAGAGTCGTAATGATCACGGACATCGTCGCTGCGAGGAAAGTCTTCATTTTTCTGGCAGACATCTAGCCGATCCACCGGCGGAATGGAAGCAGGAATTCAACAAAAGCGTCGCCGCCTGTTGAATCTCGATGCGTGTTAGCTGTCGTCTTCATGACCACGACGAACCATCAAGAAGCCGTCGGCACAGACAGGCAGAGGCAATGTGACGCACCCTGTGGCGACCTTGTTAAACAGCCTGCTGATCCTGAATTCACCGGGACCGTCGTGAAACGTTGTCCATGTGCCGCTAAAGACCCGTGGTTCACAGCCGGACAAGCCGAAGATGCGCCAGGGGCTCGAAACGTCCAATCCTGAGAGGGAAAAGTCGGATAGGTTGTTACCGAAACTTCCGAGGCTGACCCGATCACGACCAGCAAGACGAGGAACAAGCCACTGGTTCGTTCGCGATTTGATCATCTGCCTAACGCTTGAGAGGATCCGCCGCTGGCAGGAAACCCTCAATCACTTTGACAACTTCCCGCCGCCAGATGGCGCGCCTTGCCCGTCTTGCTTTTTTTCAGGATCGCCCGCCTTCTGCGCCCCCAATCTGACCCGGAGCAAATCCGGCCGCATGTCCAGCCCCGGTTGGAACGACGCGATGCGCCTACTGATAATTCGCTGTGAGAACCTCGAAGCCGTGAGACACCAGAATCCCCTTGAGGAAATTGAACTCTCCGTTGGCATCCACGCCGGACAGCTTGATCTTCACCACGATTTCCGTGTTGCCCTCGCCCGCATCAGCCTGAGGCGGCGGACAGTCCGGATGAGCTTTTTCCAGATCCCCGGGGAGTCTCGACAAACTGAAGCCCGGGAAGAAATCCGAGTTACCTGGATTCATCCTTGAGGCCTTCCGAAATCGCACATGACACGCTGACCATCCACAGCAACATGATTCGCAAGGGTTTCATGGCTGAACTAGCGTTAGGGCGCATCAGCGGCAGGGTGGAAGCCCGAAATCAATTTGGGTGTTTGTCGCCGCCGGATGGCGCGTTTTGATCGCTTTCTGGTTTTGTCGGGAACAGCTCCGACTTCGAATCATGTTCCTGAAGCCAGTCGATCACCTTCAGAGCTTTGTCCTTCTGTCCGGCTTCCACATAAGCCCGGACCAGCACCCATGCGGAACCTGTGACCGCCAGAATGCTTGAGCCATCCTCAAACTCGGTGACGACTTCCGCTCCGTCATCAAGCGGTATGAAGCCCTTCAAGAACTTCTCAAGTCGTTCGATCCTCATGGTCAGATCTTTGGTTTCCCTTGCCCATCTCGCGTGCTCTATCATGTTTGACGGAGGACCCTCGTCAACGGCATGGGCCGCCGGAAGCAGCGTCATGATCACCAAAAGCGAAAGCGTGGTAGTCTTCATGTTTTTATCAAAGAACGTTAGATCGCATCCGCGTCAGGATGGAAGCTCGAATTCATTTTGGCGGATTATTTCCGCCGGATGGCGCGGCCTGCCCTGAAAGCGTTGTGCCGGACTCATACGAAAACGCCAGAAAGAGAAAATCGGCAAGGTCACCGTCATCCGCGAATCTGGAGGTGAAATCGATTTTTGATTTCGGATAGTTCATGATCGCGGATCGACTACCTTCCCGCAGGTTTCTCCGGATTCGAAGTCGATTCGGAACGGGTCATTCCAGAAGATCCCGTTACGCGCATCCTTGGGAAGGCCGCGCGACTGTTTGGAGACAACGCGCACTTCCGTCACACCGCGGGGAAGCGCAAGAAGCTGGATCCGGGGTGATCGTGAGCGCTTTTTGGATATGTCCTCGCCGCTCTCTACCTTGCCCCCGATGCGACTTTTAAGCCTTGCGGTCCATCCTTCCCCACTCGAAATCTCGCGGCGTGCCCGCCTTTGACTTGCGCGGGAAGCCGTGGGACTCCATGGATGGGCATGGACCGCTGGTTTCTCATCGCTGCCACCCTGCTCGCCGCTGCGGGCGGGACCTGGGGCATGATTTCGGTGCACCGCGGACACCGCAGCCATTGGACGGTGGCGTGGATCAGTGGGGCGTTCCTTTGCCAGATCGGATTTCTGGCGGTGCGCGGGGAAATGCGCGGTGCCTGCCCGCTGATGGATCGAGGGGAGATCCTGACCTTTCTGGCGTGGTCGCTGACGATGTTTTACCTGCTGGTCGGGCCGGCCTACCGGATTTCGCTGCTCGGGGTATTCACCGCGCCGGTGGTGGTTCTGTTCCAGGCGGCGGCGCTGGTCCCGGGCACCTTGGTGGCAAATCCCGGAAAGCTGGTGGGTGGCAATGCCTGGCATGAGACCCACTCGGCGATGTCAGTGCTGGCCTACGGCGCGCTTGCCTTGGCGGCCGTGGCAGGGGTGATGTTTCTGGTGCTCGACAAGCAGCTGAAGGAGCATCACCTGAAAAGCGGGCTTTTCCGGAACCTGCCGCCGGTGCGCGAGCTGCTCATTTCCTTGGAGCGACTGCTGTGGCTGGGCGGGGGGCTGCTGACGATCGGGATCGTGGCCGGATTTCTCATGCCCCGGACCGAGTCAGCCTGGGGGCACCTCATCGCCGCGGTCGCGGTCTGGGCCGGGTACGGCCTGCTGCTGGGGGTGAAGCAGGTGCGGGGGTTGACGGGTCGGCGGCTGTCGCTGTCGGCGGTGGTGTTGTTCGTCCTCTCGCTGGTGGTTTTCGCATTCGTCTGATGGAACTTCTCTGCCTCGGCCTCAATCACCGCACCGCCCCCGTGGATGTGCGGGAGAAGTTTGCCGTGGGCACGCCGAAGCTCGGCGCCGCATCGACCGAACTCGCCGGGCTGGCGGAAGCGTCCGAGGCGGTGGTCATTTCCACCTGCAACCGGACCGAGTTCTACCTCGCCGCCGAGGACGCCCAAGCCGCCTTCGCCCTGATCGAAACGCGGCTGGCCGAGAAGATCGACGTGGACTCGAGCGTGGCCGCGCATTTTTACCGGATGGAGAAAACGGCCGCTGCGCGACACCTCTGCCGGGTGGTCAGCGGGCTGGACTCGATGATGCTCGGGGAGACCGAAATTTTTGGCCAAGTCAAACAGGCTTATGGTTCCGCGCTTGAAGCAGGAGCGACCGGCGTCGTTTTGAACAAGCTTTTCCAACGAGCGTTCGGAGTAGGAAAAAAGGTCCGAACCGAGACCTCGATCCAAGAAGGCTCAACGTCCGTTGGAAACGTGGCGGTGGACTTGGCGGAGAAGATTTTCGGCCATCTGAAGAACAGCGAGGTGATGATTCTGGGCGCTGGCGAGATGAGCCGGATTACCGCACAAAGCTTGGTCTCGCGCGGGGCGAAGTCGATTTTTGTGACCAATCGATCGTTTGAAAGAGCCCAAGAACTCGCCACTGAAATGGGCGGCAGCGCGCTGCGGTTCGACGATTGGCAGACCGCCCTGGCGCGGGTGGATGTGGTGATTTCCTCGACCGGCGCGCCCCACACCATCGTCCAGCGGGCGGATGTGGAGAAGGCCCGCCGCGCGCGGAAATACCGGCCGCTGTTCTTCATCGATATCGCCGTCCCGCGTGACATCGACCCGGCGGTGGGCGAAATCGAGGAAGTCTATCTTTACGACATCGACACGCTCGAGCAATTGGCCGAAGAAGCGCGCACCCGCCGCCAGCTCCAGATCGAGCAGTGCGAGCGGATCATCGACCACGAGCTTGAAAAGTTGAAATTACCCGGAACTTGAGATGAGCGAATCCCCTTCCCCAATCATTGTCGGCACACGCGGCAGCGAGCTGGCACTCGTGCAGGCCACGGCCACGGAAGCCGCGCTGACCACGGCGTTTCCCGACCGGGTCATCGAGCGGAAAATCATCAAGACCACCGGCGACCGGCGGACGGATGTCTCACTGGCCGATGTGGCGAAAGCCGAGGGCACTTTTGATAAAGGCGTTTTCATCAAGGAAATCGAAGAAGCGCTGGATGCCGGGGAAATCGACATCGCCGTTCACAGCCTCAAGGACCTGCCGACCGTGTTGGAAGATCGCTACCTGCTGGCTGCGGTGCTGGAGCGCGCTCCGGTCCGCGATGTGCTGGTGATGCGCGAAGCCGGTGGCCTGGCCGCCCTTCCGGTGGGCGCGAAAGTCGGCACCAGCAGTGTGCGCCGCGCGAAGCAGATGGAGTGGCTGCGGCCGGACATCACCGTGATCGACCTCCGCGGCAACGTGCCGACGCGCCTGCGCAAATTGGCCGAAGACGGAACCTACGACGCCATCCTACTCGCCGAAGCCGGATTGGTGCGGCTCGATTTCATTCCTCGGGAAGGCTCAGGAAACGGCTCCGAACCGGTCAGCGGCATCCCCGGCCTGTTCGTGACGCGGCTGGAGGAGAGCGAATTTTTCCCCGCCGCCGGACAAGGAGCCATCGGCCTTGAAGTCCGGGCGGGTGATGCGCCGAGCCGGGTCTTCGCGGAAGCCATCGGCCACCGTGAATCGTGGCGGCGCATCACGGCGGAACGCGAATTCCTTCGCCTGCTCGACGGCGGCTGCCATACTCCGGTCGGTGTTTACTCGACGATCTCCGGTGAAGAAATTTTCCTGAAGGCCCGCGTTTTCCCCGAAGAAGGAGGCACGCCGAGAACTGGCGAAGCCCGCGGCACCGATCCCATTTCCCTCGCACTCGAACTTTTCAACTCCCTTTCATGAGCACTTCCGGAACCTGTTATCTCGTCGGCGCCGGCCCCGGCGACCTCGGCCTCGTCACCCTGCGCGCCAAGGAGTGCATCGAGTTCGCGGATGTCCTCGTTTACGACGCGCTGAGCAGCCCGGAACTCCTCAACTGGACGAAAGCCGGCTGCGAGAAAATCTACGTCGGCAAGCGTGCCAAGGATCACTCGGTCCCTCAGGATCAGATCAACGGCCTCATCGTGGAAAAAACCAAAGCCGGTAAAAACGTCGTTCGCCTCAAGGGTGGCGACCCGATGATCTTCGGCCGCGGCGGCGAGGAAGCGGCCGAGCTGGCGGAAGCCGGAGTGAAATTCGAGATCGTCCCAGGCATCAGCTCGACCATCGCCGGTCCGGCCTACGCGGGCATCCCGGTGACGCACCGCGATCACAACACGCAGCTCACCATTTTCACCGGGCACGAGGATCCCACCAAGGGCTTCAGTTCCGTGGACTACGCTCAGCTCGCCAAGGCTCCCGGCACCAAAGTCTTCGTCATGGGTGTCGCCCGATTGAGGGAAATCACCGACGCCTTCATGCAACACGGTGCTGCTCCCGACACGCCGATCGCCTTGACCCGCTGGGCCACGACCGGCTCGCAGAAGACCATCGAGGGCACGCTTTCCAACATCGCCGACATCGCCGAGGCAGAGAATTTCACCTCCCCCGCCGTCGCCGTGATCGGCGATGTGGTGAAGGAGCGGAAGAAGATCAACTGGTTTGAAAAGCGGCCGCTCTTCGGCAAGCGCATCGTCGTCACCCGCACGCGCGAGCAGGCGGGCGAACTCAGCAAGGCGCTGCGCGACCTCGGCGCGGATGTCATCGAGCTGCCCACCATCCGCATCGAAGGACCGCCGGACCGCCAGGAGTTCGCCGAGCTCGTGACCCACGCCCATGAATACGATTGGCTCGTTTTCACCAGCCCTAACGGCGTCGAGCGTTTCTTCGACGCGTTTTTCGCCTCCTATGCGGACGCCCGCAGCCTCGGCAATCCGCGCATCGCCGCCATCGGGGAAGGCACCGCGAAGAAGATCCGCGAATACCGCTTCGCCGTGGACCTCATCCCGGAACGTTTCGTGGCGGAAGGACTGATCGAGGCTTTCAAAAAGGAGGATATCGAAAACCTCACCATGCTGTGGGTGAAAGCCGCGGAAACCCGCGACATCGTCGGCGAGGGACTCACCGCGCTCGGCGCGATCGTGGACAACTGCGTCGCCTATCAGACCGTGGCGGAGACGGAGGATCCCACCGGAGCCCGCGCCCGACTAATAGAAGAAGGAGCGGACATGATCACCTTCACGTCGAGTTCGACCGTGGACCACTTTTTCAATCTGGGACTCGATTGGCCCGAGGATTGTGTCGCGGCCAGCATCGGCCCGGTCACCAGCGAGACGCTGCGGACGAAAGGCATGAAGCCCGCTTTCGAAGCCCCCAAGCACGACATCCCCGGCCTCACCGCAGCCATTGTGAAGCATTTCCAACGGAATCGCTGATCCTGCTTCCCCTCCGAAAAATTTCCGGCTTGCGGGTTGTCAGATGCTTTGATTTCTTCCGCTCGTCCTGCGAGACGCCGCTGTAGCTCAGGGGTAGAGCAATTCATTCGTAATGAATAGGTCGTGAGTTCGAATCTCACCAGCGGCTCCAGGCTCTTTTTCATTCCGAATTCCCGTCGTGGCGAATTTCGGAAACTGCGGACGATATAAATTATCGAAATCCATACTACGCAATCGCGTGTATTTTTAAAACAACTTTACTTTCAAGGTAAATTTTGAGACTTCGTTTTCCAGTGCTGTCCCTGCATGAAAACATACCCTTATTTGAAAGTAATCGCGGTCGCTTGCGCTGGTGCCTTGGCATCCTGCGCCAGCCAACCGGAAACCAAGAAGATTCCCGTATCGGCCTCCATTCGTCCTGATTCATCCCTTTCGGGGCAAGTGCTTCAGGAGGTCAACGCCTACCGCCGCAGCCACGGCGCCGTGGAGCTTCAAAGCCACGCCGGACTGAACCGTCTTGCGCAGGAGCATTCCGAATACCTCCGGAAAAACCGGGGGAATTTCAAACTCTACGGAAAAAATGTCAGCCATTACGGATTCGAAGGCCGGGCTCTGGTAGCCAGAGAACGCTATAACATGATGAATTGCAGTGAGAATGTGGCCGCTGCGAATCATTCCGGCAAAAGCACGGCCCCTCTACTCGTCGATCTGTGGGCGAACTCGAAGGATCACAAGAAAAACATGTGCGACTCCTGGACCCACACCGGAATCGGCGTTGTTGTGGATGAAGATGGCACGGTGTTTTCCACTGAAATTTTCGCCACTGTCAGCAATTCACAAATGACGACTCGCCAGCGCTTCAGCGGATTCTGATACTGGGCCCATGCCCGATCTGAGCCTCGAAACCACCCTTCAATCCCGAGGCCTGCTTCGGATCGCCGGGATTGATGAGGCGGGCCGGGGGCCGCTGGCCGGACCGGTTTCCGCAGCCGCAGTGATTTTACCTCAAAATTTCACCTGCCCCGGGCTGGATGATTCTAAAAAAATCAGTCCGACAAAGCGCGAGGTTTTATATGAGCGGATCACGACGGACCCCTCGATTTTCTGGGCGGTCGCGTTGGCCGATCGAGAGGAAATCGACCGCCTTAACATTCTCAAAGCGACCCACCTCGCGATGCGGAGAGCCGCCGAGGCGCTCGCTCCATCGCCGGATCATTGCCTGATCGATGGGTTGCCGGTGAAAAATTTCCCGATTCCACACGACGGGATCATCAAAGGGGACGGCCAGTCCCTGTCGATTGCGGCGGCAAGCATCATTGCCAAAGTGACGCGGGACCGCATCATGCGGGAGCTGGATTTGGAGTTTCCTCAATTCGGCTTTGCGAAGCATCAGGGATATGGCACGAAGGCGCATCTTGAAGCGCTACGGATTCACGGCCCTTGTTGCCATCATCGTCGCTCGTTTCAGCCGGTCGCTCAACTCTCCCTGCCGCTTGACGGATCCACACGGCCGAAAGCGCGATAGAATTTGGATCGGGAATTACGGCGAACGGGTTGCGGCCGATTGGCTCCGGTCACAAGGATGCAGGATTCTGGCGAAAAATTACCGAGGCCCCCGAAGGGGCGAGGTGGACATTGTCGCACGCGACGAGAAACTCCTGTTATTCGTCGAGGTGAAAACCCGTCGCGAAGGAAGCAAGATTCGCGGCTTGGACGCGGTGGGGAGAGAAAAACAGGCACTCATCGAGCGCGGAGCGAATTCATGGCTCAAGCGGCTGAGAACACGCGATCTTCCGTGGCGATTCGATGTCATTGAAGTCAATGTGGAGGACGGTCGAAAACCGCGGATCAACCACGTCAAAGACGCATTTTAGTTACCCGATCCTGCTTGCGGGCGAAAGCCACCTCACCCACCTTTTGCCAGCGATTTCATGGAACACATTTCGGATTCAATGGCCTGGCTTTCAAAGCCCGACGGAACCGTGGTGGTCGGTTACGGGCCTTTTACGAACGCAGCCCACCCGCCATCCGGAGGAGCGGCCTTCCACGTTCAGGATTTCGCGCTTCAGGATCCCGAGCCTTGGAAAATCCCCAGTCGCTTCGAGCATGCGGATCTATCAGAGTTATCCTCGCGCTTTCAGGATGCGGCCCCATTGAACTGCGAGTGGAAGCCACTCGATGCGGCTCCGTTTTCCGTTGTGTTCCAAGAGGTCATGTCATCCATCCACGGCGGAGTGTTCGAAAAAACCGTGCCGGTGGTGACCGAGACCGGAATCGCCACCGAATCCGCCGCCCTTCCTTTGATCGCAGCCATGATCCGCCAAGGCGCACCGCTGCATTCTTACGGATGGATTCAAGGAAACTCAGGTTTTGCCGGAGCCACACCGGAGCTGTTATTCTCCCTGCACGGAACCCGGCTCGAAACCATGGCCCTCGCCGGCACTGCTCGGAGCGAAGACCGGGAAGTTTTCGCGGTAGATGAAAAGGAAATCCGCGAACACGAATATGTCGCACAAACACTCGTTTCAAAGCTCTTGGATCTGGGGAAAATCGACCGATGTTCACGTGAGATTCTGGATCTGGGCTCTATCGTTCATTTTCTGACCACCATCACACTGGACCTCAAGTCACCCCAGACACCCTCCGGTCTCCTCCGCCGGTTGCACCCGACACCAGCACTCGGTCCACTGCCCCGAACAGCCGAAACTTTGGCCCGATTGCTGGAGTGGCGAGAGCGACTGGGCTGCCCTAGGGAATTTGGCGCTCCTTTCGGACTCTGGGATGAGGGGAAATTCGATGCAGTTGTCGCCATCCGTGGAATCTGGTGGAACGGAAATCAACTCATGCTTCCCGCTGGCTGCGGAGTCATTGAAGCAAGCCGCCTGGTGAACGAATGGCGTGAATTACGACTAAAGCGCGAGGCAGTGAAACACTTCCTCGCACCTCTCTGAAGCCTGTTCCTTAAATACCAATCACTTTGGTAAAAAATCCGCTTCGGAGCCAGCTTCTTAGCGCTCCGATGTAAATCCCAAACAATCACAGTAAGTTTTTAATTAAAAAAGATTGATTATTTTTTAAAAACTATCAGGATCGTCAGCGTATTGCTTCTCAGGATGATGACGACCCGTAGTCAAAACCGCCACTTCTACAGCCTCGCGCTGGCAGCACTGGCATGCCTATCTCCCATTGAAGCCTATGCCGCAGAGACGGCACAAATCACCAATCCGATCGGCCGGATCGCTCGGATTTTCGATCCGCAGCTCGTTAAGACGGAAGATCGGGTCTCTTGGCTCGATAACCGGGTTTCCACATTTGCCCAACATCGCGAACATGCGATGAAAGTCGGATTGGGCTATCGCGGTTACCGCCCGAAGGCCGGAGCTCCAGACCCTTCGGTCACTCTGGATCTCGGCAGCGAGTTCCCGATCGAGACCATTTTCCTCATTCCTGCTCAAAGGGAGTTTTTAGAAGACACTGGAATTTTCCCCAAACGCTTCACCATCGAGCTGTCTGGCCGGGCTGATTTCGCGCAACGCACGGTGATTTATTCATCAGGTCAGGGAGTCCTGCCATCTCGGATGACGGAGTCGAATCCTGTCCCCTTTAACGCTCAAAACAACAAGGCCCGCTATGTCCGGCTGACCGTTCACGAAGGGCATAACAAGGGAATGCTCGACCTCTTCGGGCTATCCGAAGTCGTCGTCGTCTCCAATCACGATCCTGTTTCTTTCGGAGCTGCCGTCAGCTGCGTGGGTGATCTGAATGCCCAGGGCATCTGGTATCCTGAAGCACTTGCGGATGGCCGCACTCCTCTCGGCATCTGGCAGAACGGCGGAAAATCGAAAGCGGATCCGGGAGATTGTGTCACGGTCTCCGACAATGCGGAAACCGTCACGTGGTCGATCCGGCTCGATCATCAGTCAGCTCTCGACCGCTTGGTCCTGTTTCCCTATCAGCTTGATCGATCCTTCGAATCTTCGGTTTTTCCCGAATCGATGACCGTCCACCTCCAAGGCGAGGATGGGACGGAAGAATCGCTGGCCTTCCAATGGACCAATCCACTCGCCGGAGCAAACAGCATGACTCCGCTTGTGATTCCTCTTCACGGAAAGACTGCCAAAAGCATCCGCCTCAGCGCCTTGCGTCCTTGGAAGATGGGAGACATGAAAGTCCATGCGCTGTCAGAAATCGAAGTCTGGTCCAAGGGAACCAACCTCGCCAGAGGTATCGCGGTGAACCGCCTCCACGGTGGTGAAATCACAACGGTCACCTCGCTCACCGACGGCTTCGCTGCCGGAAAAATGATTCTTCCCGTCCCTCTCTGGCTCGACCAGCTCTACGAACGGGGCAGAATCGAACGGGAACTTGAAATGTTGAGGCCCGCCCACAACCAGCAGGCTTCGGAAAGTGAATTGAACGCCACCTGGGGTTCAGCGGTGATTCTCGGACTGACATTTCTCATCCCAGTCTTCATTGTCGAACGCCGCCGTCTGATGTCGCGGGACCAGCTTGACCAACTCCGCAAGCGGATCGCCTCCGACCTTCATGATGACATCGGCAGCAATCTCGGCAGCATTTCACTCATCGCCCGCACCGCGCGCAAGGATCTGGTCCGACTTCAAGGTCCGGAAGAAGTCGCGGAGGATCTCGGCGAAGTGGAATCGATCGCTCGGGAAAGCTCGCTTGCCATGCGTGACATCGTCTGGCTGTTGGAACGGCGCCAGGACTCCATTGGCGATCTGGTCCAGCGGATGCGTGAAACCGCCGGACGGCTGCTGCGCGAGGTGAACTACACGCTGGAATGTGATTCCAACAAGACCGCCGCCAAGCTCTCGCTCGATGCGAAACGCCACCTTTTCCTGTTTTACAAGGAGGCCATTCACAATGTCCTGAAACACTCGCAGGCCAACAGCGTTTCCATCCGTCTGTGGGACGAGGACGACAAACTGGCCCTTGAAATTCTCGACAATGGTATCGGCATCCCTCTCAACGAGGAACACGACACAGCAACCGTCCACAAGCTTGAGGATCGTGCGCGCATTCTTGAAGGGTTGCTCCAGATCGCCTCTTCGAAAGAAACCGGCACCAAGATCCGCCTTCTCGTCAAACGCTCCCACCTAACCGCCCACCCCACCCTTGCATGATCGCCGAAGCCTCCACCATTTCCTGCATCTGGATTCTTGAAGATCACGAAGTATTCGCGAAACAGATCCGCCGTTTGATCAGCAACGAACCGGATCTCAGCTGCCCCCATCATTTCGCCAGCGCCGCCGAACTGTTCGACAAGCTGAAGTTCACCAACGAGCGGCCTGATCTCCTCTTGCTCGATCTGGGACTCCCCCGCCGCGACGGCCTCGAAGTTCTCTCCGACATCCGCATCCAACTGCCTGAAGTCAAGGTGCTGATCCTTTCCGCATCGGATGACCGAGACAAGGTCTACCGCGCCATCTGCAACGGCGCATCCGGCTACCTGCTCAAGACCGCCGATCCGGATGAGATCCTCTCCGGCATCCGCGACGTCATCCACGGCACTTCCGCCCTCAGCGCGCCGATCGCCAGCATGATCCTGCAAGGCTTCGCCCGCTACGGCCCGGTCGATCACATCGAGCCTCTCACCAGCCGTGAGGAAGACGTCCTGCGCTTCCTGGTCCGCGGCCTGATCAAAAAGGAAATCGCCGACGAACTCCTGATCTCACAGCACACCGTGGACATGCACCTGCGCTCGGTCTATCGCAAGCTTCAGGTCCGTTCGCAGACCGAAGCGGTCTCGAAGGCGCTCCGCCAAGGGCTCGTCTGACATTTTCATTTGGAGTTCGCACCCAGATAACAAAAACCCCCGGTTCGTCAGACGAACCGGGGGTTTTTCATTAAAAAGATTCAGAAGAGAATCAGCCTTCTTCTTCCTTGGTGTCGCCAGCATCCACCGAGATGGTGAGCGTGGTGATCACTTCGGGATGGAGACGGATCTGGACTTCGGTTTTGCCAGACTTCTTGACGGGCTTGTCGAGTTCGATGGCATGACGATCAATAATGATGCCTGCGACTTCGAGTTCCTTGTGGATGTCGATGCTGGTGACCGAACCGAACGCCTTGCCGCCTTGACCGGTGGAAAGGGTGAACTTCGGCTTGAGCTTGGAGATCTTGGTGGCGAGTTCTTGGAATGTAACGAGCTCTTCAGCCTCGCGAGCGGCACGGCTGGTCTTGAGAGCGGCCACGTGGCGGAGGTTCGACTTGCTTGCTTCGAAAGCCTTGCCTTGAGGAATCAGGAAATTCCGGGCGTAACCTGCGCGGACTTTAACGACATCAGCTTCGGCACCAAGGCCTTCGATTTTTTCTTTGAGAATAACTTGTGCGTTGGCCATGGGAATACAGAGGTAAAAAAGTTCGTTTGGGGGCGGCGATTTAGGCCCCGATGCAAAATGAGTCAAGAAGAATGAACCCTTATTACACGGCGAATCCGAAATTTCGCGAAGGATGAAGTTTTTCTGCAAAAAATCAGGTCACTTCGTTGTAGGGGCAAAGGTTGCAACAGCCGGTTTTCCACCCATATTACCGCGCATGCAGAAATTCACCGAATGGCGGGACCGGGCTGAAATGCTGACTCCGCCGTTTCCTTGGGATCGCTCCCGTTGGCATGATCGCGGAGGCCCGCCCGTTGTCCTTCTCCACGGCCTTTGGCGGGGCTGGCGGGCGATGCAGCCGCTGGCCCGGGCACTGGAGAAAGAGGGGTTTTCCACTCTGAACGTCCCCTATCCTTCGGGCCGGATGCCGATTTCCAAGTTGGTATCCCATGTCCGCTCGCAGATTGAAAAAATCTCGAAGGATCAGCCGGTTCATTTCATCACCCATTCTCTCGGCGGAATCCTCGCCCGTTCGCTGCTATCGGAGGAGGTCTCATGGAAAATGGGCAAGGTCGTCATGCTCGCGCCACCCAACCGAGGCAGTGAGATCGTGGATTGGTCTAAGGGCCATCCCCTGCTCCATCGTGTGCTCGGTCCGGCGGGTCGCTCGCTCGGCAGCGATGGAGTTCCCCGCAATATCCCGGCTTTTCCTCCCGAAATCGAAGCGGCGGTGATCATGGGAAACCGCTGTCCCATTCCCGTTTTCAAAAAACTGCTCGGCGAGGAAAACGACGGAATCGTCTCCTCCGCCAAGGGGCGCATCGACGGGTTGCGCGGGTTCAGCGTGATCAATGCCGACCACACCTTCATTCAAATGCACCCCGAGGCCATCCGCCTCAGCCTGCACTTTCTGAAAACCGGCGTCTGGGCCGATTAATTCTGCATCTGGTTGAGCGTCTTCTTCTGATACTGCTCGTCCCGCAGTTTTCTCAGATACTCCAGATATTTCTGTTGGGCGACCAGGTCCGCGCTGTTCGCTCCGGGCGTTTCCTGGCCGTATTTTTTCCAAGGTCCATAAGGCACCTGGCCTTCTTCAACGAAGCGCCAGTGAACCTTCTGTCCCGAGCGAAGTCCGAGATAATCCCGGATGGATGGGGACAGATCGATCCCCGCCGCACCGTTTTGAGTGGTCTTCGGCGGCTTCGTTCCGAAGACGAATTCCCAGTCATCCGTCACCCACGGCCCGCAATCCTCCCACTGGCCGTAGCAACTGCGGCTGCCGTTGTAAATCTGCACCCAACGTCCCTTGCAAACGGTGCGACCCGGCTCGGGACGCATCCGGGCAAACCATGGAATCACCCGCGAAGCTTCCGGCTTGTGGGCACCGTAACCCAGCACGTCGTTGTAGGGTAGCGCGATGTAGAACGGGTTCAGCTTGGGGACGAAATTTTTCGGCCGGAACTCGCCGGTCGTATGGTTCGCCAGCCGGTTCGAGGGCTCGGGATCGTCGTATCCTCCGAAATTGGCGGACCAGTTCTGATCCCACGAGGATTTTGAATTCGGAGTGGGGTTGCGATCCGTCGGTTGCTCGCCGATCCAGAAAATCGTGCAAGTCACGTGGGTTTTCCACGGATAGAGAATCCGGGAAGCGGGGGCGGCCGGAGGTCTGACAGGTGCGATCGGCCGGTTGGCAGTGGGAACCACCACCTTCGGCGCGGAGGTTCTGGGGGGAGTCACCTGCGCATCCAAATGGGGCACCCCGGAAATAATCACCGGCATGACCAGACTCAGGATGCGTGTTTTGAGGGGAAATCGAACCATGACACAGACGACGACAAGGCAAGAGGGGAACCAAGACCGTCCCAAAGAGTGGACAAAACCAGACTCCACGCAAGCCAAAGGTCAATCGCCGGAGATCACCCGATTTGTCCGGGAAATAAAAAGCCCCGCGCGAGGCGGGGCTTTGGTTGAGTTAAAACGGACAGAAATGCCTGAGTTATGGAGTTTAGACCCCCGCTTCGCTGACTTCCTGCTCGGGCTCGGGGCGGCTGGAGACGAAGTCGAGTTCTTCGGTATCCGGCTTCTTGACCACGTTGACCGAATCTTTCGGCTTTACGTCGCCACGGAGCAGGGCCTCAGCGAGAGGATCTTCCAAGAAACGCTCGACCGCACGGCGCATCGGGCGTGCTCCGTAAGCCGGGTCAAACCCCTTGGTGGAAAGGAGATCGCGAGCCTCTTCGGTGAGGGTGAGGTGGATTTCCTTTTCCTTGAGGCGCTTGACCAGCTTCGCGACTTCGAGATCGACGATTTGGTTGAGGTCCTTTTTCTCCAGCATGTGGAACACCACGAGGCCGTCGAGACGGTTGAGGAATTCCGGTTTGAAGTAGCGCTTCGACTCCTCAAGGATCTTGTCCTTCATGCCGTCGTGGTCGGCGTCGTCCGCATTCATCGCGCCGAAACCGAGGGTCGTCTGGCGTTTGATGGTCGAGGCTCCGACGTTGGAGGTCATGATGATGATCGTGTTCCGGAAGTCGATCTTGCGACCGAGCGAGTCGGTCACCGTGCCTTCTTCCAGAATTTGCAGCAGCAGGTTCATCACGTCCGGATGCGCCTTCTCGATTTCATCGAAGAGCACGACCGAATATGGACGGCGGCGGACGGCTTCGGAAAGCTGGCCACCTTCTTCATATCCGACATAACCCGGAGGCGAACCGATCAGACGGCTGGCGGTGAATTTCTCCATGTATTCCGACATGTCGATCTGGATGAGCGAATCCGGATCGCCAAACATGAACTCCGCCAGATTGCGGGCGAGATAGGTTTTTCCAACACCGGTGGGTCCGAGGAAAAGGAACGAACCGATCGGACGGCGCGGATCCTTGAGGTCGGCACGCGAGCGGCGCAGCGCCTTGGAAATAGCGACAACCGCCTCGTCCTGACCGATCACTCGGCCCTTGAGTTCTTCCTCCATCTTGAGGAGCTTCTCGGCTTCCTTCTCCTCCATGCGGCGGAGCGGAACGCCGGTCCACTTGGCGACGACCGCCATGATGTCGTCATCAGTGACAGTGACGATGGTTTCTTCAGAGGAGGAGCGCCAGTTCTTGAGAGTTTCCTCCAAATTCTTCTTCGCGTGCTTTTCGTCATCGCGGAGAGCGGCGGCCTTCTCAAAGTTCTGCTCGGCAATCGCGGAGACCTTGTCGCGGTTGATCTGCTCGATGGCGGCTTCCAGCTCCTTGATCGAAGGCGGACGAGTCATCGTGCCGATCCGCGCGCGGGCTCCGGCTTCATCGAGAACGTCGATGGCCTTGTCCGGCAGGAAACGTGCGGTTAGATAGCGCGAGGTCAGTTTCACCGCAGCCTCGATGGCTGCGGGGGTGAACTTGGCCTTGTGGTGCGATTCGTATTTCTCCTGCAAGCCTTGGAGAATCTTGATCGCGTCATCCACGGATGGCTCGTCCACTTTCACCTGTTGGAAGCGGCGCTCGAGGGCCGAATCTTTCTCGATGTATTTGCGATACTCGTTAAGGGTGGTGGCTCCCACGCATTGAAGTTCCGCGCGGCTCAGAGCCGGCTTGATGATGTTGGAGGCATCCATCGCACCTTCGGCGGAACCGGCACCCACGATGGTGTGCAGCTCGTCGATGAAAAGGATGACGTTCTTCACCTTGCGGATCTCGTCCATGACGGCCTTGATGCGCTCTTCGAACTGGCCGCGGTACTTCGTACCGGCAACCATGAGAGCAAGGTCGAGAGTAATGACTTTCTTGTCGCGGAGGATTTCAGGAACATTGCCGGTGGCGATTTCCTGAGCGAGTCCCTCGACGATGGCGGTTTTGCCGACACCGGCTTCGCCGATGAGCACCGGGTTGTTCTTCGTCCGGCGGCAGAGGATCTGAATGACGCGCTCGATCTCGCTTTCGCGGCCGATCACCGGATCGAGGCCACCCTCGCGGGCAACCTTCGTTAGATCACGGCCGAATGCCTTGAGCGCGGGAGTCTTCGATTTGCCTTCGCCTTCGGCATTCGGTGCTTGGGCTTGTCCTTCGTCTTCGAAAGGTCCGTCGCTGTCTTCGATTTCCTCATCGTCATCATCGTCGTCCTGATCATCAGGCGAGAAGTTCGGATCGATTTCCGCTAGAATCTCGTTGCGAGTCCGTTGGATATCCACATCAAGGCGCTTGAGCACGCGAGCGGCCACTCCTTCCCCTTCACGGAGCAGGCCGAGGAGCAAATGCTCGGTGCCGACATAGGAATGGTTGAGGGCCTTGGCTTCCTTGTTCGCAAGAGCGAGGACCTTTTTCACCCGTGGGGTGTAAGGAATGTTTCCCGCAGCCTTCTGTGGCGGTCCGGAACCGACTTCTTTTTCAACTTCCATGCGGACGGCTTCGAGCTCGAGGCCCATCCGTTCGAGGACGTTGACGGCCACACCTTGGCCGAGTTTGATAAGACCGAGCAGCAGGTGCTCGGTGCCGACATAGGAGTGGTTGAATCGATCCGCTTCCTTACGGGCCAGAGCGAGGACTTGTTGAGCGCGTGGGGTGAAGTTATTCATGCGTCGCCGGGGTTAGGTGTGTCTGGAAAATTCTTTTCATCGTTTGATGAGATACGATTATCAGGAGATTCGAGTGAATGCAAACGCGAGCGCACGATTTCTGCACGAATCGAGTCGCGCTCCTCGGGTGAAAGCTTGCGGCCCGAATGTAGCTGTAAGTGTGCCGGTTGGATGTCCATCAGCAGGGTATCGCAGAGCATCACCGTTTCCGGGGCGAAAAACCCGAGGGTTCCGCCGAGGCGCAGCAACGAAAGGTGATTGAGCGCTTCCTTGGAATCGATGATGTGCGCATAGCGCAAAACTCCGTAGGCGCGGCCGATTTTATCGGAAACCATCTCCGGATCGTCCTCCAGCAGCTTCTCCCGGGCATTCTGCTCGTGATTGGCGACTTGGGAAATCACCCGTTCGAGGCGACGAATGATCGTCTCCTCGCTCTCACCGAGTGTCGATTGGTTGGAAATTTGATAGAGGTTGCCGAGCGATTCGGTGCCCTCTCCGTAGAGACCGCGCACGGCGAGGCCGATCTTGTTCACCGCCTGCAGCACTTGGCCGATCTGATCGCTCAGAACCAGTCCAGGAAGATGCAACATCGCCGAAGCCCGTAAGCCGGTGCCGAGATTCGTCGGGCAGGTCGTCAGGTAGCCGAGCGTCGGATCAAACGCAAATTCCAGCGATTCCTCCAACTCCGTATCCAGCTCGGAAAGCGCGTTGAACGCCGCTGTCAGCTGCAATCCCGGACGAATCGCCTGCATCCGCAAATGGTCTTCTTCGTTCAGCATCAGGCTGAACGTCTGGCGCCGCTCGATCACCGCCGCCGAACCGTCACCGCGGGCGGCGTGTTCGCGGGAAATCAGGTGGCGCTCGACGAGCACCTGCTTTTGCACCGAAGTCAGATCCCCGAGTTCGTGGGAAAACGCGCCTTTCATCGCCGGCAGCGATTCCACCGCCGGGCGCATCAGATCGAGGGCAGCGGCGCGTTGGTCGCGCTTCGCCCAGCCGGGAAACGGATGCCGACGGAGATTCCGCGCCAAACGGATCCGTGAAGTGAGCACGGCACCATGCTCCCCTTGCCCCCCGGCCATCCAATCGGCGGGGTGTTTGATCAGAGTGGTGAAGCGCATCATGGTGTTTTCAGAAATGAAATGTTCAATGTTTGACCTCGTCCAGATTCCGGATCTCGTCCCGGATCCCGGCGGCCTCTTCGTAGCTCTCGGAAGCGATCGCCTGATCGAGCCTCGAGCGGAGTTCCTCGATCCGCTGGTGGCGGAATTGAATCGCCATCAGTCCCTCGGGAACCTTCCCGATGTGCGAGGTCCCCTTGTGCATTCCGCGCACCATCTGTGACACTTCGTCACCAAATGTGCCATAACAGTCGCTGCAGCCGAACCGGCGCACCCGCTTCAAATCATCCAGCGTGAACCCGCAGGTGACGCACTGTTTCCCATTCCCGGGAGCAGCCGTCTTGGTCCCTGTGGCGACCACTCCCGGACCACCCGGCAGGCCGCCCAAAAGCAGGTCTGCCAAGGAAAATCCGGTGGGATCGGTGACTCCGCGCTCCTTCGCGCAATTGTCGCAAAGGCACACTTTTTTCATCTGTCCCTCGACGAGTTGCGTCAGGAAAACAGTGGCCTTTTTGTCGCAGAAATCACACTTCATGGGAATGGGTTCGTTACCCGTTTAAGCAAAGGGAGTGCCAGTGCTCATCGCGAGTTCGTGGAAGGCTTCGAGGAAACGGGCGGTGAATGGGCCGGGCTTGCCGGTGCCGATGACGCGGCGGTCGAGAGCGACCACCGGGATGACTTCAGCCGCTGTGCCGGTGAGGAAACATTCATCCGCCGTGAAGATATCATAGCGTGTCAATGAGCACTCCTTGAAAGGCACGCCCAGCTTCTCCGCCAGCTCGACGATCACCGCGCGGGTGATGCCGTCCAGCGCTCCGTCGCAAATCAGCGGCGTCAGCAAGACGCCTTTCTTGATCAGGAAAAGGTTGTCGCCGGTGCACTCGGCCACGTAGCCCTGTTCGTTGAGCATCACGGCTTCGAGGGCGTTCGCCTGGATCGCCTCCACCTTCGCCATGATGTTGTTCAGGTAGTTCAACGATTTCACCTGCGGCATCAGCGCGCCGGGTGCCGGGCGGCGGGTCGCGCAGGTGATGATCGCGAGGCCGTTCTTGTAGGTTTCCTCGGGATAAAGCTGGATCGTCGAAGCGATGATGAACATCGACGGCGTCTTGCACAGGTAGGGATTCAACCCCAGTTCACCAGCACCACGGGTGACAACGAGGCGGATGTAGCCATCCGTCAACCCGTTCGCAGCGACCGTGTCGCAGGTGAATTTGCAAACTTCCTCTTCCGTCCAGGGCAGGTTCAGAATGATCGCCTTGGCCGAATCGAACAAACGGCTGATGTGCTCCTCCAAGCGGAAGATGCGTCCGTTGTAAAAACGGATGCCTTCAAAAACGCCGTCACCGTAGAGAAGACCGTGGTCAAAGACCGACACCTTCGCTTCAGATTCGTCCACCAATTTACCGTCGAGCCAGATTTTCATGTGAATTCTTGGCCAAGGGTAAGGAGATCACCGCCTCTGGCAAGCGGGAGATTCAAGATTATCCCGGCGCTCCCGAACAGCTACCAATTCGCGTAAGGCCGGGCCGCCAGACACGAGTTGAAATAGCGCGCGTCCGACGAAACCTCTTCGCCGATCCACGGCGGCAGCTCCGGCGAAACCGACTCATCCGCCAGCTCCACCTCCGCGATCACCAAGCCGTCGTTGTCGCCATGAAACACATCGATTTCCCACACATGCCCGCCGAAGGAAACCTTGTGCCGCGTCTTGTCGATCACCGAGGGCAGGCACAGTCCCAAAAGCTCCCGCGCCTCCGCCACCGGGATCGCGTATTCGAATTCCGCCCGAGTGATCCCCTGCGTCCGTCCCTTGATCGTCAGCCAGGCGTTCTCCCCGCCGATGCGGACCCGCACCGTCCGCTCCGGATCCTGGGAAAGATAGCCCTGCGAGATTCTAACCCCCGGCGAGCCGTCTCGCCACGAATCATCCGCGACAATGAATTTGCGTTCAATTTCGGAGGGCATGATGGGAATGAAATTTGGCTCGTTGAAATGGCTCCGGCAGGTGTGAGATTCTCACGCGAAGACCGATGTGTGCATTCATATCAGTATGCTGGAAAACTCAATTCTTCTTCCCCTCCGCATCCGTCACCGCCGCCCAGTTCACCGCTCCGTGATCGAGCCTTTGCACTTCGCTGGCGTACACCGCATCCTCGTTCTTCGGGTCCAGTTCCGCCGCGAGTTGGATGAAATAGCGGGCGAGCTTCTGGTTTTCCGAGCCGCCCTGTTTTGCGAGAAGCTGACCGCGCGTGAGGATCAGTCGGGCGAACACCGGCGGGCTGTAATTGCTCTCCACGATTTCCGGCAGGATGCCCTTCGAAAGCTGGAAATTCACCACCACCGCCCGTTTGTTGCGCGGGGAAAGCTGGAGCGCCAGGGCGAGCATCTTGCGGCCGTCCGCGAGCGATGCGGGCGATGCCTTGGCCGTGGCGATGTGGTTGGACGCCACGGTCGCCAGATTGGTCGCGTATTCGTCGCGTTCGGAATCGAGCATGCCGAGATCTTCCGTAAACACGCTCGCCACCACCTTCGGCGGGTCCCACGGAAACCCAGTTCCCGATTCCGCCGCTCCGAGGAGTGGAACCGTGGCGCAAAAAACCGCCGCTGCTTGCCAAAAACGCATCATCAGGACTAAGGATGGGAGAAGACCAATCCTTGGCAAGTGGCAATTCCCGATCCAACACCCGCGAAATCCCAGCTCCGCAAAATCATGCGGGAAAAGCTGAGGGACCCGCAACCCTCCTCCGACAAGGCCTGCGCCGCCCTCGACCGCTGGCTCCTCGCCCACCCCGCGCTCAGCACCATCGCCGTCTATTCCCCGCTTCCCGGCGAGGTCGATCTATCGAAAACCCTCCTCGCCCGCCCCGACATCGACTGGGTCTATCCGAAAATCACCGGCCATCATCTCAGCTTTCATCATGGCCGCAACCTGGCCACCGGCTCATTCGGCATCCTCGAACCCGACGATAGTTCCGAGGAAACCCCCATCGCCGAAATCGACGCCTTCCTCTGCCCCGGCCTCGCCTTCGACAAAAGCGGCGGCCGCCTCGGCCGCGGCCGCGGGTTCTACGACCGCATGCTCGCCCGCGCTCGTCCCGACGCGCTCAAGCTCGGTATTTGTTTCGAGTTCCAGATGGTCCCGGACACGTTTCCAGAATCGCACGACGTCATGATGGATGCCGTCATTTGCTGATAGGACCCATAAGTCCTATCTCCTCACGCCCAATTCGGCACCTCCAGCCGGAACTCCGGAATCCGCGCGAAAATCCAGTCCCCCGTCGCCGTCTCCCCGAAAAACGCTCCGGAAGCCAGCGCCCCGCGCGACACGACGTGGTAGCTGTTATATGAAAAATGCCCGCCCGGCTCGATCACCGGCGTCTGCCCCACCACGCCGTCCCCTTCGACCACGGCGATCTCCCCCTCGTCTTCCTGCACCACCCATTTCCGCCCGCGGATCGTCACCGGCACCGGCGAGTCGTTGTGGATCGAGATGAAATACACGAACGGATGCGGCTTGTCCTGCGGCGCGTCGAGACTGGGCATGTAGATCACGTCGTCCACCTTGACGCGAAGCCCATCGAATTCCCGGATCACACCTGCCATGAAGTCCATCGTTCCGTGTGTTGCATGGCCTGCCAAGCACGAAAGCCCGCCAACCGACCCAGCCGCGCCAGACCCCGGAGGCACGAAGTTTCACCCGATGCCGTCCCGCCCAATTCCTTGACAGCTATCGGCCGGGAAAACAGTCTCCGGATCATGGCAAACGACTCTTCTTATTACGCTGGCCTCGATATCGGCGGCACCACGGTGAAAGCGGTTCTGGTCAATCACCTCGCCGAGCAGGTCGGGCCGCTCACAGAGGTCCGGAGCCTGGTGAAAAACGGCTATGACGCGACGTTCGGCCAGCTCGACCTGGCGCTCGACCAACTCGCCGCAGGCGCTGGAATCGAGAAGAGCGCCATCGCCGGCATCGGACTCGACGTGCCGGCTCCCAACAGCGACGGCGTGATCTGGGGCAAGGCGAATCTCGGCGACGACTGGGTCGGCACCGACATCCGCGGCAAGCTTTCCGCCCGCACCGGCGTGCCGGTTCACATGACCAACGACGGCAATGCCGCCGCCCTCGGGGAATACGCGCTGCGCCGCAAGCACCTCGGCAGTCTTTTGTTAGTCGCTCCCGGCACCGGCCTCGGCGGCGGTCTGGTGATGCCCGGCGGTCGCGGCTATGAAGGCGCGAACGGCATGGCCCTGGAGGTCGGCCACATCAGCGTGCCCTTCCGCGAGGACGACGGCCACCTTCCGAAATGCTCCTGCGGACTGACCGGTTGTGCCGAAGCCTGGGTTTCGCTCGTGGCGCTGCGCCGCCGCCTTGGCCTTGAGCTGGCGAAACTGGAGTGGTCGGAGCACCCGCTGAACGATCCAGAAATTCCGGTCGAGGAAAAGGCCTTCAAGCTCCGCGAGTATGCGGAAAAAGAAGACCCGCTCGCCGTGCAGATTTTCAAACAACAGGGATACATCCTCGGCTACGCCATCGCCGACATGGTCCGCTCGTTCGATCCCGGCCTCGTCGTCATCGGCGGCGGCCTGGCGGAGACGACCTTCCGTGAGAAATACATGGAATGGATCGAGGAAGGGTTCGCCGACCGCGCGTGGCCGGTCTACCGCCGCAGCCCGATCGATCCCGAAAAAATCACCACCCAGTTCGAATGGGCCAGCGGAGGCGACGCCGCCGCGGCCATCGGCATGGCCTACACGGCGCGGGAGATGTTTGCGGACGCCTGAAAACCGGGGGCGCGGCATTCATTTCGCACGGCTGAGGGGCTACGACTCTCTCTTTCGCCGCTCATTGGCCGTGCGGACAAAAGTGTCCGCCCTCCTCAGGCCGAGCGCCGCTTCCACCCGCGCCAGGCGTGGATGAAGAATGCGGCGGCGAAGGCGAACATGAAGAACGAGAAGAACTGTCCTTTCGAAAACGCACCCACCATTGCGGCGTCCGGCTCGCGGAAATGTTCGCCGAAGATGCGGAAAACCGCGTAGAGCGAGAAGAACAGTCCGGTGAGCAGACCATCCGGCGCTTTCGGGAACTTCACCCGCACCACATAGAGGATGATGAAGAGCAGCAGCCCTTCCAGCAGCCCCTCGTACAGTTGCGACGGATGCCGTGGTTCCAGGTAGGGCTCGATGGCCTTGGTGACTTGATCCGAGTGACGGTTCGCATCGAGCAAGGCTTCGAAATAGACGGACTTCGCATGGGGATAATCCTGGTTGGCCGCCGATTCCATTGCCTGATAGGCCGCCTCCAGTTTCGGCTGTGCCTGCACGGCGGCAGCGGCCGCATCTTCGAAGCGCGCGGACTCCGGCGCATTCCCATCCATCAGGGTCAGCGGAAATTTCATCGCCCACGCCACCCCGTGAGCCACGCGTCCATAGAGCTCGCCATTGATGAAATTCGCCATCCGTCCGAAGAACAACCCCAGCGGCGCCACCACACACAGCCCGTCTCCCAGCCCCGTCCACGTCACCTGGTGCTTCTTCGCATAGAACCACGTGAAAATCACCAGCCCCAGAATCCCGCCGTGGCTGGCCATCCCGCCTTCCCAGACGCGGAAAACCAGCAGCGGATCCTGCACCAGCCCCGACCACCCGACTTTCGGCAGATGGTAAAAAAGGATGTAGCCGATCCGCCCGCCCATGAAGACTCCGAACAACGCCGCCGCCGCGATGAAATCCGCGGTCTTCTCCGGCGGCAGCACCCACAATTTCCTCCGCGCCAGACTTCTCAGCAGCAGGAAGCCCCCCACGAACCCCATCAGATACGCCAGCCCGTACCACCTCAACGCCAGCCCGCCATAGATCGGCAGGGCGATCGGATTCAAATTATGCACGTAGATCGCAAACACCGGCGCAGCTCACACGATCCCCGTCCGTCCGGCAAGCGGTGCCTTTGCAAAACTCACCGCCCCGCCCCCCTCGTTTTTCCCCATTCTTCGGGATGGGAATTCGAAAATCCCCACGTACACTTCCCTCATGCCGAGCAAGAAGGAACTCCTTGACCTCCAATTCATCGATGCGCGCCACAAACTCATCGACCTCGCCGCGTTTCTCGACCGCATCGACCGCCACCCCGGCGAGGACGACTACCGCTACGCCGCGATGAAAAAAGCCCTCCCCATCCTCCTCTCCGACCGCCCCGACCGCGCCCGCGCCGTGCTGGAATCCTTCTCCGACCACACCGCGGAAATCACCGACAGCGCCCCCTTCCAAGGAGCATTCGGAGCCTCGCCAGAGTTGAGGGTTGAAAGTTGAGAGTTGAGAGGCAGAAAGCCGCTACTCCACCTCTTCCTCTTTCTCTCAACTCTCCACCACGCACTCTCAACTCTCTCCATGAAATACATCGAGCCACACGGCCACATGGTCAGCCGGACCACCGACGACTACGAAAAGCTCGCCCTCTCCGGCTGCGAGGCCATCTGCGAGCCCGCCTTCTGGGCCGGCTTCGACCGCTCTTCCGCAGACGGCTTTTACGACTACTTCCGCCAGCTCACCGAGTACGAGCCCAAGCGCGCCGCGAAATACGGCATCAAGCACTACTCCTGGCTCTGCATCAATCCGAAGGAAGCCGACGACCCCGGATTCGCCCGCGAGGTCATGAGCCTCATCCCCAAGTTTCTCGATTGCCCTACGGTGTTAGGCATCGGCGAGATCGGGCTGAACAAAAACACCCGCAACGAGCTGGAAATCTTCGAGGCCCACGTCCAGCTCGCCGTGGATCGGGATCTCCCCATCCTCATCCACACCCCGCATCTTGAGGACAAGCTCAAGGGCACCCGCCTCATCCTCGACTCCCTCGCCTCCTTCTCCACGCTGGACCGCGGCAAGGTCATCATCGACCACGTCGAGGAGCACACCATCTCCCACGTCCTCGACGCCGGCTACTGGGCCGGCATGACGCTCTATCCGGAAAGCAAGTGCTCCCCCCACCGCGCCATCGACATGCTGGAAATGTACGGCTCCGACCGCCTCTGGATGAACTCCGCCTGCGACTGGGGCCACTCGGATCCCCTCGCCGTCCCCAAGTGCGCGCTGGAGATGAAACGCCGCCAGCACAGCCCCGCGGACATCGAGCGCATCATCTATCAAAATCCGCGCACCTTCCTCAGCCAGTCCCCCCGGTTCGCCAGCTGACGCCCCATGAATTCCCCCGCCCTGCTTCTCGCCGCCGCCATGACGCTGCTCGTCCCGGCGCTTGCCATGGCCTCTCCCCGGGAAGACCTCGCCTCCCCCTCGCAGGAAGTGCGGGACAAGGCCGCCGCCGAGCTGCGCGCCAGCTTCCGCAGCACCCCCGAGTCCGGATGGACGCCCGTCCTCGACCAGATTTCCAAAGGGCAGACCAAAAAACAGATCATGGAACTCCTCCGCCCCTACCACGTCACCGTGGAGCCGGAGATGGCCAGCGGGCAGACTCACGCGGAATCCTACCGTCTCGATGATGAATGGATCCTGCAATGCGGCTTCCTCAACGAGGGCGACATCCTCACCGGCCGCGCGCTTGCCCGCTCCATCAGGCAGGTTCACGTCACGCCTCCCGGCAAGTTCACCGGAAAATGGGTCCTCTACTTCGCGAACGGCCAGAAGAGTCACGAGATCCTCTACCAGGACGGAAACTCTCCGGAGAGTTCATCACCTATCATCCGAATGGCATGAAAGCCGTCGTCCAGCACTACACCGAAAAAGGCGCTGATGGAGACGACACCGGCTACCACCCCTCCGGCAGGATCCTCTATCGCGCACGCTATCAGGCAGGCCGCCCCGCAGGCACCTGGACCTGGTATGATGAGGCCGGAAACGTCACCTCCACCCGCGACCATCCGGCCCCCTGAGGCACCGCCATCACCCGCCATCTATCGCACGAGCCCGCCTTGCGGGATGAGTCCCTGCGCCTCCGCCCGGATCTTCTCATCCTTGATCTGCGCCGCCCAGCCCGCGGCCTCCTCCGCGCCCTTGTTCGCCACGCAGTTTCTCACCAGCCCCAGAATGGACGAGTCCTTCAGGATTCCCTCGCTCATCTGCGCCAGATACTTGCTCGCCGCCCGCGGATCCGCCGCCGTCCATTCGTAAAAAATCCCCTTCACTACATTCTTCCCGGCCTCTTCCGGCAGTTGCTGCGCCCACGCCACCGCGTCCTGGCCTTCGTCTTGAAACAACCGATACCCCATCATCGAGAGGGAACCGCTGTCGATCTTCCGCCCGTTCTTATAAACCAGCATGCAGTATTCCATCTGCTGCGCGAAAGACAGTTCTTGGCCCAGACGGTTGTAAATCGCGTTGTTCTGATCCGTGCTATTCCTCGCCACTTCCTCGAGCGAATAGAGTTCCGCCTTGTAACCTTCCACGAGAAACGCGCCGAAAGTGAAATCGTCCAGACCCAGCTTCTCAAAACTTTCCAACTCGGCGATCCCCACTTTCCAATTCCGTGAATTGTTAAACGCCCCATTTAGCGCCGCCTTCAGAAGATCCGGCTCATTGATCTTCGCCATCACCTCCCGGAACTCATCCAGGCCCAATGCAGCATAACTAAACACTTTCCCAACGATCCATTCCGAGTAATCCCCCGGCGGCAGCAGCGACAGCATGGCGTAGAACTCAGGGCTCTTCCGCGCCAAAAGCTCCCTCAGCGCCTCCTCCGCCTTCTTACTGCTTTCCGTGCCCGGCTTGGGCGCGGACGACTCCACCAGCTGCTTGAAATCCGCGACGATCTTCCCCTCCGCCACCCCCGGCAGCGGACCGGGCGCCCGCTGGGACACCCCTGACTTCAGCCGCGCGAAGGCCTCCTCCATCTCGCGCTGCTGCTCCGGGGGCCAGTGCGACGTCTCATCCGCCACCGCCCGCGGCCGGTGGTTGGCCCGCGGCGTTTTCGCATCGCCCTTTCCCTCCTCCTTCTTCTCACAGGAAATCATCCCGAGAGGCACCACCAGCATGAGCATCCATTTCATAGGTTTTGTTTTCTGAGCGCCGTAAAATCTGACAGATCGCGATTCCATCCTTTCAAATCCCGGAGCGATAGGAAAATCGCCCCGCCCGCCGGTTCCCTCGCCTGCCAGACCAGCGCCCTCACTCCGGCCGCACCACCGCCACCACATTGCTCGCGCGCTCGTTCCCCGTTTTTAAAATCACATACACCCGGTAGCACGCCTCTGCTCCCGGCCGGTCCAGCAGCTCCGCCGTCTCCAGCAGCCGCTCCACCTCCGGTGAAATGTCAGCGATGACCCGTTCGTCATCCCGCGAGTATTCCGCCCCCGCGCACCCGCGGATCTGATAGTGGTCCAGCGCCTCATCCGTGCTCGCCGCCCACGTCAGCCGCGCCCTTCCCGTCTCCGGCAGCCACACCGCCGCCGCCCGCACCGGGTCCGGCGTGTGTCCCGGCAGCGGCCACAGCCGCGGCCGCGCTTCCAGCAGCGCATCCCCCTCCGCCAGCCGCGCGGACAGCACCCGCGTGTAGCGGATGAGCAGCGCGCGCACCCGCCGCATCACCCCATTCCGCCGTGCCCGCGCCACCGCCAGGGAGAATTCCGCCGCCTCCAGCTCCAGCCCGCGCAGGCGCAGCGCCTCCACCTCCGCAGCATACTCCGCCCGCCCCATCGCCCCCTCCGGGCCGATGCGGATGGGATCCGGCGCGCCCGGTGGAAACGGCTCCGCCTCCAGCGCCGCCCAGATCCGCAGCCCCTCGCGGCACGGCCACAGGTATTTATCCAGCGCCGCCCCCGGCAGCGGCAGCCTCGGCAGCAGATCCGCCCACTGCGTGTCCGCCCAGAACGCCCGCACCACCCCGTGAAACCGCTCCAGGGAATCCCGCACCGCCGCCCGCTCGCCCTTGGCCATCGCCCGGGTAATCGTCTGATCCATCACCCTCTCCAGCACCATCTCCTGCGCCGCTTCCAGCTCCGCATACAGCGCCTCCCCCACCGCCAAGCCCCCCTCTGGCAGGTGGAACGCCCCACCCGTCTCCGCCTCCACCAATTTCCAATGGCTTAAAAATTCAAGCAACGTGGGCAGGTAACTGACAGGAGCTTCAAGCGGCATATTCTGGAAATATTCCAAATGCAGTGAAAAATAAAGTCAATAAATGAGGATTAATAGGTCTATCATGGGAAATATTTCCTAAATAGCATGAATTAATAAAAGAAATTGTGAAATTAACCATCAACCGTAAGAAATATTGCAAGATAATGGCAAAATAATCCCAATTATGGGTGATATCAGACCTTGAATGCCCTTAAATTCACCGCGCAAGGTGCCCCCTTGGGAAAAACGGGGTGCCGGATCACCACCCTCCACTTTCCGGAGGCCCTAGGAAAATTCCGGCTTGGCCCACCGCCCCCAAGAAACCCCTCGCCACCTCCGGCCGGAACCGATAGATCGGGGTGGAACTATCAACACTGTTCGGCAAAAAAATCCACACCATGAGAAGACTTTCTTTCGCATTGCTATGCCTGTTGGGAGTGGCGGAGATCGCTGTTGGCGCAGTTTTCGGACGACTGATGATTTATTGTCACGAGATTCCTTTTGCCCGTGCCATTGGACTGACCCCGGACCGTTATCGGCCTTTTAACCAATACATTCGACTTCTCAAAGACCAGTGGAGTGCCGTCGCTTGGTTCGGAGTTCTCACGATCATTTTGGCTTTAATGTTTCTCTACTCTTCGAACCCTAGGAAGACAGCAAAAGACGCCGAACACGTCGTGGGTGGCAAGGGCGGATAAGCTTCCTCGTTCTCTTCGCTCTTTGAGTCCTGCGTCGCCGCGCCAGCACATTTAACGTTCGTCTGAGGGCCGGATGATCTACAAACCATTCCAATGAGAAGAAGCCGTGCGCTGTGGATGCTGGGGACGACGACGGTCTTGATCGCGGGGTATGTGGGATGGGCGGCTTGGGAGCCGGCTCCGACGTTTGACGCGATGAGGTTCCACACGAATGTGGGCGCGGCGGCGCGGAGGGCGGCGGAGGCGGACTTCCGGGCGCATCCTCCGAAGGGGCGGAAGCTGACGTGGCGGCGCTTCGTGGACCGGCTGGCGAATCCCTACCAGAAGCGGGAGAGACCGGTGGTGCGGGTGGCGATCATCCCCCATACGGACGGGGGCAGGTTGCTGAGTATTTCCTACCCCAGGAGGCCGGAGTATCTGTCGCCTGCCCGGGATGGGGTGAGGTGGGTGCGATGGGGTGATTGAGAATGACCCGGCCGGAGTGGCTATGCGGCGGCGAAGTCGAGGTCGCGGGTGGCGCGGCGGGGAGGAAGACGACGGTCGCAGACCGCCGCTACAGGACTCAGAGGTATTTCATGAAGGCGGTGTAGACCTCGGAGGGGATGTCGAGGAGGCTGTAGTCCTTGGAGGAGACGAAGAGGAGGCTTTGTTTGCCTTTGCCGAGGAGTTCGTTGTCGGCGCCGAAGATCTGGTGCTCGAGGGTGCAGAACTTGCGGTTGAAGTCGGCGACGCGGATCTTGACGGTGATGGTGTCGAACTCGCGGGCTTCGCGGACGAACTTGTGCTCGAAGGAGCGGGTGAGGATGTAGAACTTCGTGGTCTTGAGGTCGAAGTCGGGCATGACGGTGTTGAAGAAGAGTTCGCGGGTTTTTCCGACGAAGAGGCCGTACATGCCGAAGTAGACATTCCCCACGGAGTTGGTGTCCTGATAGGTGGCGATCATGGAGTAGACGAACCACTTGTCTTCAAAGTGGCCGCCGAGGGCGTGGTGGTCGTGGGGGGCGACGACGTCTGACCCGGTGACGGCGGTGGCGGTCTTGGCGATGGCCTTGAGGGCGGGGATCTCTGAGGCGGCCTCGATGACTTCGCCGGCTTTCTCGGTGACGACGCGGAGGAGGTCGGCATTGAAGACGAGCCAGATGACGTGGGCGAGGGGGAGGATGGAGCCGAGGATGAGGAGGGTGGTGTCGCTCTTGAGATAACCGAAGGCGAAGATGGCGAGCGAGAGGCAGGCCATGGAGAACATTTTGATTTGCGGCAGCGGCTGTTGGGAATTCGGGACGTAGCAGCGGGCGATGGCGAGGGCGGCGTAGCCGACGAAGAAGGAGGCGTAGAATACCATGAAGTATTCGAGCTCAAGCTTGGCGACGAGGCCGATGATGGTGACGAGGCCGACGATGAGGAAGGTGGGGATGGGTGAGCCGAGAATCTGCTTGGGGATGAGGGAGATGAGCATGTTCTCGCTCTTTTCGACGTTTTTCCCGAGGAACCACTTGAGGGCGACGTAGCCGCTGTCGAGGGTGGTGAGGGCGCAGATGCAGAGGAAGGCGAAGTAGGCGGTGGGCATGAGGCCGCCGTCTGGGAAGTTCCGGGTGAAGTACTGGGTGACGAGGTCGTGGGCGTAGTTGAATTTGTCGAGGCCCTCGACGCCGGGTGAGGTGCCGCCGCTGGCTTTCATGACCCACATGGCGAGGCAGCCGTGGAAGAGGAGCATGAGGAAGAAGATGGATCCGCCCCAGAAGTAGCCGGCGCGGATGGAGGTTTTTTCCCGGTGCATCTGGATGGCGCGCTGCCAGTGCTGGAGATCGAGCCAGGGTCCGACGAGGAGCCCGATGACGAGGGGGATGGCGTAGCCGAAGAAGCGGGCGCCCTTCCATTCGTCCTGGAACGGGGAGGTCCATTGGAAGGGCTGGGGAACGAGGGGCTTGAGATTGAAGAGGATGGTGCCGACGCAGAGGACGAGGGCGCCGCCCATCATGGCGTGGCTGAATTTGATTTTCTCGATGCTGAATTCCTCACCGAAGAGGCAGCCGGCGGCGAGGATGACGAAGACGATGAGGCAGAGGTAGAGTCCGAGCAGGGCTCCGCTGGCGAGCTGGAGCGGGACGAAGAGGTAGCTGACGAGGGCGAAGACGGTGAGCGCGAGGGCGACGATCTGGTAGATGTAGAGGATGAGCCGGAAGGGCTTGGAGAACTTGTCGAAGAAGATGGC
>JAZKCQ010000024.1:0-30790 GCA_040388015.1 Verrucomicrobiota bacterium | reverse complement strand
AGGTCGTGGCGGATGCCGGCAAGACCCAGATGCGCATCGCGGAAACCGAGAAATACCCGCACGTCACCTACTTCTTCAACGGCGGCGAGGAGGTTGCCTATCAGGGCGAGGACCGCGTCATCATTCCGTCACCCAAGGACGTGCCGACCTACGATTTCAAACCGGAGATGAGCGCCCGGCAGGTGACCGACACCGTCGTCGCCAAGCTCAAGGACTACGACATGGTCATCCTCAACTTCGCCAACCCCGACATGGTCGGCCACACCGGCGTCGTCGAAGCCGCGGTGAAAGCCTGTGAAACCATCGATGCCGACGTGAAGGAGATCGCCGAGGAAACGCTCCGTCTCGGCGGCAAGCTCCTCATCACCGCCGACCACGGCAACTGCGAGTTCATGCGCAACGCCGACGGCTCGCCTAACACCGCGCACACCACCAACCTCGTCCACCTCTTCTACGTCGCGGCCGATGCCGACAGCTACACGGTCAGGGACGGCATCCTCGCCGACGTCGCCCCGACCCTGCTCGACATGCTGGGCCTGCCGCAGCCCGAGCAGATGACGGGGAAAAGCCTGCTAATCGCCAAGTCGGAGAAGCCTGCGGCGAAAACCGCGAAGGTGACAACGAAGGCAGCAGCCACGAAGCCTGCCGCCGCTCCCGCTCCGGTGGCGAAGAAGAAAACCATCGTGAAGAAGAGCAAGGGCAACGCCAAGAAGTGGTCTCGCTGAGGATGGAATGAGGAGCCACGACACTTCTGTCGTGGCGGCGAATGGATTTTCCGGAGTGGCGCGAAGATCGTTGCAGGGTCTCTGGATGCCAAACCACCACAGAGTGTGACGGCTTCTCACTTTCCAGTCTTCGTTCGACCTATCAACGCCTTGATTCGGTCATGCTACGGTTTCAAACTTCGGCTTTGGTGAAAGAGCAGCAACCGCAGGCCGTTGAGGCAAACCAGCACCGTGCTTCCCTCATGCCCGACGACGCCAAGTGGCAGGGCGAGTGAAAAACCCAGAGCCGCGCAGATCAGTATGGCGATGACGGCGCTGGCGAAGACGAGGTTCTGGAGCAGGACACGTTTCGCGCGGCGGGCGTGGGCCAGCAGCAGCGGGATGTTCTCCAGGCGGTCTCCCATCAGGACGATGTCCGCCGTTTCCATGGCGACGTCGGTCCCCGCAGCTCCCATGGCGACGCCGATGTCGGAAATGGCGAGGGCGGGTGCGTCGTTCACGCCGTCGCCGATCATCATGACGGTGCCTTCTTTCTTCAGCTCACGGATGACGTTGAGTTTGTCCTCTGGCAGAAGTTCGGCGTGCACTTCGTCCACCTTGGCTTCCTGGGCGATGGCTTCGGCGACGAGGCGCTGGTCGCCGGTCAGCATGACGACCTTTTTCACGCCGAGGCGGTGCAGTTGGTCGGCGAGCTGGCGGGCCGCGGGGCGGATGGTGTCGGCCATGACGAGCAGGGCGAGTGCGGTGACGGTGTCGCCCTCGCGCGTTCCTAACCAAACGCAGGTTTTCCCCTTCGCCTGGAGCGGTTGGGAAGAGGCGGCGAGCGCGGTGACACCGGCGGCGCCGCGTTCGCGGAAAAGTCGCTCGCTGCCGACAAGGTAGCGGGCGGAATCGATGGTGGCCTCCGCGCCCTTTCCCGCGGTGGATTGGAAATCGGCGGCTTCCGGAAGTGTGATGCCGAGATGGGCCGCGCTTTTCACGATGGCGTGGGCGAGGGGATGCTCGGACTTCGCTTCGAGCGCGGCGGCGGTGCGGAGGAGCGCGGTGACCGGAGCGGGGAGGGGATTGGAAATTTCATGAATGCCATCCGCCGTGACGATTTCGGTTAGCGATGGCTTGCCGACGGTGAGCGTGCCGGTTTTGTCGATGGCGACAATGTCGATCTTGGCCGCGGTTTCCAGATGGGAGCCGCCCTTGATGAGAATGCCGCGGCGGGCCGCGCCACCGATGGCGGATAGAACGGTGGCGGGCGTGCTGATGACAAGCGCGCACGGCGATGCAACGACCATGAGGGTCATGGCGCGGAAGAACGCGTCGTGGAAATTGTTCCAACCCATCAGATAAGGCAGGAGGAACACGCCGAGGGTGAAAAGGATGACGCCCATCGCGTAGTATTGCTCGGCGGTTTCGAGAAAGCGCTGGGTGGTGGATTTCTCCGCCTGGGCCTCGGCCACGAGCTTGACCATGCGCGAGAGGGCGGAGTCTTCCGACCGCTTGGTGACTGTGAGCTCGATGCCGCCGCTCTGGTTCAGCGTGCCGGCGAAGAGGGGGCTGCCGACCGACTTGGAGACGGGCATGGATTCGCCGGTGAGCGAGGATTCGTCCACATTCGTCGAGCCTTCGGAAATCAATCCGTCCACCGGGATCTGCTCGCCGGGACGGACGATGACGACATCGCCGATTTCCAACCGCTCGACCGCGACCTTTTCCGTGGTTCCATCCCGTTTCACCAAGGCTTCGCTCGGGCGCAGCGTCAGCAGGGACTCGATGGCCTTCTGCGTGCGTTCCATGGCATGACGCTGGAGGACATTGGAAAAGCTGAAAAGAAACAGCAGCAGCGCCCCCTCGAACGGCGCGCCGATGACGGCGGCTCCGAGCGCGGCGAGAACCATCAGCACATCCACATCGAGCACCCCCTCCCGTAGCGAGGCGATGGCGGATCTCACTCCTTGTTGGCCGGCGAAAAGATAAGCTGCCAGATAGAACGTGTGGGTGGTAAATCCGGTGCCTGCGGTTTTTTCCAACACGAGGGCGGCGATGAGGAAAGGCAATCCCAGCGCGCAGGAAATCTCCTCGTTGAGGTCGCCCGAGAATACCTTTTCGCGCAGCGTTCTGCGGTCGCTTTCGTGTCTCGATTCCAGCGGGCGGATGTCGGCACCGGCGCTGCGGAGTTGCTCGAAGACTTGCGATTCTCCGGAAATTCCGGAATCGAAAGTGATCGATAGAACCTTGCCCAGATAGGTGGCGGACGCGCGCCGCACGCCGGGGATCTTTCCGGCCTTTTTCTCCAGCTTCAGCGCGCAGGCCTCGCAGGCGCTGCCTTCCAAGCGGAAGATGGATTTCTGAACCACGGCCGCGACGAGATCGCGATGCTCCTCCACCAGCTCGCGGACCTCGCTTTCTGTCAATCGTGCCGGATCGAAGTCGATCTCCACCCGCGCGTTCACCGGATCCGGGCGGACGCGGACGATGCCGGTGTGGTCTGCGAGATCGTGGCCAGGGTCGTTGGTGGGATCTTCGTTCATTGAGGGCCGTCCGGTTTCACCGGAGCATAGCCTGTCGGAGATGCCGGCGGCAATCCCCGCATTCCTACCATCCGGTTACCGATCCGTGCTTGTCGTGCCGGGGTGGATCGAATGTATTGGGCCACGATGGACATCCTGCTGGTGGAAGACGAACCCCAACTCGCGGAACAGGTGAACCGCTCGCTGGTGAGGGCGGGCCATGCGGTCAGCCGCGCGGTGGATGGTCCGTCCGCCATGAAATCCGTGACCCATCAACGTTTCGACCTGGTGCTGTTGGACGTGAATCTCCCGGGCTTCGATGGCTTCGAGGTGCTGGGGCAAATCCGCGAGGCGAGGCTGCCGGTGCGGGTGCTGATGCTCACGGCGAGATCCGAGGTCGGAGACCGCGTGGCGGGATTGAAAGCGGGTGCCGACGACTATCTCACCAAGCCGTACGCGATGGAGGAGCTGCTGGCTCGCATCGATGTGTTAGGCCGTCGGAACGTGGCTCCGGAGTCGGACACGATTTTCCAGGTCGGCGACGTGTGCATGGACATGGGCAAGCGCAAGGTCAGCCGGGGAGGGAAGAAGATCGAGCTCTCGCCACGCGAGTTCGAGGTGTTGCACGTGTTCATGAAAGAGCCCGGCCGCGCGTTTTCCCGGGATGAGATCTGCGAGCGGATCTGGGAGCGCGAGCACGAGTATGACACCCGCACGGTGGAAATCTTCATCATGCGGCTCCGCAAGAAACTCGACCGCACCGGCCAGGAATCAGTGATCCGGACCATCCGCAGCGTGGGATACATGATGAAACCCTCGCCATGACCCGCTGGTCGCTGAAATTCAAGGTCGGCATTTATGCCGCGCTGCTGACGATGGCCGCGCTGGTCGCCGGTGCGGCGGTGATGATGGTCACTCTGTATTTCCATCAGATTTCCGAACTCGATGAGGATCTGCACGGCGACGCTCGGGAACTCGTCTGGGATCTGAAAAACTTCCGCGACGCGCCGAAGGATCCGCGCCAGCCGCTGAGCGAGCGCTTCATCCCGGTGGACATCCGTGATCACTATCTGGTGATCGAAGGGCCGGAGGGGCAGATTCTCTATCATTCCGAAAATCTGCGCGGGAAAACCCTCGACGTGGAAACCGGAGCCAGCAGGACGGTTGATCTGTCAGGCCGCTCGGTCCGGGTGGGGGCATGGCAGGTGAATCCTTATGTGATCAAGATCGGGGCGAAACTGAATGTCATCGAGAGGTTCCAGAAAGACCTCGGCATCGGGTTCATCACCGCGCTGCCGGCGGTGGGACTGGTGGTGTTTTTCGGCGGCCTGTGGCTGGGCCGGCGCGCGGTCTCACCCGTCGCGAAACTCAGCGCCGCAGCGGAAAGGATCAGCGCGAGCAATCCGCGGGAACGTCTGCCGTTGCCTGCCGCCAGGGATGAGATCGCCAAGCTGACGGAAGTCCTGAACCGGAGTTTCGACCGTTTGCAGACGTCTTATGAAATCGCGACCCGTTTCTCGGCGGATGCGTCCCATCAGTTGAAAACCCCGGTCGCGATCCTGCGAGCGGGGTTGGACCATCTTTCGAGAGCCACCGATCTGAGCGAGGCGCAATCGGCGGAGGTTTCGATGCTTCGCCAGCAGACGCGGCGTCTCACCTCGCTGATCGAGGATCTGCTTTTGTTAGCCCAGGCGGATGCGGGGCGGATGTTTCTCGAAAAGGAGGAGCTGGATCTGAAAATCCTGATCCAGGCCGCGAGCGACGACCTTCAGGCGCTGGTCGATGGAAAGGACATCACCGTGACCGAACGGCTTCCCAGCTCGCTCCCGGTGCGTGCCGACCGCAGGCTGGTGGCGATGGTGTTGCAGAACCTGGTGGAAAACGCGGCGAAGTACACCCCCGATGGCGGGGAGGTGAGGATTTCAGGCTACTTCGAAGCCGACTGGCTCGTCGTGAAAGTGGCCAACACCGGCACTCAAATCCCGGAAGAAGACCGCGGGCAGATTTTCGAACGCTTCCGCCGTGGTTCGACCGTGGGAGGAAACGTCCGCGGCCACGGCCTCGGGCTGAATATCGCGAAGGAACTGCTCCACGCGCACGGCGGGGAGCTGAGACTGACCGATGGCGAACCCGGCTGGATCGAGTTCGAGTTCCGCCTGCCCGTGAATGGGAGAGGTTAGAGGCTGTGCCAAAAGCAATTGCTTCATCTCAAGGAGCGGCGGACTCCGATCCGCCGAAGCCCATGAGATGTCGATGGTTAGAGGTGAGCCGCTTTTCATCGGCTTCTCATGGGCTGGGCGATTCGGAGATCGCCCTTCCTTGATTTTCCGTAGCTGCCCCGAAGTGAAGTGGGGACCATTTTTTTTCAAACGGTCCGGTCCCTGCCTTCGGAAATAAGGAGCGCCGATATTCTATCAACTGTTTCCGCCCGAGATTCTGTCGGGCGGATGGGGAGCGGCGGACAGGATGTCCGTCTGAAACAGCATTCAGAATGAACGGGCTCACTTTCTGTTAGTAGACGGGCACCTTCGCGCGGATTTTCGCGGCGACATCGTGGAAGGCTGCCGAAACCGGGTTTTCAGCAGGTGACACCAGCGCGATAGGGGCACCGTTGTCGCCGCGTTCGCGGGTCTCGATATCGATGGGGATTTGTCCCAGTAGCGGAACGTTCATGTATTCCGCCTCACGGACGCCGCCTTCTTTGCCGAAAATGTGATATTTCTTTCCGTCGTCGCCCTCGAACCACGCCATGTTTTCAATCAGGCCGAGGATGGGGACGTTGACCTTGGCGAACATGGAGACCGCCTTGCGCGCGTCAATCAACGCGACTTCCTGCGGCGTGGTGACGATGATGGTGCCGTCCACGGTCACGGTCTGGACGATGGTGAGCTGGATGTCGCCGGTGCCGGGCGGGAGGTCGAGCACGAGGTAGTCGAGATCGCCCCACGCGACCTGGCGGAGGAACTGCTGGGTGTAGCGGGTGGCCATCGGGCCGCGGACGATGACGGGCGAGCGGTCGTCCAGCAGGAAACCCATGGACATGAGTTTCAATCCGTGGGCTTCGAGCGGGATGATCTCGTCGTGCTCGTTCGCCATCGGCTTTTCATCGACGCCGAACATTTGCGCGACGGACGGGCCGTAGAGATCGCAGTCGCAGAGTCCCACCTTCGCGCCGGTGGCGGCGAGGGCGACGGCGAGGTTCGCGGAGACCGTGGATTTCCCGACCCCGCCTTTTCCGGAGGCGACGGCGATGATGCGTTTCACGCCGGGGATGGAAGATTTTCCGACCGAGCCACCCGCACCGCCGGCGGCGGCGGGGGCGTCCTTCACTTCGATCTCCACCTTCACCGTGCCGATGTCCGGCAGCGGATCGAGGATGGCGTGGCAGGCTTGGAAAATCTGCTCGGGCACCTTCGGGTCGCGGGTGGCGATCTCCAGTTGCACCGTGACGAGGCCGGGCTCGCATGTGACGTCCTTCACGAGGCCGAAGGAAATGATGTCCCGGGAAAAACCGGGGTAGCGGACTTGGCGGAGGGCTTCGCGGATGAAATCAGGACTCATGGACAGCGGGATTCTCTTCCAATCCCCCCGGCGTGCAACGCGTTTGTGACCATTCGCCGAAATTGCCGTGGCGGGGATTGACTCGCCCGGAATTCCGCCGGAATACTCCGCCGACTCGAACGCTCACAGAATCATGGAAAACGTCATCATCATCGGCACCGGCTGCGCGGGATACACCGCCGCCATCTACACCGCCCGCGCCAATCTCAGCCCGCTTCTCCTTTCCGGCACCCAACCCGGCGGCCAGCTCACCACCACCACCGAGGTGGAGAATTTCCCGGGCCACCCGGACGGCATCATGGGACCCGAGCTGATGATGAAAATGCAGCAGCAGGCCGAGAAATTCGGCGCGCGCATCGCCTGGGCCAGCGTCGAGTCCGTCGAGCGCCGTGAGGATGGCACATTCCTGCTCAAGGCCGGATCTGAAAACTTCGAGGCGAAAACCGTCATCATCGCCACCGGCGCGGCCCCGCGCCACCTGGGCATCGACAATGAAAAGGAACTCATCGGCCATGGCCTGACCTCCTGCGCGACCTGCGACGGAGCCTTCTATCGCGACGTCCCGGTCTGCGTCATCGGCGGTGGCGACAGTGCCACCGAGGAAGCCGGTTTCCTCACCCGTTTCGCCAGCAAGGTCTATCTGATCCACCGTCGTGACGAGCTGCGTGCCTCCAAGATCATGGCCGACCGCGCTCTGGCCAATCCCAAGATCGAACCCGTCTGGAACTCCACTGTCTGCGAATACCTCACCGATGAAAAAGGCGAGATGCGCGCCGTCATGTTGGAAAACCTGATCACCGGTGAGAAAAAGGAACTCGAAGTCGCCTGCGTCTTTGTCGCCATCGGCCACGTGCCGAACAGCGCCTTCCTCGGCGACCTCGTGGATAAGGACGAGAACGGCTACATCATCCAGAACGCCGGCCGCACCTCCACCAAGACGCCCGGCCTTTTCGCCGCCGGCGACGTGGCGGACCACTACTACCGCCAGGCGATCACCGCCGCCGGTCAGGGTTGTGCCGCGGCTCTCGAAGCCGAGCGCTACCTGAGCGAGCACGAGTGATTTTCTATCAAAAAACCCATGAAACGCTCTCACTTTCTCCAACTCATGTCACTCGCCGGATTTTCCCTGTTGGCACCCCCGGCGGCAGCGGCTGAGAAGGGTGGGGGGCGCTGCTTCGAGCTGCGCATCTACTACGCCAACGAGGGGAAACTGGACGCTCTCAACACGCGTTTCCGGGATCACACGACGAAGCTGTTCGAGCGCCACGGCATGACCAATGTCGGTTACTGGGTTCCGTTGGAGAATCCGCAACGCAGGTTGGTCTATCTCCTGTCCTATCCGGATCTGGCGGCGCGGGAAGCTTCGTGGAAAGCGTTCCAAGCCGATCCTGAATGGGTGGCGGCCAAATCCGCTTCGGAAAAATCCGGAGCCTTGGTTGCAAAAGTGGAGAACCGTTTCCTGGGGCTCACGGATTTTTCTCCAGCGATGAAAGTGGATCCGGCCGGTGCGCCCCACACCTTCGAGATGCGGACCTACACCGCGACGCCGGGAAATCTGCCCCGCCTGTTGGATCGTTTCCGGCAGAACACCGTCGCGCTCTTCTCCCGGCACGGGATGCGGCATTTCGGATATTTCGTCCCACTGCCCGGGCAGCCGGGCGCGGACGACACCCTGATTTATTTCCTCACCCATGATTCGCCGGAAGCTCATGCGGCCTCGTTCGCTGCGTTTGGGAAAGATCCTGAATGGACCAAGGTGAAAGCCGAATCCGAGGCCTCCGCCGGCGGATCGCTGACGGTGCCGGATGGAGTGAAATCGGAATTGCTGAAAGCAACCGACTTCTCACCGGTGAAGTGATCCCTCAAAAACCAGCGGCCTGTCCCGTAGGATGATTCACGCCGGGTTCTAATTTTTGTAAAATTTTACTGACATTTAAGGAAAGTTTAATTATCCCACGGGCATGTTCAAATCTGGCAGGCAGGCTCTCCAGGTTCCGTTCTTCTCATCCGGACACGTTCAGAGTGACGGATTCATGGTTTGCGGCACCAAGAGGGATGTGTGCTTCCCGGGCGATGGATTTTTACGAAAAGCCCTTCATTCCTTATGAAAAAACAAATTTTTACGGGTGCCCTGCTGGGGCTGGTTCCGAGCGCCGCATCGGCCGCAGGTTATTATCTGCCGAACCAGGACGCCTTTGCAACGGCCCGCGGCAACGCGTTTGTGGCCACTGCCGACAGTGCCGCCGCTGTTTTTTATAATCCTGCGGGAATGACGCAGATCAAAAAGCCGGAAGCGCAGGTGGGGGTTTATTCGATCGTTCTTGGCAATGACGCCACGGTGTTGGGTGAGAAAACCCATGCGAATGACGAGCTTCAGGCCGCTCCGCACGTCTATTATGCACAGCCCTACAATGACCGGCTGAGCTACGGATTCGGCCTCAACAGCCCTTTCGGACTCGGGACGGATTGGGGCAGGAACAACAATTTCAGCCCGGTGGTGACGGAGGCCCGTCTGTTGTTTGTCAGCGCGACCTCCGCGGTGGCCTACAAGGTGACCGATCAGCTTTCCCTTGGAGCTTCTTTTTCCGTCAACTATGCGGACCTCACGCTCGAACAAGGATTGGGAGCGCCGGGAAGTTTCCTGAAATTCAACGGTGACGACGTCGGATTTGCGGGGGCGGTCGGAGCGCGTTGGCAGCCGCACGAGCAACACGCGTTCGGCCTCACCTACAATTCGGGTTCGTCCTACGACCTGAAGGGGAAGACGGAATCGAATCTGCTGACCGACGATCATTCGGCCCAGATGGATTTCATGACTCCCGACCGCATCGTCGGTGGCTACTCCTACCGGCCGGCTCCCGGCTGGAACATCGAGGCGAACGTCGAGTGGTTGAACTGGGATTCGCTGAACACCCTGCATCTCCAGACTTCGACCGTGCCCGGCACGAGCACCGTGCCGATCACCTTCGACTGGAAATCCTCCTTCATCTACGAACTGGGTGGTTCCTACACGACGGACGAAGGTTACGTTTTCGCGGCGGGCTACGACCTGAACTGCAATTCCCAGCCGGATGAAAACTTCACGCCCGGCGTCTCGGATGCCGACCGGAGCTGGTTCAACCTCGGCTTCGGCCGGAAATGTGAGGTCTATTCCTGGATGCTGGCCTATCAGTTCGGATACTCGAACCGCACGGTGACCGGTGCTGGAGGCGCTCTGGCTCCTGTCACCAACGGCAAATACGAGTCCCGCCACAACGCGTTGATCTTCTCCTGGACGCAGAACTTCTGATGCAGGAAGCCTCCGGAAAAACGATCGTCGTGACAGGTGCCAGCTCCGGCATCGGACGGCAGATCGCGCTCCAGCTTTCCCGGCCCGGTTGCGAAATCTGGCTGGTGGGCAGGAATCGGGAACGTTTGGAGCAAGTGGCGGATCAATCGCGCTCCCTCGGGGCGGTGCCTCGCATCGTGGAAATGGAGCTTTCGGATCTCGAAGCCGCCGACCGTTTCCTCGTGGAAAATTTCCCTGCCGGGAAGCGAGTGGACAGCATCTATCTGGCCGCGGCGGTCACGCTTTTCGGCGAAGTGCGCGACACTCTGCCGGAAGACTGGGACCGGATCTACGCGACGAATCTTCTCAGTCCGATCCAGTGGACCCGTCACTTTTACGCGGGAATGGTCGGGCAAAAGGCGGGCACGATCGTCATCATTTCCTCTCTGGCAGCCTATGCGGGTTACCCGACCGCCACTGCCTACGCGACCATGAAGGCCGGCTTGCTCGGACTTTTCCGCAGCCTCTGGTATGAAGGAAAGTCCCATAACGTGGACGTCCATCTGGCTTCGCCGGGCTATGTGGACACGGATATCTACCGCTCCGCGACTTTCCGCAAGACGTCCTACGACCACACGATGCGTCAGATCGAAGGCCTCGGTTTCGAGGTGGTGTCGGCTGAGAAATCGGCGGAACGGATTATCGGGGCCGTCGGGAGGGGCAACAAGGAGTTTGCGTTTCCTGCCTACGCCTCCGTCATCAGGTGGATTGCACCCCGCATGCCATTCCTCATCAAGATCCTTCATCACAAGATGATTCAAAAATTCCGCCAGACATCATGAAGGCATCTGCAGCGATGATTCGGACCTTTGAAGGCCGCACGGCGATCGTGACCGGCGCCGCGTCGGGCATCGGCCTGGCGCTGACGCGGCTGCTGCTGTCGTCCGGCGCCACCGTGCATGCGCTGGATTTCAATGAAGCGGGTCTCGCCGCCCTGGCGGCTGAGAATCCCGGCAAGGGCAAAATCCATACCGCGCGGCTCAATGTGTGCGACCGGGAAACCTATGCCGCGGTCATCGAAGGGATCCGGCAACTGTCGGGATCGATTGATTTCCTTTTCAACAATGCCGGAGTGACCCAGCTGGGCGAGGCGCAGAACATTCCGTTCGAGCGCTGGAAATGGCTGCTGGATATCAACCTGATGGGGGTGATCAACGGAACCCATCTGGTGTATCCGATCATGATCGAGCAAGGATCGGGTCACATCATCAACACCGCTTCGGTGGCCGGCGCCACCGGCTACGCGACCGCTGCGGCTTATACCGCGTCCAAAGCCGCCGTGCTGGAATTCACCCGGTCCCTGAGGGCCGAGGCAAAAATTTACGGAGTGAGGATTTCCGTGGCGTGTCCCGGCTACGTGAACAGCTCGATTTTCAGCCAGGACCGGGTGATGGGCGCGGATTGCGACGCCATGATCCGCGACATACCGGTCAAGATGATGACGCCGGATCAAGCCGCCGCGGGATTTCTCAAAGGAGTGATCGCCCGCAAGGACACGATCGTTTTTCCATTTACCGCCCGCTTTCTATGGGCTTTGTCCTGCTGGACTCCGGTCCTGATCGGCCCGTTCCAGAAGAGGTTCCTCCGCGTTTTTCAGAACGGCTGAACGGCAATCCCGATCAGCCGGCGGCGTTCAGGATGTGCGAGTATTCCTTCTTTTGGAATTCGGTCGGCTTCACCCCATGGAACAGCTGGAAATCGCGGGAAAACATTTTCGCCGTGGTGAATCCGAGATCAATCGCCACTTCCTTGATCGGAGAGCCTTCCCGGAGCAGCGACCTCGCCGCGACCATGCGTTCCTGACGGATCCAGTCTTTCGGCGAAATGCCGATGCCATCTTCAAAAACCCGCCGCAAGTGGCGCTCGGAAACTCCGATGCGGTCGCAAAGATTCGACATCCGATATTCTCCCTCACGGGCGATCTGCCCAAGGGACAACGGAAGGGGCTCGCGGGCTAGAAGCACCAAAAGCCTTCCGTCTTTCTGTATGATTTCTACGTCGCGGCGTTTCACTTGGCGGGAGGGGATGAAGCAGGAGGGATGGGGAGATAGAACTTCAAATGACCCGGATTGTCAATTCTTTAAAATAATCAGCAAGAAAGCGGATTTATTTTTGTAAATAGTGTGAATGCTGGGTTCGTCTTTTGATTTGCTCGGTCGATTGAATCGGTAAATTCAATCGACTGTTTTTGTTTGGGTGGAAATCTTGTTCCGGCTTGTGATTGTTGGTAATCAACATTTTATGAAATTGCTCACAATTCGATGTGAATAACTTCCACCACACGCAGGAAACGGATAGTTCACGGACCCAATACGACTATGACCTCTCCCGCTACGGGTGGTTCAAAAATCCTTTGAGAATTTCGATTTCCATCACCGATTTCGGTGCGGAGACAACCGCTTGATGTTCGGTCAGGGCTGGGTCTTCCAGTGAATGAAGCCGCTGATCGTTGATTCCAAGAAGCAGAGTTTTCGAGACCGCAGTGCTTGTGGGCAGCCCGAACCGGATCCTGACCTCCTCAGGAGGATGCGACAGGCCGGTTCCCAACGCCTTTAAAACGGCTTCTTTTGCGGTCCAGATCCGCAGCAGCTGGAAAGCCCGGGCAGAAGCCTCGCCGGGCAAGTCGGCGATTTCCTCCGGATGACAGAACGAGGTTTCGCATTCCAATAATCCTTCAGCCCGGTTCATCGATTCCAAGTCGATCCCGACGGGTCCATACGCGCAGATAGCGATCGCGGCCAGATCGTTGCAGTGGGAGAGATTGAAATGAAGCCAGTGGTGCGGTGGTGCGAGAATCGGTTTTCCAAATTCCTCAAGGATCAACGGCACTTCGAGCGGCGGGCAGGCGATGGCGTTTCCAAGAATCATCCGCAAGCTCGCCCGGCAGGCTGACCAGCGGTCCGCGTCTTCCTCAAATTTGAAACGTGCCGCGCGCGATTTTTCCTCCGAGGTGAGGCACGCCATCGTGCTTTCCCTGCAAATCGAGCGGGGATCGATAAGATGAACGACAAGGTGACCCGGTTTCATGAGGCTTGGCCATCGCGGGAGGTGGAATTCCCGTCAATCACCTCTGCCAGCGCTCTCAAGGTCGAATGTTCGAGAATGGTCGAGAGCGGCAGAGCGCATTCAAAGGTCAGATGAATCCGTGAGAACAGCCTCAGTGCGAGCAACGAGTGTCCGCCGATGTGGAACCAATCATCCTCCTGATTTACGATCGGACGATCCAGCAACTCGCTCCAAATCGCGGCAAGCTTCGATTCCGTGTGAGTCAGCGGCTTGGTGTCGAGAGACAAGGATTGCGGGTTCTCCAATTTGGAAACATCCACCTTGCCGTTGGCGTTGAGTGGAAACGAGTCGATCACGCCAATATCCGCCGGCAACATGTAAGCGGGGAGTTGGGTCTCGATGAAGTCCCGGAGTCCGGCCGGATCGGGAGGGGGATTTCCGGGAATGGGAGTGATCCATGCGACGACTTTCCGTGAAGCGGGATCCGAACCGCGGAAGGCGACTTTTGCCTGGGCGACCTGCGGATGAGCGGCGATGGCGGACTCGATTTCCCCGAGCTCCACCCGGAAACCTCGGATTTTCACCTGACCATCCGAGCGTCCGAGGCATTCGAGCGAGCCGTCGGCGTGCCAGCGGGCTAGGTCGCCGGTGTTGTAGCGTCGGGGGGCGGGAGGCGGGGAAACGAAACTCACCGACGTCAGCTTGGGGCGATTCCAATAGCCTTTCGCCAGTCCGTCCCCGGAGATCCACAGTTCCCCGGTCACCCCCGGTGGTAACGCGGAACCGTCCGGGGCAAGGACGTGCAATCCGGTATTCGCGATCGGGCTTCCGATCCGGATGGCATCGGGATCTGCGGGTACCCGCCAGAGACTGGACCAGATGGTCGTCTCCGTGGGCCCGTAAAGGTTCCACAACTGGCTGCCCATTTTCACCAGTTGGGAAGCGAGAGGAAGATCGAGAGCCTCGCCCCCGCAGAGGATTCTGAGGTCCGGGGAACCTTGCCAACCGGCGTCGATGAGCAGCCGCCAGGTCGCCGGAGTGGCCTGCATCACCGTGGCGCGGGTGGATTGCAGGCGCTCCAGCAAGGCGGTTCCGTCCCTCGCTACCGCGGTCGAAACCAAGTCCGTCATTCCGCCTGTGATGAGAGGCAGGAAAATTTCCAATGCGGAAATGTCGAAAGAAATGGTCGTCACCGCGAGCAGCCGGTCGGTCCCGGCAAACCCGGGCGACTCGGCCATCGACAGCAGGAAATTCGCCAGCGCCCCGTGGGAAATCACCACGCCTTTCGGCTTGCCGGTGGAACCCGAGGTGTAGATCACATAAGCGGTGTCAGCGGGCGAATGGCGGTGGACTTTCCCATCCGGGGACGAGGCCATCAGATTTTGATCCATCAGGATCATCGGCATTCCGGGGGGCAGACAGGTGGTGAGATTCGGGCTGACGAGAAGATGGACCGGAGCCTGGTCCTCGAGAATTGCTTTCAGCCGTTCGGGAGGATTGGCATGATCAAGGGGCAGGTAGGCGGCGCCGGCTTTCCACGTGGCGAGCAGCGCCACCGTCAGATTCACATCCCGCTCCAGCAGGATGCCGATCCGTTCGCCGGGACGGACACCGCGGTTGCGGAGCGCGGCGGCAAGCTGGTCGGAACGGGAGGAAAGTGTTGCGTAATCGAGGGTATCGTCGCCGGCCGCCACCGCGGTCCGGAACGGATGCATCGCCACCCGTCCGGCAATGAGATCCGGAGTGGTTTGACGGGGGAAATCCGGCCTGACGGGTCCTTGGGAAGTCTGAGCCAGTTGGCGATGATCGGATTTGGTGAGCCCTGAAATTCCCGAGATCTCCAAATCCGGGAAATTGCAGGCGCATTCCATGATTTCCAAATACCGATCAAGCAATGCCACCGCGGTTTCGTGGAGAAACAGGTCCTTGCGATACTCGATGGAAATCTGCTGTCTCCCGCCCAGCACGGTCAGCAGGAGACTGAGGTCGAACTGCACCGCGCCGCGGTGGGCGATGTAGGGTTTGCATTCCACTCCTCCTTCCCAAGTTTCTGCGATCGGGATTTCCTGATGATCGAACATCACTTGGGCCAGCGGCGAGTGGTCGCGCGTGCGGTCCGGTTTGACGGCATCGATGATTTTTTCGAACGGGGCGTCTTGCGCCGCCTGCATTTCAAAGGTGGCTTCACGCACCCGGTTGAGCAGATCGGAGAAGGTTTCCCCCGCGTCAAGCGTGAGTCGGAAGGGAAGGGTGTTGACCAGCGTGCCGATGAGATCGGCGGCCGCGGCATGATTGCGGTTCGCCACCGGCACGGCCACCACCGGGTCGTCACCCGCGCCGTGTCTCCGCAGCAAAAGAAGGAATGCCGCGAGGTGAACCATGAACGGAGTGCCGCGATGGAGCTTCGCCAGGACTGAAACGCGGGTGATGAGGTCGGTCGGAAGGGGCCGCTCGACCGCGCCGCCGGCCGAGGATGGCTTGGGCGGGCGCGGGAAATCGGTCGCCAGCTGGAGCACCCCCGAATGACCTGCCAGTTTGTTTTTCCAGTATTCGATCTGTGCATCCACCGCGCCGCTGTCCACCCATCGGCGGTGGCTGACCGCGTAGTCGAGGTAGTGATCCAGCCGGGCGGGTTCCGGGAAGGTTCTCCCGGTCAGGGACAAGGCGTAGGTGTCGGCGATTTCCCTGGCGAGGAGCCTCATCGACCAGCCGTCCGCGACGATGTGATGAACACAGATGGCGAGGACATGCCGGTTCCCGCCGCAGGAGACGAGGCTGGCGCGGATCGGGGATTCTCCCGCCAATGAAAACGGCCTGCTGGCGAAATCCGTCAGGCAGGCCTGAAGCGCTGTTTCATCCTCCGCGTGGTGACGGCCGACCGTGAGAGGCTCGTTTCTCTCGATCCACACCTTGGCGTTGCCCATTTCGCTGCCATGGCGGCTGCGGAGGATGTCGTGGCGGGAAACGACGGATCGGACCGCATGGTCGATCGCTCGGGGATCGAGAGGGCCGTTCAACTCCAGCGCGCCGAAAACGTGGTAGGCGGCGCTATCAGGTTCCAACTGATGGAGGAACCACATGCGCTCCTGAGAGTGCGTCATGACGTCTCCATGGAGTCCTGACTCGGGAATGATCGCGGGCAAGCCGGCATGAGCCGCCGCCTGCCGCGGAATCATCGCCGCGATCTCGGCGATGGATCTCGCGGAAAAAAGATCGCCGATGGAAATGGCGACGCCCGTCCTGTCCTGAATCAGCGCGGCCAGGCGGGTCATGTCCATCGAACTCAGGCCGAGCTCCACCAGGTCATCACCGGCCCCGGCGTCGTGATGGCCGGAGATTTTTCCCACCAATTCCAACAGCAGCGCGAGCGAATCGCCCGGAGAGCATCCGTGGGTCGCGGCTGAAGCGGACTCGTCATCAAACAAGATGGGCAACAGGCCGCCTTCGATTGCTTCGCGGCAGGCCGAACGGCGGATCTTCCCGCTGGTTGTTCGCGGGATCAAGCCCGCACGCACCAGGATCACCCGCTTGATCGGAATTTCCAGCGATTCGCCGATGACCCGCCGAACCGCAGCACAAAGCCGGGCATGATCGCCGGCGGAAGCCCGTTCCACTTCCGCTAACAAGACAGCGCTCTCCCTGACATGGTTGTCGGAGGCGAACGCCGCCGCCGCGGTGATCTCCGATATCGCGGATAGCACCGCGGACTCCAGGTCTTCAGGGGCGTGGTTCGTCCCGTCGATGATGATCAGATCCTTGATCCGGCCGGTCACGTAGAGCTCGCCGCCTTCGAGATAGCCGAGGTCTCCAGTGAGGAGTTCTCCGTCGGGAGAAAAGCCGGCGGTGCTGAGGTCGGGCCGTCTCCAGTAACCGGAGGAGACCGTCGGTCCCTTCACGCGGATTTCGCCGATCTCCCCCTCGTCGCGGTTTTCCCCGCTGACGGGATCCGCGATCCTGAGAGCCACGCCCGGCAGCGGCGTGCCATTGGAGACCAGTCCTTCGGAACGGTGGCGGGTCGAAATACGCGGGGCTTCGCCGGTCGGTGCGGCGGTGACGATGAGGGTCGCTTCGGCAAGTCCGTATCCGGGCGAGAAGGCTTCCTTCCGGAAGCCCCAAGGAGCGAATCTCGCGGCAAAGCGCTCCAATGTTTCCGGGCGGATTCTCTCCGCTCCGCAGGCGGCGGCCTTCCAACAGGAGAGATCGACGCCTTCCAGCTCCTCGTCGCGGATCGACCGCAGGCACAGTTCGTAGGCGAAGTTCGGCGCACCGCTCATTTCCGACCGGTAACGGCTGATGCTCCGCAGCCAGCGCACGGGATTCCGGATGAAATGTTCCGGAGTGAAAAAGGTCAGAACGGAACCCAGTTCGAAGGCATACAGGATTTTCAACACCAGCCCCATGTCATGATAGGGCGGCAGCCAGCTCATCAGCGACCGGAAGTGAAGATCCTCGCGGGCGAGCAGCGAGGCGAAGTGCGCGCGGAAATTCGAGTGGCTGATCATCACTCCCTTGGGCTCCGCCGTCGAACCCGAGGTGTATTGTAGCAGGCAGGGAGACGCGGGATCGACCGCTGGAAAATCTTCGTCGCCGCCATCGGTGGGGTGCAGGAACGTCACTCCGTGGATCTCTTTTCGGTCAGAGTCTGCCAGGGCGAGTTTCGCCCCGGAGTCGCTCAAAATGGCGTCGAGGCGTTTCTTATGGCGGCTTCCGCGCGGCGGGTAGGCTGGAACGGCGATGGCTCCCGCATACCAACAGGCGAAAAGTCCTGTGATGAAATCCAGACCGGGCGGATGGATGAGGAGGACCGGCTGTCCGGCCGCGCCGTGCCGGACGAGCTCGGAGGCGAGGCTCCTGGCCTGTGCGGCCAGCTCGCCGCAGGTCAGCAGTTGCTCCGCCTCATCTCCATCCGTGAGAAAACGAAAAGCCGGTTCGCCGGGGGAGGTCGCCGCCTTCCGGTCCAGCAAGCCATGCAACGGTATTTCTACCTCTGCGGCGGCTTGGCGGATAACGGCGGGGAAAGGCATGTGTGGTATGGACGGTGAACCTCGTGGAAACCACCGGGTGAGGCTGTCTTTCAACGGACGGGTCGCGGATTTCTGATGGCGGTCGTGAGCGCGGTGGCGAGGTGCCCGACGTTCTCCTGAGCGAAGAGGGTGAGATGCTCTCCGGATACGGAAATAATGTCCAGTCCGTCTCCCGCGACACCCGCCCAACCATAGTCCGCCGGGCGCTCGACCTTGTCATTGATCGTTGAAGTCTTGAAGAGCGTGATCCGTCCGCCGAAAGGTCCGGGCCGGTAGGCCTGCATCGCCCGCCAGTTTTCCTCTCGGACCTGGACCCGGCGGAGGTCGCTGTAGGCTTCGGCCGGGCCGGTCGTCCGGGCGGCCCTGAGTTCGTTTTTGACCCGACGGTTGGTTTGGATCCCTTCGAAAAACCGGGAGCGAACCCGCGTGATGCGGTTCCAGAACGGTGCCTCGGAATTCTGCTGCCAGAACACGCGGAGACGTTCGGGCAGGCTGTAGCTGCGTGCGGCAGCGGTGGGGTTGTGGGTGTCGAACAACCCGAGAAACTCGACCTGATGTCCCGCTTTTTCCAACTGACAGGCCATCTCATGAGCCACGACTCCGCCGAACGAATAACCGGCGAGCCGGTATGGCCCGGCGGGCTGGGACGCCTGGAGCACCCGCAGGTAGGCCGCCGCGGTGTCCTCGATGCTGGAGGCCTCGATTTTCCCGCTGTTGCCGAGTTCGAGGGATTCGATGGCGTGGACCGGCATTTCGCGGGGCATCAGCGAAACCAGCCCCCGATAGAACAGCACGCCGCCATCTCCGCCGTGGATGCAGTAGAGCGGCGTTTCGCCGTCCCCTTTGCAGAGGGTGACGAAGTGTCCTTTTGGCGGAATGCTCCGGGCCGGGGCGGCCTCCGGTTCCGGCGGCGGTCCGACCAGCAGCGCGAGCCCGCGGAGGGTGGGATGGTTGAGCAGCGCGGCGAGCGGCAATGTTTTGTCGAATTCGCGGTTGATCCTGGAGAACAGGCGGAGGGCCATGAGCGAGTGTCCGCCGAGGGCGAAGAAATCATCGTCCCGGCCGATCTCGGGGATCTCCAACAGGTCGCTCCAGATGGCCGCGAGGCGCTGCTCGGTTTTTCCAACAGGAACCCCGCCTGCGGCGATCTGGGTGCCGGCGGGCCGCGAAGGGTCCGGCAGCGAGGACACGTCGATCTTCCCGTTTGCGGAAAGCGGCAGCGCTTCCACGATGGCGATGCCCTCGGGCCGCATGTAGCCGGGAAGTTGTTCCGCTAGAAATGCCGACAGTCCGGCGGCTTGGGGAGACGCCCCTTCGGACGGAACGACCCAGGCGACGATGCGCTTGGTCTCCGCCGAGTCGCCCCGGACGGCGACCTTCGCCTGTCGGACGTCCGGATGCGATGCCAGCCGCGCCTCGATTTCTCCGAGCTCGATGCGGAAGCCCCGGATCTTGACCTGTGAGTCGCCGCGGCCGAGAAACTCGATGGAGCCGTCGGGAAGCCAGCGTGCGAGGTCGCCGGTTTGATAGAGCGGGCCATGTTCCGGGTGAACCGGAAATTTCGAAGCGGTGAGGTCGTCGTGGTTGAGATAGCCGAGCGCGAGCCCGTCACCACCGGTGAACAGCTCACCGGGAACCCCGACGGGCACCGGACGCATGCGCGGGTCGAGAAGGTGCACCGTCGTGTTGCCGACAGGGCGTCCGATCGGAATGGATGGCCGGTCCAGGTCCGGACGGGTGACCGTGTGGCAGCACGTGAAGGTGGTGTTTTCCGTGGGCCCGTAGCCGTTGATGATCGTGGTCCCGGGAAGCGCCTCGAAGGCACGCCGGACATGGGACGGGGAGAGGACGTCGCCACCGGCCAGCAGGTAGCGCAGGCCTTTGAGATCGGCGAGATGCTCGTCCACCATTGTCTGGAACAATCCGGCTGTCAGCCACAGGCAGGTCACGCCCTGCCCGCGGATCGCCCGGGTGATGGCGGGGAGCGATGGACCGCTTTCGCCGGTCAGCACCACACGCCCGCCGTTCAGCAGCGGCATCCAGATTTCCAAGGTGGCGGCATCGAAGGAGATCGGCGCGGATTGAAGGAAGGAGTCGTCGGGTCCGAACTCCATGAACCCGCCACCCAGGGCGAGACGGGAAATCCCGCGATGACGGACGACGACGCCCTTGGGATTCCCGGTGGAGCCGCTGGTGTAAAAGACATGCGACGCAGAATCGGCCGGAACCTTCACGCCGGAAAAGGCGGGGAGCTCGAGAGCCTCCGGCAACGGTGCCAGCAGGATCGTCTTCGCCATGTCCGGCAGCCGCGGAGCCAGTGATGGCGTGGTGAGGAGGAGCTGCGAGGAGGAGTCCTCGATCATGAAGCGCAGGCGCGCCGCCGGATATTCAGGATCGAGCGGAATGCAGGCCGCTCCCGCGAGAAGGATGGCGATTTGTGCGGCGACCATTTCCGGGACGGACGGCGCGCACAGGGCGACACGGTCGCCGGGTTTCACCCCGGCCGCGGTGAGGCGGCCGCTGAGCTCGATGGCGGCCGCCGCGAGAAGCTGATAGGAAATGCCGCGGTCCTCGTGGGTGAGGGCGATTTTCGAAGGCTGGCGCGCGGCCTGGTCGAGAAACAGCTCTCCTAACGAGCTGTTGGAAGGGTAGGGCACCGCTTTGCCCGACCATTGGGCGATCGACGTCTTTTCCGGAGCCGTGAGAATGGGAAGGCGCGAGAGCGGGACGGTCGGATCTCCGGCCGCGGCATCGAGGAATGTTTCGAAATGGCGGAGCAGGCGCTCCGCGGTTGTCCTGTCGAACAGATCCTTCGCGAAATCGCATGAAGCGCGCCAGCCGTCGGCCCGCTCGACCATGAAGAAATGCAGGTCGAAGATCGCTCCCGGCGAGCGCGAGGGAATCGCGGTCAGCCGCGCGCCGCCGAACGAGACGGGTTTCACGAAATCCCGCTGGTGGGTGAAGTTGATTTGGAAAAGCGGGTTGCGTCCCGAATCACGGCGGGGCTGGAGCGCCTTCACCAATTGCTCGAAGGGCAGGTCCTGGTGGGCGATGGCTTCCGTCACATTGTCGCGCACCCGTCCGACCAGCTCGCCGAACGACGGATCCCCTGACAGGTCGGTCCGGAGGATGACGCTGTTGATGAAGGTGCCGATGATCGGTTCCAGCTCGGCACGTGTGCGGCCGGCGACGGGTGAGCCGACGGCGATGTCCTCCATCCCGGTGTAGCGGCTGGCGACCGCTTTGAACGCGGCGAGAAAGACGTGGAACATGGTCGCCCCTTTGTCCCGCGAGATGCGGGCGACCTTTTCGCTGATCGACGGACGCAGCACGAGCGACACGATATCCCCGTCCCAAGATTTCACCGGCGGTCGCGGACGATCGGCGGGCAGCTCGAGTTCCGCGTAATCGCGAAGTTTTTCCTTCCAGTGACCGAGGTGCCTGCCGACCTCCGGGCTGGAGAGGAACTCCCGCTGCCAGATGGTGAAATCCGCATACTGGATGGAAAGCGGCGCCAGTCGTGCATCGCGGTTTTCCAACAAGGCATTGTAAAGCTCCGCGAGTTCGTCGGTCATGATGCCGATCGACCAGCCGTCCGCCACGGAGTGGTGGATGGTGATCTGGAGGATGTGCCGGTCCGGTGCCGCGAGGATCAGGCTGGCTCGGAACAGCGGATCTTTTGATAGATCGAAATGCGCGCGCGCCTCGATGGAACCCAGGCGGTCGAGTTCGGCAGCCAGCTCGCTTCCGGTCAGGTGTGACACGTTCGTGAACGGGAGGGGAAAGGTCGTTTCAGGAGCGATGACCTGGAGCAATTTTCCATCCTCCTCCACGAAGCAGGTGCGCAGCCCTTCATGGCGTGCCGCCAGTGCGTCGAAAGCGGCCTTCAAAAGCCCGCGATCCAGCACTCCGTTCAATTCGAAACGGACCGGCACGTTGAATGCCGGCTGGCTGGGGGAAAGTTTTTCCAGATAGAAAAACGCTTCCTGCGCGGGTGATGCCGGGAACGCGAGAACGTTGGCGTCGGAGCACACCCCATCTCCGGAGGATGGCGTGTTGGACGGGGCGGGACTATCATTCATCGGATCAGAGTTTGCGGCGGTAGGCATCGCGGTTGACAGGTTGGATGGCGACTTCCGCGGGCCTTGCGGGTTCGCTTGAGGAAGCTTTGGCGAGGGCGGCGACCGTGCGGAGGCGGAAGACCTGAGCTGGTGTGACGCCCAAGCCGGCGCGGGTGGACCGGGTGGTGATCTGGAAAATCAGGATGGAATCTCCGCCGAGTTCGAAGATGTCGTCCTCCACGCCGATGTCGTCCTTGCCGAGAACCTGTTTCCAGATTTCCAACAGCTTCGTTTCCGTTTCGTTCCTCGCTCCGACGACCACCCGGGGAGCGGCCGGTGATTCCACGTCGGACGGGGCGGGAAGGGCCTTGCGATCCACCTTTCCGTTAGGGGTGAGCGGGAAACGCTCGAGCGCGACGAACGCCGAGGGGATCATGTAGTCCGGCAGGTGGGCTGCCAGATGACGGCGCAACAGCGGGGCGAGGTCCGAGGTCGACGGTGCCGACTTGTGCGGGATGTTGACGTAAGCCGCGGCAGGCAGGGCCGGGGCTGGAGATTTCCACGCCGGCAGCCCATCGCGGCTGCCGAAAATGAACACCGCATCCAGCAATCCATCCGTGCCGTTGCCATGCCAGCGGACATGAGCCTTGAATCCCGCGTTTTCCGCCAGATTGAACAACTCCTCCGCCGTCACGGCATTCGCGGGAGGAAGGGGAATCACGGGCAACGGCGCGCCATCCGGAGCCGCCTGCAGGGCTCGGTGGAATGCGAGGGCCGAGACCAGGCGCGCGTCCGGGATGCCGGTCAGGTGGAGGGTGGCATCGGATCCATCGAGGATCGCTTCGAGTTGTTCGAGGTTGAGATTCCGCCATTCGAGGGGCTCGGGGATCCCGATCATTCCCGGTGTGGTGTCCTTGTGCAGGATCACATCGTAGTGAAAGCGTGTGGTCTCGTTGGAGATTTTTCCACGGCGCAGAAGGGTCTCCAGGTGGGTGAAGGCCGGAATCTGTTCCGGGATGAAATCGAACCAGGCGGGATCGATGGAGAGTTCCGTTTCCATCGCCACGCGGCGTGCGACGCTGTCGCGGAGCTGGCCGGTGGTGGTGCCGGAGGGGGCGCGTTCATGCAGGGCTTCGGCATGATGGGTCGCCAGGAGGGAGTTGCCCTGAAGGTCGCCGAGGAAGATGCGTCCTCCGGGTTTCAAGACTCTGGCGGCACCTTCGAGGACCCGCATGAGATAGGCTGCGTCCGGAAAATACTGCGCCACCGAGTTGATGATGACCGTGTCGAAATGAGCGTCGGGTATTTCGCTGAAGTCATCGGCGGGACGGTGGAACAGCCTCACCTGCGGCAGAGGGTGGCTTGTCCCGAGCGCGTCGATGGCGATCTTGGAAATGTCGGCGGCCCAATAGCATTCCGATGTCGCGGCGAGTCGGGAAAGGATCTGTCCGGTGCCGCAGCCGATTTCGAGAATACGCCGGGCGTCGTAATTCCGGATGCGGTCGATGGTGGTATCGATCCACTCGGAAACCTGATCCTCGATGTTTTCGGCTCCCGCCCACCCGGCGATCACGGAGTCGAGGCGGTCGAGCTGGCTTCCACCGGTTTGGGCGATGGCGGATTGATAGAGCAGATCCCACTGGTCCTGCCAGATGCCGGTTCCGTCACCCGGAGAGGAGCCGGCGTTCCGAAGATAGGCGACGAGACGCCCGTCGTGGACGGCGGCCACCGCCTGTTCGACAGCGGGGTGTTTTTCCAGCAGGGTTTCGATCTCACCCAGTTCGATGCGATAGCCGCGCACCTTGACCTGGTGGTCTATCCGGCCCAGGCATTCCAACGAGCCATCGGCGGTCCAGCGGGCGAGGTCGCCGGTGCGGTAGAGTTTCGCACCGGGTTGGAATGGCGAATCGATGAAACGGTCCGCGGTGAGTTCGGGGAGTTCGTGGTAGCCCGATGCAAGTCCGTCGCCGCCGATCAGGAGTTCCCCGGCGATTCCGACGGGCTGCGGCTGCATGGCGCTGTTTACGACATAAACGCGGGTGTTGTCGATCGGGCGGCCGATGAGAACAGGACCCTCCTCCGCTGCGAGCTTTGCGACGGTGGACCAGATGGTCGTCTCGGTGGGACCGTAGACATTCCAGATTTCCCCGCACAACGGCGCAAGGCGGTTGACCAGCTCGCGAGGCACCGCCTCACCTCCGACGAGGATCTTGAGATCGGATTTGCCCGGCCAACCGGCTTCCAACAGAAGCCTCCAGGTGGAGGGAGTCGCCTGCAGCGCCGTGATTCCATAACGGACGATCGCGGATGCGAGGAGCTGTCCGTCGAGCATCATCTCGCGGGTGGCGATCACCGTCCGGGCACCGGTCGTGAGCGGAAGGAAAATTTCCAGACCCGAGATGTCGAACGACAGCGTGGTGACCGATAGAAGCACATCGTCACGGGTCAGACCCGGCTCGCGCCGCATGGATGCGAGGAAATTGACGACCGCGCGATGGGGGATGCGCACGCCCTTGGGCCTCCCGGTGGAGCCCGAGGTGAAGATGACATAGGCGGTATCCTCGGGATGGGATTCGACAGGAACAAACGACCGCAGGGTGTTCGACGGCTCGTCGACAAGAAGGACATGCGCGGTGGACGCCGGCAGCTCGCGATGGATCGAAGTCTGCGAGAGGATGACCGACATGCGGGCGTCCTCGACCATGAAGCCCAGCCGCTCTGCCGGGAATGCGGGATCCAACGGCACGTAGGCCGCGCCACATTTCAAAATGGCCAGCAAACCGGGGACCATGGCGCACGAGCGTTCCAGATGGATGCCGACCAGATCCCCGCGTTTCACTCCGGCCGCCTGAAGGCGGGCGGCGAGTGTGTCGGAGCGCAGTTCCAGCTCGGCGTAGGTGAATGATTCGTCCCCACACCTGACCGCCTCCCGGCCGGGTGTGTCAGCCGCCGCCGAGGAGACCAGGCCGTGAAGGGTGGCATCGCGTGGGTAGTCACGAGCGGTGGAATTCCATGTTTCGAGGGTGAGGGTCCTTTCCTCCTCACCCAGCATCCGGAGTGCGGCGAGCGGGGTCTCTCCGTCCCGGATGGCGCTCTCGATCAGTTGTTCGAAGGCGGCCAGCCAGCGGCGGATGGTCGCCTTGTCGTGGAGGTCGGTGTTGTATTCGCACTCGACGACCAGGCGGTCGTCGGTTTGAACGAGATTGAAGAACAGGTCGAAGTTCACGAACTGCTTCGGGTTCGTTGACACGTCCATCTTCAAACCGTCGACGTGGATCTGGTCGATGCCGGACTTGTCGATGTTGAACATCACCGACACCAGCGGCAGGCGGCTGGTGTCGCGGGGCAGGGTGAGCTTCTGCAGCAAGGAGCCGAAAGTGTAGTTCTGATAGTCGTAGGCCTCGAGAACCTGATCCTTCACTTCCGACGCGAAATGGCTGAATCCCCGTCCGGCGGACGGCTTCAGGCGCAGCGGAAGAAAGTTGAGGCAGTGCCCGATCAGCTCGTCGCGGCCGACCCGGGTCTGCCCCGCGGCGGGAACGCCGATGACAATATCGTCCTGCCCGGTGATGCGGTGGAGCAAGGTGGCGAATGACGACAGCAGGGTGGCGAAAAGCGTTCCGCCGAGTTTCGGTGACGCCTTTTTCAACCGGGCATATCGCTCCGGATCAACGGTGAGAGCTTCCATGGAGCCGGCATACGTCTTCATCTGCGGACGGGGCCGGTCGGTCGGAAGTTCGAGGATGGGGGCTCCCGATGAGAATTGACCGATCCAGTAGTTTTCCGCCTCGACGATCGCCGCGCTTGATTTGTTAGCGGTTTCCAATCTGGCGTATTCGGCGAACGACATCGCGGGTGGAAGCACCGGCAGACGTCCGGCCTTCCGGGCGTTGTAAGCGGTGGCGAGTTCGGCGAGAATCATTCCGAACGACCAGCCGTCGCAGATGATGTGGTGCGCGGTGAAAATCACCTCATGCCGGTCGGCGGCGAGGTGGACGAGATGGATTCGGACCAGCGGACCGTTCGTCAGATCAAACGGGATCGAACTCTCCGCATCCGTGATCAGGGAAAGAGGAAGCAACGAGGACGGGGAATCGACGGCGATGCCGGAGAAATCATGCTCCATCAGATCGATGGTCCTGGCGGACGGATGGAAATACTGGTGTTTCCCATCTTCGGAGAAAGTGCTGCGCAGCGCCGGATGGCGGACGATCAGGTCGTGCAGCGCGCTCTTGAGGGCGCCTGCGTCGAGCTGCCCGTTGAGGCGGATGATATTGGATTCGTTGAAGGAGCAATTCGCTTCCATGCCCATCTGGACGCAATGGAATATCTCCCGTTGTGCTTCCGTGGTGGGAGCGCTGTCGAAACGTGGAAACTCTGACGGAGCCTCTCCAGCACCTTCCGCCGACGCCGGGAGGAATCCCGCGGCCTGCATGTCGCTGACAGCCTCGACGAATCCTTTGACGACCTTGTCGAGATCCTCGTCGGTGTGGGCGGTGGTGAAATAGAGCGGGCGGCCTTCCCAGAGGTGCACGCCCTTTTCGCGGAGGAAAAACCACAGCAGGCTGGCATACTTGAGGTCCGGCGCGTGCTCGATGACGGCGTAAGCGCTGAAGTGCGGGATGCGGATGGGCACGCCGATGTTTTCGAAATGGTTGTTCAGCGTGCGGCACAGACGGGCGACGCGTTCCTCCATCTCGATCTGCAGGCGCGGGCCTTCGCCTGTCAGATGCTCCACCACGCGCCAGGCGGCGGCGAGGGCGAGGGGGTGTCTAACGAAGGTTCCTGCGAAAAACGTGACGCCGACTTCCGGGAAACTGTCGTCGCCGTAGTTCCATGCACCGCCGTCGAGCGCGTCCATGTATTCCTTCTTTCCGGCCAGCACGCCGATCGGCATGCCGCCGCCGATGACCTTGCCGTAGGTGGCCATATCGGCCTCGACACCGAAGTAGGCCTGGGCTCCACCCGGTGCGCAACGGAAGCCGGTGACGACTTCGTCGAAAATCAGCGCGGTGCCGGATTTCTCCGTGATCGCGCGGACCTCGTGCATGAACTCGCGTGGCTGGAGTCCGGGAGCGCGGCTCTGCACCGGCTCCACCATGACGGCCGCGAGTTCGTGCGCATGGGTGCGGAGGATTTCCAACGACGCGGGATCCGCATAGTCCAGCACCAGCATGTTCTCGACCAGCGACTGCGGGATGCCCGGCGCGATCGGCTGGGCCTTGTAAACTCCGTCGATCCACGAGCCACGCACGAGGACTTCCTCGAACATGCCGTGATAGTCGCCGGTGAAATAGGCGATGCGGTTGCGCCCTGTGATGGTGCGGGCGAGCCGCATGGCGGCCATCACCGCTTCCGAGCCGGTGTTGCAGAAGGTGGCGCGCTCCATGCCGGTCAGTTCGCAGATGGATTTCGCGAGCTTGCCCGCGATAGGTGACTGCGGCCCGATTTCAACGCCGGTGCGGAGCTGCTTCTCCACCGCGTCGATCAGCCAGTCCGGCGAGTGGCCGAAGAAATAGGTGCCGAAGCCCATCGTGATGTCGACATACTCGTTGCCGTCGATGTCCCAGATCTTGGCGTCCTTGCTGCGGGCGGAAACAATCGGATAGACCATTTCCTTCCACAGCGACTTGAAGCCGGAAACCGCGCGCGGATCGGCATAATGCGGCCGGTGCTCGGCGGTGTAGGCCTTTGAGGATGGAGTCTTGGAAACGTAGCGGGCGATGAGCCGGGCGAGCGATTTTTGTTGGAGCTCGGTGAGTCCGCCCTTTTCGCCCTTGTCGATCGGTTTGTAGGGACCGAAGCGCGTGTTGGGATTCGTGTTCCTGGTCGAGTTGGCCGGCCATTTCACCGGCGCGAGGCCGTTGGCGGGTGCCGCCACCGGAGCGGGCTGTTGTGGCTGCTGGCCGGCTAGCATGGCCTGCATGATCTGGAGGTTGCTGGCCATCAGCTGCTCCAGCGTCGAGCCGGTTCCTGCTTGAACGGAGGCTGCGGCCGCCATCACCGGCACCGCTGCTAAGGCAGGCGCAGCGGGGGCGGCCGGCATCTCCTTGTCGAGATGCCTTGCCAGCGCCACGACGGAGGAAAGGTCGCCTAACATCTGGCGGAAGGTGATCTTGATGCCGAAACGCGATTGGATCGCCTGGCTGGCCTGCGTGAGGAAAAGCGAATCGAAGCCGAGTTCCGTGAAGCTGGCGGTGTCGTCATCGACGGTAATACCTGATAGGTCGAGGACGAGGGAACGGAGTCTCGCGAGAAGATCGGGAAGGCGGTCGGTGCTCATGGGGGAGGGGGATGGTGGGGTCGGTCCGCGACCGTCGCTGTTTGGAAGGGAGGGGGCGGCAGGCGCCGGAACGAAAGGAAGCGAGGGAGCCCCGCCGGAAACGACGGCGCTGTCGGCGGAGTTGTCGATCCAGAAGCTCTGGCGTTCGAAAGGATAGGTCGGCAGGCGCAGGCGGTTGCGCTCCTGGCCTTCGAAAAACGCGGACCAATCGGGCGTCACGCCGTTTTTCCAAAGCTCTCCCGCAGCGGCGAGGAGATCGGCTAGATCGGATGATGATGCCGGCAGGGTGGAAACGACGGGAGCGACGCCGCGGTCGGGATGCTGGAGGGCGAAAGGAGCAAGCGCGCGGCCCGGACCGACTTCAAGCAGGAGAAGGTCCTTGTCCGAGAACGCGGTGGTCAGGGCTTCGGTAAAATGAACCGTGTGGCGGAGCTGGCGCGCCCAGTAGCCGGGATCGGCGAGTGTGGCGGCGTCCATCACCTTGCCGGTGCAGGTTGAGATCCACGGGATGGTCGGCGCGTTGGCCGGGATCATCGTGGCTTCGCCGGTGAACGTTGCGACGATCGGCTCCATCATCGCGGAGTGGAACGCATGCGAGGTTTTCAGCAGTCGGCAGCCGATTTCCCTCGATTCGAGTTCCTTCTGATAGGCGTGGATCGCTTCAAGGGGGCCGGATACCGTGCAAAGGGCGGGGCTGTTCACCGCGGCGAGGTCGATGCCCTCCGGCAGCGTGAGGGAGTCGGCACCGGCACGCACGGCGAGCATGCCGCCGGAGGGAAGATCCTGCATCAGGCGGGCTCGGGTGGCGAGGAGCTGCAGCGCGTTCTCCAGCTTGAAGGTGCCGGCGAGCACGGCGGCGACGTATTCACCGATGCTGTGACCGATAAGAAGAGCGGGTCGGACGCCCCACGACATCCAAAGTTTGGCCAGCGCATACTCGATCACGAAAATACAAGGCTGTGTCAGTGCGGTGCGGTGGATGTCGCGCTCGGCGGCTTCACGCTCGTGTTCCGCTGGAAAAAGCGTGGAGCGCACGTCATGCCGGATGAGCGGGAGCAGCAGCAGCGCGCACTCGTCGACGGCGGCTTTGAAGGACGGCTCCGAGTCGTAGATCTCGCGTCCCATGCCGACGTATTGGGAACCCTGACCGGGAAAGACAAACGCGACACGCGGCGCTTGCGCCGGAGCGGTGACGGACTTGGCTTCCTCACGCAGTTTCGCGACGGCTTCCGACAGGTTCCCGGCAACGATGCTGCGGCGCACCGGAAACGCGCGGCGACCGGTGAGGGTGTGGGACACATCCGCGAGATCCGGTGATGCGGATTCCAGGTGATCGGCCAGACGGTTGGACATCGCATCCAGTGCGGTCGCCGTCCTGGCGGAAAGGATGATGAGCTGTTGCTTGCGGGAAACTCCGGCCGGTAGCGGCAACGGAGGCTCGCCAACCACCAGGTGGGCATTCGTTCCGCCTACGCCGAACGCACTGACGCCTGCGAGACGCGGGGTTTCGCCGCGCTTCCAATCGCGGTCGGAGGAGGCCGGCGAGAACGGGCTGTTCGCGAAGTCGATGCGCGGGTTCGGCGACTTGTAGTGCAGAAGCGCCGGGATCTTCTCGTGGCGGAATTGCTGGATGGTTTTGATCAATCCGGTGACGCCGGCCGCACAATCGAGGTGGCCGATGTGCGTCTTGCCCGTGCCGATGGAACAGAACCCATCCTCCTCCGCGCCGCCCTCGCGGAATGCCTTGGTCAGCGCCGCGATCTCGATGGGGTCGCCTAACGGAGTTCCGGTGCCGTGGGCCTCGATGTAGGAAATTTCCGAAGGACGGACGCCGGCGGACGCCTGCGCCATGGTGATGACCTCGGCCTGCGCGTTGAGTCCGGGAGCCGCGAAGCCGATTTTGTCGGAGCCGTCGTTGTTCACGGCCCAGCCCTTGATGACGGCGAGGATCGGATCCCGGTCGGCGACCGCCTCGCTCAGGCGCTTGAGGAGAACCACGCCGCAGCCGTGGCCGAAAACGGTGCCGGCCGCTTCCGAATCGAAGGCGCGGCAGGTCCCGTCCGGCGAGACCATGCCCTCCTCCTGGAAGAGGTAGTCCCGCTGTTGGGGGAAACTGATGGAGACGCCGCCGGTCAACGCCATGTCGCACTGGTAGGTGAGCAGCGCGGTGGCCGCCTGGCAGATCGCCACGAGCGAGGTGGAGCACGCCGATTGGATCGTCATGCTCGGTCCGCGCAGGTTGAGCTTGTAGGAGACGCGGACCGGCAGGAAGTCCTTGTCGTTGCCGAGCATCGTCTG
>JAZKCQ010000023.1:0-6783 GCA_040388015.1 Verrucomicrobiota bacterium | reverse complement strand
CCCTCGGCGCCAAACTCATCCCGCAGCTTGCCGAAGGCTTCAAGGCGGCGGGCAATACCGGTGTGAAATTCGAAATCGCCGCGGAAGGCTCGACCACCGCCTTCCCCGCCCTCGCCAACGGCACCGCGCAGATCGGCATGTCCTCCCGCAAGGTGAAGGACGACGAGCGCACCTTCTGCCGCACCAAGGGCGTCTATCTCAAGGAGCATGAAGTCTGCCACGACATGATCGTCGTCATCGTCAACAAGAACTCCCCGCTCGCCAAACTCACTCAGGACCAGGTCGCCAAGATCTTCACCGGCCAGATCAAGGATTGGTCGGAAATCGGCGGAGCTCCCGGCAAGATCTCGATCTATACCCGCAACACCTCCTCCGGCACCTACAAGGACTGGCAGAAACTCGCCATGGGCGGCCGCGACTATCCGTCCAGTTCGCTGAAAATGGCGGGCAACGAGCAGATCGCCCAGGAAGTCGCGAAGAACAAGAACGGCATCGGTTATGTCGGCCTTGCCTACGCCAAGACCTCCGGCACCAAGGCGCTCACCATCGACGGTGTCGAGCCGGTCGCCAAGAACGCCAAGAAATATGCCTACGCCCGCCTTTGCTATCTCTACGCTCCTGACAAGCCGACCCCCGAGGCCGAGGCTTTCATGAAATACATCGAATCCGACGCCGGTCAGGAAATCGCCCGCAAGGTGGGCTTCATCCCGGTGAAGGATCTGTAAGCGGATTCCGGTTTTCGGTTGCCATCGAAATGAGCATCGCAGGCTCGCCCGCGATGCTCATTTCCTTGTTTCCCCCCTCCCTTCCCACTACCACGTCGTCCATCACCGCATGTCGCAGGAAGATCCATCACCCCGTCCGACGCCCCATCGATTCCAAAGGCGTGGCTTTTCCTATGAACGGGCGATCAAGTATTTCTTCGCGTCCAACGCGGGTCTGACGATTGTCATCCTGATCCTCATCATCGTTTTCCTGCTCAAGGAAGGACTCGGATTCTTCCCGGGCTATCAGCGGGAGTTGGAGATCTATCGCATCGCCGGACTGGAGTTCGTCGATATTTCACGCAAGAACCTCACCGCCCACGAGCAGCTCACCAGCGTGCTCAACCGCGCTTACTACGCGGAAATCAACGGCAAGTGCGCCCGCCAGCTGCGCCGCACCGAAGAAGCCAGCGCGCTCTTCAATGCCTACACCGACCAGGTCGGAGCCACCCGCGATCTCGTCCTGAACAACACCCAGGAGGGCTCCGAGCCGAACCCTGAAATGATGGCCACCCTCAAGGCCAATTACGAAAAACAAAAGCTCAAGGCGCTCGCCTCGCTACCCTCCACGCCCCACCTGACGGACTCCGAACGCAAGGAGCTGATCGAGTCCATCCGTGTCCGCGCGCTCGACGCCACCGAAGATCCCGCGCTCGTCGCCAGGCTTTCGGAAGAGTTCGCCGCCGCCCAACAGGAAAACGCGGGGCCGCTGCAAGGCATGCGCGCCACCATCGACACCTTCGAATCCGGCGGCGCGGAACTCGGAACCATCGTTTCGGAAATGACCGAAACCGTCACCGCCACCAAGGGTAAACTTTCCGAAGCCGACTTGCTCGAAAAGGACCGCCGGACCCTCCTGGCAGCCGCCGCCAGCGCCAAGGATCCCGCCGAACGCGAAAAACTCACCGCGGAAGCCCAGGCATCCCTCGCCGAAAAACCCGACATCGAAGGCCCGATCCAACTTCTGCTGGCACGCCGCCCCGACTGCATCACCGCCCATTCCTCACTCAAGGAATCCGCCGCCGCCATCATCGGCCAGCTTCCGCCGAGCCTCACCCAACCCGAAGCCGCGCGCCTGCTCAAAGTCGCCCGCAACACCTGGCCGATTTTCCTGGGCGATCTCGACAAGGCACCCGCCATCATCAACGGCTGGAAACACGACACGCCGGTCCCGCTGACCGATGCGATCTCCTCGTTCCTAACGGGCAAAGACTGGGTCACCGGTGGCGAATGGCAGGATTTCTACGGCATTCTCCCGCTCGCGGCCGGGTCGCTGATGATTTCCATCGTCGCCCTCCTGATCGCAATCCCCGCCGGCATCGGCGCGGCGGTGTATGTGAACCAGTTCGCCTCGCCATGGGAACAGTCGGTCATCAAGCCGGTCATCGAATTCATCCAGGCGATCCCCTCCGTGGTGTTGGGTTTCATCGGCATCCTCGTCTTCGGCACCGTGTTGCGCGACCTCTCGCTGATGGATTCGCTGAGCTGGGTGCCCGGTTTCCCCATTGAGGAGCGGCTGAACATTTTCACCGCCGGTTGTTTGCTCGCACTGATGAGCATCCCCACCATTTTCTCCCTCGCGGAAGACGCGATCAACAACGTCCCCGGCGCGTATGCCGAAGCCTCCGAAGCACTCGGCGCCTCGCGGGTGCAGACCACCTTCCGCGTCGTCATTCCCGCCGCGTTTTCCGGCATCCTCGCCGCCATCCTGCTGGGCTTCGGCCGGGTGATCGGCGAGACGATGGTTGTCCTGTTGGTCGCCGGCAACCGGATCAAGATTCCCGATTTCACCAGCGGGCTCGGCTCGTTTTTCCAACCCGCCCACACGCTCACCGGCATCATCGCCCAGGAACTCGGCGAGGTCCCGCTCGGCAGCGTCCACTACCGCGCCCTGTTCGTCGTCGGCATCCTGCTGTTCGCCGTGGTCCTCGCGATCAATGCCACCGCGCATCGCTTCGTGAGCAAGATGAAACACTGACTTTCCCGCCTCATGTTCAATCCCGAAAAACTAATCCGCAAGGGTCTCCCGAAAGGTCATTTCAAGGACCTCACGGTGCGTTCCATCCTCGGCGGAGCGACCTATTTCGTGGTCATCATCGCAGCGCTGTTGTTTGGAAAGATCATCATCGACGGCGCGCCGGTGCTTTTCAAAGCGGAGGCACCGTTTGTTGATTTCGAATTCCTCACCGCGAAGAACCAGACGCTGCACGTATTCGATGACGCACAAGGCACCCGCCACCAGCTTCCAGCCTCGGAATACAGCGGATATCTCGCGAAAAACGAGGGTAAGGAAATCTTCAACGAACAGACCTATTCCTACTCCGGCGGCGGCATCGCCGGGCCCATCGTCGGCACCGCGTTGCTAACTGTCGGATCCATGGCGCTGGCCCTTTTCTTCGGCGTCTGCGCCGCGATCTATCTGTCAGAATATGCCAAGCAAAGCCCGTTCATCCACGCCGTCCGTCTCGCCATCCTCAATCTGGCAGGCATTCCCTCCATCGTCTTCGGGCTCTTCGGCTTCTCGGTGTTCGTGCTGGCAGTTCCGGTCATCACCTCGATGCCGTCCGACCGATCGCTGCTGGTCATTCCGCTGTTCATCAACAACTACGTGATGAGTTTCCAAGGCTGGAACTCCTCGCTGATGGCCGGCTGCGCGACGCTGGCCTGCATGATCCTGCCGGTCATCATCACCGCGTCCGAGGAATCGCTGCGCGCGGTGCCGCAGGGTTTCCGGGACGCCTCGCTGGCCATGGGAGCGACCCGCTGGCAGACCATCCGGAAATGCGTGCTGCCTTTCTCGCTGCCCGGCATCCTGACCTCCTCGCTGTTGGCGATCACCCGTGTGGCCGGAGAGACCGCGCCGATCATGTTCACCGCCGCCGTCGCCGCGAAGGATGACCTGCCGTGGCAGGGTTTGAAAAGCCCCTTCGATCTCCTTTCCTCACAGGTCCAGGCGCTGCCCTATCACATCTACACGCTCGCCGCCCGCATCCCGAATTCCGAATACACCCAGCGCGCCCAATACGGATCGGTTTTCGTTTTCCTCCTGCTCGTCGCCGGCCTCTCCATCGGCTCGATGATCCTGCGCGCCAAACTCCGGGCGAAACTCAAATGGTAAGCATGAACACCGCCATCCAGATCCAGAACGTCTGCTTCGCCTACGGGGCGAAACAGGTTCTCCATGACGTGACCCTGGACATCCCCGCCCGCGAGATCACCGCGTTCATCGGTCCCTCCGGCTGCGGGAAATCCACCCTGCTGCGCTGCGTGAACCGCATCAACGACCGCATCGCCGGCGCGAAGATCACCGCGGGCTCCATCAAGGTCCACGACATCGACATCAACCGCCCCGACATCGATCTCCAGGAACTCCGCCGCCAGATCGGCATGGTGTTCCAGAAATACAATCCGTTCGCGAAGTCGATTTACGAAAACGTCGCCTACAGCCTGCGCGTCGCCGGTCGGAACAAAAAGGCCGAGCTCGATGAAATCGTGGAAAACGCCCTCCGCGGCGCGGCGCTTTGGGAAGAAGTGAAGGACCGCCTCCATTCCAGCGCCTTCGGCCTGTCAGGTGGCCAGCAGCAGCGGCTTTGCATCGCCCGCGCCATCGCCAACCAGCCGGAGATCCTGCTGATGGACGAGCCGTGCGCCGCGCTCGATCCGTTAGCCACCCTCAAGATCGAGGAGCTGCTCATCGAGCTGAAGAAGAAATTCACCATCGTCATCGTCACCCACAACATGGCGCAGGCCACGCGCTGCTCGGACAAGACCGCCTTCATGTATCTCGGGAAGCTCATCGAATACGGCGACACCATGCAGATCTTCGAGAAACCCCGCGAAAAGCAGACGGAAGCCTACGTCACCGGAACCTTCGGCTGAACCACCATGCACGACATCCTCAACCGCCCGGCCACCGAACCGCAGACAGGCTCGTCCGTCTCCGTGGAGAACCTTGATTTCTGTTATGGCTCGTCCCAGGCATTGAAAAACATCGGTCTGGAAATCCCGGCGAACGGCGTCACCGCCTTCATCGGCCCTTCCGGCTGCGGAAAGTCCACCCTGCTGCGCTGCATCAACCGGATGAACGACGAGATCCCCGGCACCCGCATCACCCGCGGCGGCATCAGGGTCGGCGGCATCGATATCTATCAAAAGTCGGTGGACGTGGTGAAACTCCGCCGCGACGTCGGCATGGTGTTCCAGAAGTCCAACCCGTTCCCCCGCAGTATTTACGAAAACGTCGCTTACGGCCTCCGCCTGCGGGGGGAAAGCAACAAGGCGGTCATCGACCAGGCCGTGCAGGAAGCGCTCCAGGCATCCGCACTGTGGGACGAGGTGAAGGACCGTCTGCAGGAATCCGCGCTCGGTCTCTCAGGCGGCCAGCAGCAGCGGCTCTGCATCGCCCGCACCATCGCGGTGAAGCCGTTGGTCGTGCTGATGGACGAGCCGTGCAGCGCGCTCGATCCCATCGCGACCGCCAAGGTCGAGGAACTCGTCTGGAACCTGAAGGAGGACTACACCTTCGTCATCGTCACCCACAGCATGGCCCAGGCCTCGCGGGTTTCCGACAAGACCGCCTTCTTTTACATGGGGGAACTCGTGGAGTTCTCCGACACTTCGAAAATATTCAGCAACCCCGCACACAAGAGGACCGAGGACTACATCAGCGGCCGCTTCGGCTGATCCGAAACCACAGCATTCCAATCATGAACAATCAGCACATATTCCGCGACTTCGACAAGGTGATGGAAGCATTGAAGGGCGATGTCCTCCTGATGGCCAGCCTTGCCCGCCAGAACCTCGAACGCGCCATGCGCTCGCTGCTGGAACGCGACATCGACCTCGCCCGCACCGTCATCGCCGACGATTCGGACGTCGATGATCTCGAGCGCAAGATCGACCAGGCCGGCATGGAGATCCTCGTCCGCTTCCATCCGGTCGCGTCCGACCTCCGCCTCGTCATCACCTCGATGAAAATGGCCCACAACCTCGAACGCATTTCGGACCATGCGGTGAACATCGCCAAGCGCTCGAAGAAAATCTGCAAGGCGAATCCGCTGGAGGAAGCAGCTCTAACCGAGCCCCTCTATTCCCTCGCCGACAAGCTCCTGCGCGACGCGCTCATGGCCTACACCGATGCCAACACCGAACTCGGCGAAGGATTGAAACTGCGCGACAAGGAACTCGACCGCCTCCACAAGCAGATGATCGCCTCGCTCAGCGGCCGCCTTGAAGATTCCAACGGCCGCTCGGAGAATCTGCTGCACCTCATCTTCGTCGCCCGCTCCATCGAACGCATCGGCGACCTCGCGGTGAACATCGGCGAGGACGCCGTGTTTCTGGGAGAGGCCCGCGACATCCGGCATGAGCACCGCAAGCATCCGGAAGCCGGGGAGAACGCGTGAAATAAGACCCGTCCCGACGCGGCTTTCCGGATTCCCCCATTAAGGTTCCGGATGCTCTGAAAACGAAAAAGCCGGACAGGTTTCCCTGTCCGGCTTTTTGTTAGCTGTGGCGTCGGTCTGTGACCGTCGCCGGACGATTTACATCATGCCGCCCATTCCGCCCATGCCGTGGTCGTGACCACCGCCGCCGGCTGGCGCTTCCTTGGCAGGAAGGTCGGTGATGAGGCACTCGGTGGTGAGCAGGAGTCCGGAGATGGACGCCGCGTTTTGCAGCGCGGTGCGGGTGACCTTGGTAGGATCGACAACGCCGGAAGCGATGAGGTCTTCGAATTTGTCGGTCGCGACGTTGTAGCCTTCGCCGCCTTTGCCCTTCTTGACTTGATCGACGATCATCGCTGCCTCGCGGCCTGCGTTGGCGACGAGCTGGCGAAGCGGTGCTTCGACGGCGCGGGCGATGATGCCTGCACCGGTCTTTTCGTCACCTTCGAGACCGAGGTCGCCGATGGCGGCTTGAGCGCGGATGAGGGCGGTGCCACCGCCGGCGACGATGCCTTCTTCAACGGCCGCACGGGTCGCGTGGAGGGCGTCTTCGACGCGGGCTTTCTTTTCCTTCA
>JAZKCQ010000022.1:63125-226788 GCA_040388015.1 Verrucomicrobiota bacterium | reverse complement strand
CCGCGCTCAAGCTTTCCACCTTCACCCTCGAGTGTTGGTTCAAGCGCGAGGCAGGGGGTGTCGCGGCATCCACGGGCAGCGGCGGCGTCTCGGCCATCCCGCTGATCACGAAAGGCCGCGGTGAGAACGATTCGTCCGGTGTGAACTGCAACTACTTCATCGGCATCGAGGCCGTCTCCGGCAAGCTCGCCGCGGACTTCGAGGATCTCAACAACGGCCTCAACCATCCCGCCATCGGACACACGGAGGTTCCCATCGGCGTCTGGCAGCATGTCGCGGTCAGCTTCGACGGGACCGCATGGACGATCTATCTGAATGGCAGGGAAGAGGCCACCGTCAGCACGGAAGGCCAGGTCCCGGAACATATCTCCATCCAGCATGCCGGTCTCGGCACCGCGATGAATTCCACCGGTGTCCGTGAAGGTTATTTCCACGGCCAGATGGACGAGGTCCGCATCTGGAACGTCGCGCGCGAACTCGGCGACATCCAGGCGTCACTCAACAGCGAGATCGTTTCCGCCCCGAACCTCGTCGCCCGCTATGCGATGAACGAAACCTCAGGCAACGTGATCGAAAGCAGCGCCGGAACTACCGTGACCGGCACGCTGGTGAACGGCGTCTATCGCTCCACGGGCGCCCCGTTCAATCTCGATGTCCCGCCGAACATCATGCTCGCGTCCCCGGCCGACGAGGCCACGGAAGTCCCGCTCACCACACAACTCTCCGCCGTGGTCGACGATCTCAACGGCGGCAACCTTCAGGTGAAATTCTTCGGCCGCAGCATCGGCAGCGTCACCAACACGGATGATTTCTCCGTCGTCGCCCTGCCGGACACCCAGTATTATTCGGAAAATGTCGGCGGCACGCGTGCTGCGATCTTCTCCGCGCAGACCGAATGGATCGTCGCCGAAAAGGACGCCCGCAACATCGGCTTCGTCCTTCACCTCGGAGACATCACCGAACACGGCGACAATCCGACCTACGCCACCGACGAATGGGCGAACGCCTCCAACGCGCTCTATCGCCTGGAGAATCCGGAAACCACCATGGAGGAGGAAGGAGTCCCCTACATCGTCGCCGTCGGCAACCACGACCAGACCCCGATCGGCAACGCGGATGGAACGACCACGAACTTCAACAAATTCTTCGGCGTCCACCCCACCACCGGCATCAACCACTTCAACGGCAAGTCTTACTACGGCGGCACCTCCGAGCCGACCAAGGCGGACAACAACTACACGCTCTTCAGCGCGGGCGGCCTCGACTTCATCGTCATCAGCTTCGAGTACGACACCACGCCGGACACGGCGGACCTCGACTGGGCGGACGCCCTCCTCAAGGCCCACCCGAACCGCCGCGGCATCGTCATCACCCACCACACGGTGAACATCGGAAACCCCGCCAGCTTCAGCGCCCAGGGTTCCGCCATCTATCAGGCGCTCAAGGACAACCCGAACCTCATCCTCATGCACGGCGGCCACATCCACGGCGAAGGCCGCCGCAGCGACACCTTCGAGGGACGCACCGTCCACTCACTGCTCGCCGACTATCAGGGCCGCACCAACGGCGGCGACGGCTGGCTGCGCATCATGCATTTCCGTCCTTCGCTCAACCGCATCGACGTGAAGACCTACTCGCCGACGCTCAACCAGTTTGAAACCGACGCGGACAGCCAGTTCTCCATCGACGTGAACCTATCAGGCGGCGTCGGCCCCTTCACCGAAATCGGAACCGTCGATGTCACTCCCGGCACCGCGTCCATCGACTGGTCCGGCCTGGAAGAAGGCGGCCGTTATGAATGGTACGCCGAAGTCACCGACGGCACCACCACCGTGACCACCACGGTCCGCTCCTTCATCGCCGAGGGCGCACTCTATCCGCCGACCGTCTCCCTCACCAGCCCGGTCAACGGAGCCTACGCCGCCGCGCCCGCCGACATCACGCTGCAAGCGGATGCCGCCGACCCGGACGGAACCATCGCCAAGGTCGAGTTCTTCTCGGGCACCATGCTGATCGGAACGGACACAGAAGCTCCTTACCGCTTCGAGTGGTCCGATGTCCCCGCCGGCAGCTACACGGTCATCGTGAAGGCCACCGACAACGACGGCCTCGTCGCCACCGCCGAGCCGGTTTCCGTCCAGGTTCTCGCCGAACCCGCCGCCCCTGACGCCGCCGCCATCTCCACCGGACTTTTCAATCCCGGCTGGGTTGTCGCCGCCACATCACCTGCGCCGAGGCATTTCGAGACTCCCGGCACTGACGTCGGTGATATCGAGCTCAAGGTGAACGGCGCCAGCCTGAAATTCCTTGATGGCATCACCGCCGTCGCGAATTGGAACAACCCGGGCAGTGTTTCCTCGTCCAACAATATCGCATCGCCCTACGCCGACGCATCCGGAAACGCCTTCATCAACGTGATGGACAACGCCGAGAACAACACCTCCACCGCCAACCCGGCCACGGTGGAGGAATCCGCAGGAACCGCGGTTTCCTACTTCCCCTTCTCCGCCGGTTTCGTCGGTGGCATCGTTTCGGCAAACGGTGCGGTCCTCGCAAGCAACCTGCCCGCAGGTGCTAGCATCAGCAAGGCTGGTACGGGGCTTTACACGGTCAGCGGTCTCTCCCTCGCAGGAAACCTCCTCGCTTTCCCGAATGGTGACACCGGCACCGATGTCGACAACGTCGTCTCCGTCCGCATCGCCAACGGCATGTGGATCATCGACACCCGCGACAACGGCGTCGGCAGCCAGGACGATTCCTTCAGCTTCGTCTATCTGCCCGCCGCCACGCCCGGGGCACTCAGCGGAGCCGTCAGCTCCTCGGGTGCCCTCACGGCCTTCAATGGAGAGCTTTCCTCCCTTGGTGCCACGGTCGTCCAGACCGAAAACCATGTGGACATCACCTTCGGCGACGGCGACGTCATCAACCCGTCCACCACCGCGCTGTTCATCACCGCCGATTCCAATGGCAGCCTGGAAGCCGCTGACAACATCATCAGCTATGAGGCTTCCGGAAATGCCTTCCGCGTGTTCACCCAGGACCTGCCCGAACTCAACGGAACCTTCCAGCCCATCGACTTCCGCTTCGTCGCGGTACCGCTGGATCTGAAGTCCTCCTCGGTTCCCACGGTCCCTGTCGTCGGCATCGCGGCAACCGACGCCAGCGCCGGCGAGCACGGAGCGGATCAGGCGCTTGCCTTCACCGTCACGCGCACCGCTTCGATCACCGCACCGCTGGTCGTGTCGTACACGACTTCCGGCGCGACCAACGGGAGCGACTTCACCGGACTGCCCGGAACCGTTGAGATTCCCGCCGGTGAAAGCTCCGCGATCATTGCCGTCGCGGTTCTCCCGGACGACGCCGCCGAAGGCACCGAGACCGTGACCGTCGCCCTAACAAGCTCCGGAAACTACAGCCTTGCCGCCGCTGCCTCGGCCGATGGCAGCATCGCCGACCGTCCGCTTCATGCGTTCCTTTTCGCTAACAAACTCGGATCGCCTACCGGTGATGACGATGGGGATGGTGACAAGAACATCCTGGAATACTACATGGGCACCGATGGCGACGACGCGGGCAGCCGCGCCATCGTCACCGCGGTCTCCGGCGGGAACGGCACGTTCACGGCGCGCTTCCCTCACGCCAAGTCCGCCACCGATGTCGCCGCCGCGGTCGAGTGGTCCACCGACCTCGTGAACTGGCATGCCACCGGCCGGAGCAATGGCAGCCAGACCGCCACCGTCACCGTTCAACCGGTTTCGCCACCAGCCGAGGATCCGGAAACCCTCGAGGCCGTGCTCAACATCACCGAAGGAGACGCGCCCTCCGGTGTGTTCCTCCGCCTCAGCGTCGCTCCCTGATAGAACGACCGCCTGAATTCCAAACCACCGGATCGCGGTCCCCTTCACCGGAGACTGCGATCCTTTCCACATCTTATGAAACCGCTTCTTCTCGTCACCACCCTCATTCTCACCCTGCCGCTCATCGCTCATCCCGATCCAAGGCACACCCTCGAACACCTCGAGGAACATCTGAAGGAAACGCCCGACAATCCGCAGCTTCTTGCCAAAAAAGTGGAATTGCTCATGGATACCGAACACCTCGACCTCGCCCGTCCGGTCTGTGACAAGCTGCTCGCCGTAGCCCCGGGCAAGCGGGAGTTCCTGCTGCTGGACGCGCAGGTGACATTGGAGGAGCGGAATACCGCCTCCGCCCTTTCAAAGGCCCGCGCCGTCGCCGAGGCGAATCCCGACTTTGCAGCGGGCTGGAGATTACTCTCCCGCGTGGAAGAGGAAAGCGGCAACCGCGAGGCCGCCATCGCCGCGATCCTGCACAGCCTTTCCGTCAATCCGAAGCCGACTCCCTCGGACGTCCTGACCTGCGCCGCATGGCTGCGTGAACGAGGAAAGCCCGGCGATGTCGAACTGGCCGTCACCCAGATCGATCAAGGGCTCGCCAAGCTCGGCGTGCTCTCCGGTCTCCACTATCAGGCCATCGAACTCGAACTGCCGCTCGGCCATTACGAGTCCGCGCTGCGCCGCATCGACGCGCTGACGGCACGCTTTCGTCCGTCCGCCGACCTCTCGCTGCGCCGCGCCGACATTCTGGAAAAAGCCGGCCGCCACGCGGAGGCGGCCGCCGCTTGTGATTCCGCTCTCGCCCTGTTGGATATGCTTCCCGCGAACCGCAAGAAGGCCGGCACCTTCCAAAAACGCTTCAACGAAATCGCGACACGCAAGGAACAAAATCTGGCGAAAAAATAAGCTTCCCGCCGGTGTTCCAGATGCGGCGCGGCATTTTACTTTCACTCGACAAATCGCCATTCGGGTGTCGATTTAGTCACCATGTCCGCCCGAATCCTCGGCTTCTCACTCGCTGCCGCCACCCTTGCCGCCGCCCAGGACCCCGCGCCACCACCGGTCACAGCGGATGAGATCCGCGCGCTGCTCAATGATCCCAACGGCGATCTTTCGAAGATCGCCCGCCAGATGAGCGGCAAGAACGGAGGCAACCAGCTGTTTTACTTTCCCACCCGCGACGAACCCGCCACCCCGGCGATGTGGGGCCTCAAGTTCGAGAATATCTCGTTCAAGTCCGCCGACGGCACCCCACTTCACGGCTGGTTCATCCCTGCAAAAAACAAGACCGCGAAAGCGGCGAAGGGAACCGTGGTCTTCTCCCATGGCAATGCCGGATCCGTCGGACATCACCTTGGATTCTGCGTCTGGCTGGCCGAGGCCGGCTACAACGTCATGATGTACGACTACCGCGGTTTCGGGAAATCCGGTGGCTCGGTCGACCGCCGCGGCATGATCGATGACGTGAAAGCGGCCCTCGCCTATGCGGGCAAGCGCCCGGATATTGATTCCAGCAAACTGGTCTCCTACGGCCACAGTCTCGGCGGCGCGCAATCCGTCACCGCTCTGGGTGAGACTCCCGTGAAGGGTCTCCGCGCCATCGTCATCGACGGCGCGTTCGCCTCCTATCAGGCCATGGCCCGGCTCATCGGCGGCCAGCTCGGGGCCAGCCTCATCACCGACGAACTCTCGCCCAGGGATTTCGTCAGAAAGCTGACTCCTGTCCCGCTGCTCGTCGTCCATGGCACCAACGACGAGGTCGTCCCCGTGTCCCAAGGCCGCCAGCTTTATGAAGCCGCCGGCCAGCCGAAGACTCTTTTCGAAGTGAAATCCGGTCGCCACGGCACCGCCCTTTCGGAGGACAACGGAGCGTATAGGAAGAAAATGATCGAGTGGCTGGATGCGGTGATGAAAGGGTAAAGGGCCACGGCAGTCTTGTCGTAGCGCCAACGGAAAAAGAAAGAAATGTGCCGGAGGTCCTGTTCTTGCGCTCCTCATTGGCTTGGCGGACAGGAGTGTCCGCCCTCCTCACCAATCACGCCCGGAGGCCGGCGAGTTTCAAATCCTCCACAAACTGTTTGTATTCTTCCTCCTTTTTATCCGCATCCGGAATTCGGAGGAGGTAGGACGGATGCACGGTCAATATCACCCGGCGCGCGAGTTCGGGTGCTTCGATGATGCCCCGGTTTTTGGTCACGGCGATGGGTTTGCCAAACAGCGAACGGGCCGCGGTCGCGCCTAGCAGGATCAGGATATCGGGTTTGATCTGATTCAGTTCCGCGAGGACCCACGGGCGGCAGGCGTCGATTTCGCCCGCTTCGGGTTTCTGATGGAGCCGGAGCTTTCCACGCGGGATCCATTTGAAATGCTTCACCGCGTTGGTGACATAGACCGTGGATCGGTCGATCCCCGCGTCTTCCAGCGCTTGGTCGAACTTCTTTCCTGCCGGGCCGACGAAAGGTTTTCCTGCGACATCCTCGCGATCGCCGGGCTGTTCGCCAACCACCATGATCCGCGCGTTGGCCGGACCTTCTCCGAAAACCGTGCCCGTCGCGCTTTTCCAAAGCGGACAAGCCTGGCAGCTCTCGGCCATCTTCGCCAGTTCGGTTAAAGACAGCTTCGGATCCGGCGGATAGTGGCAACTCTTCGGGGCGGACATTTCCCGGAGTTCGTTCAGATAGACGTTTTTCGGAGCCGGCTTTTCGGGCCTGAGACTCTCGGAATGCATCGAACTGACTCTGTTGCCGCTGTTTTCAATGAGCTCTTCAATCAAACCGGCTTCCGGCAGATTTTTCCAGTAACGCTTGGGCATTTCCTGCTTCATCATTTTCACCTTGAGACGGGCGGGATTGAAAATGCTGCGATAGTACGTGCGCCAGATGGCTTCGAGTTCGTCGGGATCTTCGATCGGATTTCGCAGGACGCCCAGCGTGAAAACCAGATCTTCTCCATTCCAGTGGGCGCACCCCTTGGGCGTGAAAATGCTCCAGTCCATGTTCGCGAACCGCTTGCGGAAAAACGGCGTGCCGGCCTCTACGATGAAATGATCCGGCTCGAACCAGGCGGCATAGCGCTCGCGCCCGGTCTTCGCATCGTTGTCGATCAGCCGGAACCGCACGAAGGCGTGCATCTTGTGGATTTCCCGGCGCACGTTTTTTTCCAAGGTCCGTGCTTTCGCGATGTCCGCGTCGCTGGCGATGGCGAGCAGGTGCCGCTCACCGCCTCGGGTGACGCGCCAAAGTATCCGATAGAGCAGCGCCCAGCGCGCCGGATCGCAATGACAGGCTACGGTTTGCGCCAGTTCGACAAACGCCGCAGAGACCTTCATCGGCGGCGGCTCTCCCCTGACGATTGCCTCGGAGAAAAGCCCGCCCGCCGTTTCCCACAGCACGTCCTGCGGGGGGATGCTCTCCGCCAACAGACTTCTCGCGGCGTCGCGCCAGGTTGTGAAATTTCCGCCCGGATCAACGGATCTCATTTCATGTGAAAAGTTCGAGTTGCTGCGGCTTCGGCAGAAAACGGGCGCGGAGAAGGTCGGAATCCAACAGATAGGCCGAGGGATTGTGATCGGCCGTCATGAGGAACGGCAGAACCTTCGCCAGCGAAACCCGCAGCCGGACCAAATCGGCCTGCCGGATGCGGGTGAAGCGGCGGATTTTCAGAATCCGGTCCACATTTCTCACGCCCAGCCCGGGCACCCGCAGCAGTTGATCGCGCGCTGCCGTCTGCACGTCGACCGGAAAATCCTGGCGATTCCGCAAGGCCCAGGCGAGTTTCGGGTCCAGATCGAGATCTAAGTTCGGCAGCTCCGGAGTGACGATTTCCGCGGTTTTGAAGCCATAGTGGCGCATCAGCCAGTCGGCCTGATAGAGACGGTGCTCGCGGACGAGCGGCGGTGCCTTGAGCGGAAGAATCCGCGAGGGCTCGGGAATCGGGCTGAACGCGGAGTAATAAACGCGCCGCATTTTATAAGCGCCGTAGAGTTCGTCCGAGCGCGTGAGGAAATCCGCATCGGTGGAAGCATCAGCTCCGACGATGACCTGCGTGCTCTGACCGGTGGCGTGGCGGAGTTTTTTGTCACCCCCGCGACGGCGCTCGCCCGCTTCCTCCAGCTTGTGGCGGATCCGTCCCATCGCCTGCTTCGTCCGGACGATGTTTTTCTCCGGAGCGAGCAAGTCCAGACTCTCCTGCGTCGGCAGTTCCAGATTGATGCTGATCCGGTCGGCGTAGCGGGCGGCGATTTCGATCAACTCTGGCGACGCTTCCGGAATGGTTTTCAAATGAATGTAGCCACGGAAGTCATGCACCTCGCGCAGCGTGCGGGCGACGGCGATCACCTGCTCCATGGTGTAGTCCGCATTCCGGATGATGCCGGAGCTGAGGAACAGGCCTTCGATGTAGTTCCGTTTGTAGAAATCCAACGTGAGTTTCACCACCTCCTCCGCCGTGAACGCCGCGCGGCGGACGTTGCTGGAACGGCGGTTGATGCAGTAATGGCAGTCGTAGATGCAGAGATTCGTGAGAAGAACCTTCAGCAGGGAAATGCAGCGGCCGTCCGGCGCATAGCTGTGGCAGATGCCGGCGCCACCGGTGGAACCCACGCCTTTCCCGTCCAAAGAGTTTCCCTTCACCGCCCCCGAGCTGGCGCAGGACGCATCGTATTTGGCGGCGTCGGCAAGGATGGCGAGCTTTGAATCGAGTTCCATGAGTTCGCAGGAACACTAGTTCAAACGAACTCAAATGACAGCGCGAATTTCCTCATTCGTCCTTCGCCAGTGTTTGAACCATCAGCCAGCCCGCCCCGAGGCAGGCGACGAGGAAAAAGATCATCGCCAGCCCTGGATAGCCCCAGATCCGGAAACTGGTTTCGACCCGTGCGAGCATCGACGAGCCGACAATGAGCGCGGCGAGGATCAGTCCGGTGGTGATGCGGTTGGCCACTTTCTGCAGGCCTTGGAGAAGTTTGTGTTCGTCGATGGTGTCGACCTTCATGCGCAGCTTGTTGTCCGCGACCATTTCGAGAATCCGGTTCGCCCGTGAAGGGAATTGGCCGAGGAAATCCTTGGTCTCGGTGAGCACGCCCATGAGATTGGCCGTGGAAAACGAGTCCTTCATGCGCGCCTCGCTGATTTCCACAAGGTGGCGACGGATGGATTCATTCGGATCGAAATTGGGCGAAAGCGCGGCTCCGACGCGGTCGAGATTCATCAGGGTTTTCCCGAGCAGGCTGATTTCCGCAGGGATGCGGATGCCCGCATCGGCACAGGCACCCATGACGAGAGCGACCACGGAGCCGACTTGAATGTTAGAAATGTTCTGGCTTTTGGCCGAGCCGACGATTTCCTCGATGGAAGTGATGAACAGATTGCGGTCGATGGCCTCGTCGCGCGCATCTCCGATGCGCATGGCGGCCTCCGCAGTCTGGACGCCGTCGCCGCTGCTGATGCCGGCAAGGAGATGGATCAGCTGGTCGCGCATCCGCTGGTTCATGCGGCCGACCATGCCGAGATCGAGGATGGCGATGTTCCGCTCGGGAGTGAGCAGCAGATTTCCCGGATGCGGGTCGGCGTGGAAAAATCCATCGACCAGAATTTGCTTCAAATAGGCGCGGAACATCTCCTCGGCGAGGACCGCGCCATCCAGATCGACGAGCACGGCTCCGGAAAGCGAGGTGATCTTGGTGCCTGCCAGATAGTCCATCGTGAGGACGCGGGAGGACGAATAATCCTCCACCACGGCGGGCACGCGCAGGCGGTGGAATTCCGCCAGATTGCGGCCGAGTTCGTCGAGATTGCTGGCCTCTTTCTGATAGTCGAGCTCGCGCATCAGCGATCCACGGAACCCTTCGACAATGCGCGCGATTTCATAGCGGCGGCCGAAATCGGTGTGTGCGTCGATGAAGCTGGCGATTTCCGCGAGGCTCTCCAGATCGCCGATGATTTCCTCGCGGATGCCAGGACGCTGGACTTTCACCGCAACCGTCCGGCCACTGCGGAGCTTCGCGAGGTGGACCTGGCCGAGCGACGCGGCACCGAGCGGCGTTTCATCGAAGCTTTCGAACGCATTGGAGATTTTCACCCCGAGCTGCTCCTCGACGACTTTCTTGATTTCCTCGAACGGCACCGGACTGACCTTATCCTGCAGACGTTCCAACGCTTGAAGGCATGCGGGCGGCAGAAGGTCGCTGCGGGTGGAGAGAAGCTGGCCGATTTTGACAAAGGTGGGTCCGAGTTTTTCCAGATCCGCGGCGAGGTCGGTGCCTTCGGATTTGCCGTCGGTGTCCGAGAGGTCGGGATCGTCGAAGCCGCCCTGTTTGATGATGTCGGAGTTGCCGTATTTGAGGAAAAGGAAGGCAACGTCCTTGTAGCGCTTGAGATGGGTGGGTGCGAGTTTCACAGGTAAGGTGACGGGCCTATCGCACGGTGCATGCCATGGATGCCGCGACTGCGGAACGTTGCAGTGGCAAGGGCTCGACGATAATTGGAACCGGGGGCTCAATGCAAAATGCAATGACGTGGAAGCCCGCCGTGCAGATTCTTTCATTGCCCTGCCCGCTGTTCGCTCATCCATGTGTAGAGAATGACCCACAACGAAAGCGCGAGGCCGAATAGCGGAATCTGCAACAATGACGGCAGCGAATAGAGGATCGCCACGACCGGAATCCACACTCCCCAGGTCGCGAACAAGGTCGGCAGCACGACGTCCCGATAATACTCCACGGTGAAAAATCCGCCGAGGCCGTGCCTCGGATAGCCGCGGTTTTTCCAATCATAGAGCCATGCGGTGACCGGCGCGGCGTAGAACGGATTGTAGAGGAATTGGTCGACGAGCACCTTTTTCAGAACGACCGCAAACGTGGGCTCCGCACCGAACCAAGCGGCCTGGCAGCGATAGAAGAAATCCACCACCACCCCCATCACGCACCAGAATGGCACTGAGAAAAGCAGGTTCGCGAAGTTGGACCGGCGGATCCCGCCTTTTTGAAAAACACCAATCCGCAGCAGTTCAGGAATCAACGCTCCGGCAATGATCGCATTGATCGCCGAGTAGCCGTAACTCCAGCGTGCCTTGATTTCCGCGAGGCTGTTCAGCCAGTTCCGCATCGGCGGATAGAAATAGTAGGCCAGCAGGATCGAAAGCATCAACCCCTGAACGATGAGGCCCGGCACCACGTTCGCCCTGGCCGCATGCAGCCCCGCCACCCAAGGCGCTTCGCGGCGGTTTTTTGAAATGGCGGGCTTGTTCGACACGGCGGCGGACATTGGGAACGGCCCACCCGTTCGACAATCGAATTCACGGCTGAAAAGCGGAAGATCGTTCGCCCGCCGCTGATTTCAAGGTGCCGCGGATTCGAGCGTTGAGGCGGTCGCCCGGTAGAGCCGGAGCTTGCCGTAGCTGATGCGCCCTTCAAGTTGTTCAAAAGCCGGTTTCAGAGCAACACCTTCGCAGTGCTCAAGAGCCGCCTGCATTTCCTGTTCCTCCTCAATCGTGAAAAACCTTCTTGGATCCAGTTGTTCACCATTCCAGATCGCTTCCGCTAAATGACTCTCAACGGTGGACTCGGTAAATTTGCGCTCTAAGGCGATTTCGGGGACGGAACGGCCGTTTTTGAAAAGCTCCAAGGTGATCGCAATAGTGCCAGTGATGACGCCGGCTGGCCGAGGCGGCGGGGCTATGACGATTTCCAACGGAGAGAACTCCATCCGCTCGTTTTCCGAGAGCCAGTCGCGGATCACGTCGATGAAGGCGCGGCCGTAGTCGTCGAGCTTCTTCTCGCCGACGCCGGGAACACGCAGCAGCGCGGTGTCGTTCTGCGGATAGTCGCGGCTGAAATGGCGGAGTGTGACATCGGAGAAAATGACATATGGCGGGACGTTTTTCGCGTCGGCGAGTTCCTTTCGCAATCCGCGCAACTGCTCGAAAAGGCCGGGATCGCAAGGGATGTCGCCGGTGCGGACGGCTTTCGATTTCGGGATGCTCAGCGAACGGGTGAGCATGACGGTTTCGCGCTTTTTCAGCGCATCGATGCCTTGCTGGCTGACAGCGACGGTGGGAAACTTGTCGGTGCTGGCAGCTAACAGCCCGGCGCGCAGGAGCTGGCGGCCAAGGTCCACCCAATACGGCCGCGGCTGGTCCTTGCCGATGCCGTGGGTGGTGAGTTGGTCGTGTTTCCAGCGCTGGATTTTTTCGGACAGACCGCCGGTGAGGACCTCGGAAACGTGGTTGAGGCCGACGCTGAAATTGCCCGCCTGGCGGATGCGGAGCACGCAGCTGAGCAATTTCTGAACATCGGTGGTGGCGTCCCATTTCTCGCGCGGGCTGAGGCAGTGGTCGCAGCCGCCGCAGTTTTCGAGCGACCAGGTTTCTCCGAAATAGCCGAGCAGGCTGACACGACGGCAGGTGTCGCTCTCGGCGAAATGCGTCATCTGGTCGAGCTGCTGATGGGCGACGGCGCGGGCCTGCTCGTCGGGAATCTCGTCGAGGAACTTCAGGTATTTCATCACGTCGCCGCGCGAGAACAGCAACAGACAATCGGCGGGCAGCCCGTCACGCCCCGCGCGTCCGGTTTCCTGATAGTAGCCCTCGATGTTCTTCGGCAGATCCGCGTGGATGACGTAGCGGACGTTCGGTTTGTTGATACCCATGCCGAAGGCGACGGTGGCGCAGACGATCTTGGCCTCGTCTCGGAGGAAGGCTTCCTGATTTTTCGCCCGTTCCTGCGGCTCCAATCCGGCATGATAGGCGACGGCGGAAAATCCTTGGGCGCGCAACGTGGCGGCCATGGCCTCGGTGTTTTTCCGCGACTGGCAGTAGACGATGCCCGAGTCCTCGGGACGGGCATTGGCAAAATTGCAAACCTGCGCCGCCGCTCCGGATTTCGCGATGACCTGATACTTCAAATTCGGCCGGTTGAAACTGGCGAGGAACACCGCCGGATCGCGGAGTTCGAGCTGGCGGACGATATCCTCGCGCACCCGTTCCGTCGCGGTGGCTGTCAGCGCGAGGATCGGGATGTCCGGAATGAGCTGCCGAACCTCCTTGAGGCGGCGGTATTCCGGGCGGAAATCGTGACCCCATTCGCTGATGCAGTGCGCTTCATCGACCGCCAGCGCGGCGATTTTCCACCCCTTCAGCCGCGACAGGAAATCCGGCAGCATCAGCCGCTCGGGCGCGACGTAGAGCAGTTGATATTCCCCGGCATCCAGCCCGTCGATGCGGCGGCGGGCTTCATTTCCATCGAGCGTGGAGTTGAGAAACGTCGCCGCCACGCCGCTGGCTTCGAGCTGGTCCACCTGATCCTTCATCAGCGCGATCAGCGGGGATACCACGACGGTCAGTCCTTCGCGAACCAAGGCCGGAAGCTGATAGCAGAGGCTTTTTCCCGCGCCGGTCGGCAGGATGGCCACCGCGTCGCGCCCTTCCAGCGAGGCTTCCATGATTTCCCGCTGCAACGGGCGGAATTCATCGTAGCCGAAGGTCTGTTTGAGCCGGGCGGAGAGGAGTGTCGCACTCATGCGAACAGTTCAGACATGATCGTTTGAACAGGTCAAGATGGAAGTAGGATGGTCGCCAAAATTGCCCGCTTGCCGGTTGGCGAAGCCGGGGCTTTGGTTGTCGAAAGTTCGACTCTTCCAAACCCGTTCTGCCCTTCATGAAACTCCGTGGCCGCCTCATTTCACTGTCCGCCACATGGGTGCTTGCGGGACCGGCGTATTCGCAGAACGCGGGATTGGAGTCGCTGGTGGCACAATCCCAGGCGGCGATGGAGGGAAACCGGTGGGAGGAGGCGCTGGATTTCAACAAGCGGGTGGTGAGCCGCTACGGGCAGGAGAATCCGTTCCGGGTTTATGGCGCTCAGTTCGGGACGGTGTATTACCGCAAGGGTGTTTGTGAGATGAAGCTGAAGCGCTGGGACGAGGCGATGCGGTCGTTCGAAATCTGTTACCGGGATTTCCCGAACGAAGGCAAGGATCCGGGAAATTCCTATCAGAAGCTGGCCTTGCTGAAATGGGGCGAGGCGGCGATGGGCGCGGAGGATTGGGAGCTGGCGATCAGCCGGTTTTCCAAGTTCACCGACGAACGCGACCGGAAAGGCGACCCGTTTCCACAGGGGGCGTTTTACATCAATCTCGCGGTCTGCCAGTACCGGCTGGGACGGCTGGCGGAAGGAAACGAGAACCTGGAAATCGCGATCCGGAACAAGGGGGATTTTCCGACTCCGGATTCGGGCATCGTTGCGGGTTTTCAAGGATTGGTGGAGGCGGCGATCGCCAAACGGGACGAACAGGTGCTGCTGGATTTCATCGGGAAAAACCGGGGCGAGCTGATCATCGGGCAGGAGGAGATGAAGGGATTTTCCGGCGTTTTCCTGAAGCTCGCCGGAGACGCGCTGGCGGCGGGGATGCAGCGGGCGGCGATCGCGGTCTATCAATTCGTGCCGGACACCGGAGACGATGCGACGGAAGCACTCAAGCTGGCGGCGATGGCGCTGATCCACGAGCGGAATGGAAATGTGAGGGGCGCGTTCGCCGGCTATCTGCAGATCGAGCGGTATTTCCCGAAGGCGGCGAACCGTGAGAACCACCTCTATCAGCTCATCCGCACGGCGTCGCTGATCGGCGAGGCGGATCTCGCCAAGGAGCATGCGGGCCGGATGCTGAGGGATTTCCCGCAATCCGCACACCTTCAGGAAATCCGGGGCGCGGGAATCGAAATCCCGGAAACAGCACCCGCGCCGGCGGCGGTCGCACCACCCAGGCAGGACTTCGTTGCCGGCGTTCCGAAGACTCCCGCCTTCACGGTGGCGATCGATTTCTATCAGGGCCGGAAGTACCGGGAGGCGCGGGATGCTTTCGCCGGAGTCGCCTCCCGCCCGGGGGTTCCGGAGGACGAGAAGCTGTTGGCGGAATTTTACCAGACCGAATGCCTGCGGAAGTTGGGCGATCTGGACGGCCTGGCAAAGGCGGTGTCGTCATTCGGGGGAAAAGCGGCCCTCGGCGTGTTGAGATCGCGGCAGTTGGAAATCGACGCGCTGTGGGAAGCGGTGCGGACGAAAAACTGGCACCACCTCGAATCGCTTGCAAGCGGCCGGACCGACCAGCGTCTGCCCGGAGACCAGCGCGCGCAGGTCGCCTGTTGTCTCGGCCTGGCGCTCGAGAACACCGGCCATCCGGTGGAGGCCCTGAACGCCTACAACATCGCAATGACGTCGGATGCGGGGGCTTCGGAAGAAATCGCACGTGACGCCGCGCTGAACGTTATGCGGATTCACCTGGCGGATGCCGAGGTCCGCCAGGCCATCGCGACATGGATGACGCCGGAAGAGGACAAGCTGAGCTCCGGCTTTCTCAAGTTGAGGGAAGCGGCCTCTGTCGCGACCTTGTTCGAGCTTTCGCTGGGAGCCGGAACGCCCTTGCCTGCGGAACTCAAGGAACTGCTGAAATACAAGGGTGGCGCGTGATCCGACTTACGCGAATGCGTGGCTCGGAAGAGGGAAATCGGATTGATATTTAGGATTGATTGAGTAAGTTCCGCCCTGTGAAGAAGGTGGCTTGGTCCTCCGTGCTTCACGAAAGCGCATGGGAAAATCCCGCCTCCTCCGGCTTCCGGAATGCGCCGATCACCGAACCTCTGTCCTCCCCCGGACTCCATCCCCCATACCGAACCGTGAAGTTCCCCCAACTTCTGATGATGCTCGCCCTGCTTGTCAGCCCGAGCTGCGAACGTGCGCGTGGTTTCACCAGCCAGATTTTGAAAACTCAGCCGGCGCCCAAAGCATCGTCCGTGAGTTCGGAGCCCTTGGTGGTGGAGCTTTCCAGCGGGCAGATGGACAGTTTTTCCAAACAGCGCGGCCGGGTGACGATCATTCAATACCAAGCGGTCTGGAGCGGAGAAAGCCGTCGGATTGACCCGCTGCTCCTAGCACTGACGGAGGAATACGGTGGCAAGGTCGTGGTGGGAAAAGTGGATATCGACCGCTTCCACCAGTTCGCCACCAGTCAGGGCGTCAAGGACTTGCCGGATCTTCGGATTTACCGGGATGGGAAGTTCGTCAGAAAGATCGTGGGCCTGAGGGATGAGGACGAAATCCGGGGAATACTCGATCCATACACCAAGGGCATCGAGGTGTCGGAAGCACCGGTCATCTCCGCAGCCCATGGAAAGCCGGTCGCTGAGCCGATGCGCAAGGACTGGATGCCGGATGGGATGAGAAGGCGCTGAAACGCGGGTTGGAAATGTCACAGCGTTCGGGGTTGTCGGCGGGGCGGGAGCTGTCCAATCTTCCGCGAATCCCGCCCTTTACAAGACGCGGGAACCCTGCCACACACCTCGAAATTTAGCCGCCCGGCGGCAGATTTCCGAACCTTCCCGCGACCATGCCCAAAGACACATCGATCCGTAAAATCCTCGTCATCGGCTCCGGCCCCATCGTCATCGGCCAGGGCTGCGAATTCGACTATTCCGGCGTTCAGGCGTGTAAGGCATTGAAGGAAGAAGGCTACGAGGTCGTGCTGGTGAACTCGAATCCCGCGACAATCATGACCGATCCGGAGTTCGCGCACCGCACCTACATCGAGCCGATCACGCCGGAAGTGGTGGAAAAAATCATCGCCCGCGAGAAACCGGACGCCCTTCTTCCCACACTCGGTGGCCAGACGGCGCTCAACACCTCGATGTCGCTGCACAAGTCCGGCGTGCTGGAAAAATACAACGTCCGCATGATCGGCGCGAAGCCCGAGGCCATCGACAAGGGTGAGGATAGACAGCTTTTCAAAGAGGCCATGGTCAAGATCGGCCTCGACATGCCGCGCTCCGGCATCGCCCACACGATGGAGGAAGCCCGCAAGGTGGCGGAGGAAATCGGCACCTTTCCGCTGATCATCCGCCCCGCGTTCACCCTCGGCGGCCAGGGCGGCGGGATCGCCTACAATCGCGAGGAGTATGAGGAAATCATCACCCGTGGCTTGGATCTTTCCCCCGTTTCGGAGGTGCTCATCGACGAGTCGCTGCTCGGCTGGAAAGAGTTCGAAATGGAAGTCATGCGCGACCGCGCCGACAACTGCGTGGTCATTTGTTCCATCGAAAACCTCGACCCGATGGGCGTGCACACCGGCGACTCGATCACCGTCGCGCCGATCCAGACGCTGACGGACCGCGAATACCAGATCATGCGCGACGCGTCCTTCGCCGTGATCCGCGAGATCGGTGTGGAAACCGGCGGCTCGAACATCCAGTTCGCCACCGATCCGAAGACCGGCCGGATGATCGTCATCGAGATGAACCCGCGGGTCTCCCGTTCGTCCGCGCTCGCCTCCAAGGCCACCGGTTTCCCGATTGCGAAGATCGCCGCCAAGCTCGCCGTCGGCTACACACTCGACGAGTTGCCGAACGACATCACCCGCGAGACGCCGGCGTCCTTCGAACCGACCATCGACTACGTGGTCACCAAGATCCCGCGCTTCACTTTCGAGAAATTCCCGACCGCCAACCCGGTCCTTACGACTTCGATGAAATCCGTCGGCGAGGCGATGTCCATCGGCCGCACGTTCAAGGAGAGCATGCAGAAATGCCTGCGCTCGCTCGAAACCGGCCGCTGGGGCTTCGGCTTCGACAACAAGGACCCGCACTCTCCCACCCGCGACGAAATCACCCGCAAGCTTCAGATTCCCAATGCGGAGCGCATTTTCTGGCTGCAAACCGCATTCGTAAACGGCTGGACGCTGGAGGAAATCCAAGACGCCACCGCCATCGATCCCTGGTTCCTCGGCCATCTCCAGCAGATCGCCAAGGAAGGCATGGAACTCGCCAGCATGGACCTCAAGCGGGCGAAGAAAATGGGCTTTTCCGACCGCCAGATCGCCAAGGCCCGCGCTGCAGCTCCTGCCATTCACGATGCTTCGATCCACGGTGAAAAGGACCAGCCCGCCGGTGCCCCACCCCGCGCCGAGCCGGAAGGAGCAGTCGTCGATGTGCCCACCGAAGACACCATCCGCGCCGAGCGAAAAGCGAAGGGCATCATCCCGACCTACCGTCTCGTCGACACCTGCGCGGCCGAGTTCGAAGCCTACACGCCTTATTTCTACTCCACCTACGGCGACGAAAACGAAGCCCGCCAGTCGGACAAAAAGAAGATCATCATCCTCGGTGGCGGTCCGAACCGCATCGGCCAGGGCATCGAGTTCGACTATTGCTGCGTCCACGCCGCCTTCGCGCTCAAAGAGTTGGGTTACGAGACCATCATGGTGAACTCGAACCCCGAGACCGTCTCCACCGACTACGACACTTCCGACAAGCTGTTCTTCGAGCCACTCACGTTGGAAGACGTCCTCAACATCTGCGATCAGGAAAAGCCCCATGGCGTCATCGTCCAGTTCGGCGGCCAAACCCCATTGAATCTAGCAGCCGACCTCGAACGCCACGGCGTCCCGATCATCGGCACCTCGCCGAAATCCATCGAACAGGCCGAAGACCGCAAGTTCTTCTCCGCGCTGCTCGACAAACTCAATCTCAAGCAAGCCGAAGCCGGCACCGCGACCAACGAAGCCGAGGCCCTGGTCATCGCCAACCGCATCGGCTACCCGGTGCTCGTCCGCCCGTCCTTCGTGCTCGGCGGCCGCGGCATGATGATCGTTTACTGCGATTCCGAGCTCACCCGCTACATGCGTGAGGCCGTCATCGCCTCTCCCGAGCGCCCGGTCCTCGTCGACCGCTTCCTCGACAACGCCACCGAAGTGGACGTCGACTGCATTTCCGACGGCGAAACCTCGGTCGTCGGCGCGATCATGCAGCACATCGAGCAGGCCGGCATCCACTCCGGCGACTCCGCCTGCGTCATCCCCGCGTTTTCTCTATCCGATGCGATCAAGGCGGAAATCACCCGCGCCGCCATCGACCTCGCCCGCGAGCTCAATGTCCGCGGCCTGATGAACATCCAGTTCGCCGTGAAGGACGAGCAACTCTACGTCATCGAGGTCAACCCACGCGCCTCGCGGACGGTTCCTTTTGTCAGCAAGGCCACCGGCGTTTCCCTTGCGAAGCTCGCCGCCAAGGTCATGGTCGGCGAGAAACTCAAGGACCTCGGCTACACCGAAACCATCATCCCGCCCCATTTCTCCGTGAAGGAAGCCGTCTTCCCGTGGAACCGCTTCCCCGGCATCGACATCGTGCTCGGCCCGGAAATGAAATCCACCGGTGAGGTCATGGGCATCGACGCCGACTGGGGCATGGCCTACGCCAAGTCACAGATCAGCGCCTTCAACCCGCTTCCCAAATCCGGCACCGTCTTCCTCTCCGTCTCCGACCGCGACAAGGACCGCGCTGTCGCCGTCGCCCGCGACCTCGCGGAACTCGGCTTCAAGATCTACTCCACCGGCGGCACCCACACCCGCCTCACCGAGGAAGGCATCCCGAGCAACCGCGTTTACAAGGTCCTCGAGCAAGCCCGCCCGAACGTGATCGACATGATGAAAAACGGCGAAATCCATTTCATCATCAACACCCCGAGCACCCACGAGTCCCGCGCCGACGAGATCCTCATCCGCTCCACCGCCATCGCTCAAAAGATCTCCCACGCCACCAACCTCGCCGCCGCCGAAGCTTCGGTGAAAGGAATGCGGTCTCTGAAGAACAACGAGCTCACGGTGAAGAGCATTCAGGAGTATCACGCTTAAGGCCCTCCCCACTTCAGGGTCACCGCACCCGCAGTTTTGCGAACATCGCTTCCGCCACTCCGGAGGTCTCGCATTCGATGCGGGCTTGGTAGGAACCGGTTTTACCGTCGGGGCCGGTGATCGTGAAGGGCTCGGTTTCCCAGGTGTCGTCGGTGTCGCCGAAGGCCATGGTTGAGAAGTAGTAGCGGATTGACCGGTTCAGGCCGGGGACATGGACGGAGGACCATTTGCGCGGGCTTTCATCCATTTCACCGGGTCTTCCGGGTTCGAGAACCGAAGGCGCGTCGACGAGAACCGGCGCGGCGGCGGGAGTTCCGAAGAGGGAAACGTGATAGCATTCGCCGCCCGCGATCTTCGCGGTTTTATCGTAGCTGGTGCTGTATTGGCCTCTCGTTCCGGCGCTCCAACGTTGTTTGCCGAAGGTAGCGGGGAGCTTGCCGAAATCCACAAGCGGGATCTGCAGGCCGATGAGCTTGTCGGTTTCCTCGATGCCGACCCGCTCGGCCTTGAGCCATTGCTCCAGTTTCACCCGGCTGTCCGCGCCGGCCACCTTGGGGGTTGTCACGCCGCAGGAGGCGAGGAACAGGGTGGAAAACGCGGTGAGGAGGGAAATGGGGAGGGAGTTCATGTCGGTCTCTTGTTGTTATTCAGTTAGGCGGAGCTTTCCAGATCAATCGCACGGCGTCGAGACGGACGCGCGCGCTTCCGATGGCGGCGGCGAGTTCGTCCCGGCGCTCCTCGAGCGCGGTGATCTCCTCCGGCTTGATGTGGTCGTTCACCTCGGCGAGGTCGTTCATGCGGGCGATCTCGCCGGCGGTTTCCTCGTGCATCGCGGCGAGCGCGCCTTCGATGACGGCCTGGCTTTGCGAAGCGCCGAGCGCACGCGCCTGATCCAGCATGGCGGGCAGGAAAACGCGTTTCACCTTCTCGTTCCGCATCAAGCCGGCGGCGTCACCTTTGCGCAAGGGTGGCTTGGCAAACGCGTTGTTGTCCGTGTGATTGGCGCCCTTGTGATCCACGAGAATCCGGATCGGCGTCTGCGGAAGGAAGCGCTCGACGTGCAGGCGCGCCGGGGCCACGCATTCGACGACGATCCACGTTTCCAACAGAATGATCTTCTCTCCGGCGGAATCCCAGATGCCGAAACTCGCGTTGCCCGCCTCCGACCCTAACATCAGATCCAGCGCGCCGCGGACCATCGGGTGATCCCAGGTGAGGAAGGCTTCCTGTTCGCGCTCGAGCGCGCGCTGGCGTTCGAGGGTCACGCTCATGCCTTCCGCTGGCAGCGAGGGAAACGCGTCGGATTTCAAATTCCCCGGCAGCAGGAAATAACGGCGGCTGCCGAGCTCCTCGATGTGCAGGCCGGAAAACTCGAACAAGCGCATCAGGAAATCCTCGAAACCGGCATCGTCATCCCACTCGCGGATTTTCTTCACCAGCCACGACGATCGCTCGGGCCGGTGCGAACTCCGCTCCAACAGACGATCCTGCCCACGCGCCAGTCGCTCGGAAATCTGTTTCCGGCAGGCGAGCGTCTTCTCGATCAATTCATCGATCCCCTCGCGCTCGCCGATCGCCTCCTCCAGATCGAACCGCAGCTCGCGCTGGATCTCGGCCGCGCCGGGCGGGCTGGCGCGGAAGGCATCGAGCCCCTCCTCCAGCCAGCGCATGCGGATCTCGTCCCCCTCGCCCGGCTGATAGGGCACGTGCACCTGGATCGTGCCTTTCTGACCGATCCGGTCGAGCCGTCCGATCCGCTGCTCCAACAGATCCACATCCTCCGGCAGGTCATACAACACCAAGTGCCGGGCGAACTGGAAATTCCGCCCCTCGCTGCCGATCTCCGAGCACACCAGAATCCGCGCACCCTCTTCCTCGGCGAAAAACGCGGCATTCCGGTCGCGCTGCAGCAGCGTCAGGTCCTCGTGGAAAAGCACGCCCTTCACTCCTGTCCCGGAAACAAGCTCGTCCAGGACCTCCTCCGCCAGCTCGCGGGTTTTCGTGATCACCAGCACCTTCTCCTCTCCCAGCTTTTCCAACAGCTCGGCGAGCCACTTCACCTTTTCCACCGCCGGGGCGATCCGCGGTTCGCGCTGGGGAAATCCGCCGAGCTTGGACCGCGTGTTGCGGAACATCACCCGGCCGACGCCGAATCCGTCCAACAGATCGGCGATCAGCCGTTCGCGGGCGTCCGGTTTCCCCCCCGCCAGATCCGCCACCCGCTGCTCCAGCCGGTGTCGTCCGGCGACAAACGCCTTCAGCCGTTCATCCACCGCCGCGCCTGCCGCCAGGGATTCCACCACATCGGCGACTTCCTCGTAGTGCAGCGTTTCCTCGCGGTATTGCTGAAGATCCGAGTAGCGGTCCGGGTCCAGCAGCTTCAGCCGCGCGAAATGTCCTTCCGGCCCGAGCTGCTGCGGCGTGGCCGTTAGAAGCAGCAGGCTTTCCGTGGTTTCCGCAAGCCGTCGGACCACCTCGTAGGACGGACCCGCGGCTTCGGGCGACCATTCCAGATGGTGCGCCTCGTCCACCACCAGCACGTCCCAACCGGCCTCGATCACCTGTTGCGCACGCTGCTCGTTGTCTGCCAGAAAATCCACCGCCGCCAGCACCCACTGGCTGTCGAGAAACGGATTACACTCCGGATCGCCATACTCGATCGCCTCGCACCGCGCTTCGTCGAAGATGCTGAAGGAAAGCTGGAACCGCCGCAGCAGCTCCACGAACCACTGGTGCACCAGCGGCTCCGGCACCAGGATCAGCACCCGCTCCGCCCGGCCCGTTAAAATCAGCCTGTGCAGGATCAGACACGCTTCGATGGTTTTCCCCAATCCCACCTGATCCGCTAACAAAACCCGCGGCTGCGGCCGGTTCGCCACCTCGTCCGCGATGAAAAGCTGGTGCGGGATCAGATCCATCCGCGCTCCCGCCAGACCGCGCACCGGCGAACGCCGCATGTCCGCCCGCCGACGGAGCGCCTCGCCACGCAGATCGAAATCCCCAGGCTCGTCCAGCTTGCCGCCGAACAACCGCTCCTCGGGTTTGCTGAAGCTGATGGAGTCGCACAAATCCGCCTCCGCCACCTCCCCCCGGTCCGTTTCATAAATCCGCAATCCGCTCTCCTCCCGCGCCCGCTCCACCGTCATCTCCGCCCCCGCGTAATCCTTGATCCGGTCGCCGGGCATGAATCTCACCCGCCGCAGCGGCGCCGTGTCCGTGGCATAGATCCGCGTCTCACCCACCGCGCGAAACGCGATTTCCACCCGCCCCTCCCCGCTCTTGCGGATGATGCCGAGCCCCAGCTCCGGCTCGCCATCGCTCACCCAGCGCTGGCCGCGCGTCCATGTCTGTTCCGTCCTGCCTTGCTCCACCATTTTACCAAAGCGAACGGCTTTCGGGGAAAAAGGAAAGCGCATACTTGCCCTCGCAATGTTCCCTTTCCCAGACCGGGCCTGCGTAATACGGGCGAAACTCCTTCAAAAATCCAGCAGGCTTTCACGCAGCGCCGGGTCGGAAATGCTTTCCGCCCATTGCCGGGCGGCGGCAGGATCCGTGTGCCGCAGATAGGACATCACCAGCGAAGCGGATAGATGGGAGCGGGGGCTGTTGGCGTTTTCTTTCACCCACTGGCCGGCGGCGCTCACGTCCTGCTCGCACCAGGTGGCGACGGCGGCGATCGTGGCCTGTTCCAGTCCGGTCCGGCCCGCCCATTCGACGGCTCCCTTGGGGTCGCGTTGGGCGAAGGCGCGCGCGGTGTTTCTCACGATTTCACTGCCCTCGACCCATGGCTCGTTGAGGTTGGCCTCGACCCACTCGGCGGCTTTTTCGGGGGAGCTTTCCAGCTTGCGGGCGATGGCTTGGGAGAAGCCCGCCCTGTCCTTGGCGGGAACCTGCGCCTCATCGAGCTTGGAAAACCAGGCGTCGAGACCTTCCCGGCCGCGGTTCCGATTGAGCGCGTCCACGATCCTTTCGTATTCCCCACTCATGCCGAGGCCGTTTTTGAAGAGCCACTCCGCGGCGGCTTCCGGGGCCACATTCGCCCAGCCGTCCACCAGCGTGTAAACCATCGAGCGGTCGCCGTTCACAAAGTCCGCATCAGCTTCCACAAACCGCCGCGCGTTCTCCGGATCCGCCTGCGCCCAGTTGGTCAGAACCCGGGTCCTTGCTTCCGCCTGGGCCGCGTCATTCCATCCCGTCCAGTCATACGTCTTGAAAAAATCCATCGCCGCCTGCGGGTCTCGCTCGCCCCAGCTGTTCCACAGCCGGGACCACTCGTCGCCCGAGTCATTGCCCCGCAGGTCGTTCTCTCGGATCAGCGCGATCAACTCGGGCAAGTGCTCCACGCCCGTCCTCTCCACCAGTTTCTCAAACTGCGCGATGCGCCGCGCCTTCACGTTTTCCCGGAAAATGGACCGCACCGATTGAGCGAAGTCCTTGGACTCCTTCACCGAAAGTGTCGCCCCCTTGCCACGCCTCCCCGCCGGGGCATCGCCACCGCCGCCCGTCCGCCCGTTCTTGCGGTCGACCATTCCCGGCCGACCCGAGCCCGATTCCCCGCCGGCGATTTCCTCCGCACCCGTCCTGCGGCCCAAGGACAGTCCGCAGAAGAAACTCAGGCCCAGGGCCACGGCACCGAACCCGAGGGAGCGGACGGAGAAAAATTTCGAAGGGGTTTTCATCAGTTGGGTTCGCACTTCCGGCGAAGTCCCGTCTATCAGGCTCCGGCGCGTCCGCAAGGATTCTTCGACGAACCATCAATCGCCCCCCGCCGCCGGTTTGATCCGTGATCGCCATCCCTCCCAACGAAACCTCGCTCCGGCGGCATTTACTGAGGCAGCGGGACGACCCCCGCCGGTGAAACCATGGCTATTATCGACACATTCTTGAAACTGATGGTGGAACGCGACGCCGAGAGACTCGTCCTCGTTTCGGATCGCCCGCCGTTCCTGTTGAAGCAGGGAGAGACCATCGAGCTCTCCATGCCCGCACTCGGTGAGGAAATGCTGCGGCGGATCTCGCGCGAAATGATCGGCGAGAAAGAACCGCACGAAGGCCGCTTCCTCGCGGCGGATGGCGTCGAGTTCGGCTACCGGATCCACCCCGGCACGCCCGATTGGCGGATCGAAATCCACACGCTGGGAACCCTGCCGCGGGAAGTCCCCGTGGCGGAAGATCCGCTGGCCCGCGAGGTCTCGCATTTCATCCAGCCCCCTCCCCACTCGCCGCCCCTGGCAGAAATCGGAGACCCGCCGTCCCCTGCCCGGCCGGATCCCGAGCTCGTCGCCCTCCTCGACCAGGCGCTTTTGCAAAACGCCTCCGACCTCTTCCTCTCATCCGGCAAGCCGCCCCGCATCCGCCGGAGCGGCCTCATCATTCCGCTCGATGCCGCGGCCCCCGGCTCCGGGCAGATCCTCGCCCTGTTACCCGACGACGCCGCCCGCCGCACCCTCGCACTCACCGGCAGCACCGACTTCGCCGCCCGTTGGGAGCTGCCGGACGGCCCGCGCCGCATCCGCATCAATGTCTTCCGCCATCTCGACGGCGTGGCCGCCGCTCTCCGCCCCATCCGCCGCCGCGCGCCGCAGCTCGCCGAGCTTTCCCTGCCAGAGGACCTCCATCAGCTCGCCCACTTTTCCAGCGGCCTCGTGCTCGTCACCGGAGTCGCCGGCTCGGGGAAATCCACCACCCTCGCCGCGCTCGTCGACCACCTCAACCGCACCCGCCCGCGGCACATCATCACCCTTGAGGACCCCATCGAGTACGAGCACCGCGAGATCCAGTGCATGATCCACCAGCGCGAGGTCGGTGGTAATGTGGAAAGCTTCGCCACCGGCCTCCGCGCCGCCCTGCGCGAGAGCCCCGACGTCATCCTGCTCGGTGAGATGCGCGACCACGACACCATCGCCGCCGCCCTCACCGCCGCCGAGACCGGCCACCTCGTCCTCTCCACCCTCCACTCCGGCAGCGCCTCCGCCGCGGTGAACCGCGTCGTCGACGTCTTCCCCGGTCACCAGCAGCCCCACATCCGCACCCAGCTCTCATTATCCCTGCGCGCCGTCCTCTCGCAGCGCCTCGTCCCCTCCCGCACCGGCGGACTCGTCCCCGCCGTGGAAAAACTCCTCGTCACCCCCGCCGTCGCCAACGGCATCCGCGAGGGCCAGGACCACTTCATGCGGAACTCCATGCTCACCGGCGGCGACGACGGCATGATCACCCTCGAGCGCTCCCTCGCCACCCTCGTCCGCGACCGCCTCATCGACCGCGAAACCGCCCTCCGCACCGCCACCGACCCCAAGCTCCTGATGCGTCTGATGGAGTGATGGTCCTGGAGTCACCTGTTGACACAGGGCCCTCCCTTGGCTAACAAACCAATTCCATGAGACCGACACTTCTTCGCCTGATCCCGGTGTTAGCTCTTGGCGCCGTATCGCTGCTTTCGATGGCATCCTCCACCGCGGCTACGGTCACCATATCTGTTGGATTATCCGGGATTTCGGACGGCTTGGATGTCCTGGGCTATTCGGGGGAACCCATCAGCTTCACCGCTGCCGTGGGAGGATACGATCCCCAGACAGGTCAGTTCATCCAGTTTGGTGAACAGACCAACCATTTCGGGTCCATGTCCGGTTGGTCGACCACCGCCATATCTCCGGCTTTGCTGAACCATTCGGAGATATTCCTGGCCATCGCACTCCCTTCTTCTGGCGGGGGAATCCTTTCCAGCGGCGCTTTCGTTATTCTGGCCTCGAACACCCATCCCTCCTTCGGCGACGTTTCTTCTGCTTTGACCAGCCCGATTTTCAGCAGCGGGACTCCGTCCACATTGACGGCGGTAGCGACAGGCCCCGGGGGGCTTTCGTTCGACGGAGACAACGTCCGCCTGAGTATTCCCGAACCGGGCCCTACCGGACTTGTCATGGTGGGCCTGATGCTCGCGGCCGGTCTGCGGGGCAGGCGGAACGGCAAATGATCCCCTGCCGCTTCGGGGTCAAAACCGAAGGCAATTCCTGCGGATAAAATCCACCGGAAGCTCTCCACCGTCTGATTCAAGCGCCTAAAAAGCGCTCCAACAGGCGCGAATGAAGGGAAGTTGATGTGAATTCGAAAAACTCATCGCCCACCTGGAGCCGCCCCTTTTTCCGCATCCTTGTGCGTCGCGCCATCCTTCGACGGTTCGCCTTCCTGCACGACCTTGCTACTTTGGACTAACTTGGGGTCCAGATCCTTGATTCGCTTCCGCCATCCCTCATCGGTTTTGCTCACGCCGATGAAGAACACCGTGTCGAATGCGTGGATCACCACATATCGCTCTCCCCGTTTGCACTCGAAGACCTTGGAGTCCTCTTTCTGCACCTGGTTATAGTGAGCCGCCAGACCCATTGCGTCCTGATTGGCAGGGTCTTCCAAATCGATCAGAAGGCCAACATGCTTGAATTCCCTCCGAGCACTTTTCCCCCGGACATCTTCGACGATGGATCCGATCACCTGGAACTTTTTCCCACCACCCTCCTTCTTCTCCTGCTCCATCCACCCCGCCTCGGACACATCCACGAGCAATATCCGGTCGCTTACCACAGTCAGATCAAATTTATCCTCCGGAAAGCCCACGAAAGTAGTTCCTCCGCACGGGCAGACCACAACCGCATAAATCGCAAACGCGATGGCAGCTAAAAACTTGGAGCACCTCGACACGGGACCGTTCATATCCTTGAAAACGTTTGATGGCCATCCGGCGGATGAGCCGGCTTGTTCTGTAATGGTTGAAATCCCATAGCATCGCTAGTCGAAGCAAAACCAAGGATTCATCTCACTGAGAGTACGCCACTCGATACCGTATCGCTTTTTCAGGACCTCCTTTTTGAACTGCTCACGGGCATAAACTCGGCCCATTCCCATCCGACTCAGCCCGCGTGCCTCAAGCTCCTTGTCCGCTGCCGCATCGACTTCAGTCTCGACGCGGTGAAATATCGCATCCAATTCGATCCTGTCTCTCAGGAAACCATTCTTCTCATAGTAATTCGTTATGCCGTGCTCCCTCGCCATCTTCTTGAGAGGATCGGTCGCATCTCTGTAGACATTCACACCCAAGAGAATCGCAGGGCAAAGTCCAATTACCCCGGGAATGGCGACAGAGAACCTGGATATCCGCGTCTTCACTTTTTAGCAGAACGTCAAGAGCGCCCTCGTGGGCGCGCTTGGGACTGAGGTTGGGATGAAATTGTAAAGTTTGTGCCCATCGGGATCCGGGAATTGTTCTGCTCTTCGATGTTCATGTTTCAGGCGCATTCTCCTCAATCGTAAAATGAAAGTCGTCGATTGTGGGCGACCCACCATTCCACGATTCCGCCCGCACCCTAGCATTTTTGAATCCTTGTCTCTTATAGAAGTTCTCCAATTCTATGCATACAGCTGGCAGCAGATCGCTTACTAGGCTTTCGTCTTTGTAGACGATTGGCTTCTCTGTAACCGGATCCAACTGGCGGTCAACCGCCCGAAGAATGCGATCAGCGTGGGAACGGCTAATCTGCTTCCATAGTGTTATTTCAGAATACTTGGTATTGGCATTGAGCCTGAAAAGCACGGGACCAAACCCTCTCCTCGTGACCACTGTTGCGATGAGGTGCACCGATTGCCCCTCAAACTTCGCTGAAAATTTCACATCATCCACGAGCCCGCTCTCATACAAAGCCCGGGAATCTTGATCGACCTTCTTCTCGTCGTAAATTGTTCCGGGCTGTGAACTGATCAGGGCCAAAATCCGGCGATCTTCCACATACTTCGGAGTAGTATTGCGGAGACTTAAACGGGTGATCTTCCGCTCTCTGTCTGCCGGATGCCGTTCTTGATTGGCGCAGGATGCTAGCCAAACGGACAGAAACAGAAATAACGCTAGAGTGAGTTTCTGAATCTTCATTTCTTTGCCCAACTTTGTAGTTCGTTCCGTCGTGATTTAGAGATTCCGCCCGGAGATGGCGAGAGGATCATATGGCGGCTTCTCGTCTCGGGTTCCGATCCCTGCGACGAACATCGCGTAAGGACGCACGAACCGCGCTCTCATCTTTCGGATCAGTCTCCGCCGCCTCACTGCCATGATGAGATGACCCAGCAGATTCTGCGGACGACAGCAGAGCTCAATCCGCCTCCGCAGCTTGACCTCCTCAGCGCGCATCCTTGGGCCGACATCCTCCATGTGGTCATCCTGTCCTCCAGCATGGACGCCACACGTCATGCGCATTCTTCGCGGCTTGTTCGACGGGTGACCCACGATGTTGATCTCTTTAATTCCGGCAGAACGTTTCATGTCCGCCGATGACCGACGGTTGATTGTGATTGGTATTGCGATTGAGGGGCTTAGCGGTCATTCGGCGCGACGACTTGTTCGGCTGGGTGTTTTGGCAATGGAATTGTCGTTACCAATCCTTATTACTTCCATGCCCTTTGGTCCAAGTGTCATAGCCTCGGCTGCATCCAGGACACTTCCAAGTCGGCTCGCTTCCTGAACTACATCCCGAATAGAAATGTCCATCATTTGGAAATTCCTTCTTCTGCTTTGGGAAAAACGACTCGGGGTACGCATCCGCTGAGCGCGTTTCCTCAATCTGACGCTTCATCTGGAGATTGTGAACTTGGCAAATAGATGCATCGATCACGATCCGGTCATTCTTCGACATCCGCAAAATATCGTAATCAAAATGACCGAGATCGGCATGATTTTGAGTCAGCAGCTCGATGTGATATTCTTGGGAAGGATCGATCTCCGAAGCCGCCCGATCCCGCAGGACTTTTCGATCGTGTAAGCTCGCCGACTCCGTGCCCTGCCAGCGCGTGGTAATGAACATCGCATGATTCCATCCTGGCCACGCAGCCTTGATCTCTTCGCCTGACGAGGTGGCAATTCTTACATTGATGCCCTCATCTGCCGGTGGGATCAATATGCGGCCTTTCATTGACCGCTTGCCTTCGATAATCGGGCCGTCACCGGTTCCCGGGGAGTTGATGGCATCCTGGGACCGCGGTGAGTTGGCCCCTCCCGTCGTGCAAGCAGCAAGCAGCGGGAGTAAAAGAGCAAATAGGAATGAGGAGAGTCGTTTCATGCATCTTTTCTGCAGAACTTATTTGTTCGTTCAGCCCTCGTTTAGAGATTCCGGTGGCATGTGGCGAGGCGTTTGTGGCTTCCGTTTCCCCAAGGCCATCTTTTCCAGCAGCTTCGGGAGGGGGTGACCGGGGGGGATTTCCAGCGTCTACGGCAGGAAAACCAGCCGGCGGGGTGGGAATGCGTCAGGTGTTCGTTCCGTGAACCATCGGTGATGATCACTGGTGCTTGATGACCAGGGCGGAGGGAGCAATCCGGGAAGGCGGGTGGGCCGGTGGGAGGGCGGCGGCGCGGTGGGTGGCGAGAAAAGAGGCGGCTCGGGGTGGGTGGATGGGTGGATTTTGATGGGGCGTTGGGAAAACTTGGGGGGAAGTGGGGATTTTGATGGGTAGGAGGTGGGTTTTTGTGGGGTGGAGTGGGGTTTTAGGGGGATTGGTAGAGGTCGGGACGAAATGGGTGGGCGGTGGATGAGGTGGTTTTAGGGGTGTTTCCGGTGGAATGGATGGTTTGAAGAAAAATATGGGGCCATGTGGATGTTTATTTTTCACTAGTGAGGCTTTAAACCACTGGTTTTTGTCTTTGAAGCTTACTGGCGTGGTTGTGTTTTTGACTGGTGGGGTGTTGTTTTTTTAAGGTGTGACTTTGATTTTGCAGGGTGAGGGTTTGGTTTTGGGATTTTTTCTTTTAAAAGAGAAAATGAGGAGCTTGAGTGGGGATCATGGCGCTGGAATCTCCCGTTTCGTATTGGCCGACCTTGTCGGAATTCCTGATTCACTGGGAATCGGTGGAGGTGGGGCTGGGGGTGCCGCTGGTGCTGCGGGAGGGGGATCTGGCGGGGGGACAGGCGCTGCTGCTGGAGCTGGAGGCGGCGGCACTGACGGTGGTGAGGGCGGGTCTGGAGGTGCAGGGGGCGCGGGCGGATGCGGCGGAGGGCCGGGTGAGGGTGCGGGAGGGGCTGGAGGATTTCAACGGGACGGTGCGGTCTTACTGGGCGGGGACGCCGGCGGAGGAGGTGCTGCCGCGGCTGCCGCTGGTGGGGGCGGCGCTGGACAAGTATCTGCGACCGTGCCGGGACGGGCTGCGGATCTGGGAGGGGCTGGAGGGGGAGCCGTCGCCTCCGGGCGCGCCGGTGCCGCTGCGGGTGGGGCCGCACCCGGGGCTTTCACGGGGGGAGTATGCGGCGCTGGTGGAGGGGGAGCGGCTGCTGGGGCTGGCGCTGGAGGAGGCGGAGTATCAGCTGGGCTGGCAGCGGGCGCGGCGGAATGCGGTGATGCGGCGGGTGCGGGCGCTGCTGATGAGTTACGCGCGGACGCTGCCGACGCGGCTGAAGCCGGGGGATGTGTATCTGGAGACGATGCCGCGGCTGTGGCCGCTGCCGGGACATACGCCGGAGGCGGTGCGGGCGGCGGGTGAGTGGGTGGCGGCGCGGCGGGTGGCGCGGCTGACGTGGACGGTGAGCGGGGATGCGGGGCTGGCGCACTACCAGGTGCGGGGCTGCGCGGGGCCGGAGTACCGGAAGGAGGATGAGGCGGTGGTGGGGACGATTTCGCCGGAGGGGGAGCGGGTGCTGGAGACGGGTGGGATGCTGGGCCGGCGGGGGGCGGTGGCGTGCTACCGGGTGTATGTGGTTTTAAAAACGGGGAACGAGCGGGCGAGCAATGTGGTGGTGGTGACGGCGGATGGGCTATGAGGCTGCGTCGGGCTTTTTGAGGGGAGGGAGCGGTGGCTTGGGGCGGCCGGCGGGGGCGACGGGGAGGGATGGGGCGGGTGGCGGCTTGATGGGGGCGCCGGCGGCGGAGAAGTCTGGGCGGGCGAGCTCCTTCTTGGGGGGTGGGGAGATGGGGGCGGGATCGGCGAGGGTGAGCTGGGGCTGGGATGGCTCGGGGGAGGTGGTGGGGGCGCCGAGTGCGTCGTCGAAGAGGCGGTATTTCGGATCGACACGGTCGAGGGGGATGGTGACGGCGGGGGGCGGGGTGGGGTCGGCGCCTTTTTCCGCCACTTGTTGGTAGAGTTCGTTAGTGAGTTGCTCGTTGGCGGAGGGCTTGAGGCCGGGGAGCTGGATGGGGGTGGTGTGGGTGGTGATGCGGCTGGTGAGTTTCATGGCTTCCTTGGGGTCGCGCTTCATCCAGGGGAGCTCGCCGAGGAGGGGGCGGCGGTTGTTGAAATTTCCCCAGAGGGTCTCCTCGTCGTCGGTCCAGAGGATGAAGTGTTCGAGGTCGGGATTGCCGAGGGTGGGGTCTGCCTCGAGGGCGGCGCCGTAGAAGCGGGCGGCCTGGAGGACCATGCCGTGGTGGAGGAGGGCGTTGGCGAGGCCGAGGTTTTGCACGGCCTTGCCGCGGTTGTGGTCGAGGAGGGCGGTGAGGAGGCGGATGGCCTTGCGGGGTGCGGCCTTGGCGAGGATGCGGGCGGCGAAGGCGAGCTCGACGTCGATGCTGGGGAGCTCGTCGACGGCCCAGATGAGGTCGGCGGCCTCGGGGAAGGAGCCGCGGTCGTAGAGGAGGTGGGCGAGGCGCTTGCGGGTTTCCCAGTCGGCGGGGTTTTCAGCAAGGGTGTCGCGGAGGGTCTTCTCGTCGGTTTTTTGTGGGCCGGAACTCATGATGGGATGGGTTTGGGGATTTTAAAATAGGGGGGAAAATCGCGCGGTTCCTGAGTGACGGCAAGTGGTAAAGTCATCCGGGCGGCCAGGGGGGTGCCGGGTCCCCGCTGGCGGCCTGGGGCGTTTCACGACTCAGGCGCGGCTGAGCCAGTCTCGGAAACGGGTCGGGCCGAGGCGGGCGTGCGGGCCGGGGGTGAGGCTCAGGTCGTCGAGGACGATGCCGTAGTAGCGGGCTCCGGGATCGGTGACGACGGGCCGGGCATCGTGCTTGGCGCCGAGGTAGAGGCGGACGAGGTCGTCCTGGCGGATGGGCTCGGGACCGGCGATCTCGACGATGTCATTCAGCGGCTCGGCGAGTGCGCAGAGGGCCACGGCGGCGGCCACGTCTTCCGAGGCGATGGGCTGCATCATGGCTGCCGGGAGACGGACCGTATCTCCGGCGGTGGCGGATTGGGCGATGCTGCCGACGAACTCGAAGAACTGGGTGGCGCGGACGATGGTGAAGGGAACGGGCGAGGCCTTGATGAGATTTTCCTGAGCGATCTTGGCGCGGAAGTAGCCGCTGGCGAGAAGGCGCTCGGTGCCGACGACGGACAATGCCACGTGATGGCCGACGCCCGCGGCGACTTCCGCGGCGGCGAGATGGCGGCTGGAGTTTTCGAAAAAGTCGAGGACGTCCTGATCCGCCCATGAGGGGGAGTTCGCCACATCGACGACGACTTGTGCGCCGGCCAGCGCCTCCGCCAGGCCCTCGCCGGTGACGGCGTCGACGCCGGAAGAGGGAGATGCGGCGACGACCTCGTGACCGAGCTGGCGGAGATGGCTGACGACCTGGGTGCCGATGAGACCGGTGCCGCCGATGACGACGACTTTGATTTTGGTGGATGAGGTGGTTTTCATAACGGCGACAGCATTGCCGGGTTTTGCGGCTTCGTGTAGCCGTCGGTTTCGCATATCAACCATTCACCAACTGAATGACCGCCTTTGATGATCTCACCCTGCTCCGCGCCTTCGTCAGCATCGTGGAGTGCGGCAGCATTTCCGCCGGGGCGAGGAGCCTGAAGCTGCCGCAGCCGACGCTGAGCCGCCATCTCCGCCTGCTGGAGGAACGCTGCGGAGCCGCGCTGCTGCGGCGCGACACGCACCAGATGAGCCTGACGGAAACGGGGCGGCGCTTCCTAACGGACTCGAGGATCGTGCTGGCCCACGCCGACCAGGCGGACCAGCGGCTGAGGGAGGACCAGACGACGCTGAGCGGCCACCTGCGCTTGTTCGCGACGATCGATTGCGGGCAGTTCGTGGTCACGCGGCTGGTGAGCGCTTTTTTGCAAGGCCACCCGAAGGTCACGGCGTCGCTCGGCATTTCCAACCGGCCGCTGCACATGATCCAGGAGGGGTGCGATGTGGGAATCCAGCCGGGCAGGATCACGGACGAAAGCGTGATCGCCCGCCCCGCGGGAATGATCGGGCTCCATCTGGCGGCCGCGCCTTCCCTCGTGGCCAGACTTCCCGCGATCAGGAAGCCCGCCGACCTGAAATCGTGGCCGTGGATCGGACTGGCCGGATCCCAATTCTGGAGTGCGAAGGAAATCCATCTTTCCGCCTCCGGGCGGGCGGAGCAGACGATTCCCATTTCGCCGGTGCTGGTTTGCGAGGGAGTGACGAGCATCCGCGAGGCGGTGCTCTCCGGCCTCGGTGTCGCGGTGCTGCCGGACTGGATGATCCGGGAGGATTTGTCGGCTGGCAGGCTGGTGCGGGTCCTGCCGGAATGGAGCGCGAGGGATCTGCCGGTCCATGTCGTCTATGCGGGACACCGCCTGCTGCCGGTGCGGGTCAGCGCCTTCATCGACTTCGCCGTGGACTACATGACAAATGAGCTGAAAGGCTCATGCTAGGCAGAGCTCTTTTGTGGAGGAGACCGCTTACGGGGCTTTGGCGAAGAGCTCGTGGCAGAGGAGGCAGCGTTTCCCATCGCACCCGCGGGCGGAGCAGTGCTCGCGGCCGTAGAAGATGATCTGGAGGTGGAGCTTGTTCCAGGAGTCGCGGGGGAAGAGTTTTTTGAGGTCGCGCTCGGTCTCGACGACATTTTTTCCGGAGGTGAGCTTCCAGCGGGTGGCGAGGCGGTGGATGTGGGTGTCCACGGGAAACGCGGGCACGCCGAAGGACTGGGCCATGACGACGGAGGCGGTCTTGTGACCGACGCCGGGGAGGGCCTCGAGGGCGGCGAAGTCCTGCGGGACAAGGCCGCCGTGCTGCTCTACCAGAATTTTCGAGAGCTCGGAAATGGCGGCGGACTTGCGCGGTGAGAGACCGCAGGGGCGGATGATGGCCTGGATCTCCGGGACGGGGACGCGCATCATGTCGTGGGGATTGTCGGCCAGCGCGAAGAGGGCGGGCGTGACGAGATTGACGCGGACGTCGGTGCACTGGGCGGAGAGCAGGACGGCGACTAGCAGGGTGAAGGGATCCTTGTGATCGAGGGGGATCGGGGTTTCCGGATAGAGTTCCTGGAGCCGCCGGCGGACGTGGTCGGCGCGTTGTTGCTTGAGCATGGGGGGAGTTTTCAGGCTCGGTGGTGAAGATGCAAGGCGCGCGGCAGATCCCGACTTGGAACTAGCGCCGGTTCTTCATCTGGGGAAACTCCTGCTGACGCTGTCGAGCACACCGAGGAGTTTGTTTCGCTCGGTCTCAGGGAGGCGGGCGATCACCGAGGATTGCTCGACCGCGGGGCGGAGTGCTGCCAAAGATGCCGGAGTCGGAGAGGCATGGAAGATCCAGTCCGCCAGGGGATTCGCAGGTGTGTTGACGGACTTGGGACCGGGGGTTTTCGCGGGCTTCGCCAGCAGCTCCAGGACATGCGAGGCGAGTGCGGCAGCCTTGACGGGATCGGACCCGGCGAGGCTGACGAATGCGCGGGAAGTCTGCTCGCCGAACTGATTTCCGGAAAAGCGCAGATCCTCCCAATGCGCGGCCTTCGTCACCAGCCCGGCGAGATGCGCGAGCTACCGGCGGTTTGCGCGGATCACAGGCAGGAGTGCCGCGCGATCCTCTTCCGATAGAGTCCATGGCTTGCCCCAACTGCCGGCATATTCCAAAAACACCCCGATTTCCGGCCAGTGCTCCGGAGGAATGAGATCAAACCCGGGGCCATGCCCGCGGATGAAATTCCGCTTCCGCCATCTGGCAGCAGTCGTTCGCAGGCGTGTTCCGATTGGAAAAGGTCGGTGAAATCGATGCGGCAAGCGGCGGAACCTGCCGGCTGCCGGGAGGAGGAATTCTGAAAGTGAGCCCGGTCCAACAGCAGGATGCCCAATTCCACATTTCATTCCGCCAGTATTTCGAAAAACTCCGGGATGTTCGACGCACGTGGTTTGAATATGGCGACTACGACGACGGTTACGGCGGCGAGCCGTGGGTGATCGCGGTCGATGAATCCGGCAACCATGCGGTCGCGCTCTCCCCGTTGAAATATGTGAACAGGTCTAACGCGAAAGTCCTGTTTGCCAACATCTCGCAAACCTATTTCGATGCCGGAGACGCGAAGACCCGCGACCAGCTCGCGCGGGTGGAAATGCTGCGCCGTTGCAAGCTCCACATCTTCTGGCCGAGAATGATAGATTGGTTGGGAAAGGAGGTCCTGCCGCCCGAAAAGTGACGGGAACCACCGGGACAGCCTTGAGCCGTTCATCACCACCTGTTACTTTCCGCGCATGCGAAAAAGGTGGCTGCTGATTGCGGTGTTGGCTGCGGCCTCGGGCGCGGGTTGGTATTTTCGTGAACCCGTGGTTGGATTTTTTCAGACGGCGGCGGGTGGTGTGGAGCTGGGGCTGCGGCGGAAATTTCAACCCGATCCGAAGACTTATACGGTGCTGACCCGGGATCTGGAGCGTTTGAGAAAGGATCTGGCGCTACGACATGGCAAGGCACGGACACCGGCCGAGCGGGTGGCGTTGGAGGGTGAGGCGAGGGTGGTTTTGGAAAAGGCGCTGCCCGCGATGATGCGCTGCTGGCTGGGCACGCCCTGGGATTTCAACGGCACGGCGAAGGCACCGGGCGAAGGCAGGATCGCATGCGGTTACTTCGTGGCGACGGTGCTGAAGGATGCCGGATTCCGGGTGGACCGCTATCAGCTCGCGCGGCAGCCGTCGGAAAACATCCTGCGTTCGTTCCTGCCGAAGAAGTCGTGTGTGCTCACGGTGGGAAAGGACTATCAGACGTTCGCGACGGATGTGGGGAAGCTGGAGTCCGGAGTGTATGTCGTCGGGCTGGACACGCATGTCGCGTTCATCGTGGTGAGCGACGATCAATTCCGCTTCGTCCATTCTTCCGGCTCGCGCCCGTGGTGCGTGGTGGATGAAAGCCGGGACAACGCAGGCGTTCTCCAGCGCTCGAACTGGCGGATGCTGGGAAATCTCACCGCCGACTCCGCCGTCATCCGGCGGTGGCTGAAGGGGGAGAAAATTGCGGTGAGAGGGAAGTGAGGAAAGGCGGTCTCCGAATCGCCCCGGCTCATGAAGTGCCGGTGGGCGGATCGGAGTCCGCCGTTCCTTGGGGTTGATGGGGATTCTCGAAAATCTGTTCCACCGTGGTCGCGAATTCCTTGGAAATCCGATAGGCGAGATCGAGCGACGGGTCGTGCTTTTCCGTTTCCAGGGCGATGATCGCCTGGCGCGAGACGCCGACGCGTTTGCCAAGTTCTTCCTGCGTCCAGTTCCGCTCCGCGCGGAGGATTTTAAGGCGGTTTTTCATCAGTGGGAGGTGCGGATGAAGGGTGAAACGATCCCGAATGCCGCCCACAAAAGCGGGTAAACCATCGCGGCGGACACGTGGGGGGCCTTGGCGTAGAGTTCCATGAATCCCCAGATGGAAGTGATCGCGAGGGTGACACCGGTCGCGACGATGAAGCGCTTGGCCGCCAGGGTTCGCACGAATTCATCGCTGTCCCGCATCCAGATAAGATACGACCATAGATGGCCGATGACCGGAGCCGCGACCGCTAGGGAAAATCCCCAGGTTCCGCGAGGTTTCATGTCGTCGAACGCTCCGGTGATGGCGGCGACGTTCACCGCGACGTAGGAGCCCATGAACAGGGCGGCGCGGATGAAATACTTTTTGTTGGTTTCCGATGGAGTGGTCATGGCAGGGGTTCTTGACTGAATGTAAGGCAAACATGACACGTCTCGATGTCAGGTCAACATTACATTCAGAAAATATTCGCACCGATCTCCTTTCGCCTCGGGAGGAGCCTGCCGTTCCGCCTTGCCACGTCATGCCGGATGGCGTTTTCTCCGCCCGCAATGTCCTCACTTCCTACCGCTGACCTCCTGGCGCTCGATACGGCTGGCCTGAAAAGCCGCCTGTCGAAACTCAGGAGGTATCTTTGACGTCCCGACTCTCGAAAACGAAATCAACACGCTCGAAGAGGCGATGGGCGCGCCCGAGTTCTGGAATGACTCGGACAAGGCAAAATCCATCAGCTCCAAGGCGGCCGGCTTGAAGAAAAAACTCGAGGCCTTCCTGAAACTTGAAGGCCGTGTGGCGGACATCGACGAAGGGGTGGCGCTGGCGAAGGAATACGACGACGCCGACCTCGCCCGCGAGGCGCTGGACAATGCGGCCGGCCTGGAAAGCGACATCCGCGCTTACGAACTTCTCACGTTGCTCGATCAACCGAGCGACATTTCCCCGTGTTTCCTCGTGATTTCCGCCGGAGCCGGTGGAACCGAAGCGTGCGATTGGGCGCAAATGCTCCACCGCATGTACACCCGCTGGGCCGAGCAAAAAGGCTACACGGTGGAAACGCTTGACTGGCAGGACGGCGACGAAGCCGGCCTGCGCACCGCGACCCTGAAGATCACCGGCGACCACGCCTACGGTTTCCTCAAGAACGAGCGTGGCGTCCACCGTCTCGTTAGAATTTCCCCGTTCGACTCGAACGCGAAACGCCACACGTCGTTCGCCTCCATCGACGCGACGCCGGAAGTTTCCAAGGAGATCAAGATCGAGATCAACGAAAAGGACATCGAGATCACCACCACCCGTTCCGGCGGCAAGGGCGGTCAGAACGTCAACAAGGTGGAAACCGCCGTCATCCTGCGCCACCTTCCCACCGGCATCCTCATCCGCTCGACCGCCGCGCGGACCCAGGGCGCTAACAGGGAACTCGCCTTCGACATCCTCAAGGCCAAGCTCTACACGATCGAGGAGGACAAGCAGAAAGCCGAAGCCGACCGCGCCTACGGCGAAAAGGGCGACGTCTCCTGGGGCAACCAGATCCGCTCCTACGTTTTCCAACCCTATCAGAAGGTCCTCGACCTCCGCACCGGCGAGGAAACGAACAACATCCAGGCCGTCATGGACGGCGACATCGACGCCTTCATCGAAGCCAAGCTCCGCGGCAAGGTGCGGGTGAAGGGCGTGAAGGACGAGGAGGATTGAGTTCGGCTCAGCGAGTCTTCATCACATCGCGATTGAGTTGATGGCGTTTTTCAAGCGGGAGCTTCTCGATGGCTTCGATGTCCATCGAGCCGAATGCATCCTGAAATCTAACGAGCGGATCGAGATGCGCGGTGTAGTTCCAGCTCAGGCATTCCATGACGCCTTGGCGGCGGGGGATGGTGACGGTGAACGCTTCGAGCTGGAGTCCTTTCGGCTGGCCGGGGTAAAGGGCGCCGTCCCAGTTGAGGGATTGCTTGGTGTTGTGGACGAGCAGCCGGGCGATGGTTAGAAAATGCGGGTCGCCGGTGAAAAGATAAAGCCGGTAGTAATCGAAGGAGGAGAAGGCGAAGCCGAGGTCGGCGGCGGATTGGCCGGTGGCGATGAGGGTCTGGCCGACGATACTGCGGTCCTTCGGAAAATCGGTGGTGGTGCTGCCGATTTCCGCGGGGATCTCGTAGGAATACATCCAGGTCTCGGCATAGCGGGCGGCTTGGACGGCGGCGGCGAGCCAGGGTTTTTCCTGCGTGAGATCGTAGAGGGCGAGGAAGGCATAGATGGCTTCCTGGCCGGACTCGCGGTCGATGACGTTGGGGTTGTCGATGACGCTGCCGACGTAGTGGTAGGGCTCGTGGATGTTTGTTAGCGAGAATTTGCCGGCCCGGAGCGCGGTTTCGCGGTAGCGGGGATCACCGGTCGCCTGATGGAGCATGACGAGGAAGCGGACGGGATTGGTGGTGGTGGATTTACCGGCTTCGGTGGGGAGATGCTTACTGTTTGTTAGCTCGTGGCTGTAGGCGAGGAACCAGCTGCCGTCCTCGTTCTGGTTGTCGGCGAGCCAGTCACCGAATTTCCTGCAAGACGCAAGCCAGGCGGGTTTTTCGGTGTTGTTGCGTTTCTCCAGCAGCCAGGCGTTGAGCATGCCCTCCATGCCGGTGGTGGCCACGCGCATGGCGGTGCCGCCTTTCGGGTTGTCGCTTTTCCGCCAGCTGCCTTTGGCATTTTTGCCCATGGCCGGATCATACCAGGTGCGCGGCAGGCCGGATGGCAGCAGGCAGTGGTTTGCCCAGAAATCGACGATTTCCCCGCCCTTCGTCCGCAGGTCGTCGCGCTTTTCGGCGAGTCCCTGATGGATGAGGAAAAAGGCGTTGGGCAATTGCCGGCCGACGAATCCCATCTGATAGTTGTAGGCTCGCACGTCGCCGCGCGGAAGATTGACGGAGAAAGGGAAGCCCGGCGCATCGTAACCGCGGCTGACGGAGTAGTGGTCGAGCGTGTCCATCAGGCCGCGGAACGCCGCCTTCACGTCCACCGGACGGATCCTTGGCTGATAGAAATCGAAGGCGTGTTTCCAGGTGGATTCGACAGCCTCGGGGTAGCTGCCGGATTTTGAAAAACGGATGATCAGCTTGTAATGATGCGCGATGCCCTTTTTCACCGGATGGCTTCGCAATGCCCAGCCATCGGGAGACCGGCGGACGACGTGGTTTTTCTCGCCTTCCGAACCGGGAAACAGGAAGACGAGCGAGGTGCCATCGAGCTGGCGCACGCCGATGGAACCGAACTGCAGGCGCTCGTCGGTGACGCGCTCCTTGCCACGATCACCGGTGAAAGTGGCCGGTTCCGGGCCTGCGTGAAGGAGGGAGATGGTCTGGCCGCCGCGCGGGTCGCGCAGCATGACAAGGGGCAGCGGCAGCCGTTCTTCTCGGAAGAGGAAGTGGTGGTCGGCGGGATTTTTCGCCAAGGCCCCGGCCATCCGGGTTTTGAAATTCGTCCGGTACCAGATGCCGGGAACGAAGAATTCGTGGTCTTCGAGGCGGCTTTTTTCGCGGACTTCGATGCCGAAGAAGGAGTTGAAAAACTGATCCGCCGGATTTTCGTTGCGGATGGCGACGTCGCGCCGCAGCTCGAAGGCTCCCGGTTTTTCAGCAAGGAAACGGTCGGTGAAGAGGAATTGAGTGCCGTGTGTGCTGGTGACGATGCCTTGGCAGAGCAGGCTGCCGTTTTCCTCCGAAACTTTCGAGTAGCAGCCGTCGATCCTCTCGCCATTCACTTCGAGCGAGAGCGGTTTTTCCGGAGTACAGGTCCTCAGGATTTTCCCGTCGTCTTCGAACGTCAGCGAGTAGGCCGGGTCGGATGAGCTCTGTTTGATCCGCAGACGTGCGGAGCCGGACGACAGTCCGAAATCCTGCGCGGCGAGGCAGAAGGGAAAGACCACGGCGAAGGCCGCCAACCGGAAATGGGAACTCATGGCTGAAACGGCCGTGTCCGGTCATCCGGGCGGCGGCGCACTCCATACGTCAGGCAGCCCTGCGATCTTTTTCTAACGAGACGGGAAAGGGCGCCCGTCAGGGGTCCGCTCAATTTTTGGCCGTTTCCTTCGGAATTCTGGCTTTCACGAGAACCGGTTCGTTTTTTTTCGCCGGTTTGACGGAGGAGGTCAGGGGTGCGGCCGGTGCGGCCTGCTCGGTGGGGAAAATCTGATTGCTGCTCGCCATGGCGCGTTTGATGACCTTGGTGCCTAGGAAGAGCGAGGAAAGGCACAGAACATTGCACGTCACGACGAGACCGGAGTTCCAGCCGAGCATGATCCAGCGTTTTGGAAGATAATAGCGAAGGACCATGGCGCTCCAGACCGCGCCGACCCCCGCCAGCATGGCGATGAGAATGACCGGATGCGCGAGGCTCTCGGGAAGGCGGTGGGCGAACAGGCGGCCGATGGAGGCGACCGAGCCCGCGGTGCCGAAGAACAGGACCATGAGCCAGATGATGGACAACCTGGGTTTTACGAAATTTTTCGATTTCCCGCGGGTGGGATTGCCCAGCATTTCCTGGATGGTCCGGGCGATGGAGTCGCGTGTCGCCTGGTCACCCATGCAGATGGCGAGACGCCGGGACTCGAACATGCTGACCTTCGCCAGCCGGACGCGGCGCTGCTTGGTCAGCTGTCGGACGCGGAGCCGGGTATAAACCGCCAGAGCGTCCTGCCGTTTGCCATCGCACTCGTAAAGCGCGGTGGCCCAGGCACCGGGTTCCAAACGTGATTCGAGGATCTCGCGCCCCACCTGATCCGCCACTTCAGAGACGGTGATGAGGGTGTTCGAGTCCTTTCCCGCGTTGGCGGTCGTGGAGTTTCTGGTTTTCATTTCTACCGGGGGAGGTTGAAAAAAATTAGCGTCGGCGTCTTCTCAGTAGCAGCAATGTGGCGGGAAGCAGTCCGGTCAGCGAACTTGGTTCGGGAACCGAAGTGACGGACACCGCCACTCCGGTTTGCACGGATTCGGTCAGCATTCCGGTCACGGTCGATGCCAGTGCACCGTTGAAATTGGATGAGCTGATGGACGGCATGACTCCGTCGATGCTGCTGCCGATGACGTTGGCAGCGTAGAAGCTGTTGATCGAGCTGGAGAAATTCCCCAGAGCGACGGCGTTGATCAGATCGACACCGGAGGCGAGGGCGTTCGCGCTGCTCGCGGCGGTCGAGGCGGCCATGCTGCTGGACGGCAGAGAGGATGATGCCACCTCGATGATTTGCGCCGCGCTTTCATAGCCGTTCGAGGTTCCTCCGGTTTCGGTGCCGAAGGAAAAGGTGGCGGCTGTCAGCGCGGAACCGGGGTCGGAATAGGCAAAGGTGCTCGGCCGGGTCAGATTGCGGACCAACGAGGCGAAAGTCGCCGCTTGGGACGAATTTCCGATGCTCATCCAGGGAATGCCGACGACCTGGTTGGAAGTCCCGCCGAAGAGCATGACCGAAACGGCGATGCGTCCGTAAACTCCGGATTGGATGGAATTCAGAACCTGGTTGCTGGTGAACGTCGTCGCGTAGCTGTCCATCAGGCGGCTGAACTCGGTGTTGCTGAGTTCGGGTCTGACGATGTCGACGAGCAGGATGATCTCGCTGTCGACGCTCTCCGCACGGGCTGGTGACAGCCAGCCGGACGCAGCCATGGCCAGCAAAATCGCGCCGGCAAAATGCGGGCGTGACCTTCGGCCAAGCTTTCTGTTAGCTCTGGGTAAGGGTGTTTTCATGGGGGTGTTGAACAGGGAACGGTGAATTTTTAAAATTAATCTTGCCCCATTGTCAACAAATGTTAAATATTTTACATGCTCAATCCGATCAGCACCTGCAAGACGCCGCTTTCCTCCCGGGTTGCCATGCCGCTCGGTCTGTTGTTGGCTGGGATTTTCGGTTTGGGCATTTCCATGATCCAGCCGACACCGGTTGAGGAAGTCGCGGATTCCACCGGATCCGGCACACCTGCGTCCGCAGCACCGTCGCTGCCTCAGGAAATGGCGCAGATCCCGGAAGACAAGACCCCTCCGGTGACCGCCGAGAATTTGGTGAGCTTCTGCTCCAAGCACGTGACCGCAAAACGCAGTTTCGTCGTTTTCAAGCGCGGCACCTGTGTGATCGTGACCGAACCTTGTGAGGACCCGAAGGCCGAGGCTAAAAAAATTCTCGCCCAGTGCAATGAGTCCGACGCCCGCTTCGTCGCCGAACCGACCACCGAGGGAGACGTGATCGTCGCATTCAAGGATCCGGTTTTCCACCGCTTCAGCAAAGGAGAACTGCAAAAGCTGAAACCGTGGCTGAGCCAATCCGCCACCGCCTTGCTGACTCCGGAAGAAAGCATGTCTGCCGGAGATGGCTGGATCCCGCCGAGCGGTGCGCAAGTCGGCCTGCTGGCCCGCCGCCGTCTGCTCGAAGACGCGGCAAATGCCGTGCCCGTGAAGATCATCCGCGCCAAGGAGCGCGCCATCGCCTCGCGCTGAGCGGAGGTTCAGACCAGTGGCGTGACTTTTTCCAAGCTCGCGCTGGCATGTGGGTCCGGAAGGCGCTATCCCCTCGCCCGCCCCACGGCGCATTTCCCATGATACCCCATCTCACCGTCATCAAGGCCGGCACCGGTGTCCTCACGAAGTCAAATGACGGCACTCTCGACCGGGCCGCGCTGGTTCACCTGGTGTCCGCCATCTCAGGATTGGTCCACGCCGGTCACCGCTGCCTGTTCGTTTCCTCGGGTGCGGTCGGATCCGGAGTTTCCGCCCTCGGGCTGACGGAATACCCCAAGGACACCGCCACCCGCCAGGCCTGTGCGGCCGTCGGCCAGGCGCGGCTGATGCAGACCTATAGCAGTCTTTTTGCGAATTTCGACATCAACATCGCCCAGGTCCTCCTCACCGCCGCCGATCTGGCGACCCCGGAACGGGCCGGCTACGTGAAGGACACGCTGCGCCGCCTGCTCCAGGAGCCGATGATCCTGCCGATCATCAACGAGAACGATTCCGTCGCCGTCGAGGAGCTGAAATTCGGCGACAACGACATGCTTTCCGTCCGAGTCGCGAAACTTGCCGGAGCCAAGCGCATCATCCTGCTCACCAGCGTGGACGGCCTCCTGGACCCGGAGACCCACCAGCTCATCCCCGAAGTCACCGACATCGACAACGTCTTCCGCCACGTCCGCGAGGACAAGGGCCGCTTCTCCATGGGCGGCATGGCCTCGAAACTCGCGGCCGTAAAATTCGCCGTGGACGCCGGGATCGAAACCCACATCGCCCACGGCCGTCATCCGGAACGCCTCGCGGCCATCGCCGCCGGCAACGGTATTTCCACCCATTTCAAAGTCCGCTGAGCCATGTCCGCCATCGAGGAAACCATCCATCAGATGGGCCGCCAGGCCCGCGCGGCCGCTTACAAGCTCGCCCAACTTTCGTCCGACGAGAAAAACGCGATCCTCCTCGCCATGGCCGCCGCCATCCGCCGCCGCACGCCGGAACTGCTCGCGGCGAACGTGCTCGACCTCGCCGCCGGAGAAGCGAAGGGACTTTCCAACGCCATGCTCGACCGGCTCAAGCTCGATGAACAACGCATCGAAGCGATGGCCGCCGGCATCGATCAGGTCGCCACGCTGCCCGACCCGGTCGGCGAGATCATGGACGCGTGGGATCGCCCGAACGGCATCCGCATTTCCCAGACCCGCGTGCCCATCGGCACCATCGGCATCATCTACGAAAGCCGCCCGAACGTCACCGCCGACGCCGCCGTGCTGTGTTTCAAAACCGGCAACGCCACCATCCTCCGCGGTGGCAGCGAGGCCATCCACTCGAACGTCGCCATCGCCTCCGCCCTCGCGGAAGCCGGTGCGCCCGAGCACGCCATCCAGCTCATCCCCTTCACCGACCGTGAGAGTGTCGCCGTGCTGGCCGGCATAGACAAGTGGCTCGACCTCATCATCCCGCGCGGCGGAAAAGGGCTGATCGAAACCGTCGTCTCGCTCGCCCGCATGCCCGTCATCAAGCACTACGACGGCATCTGCCACCTCTTCGCCGACAAGGACGCGGACCTCGACATGGCCGCCGCCCTGACGGTCAACTCGAAGACCCAGAAACCCGGCGTCTGCAACGCGCTGGAGGTCCTGCTCGTCCACCGCGACATCGCCGCAGGATTTCTTCCGAAAGTCGCCGCCGCGCTGCGCGAAAAGCACGTGGAAATCCGCGGCTGCGAGAAGGTCCTGGAAATCCTCCCCGACGCCAAACCCGCCACAGCGGATGACTGGGACACCGAGTTTCTCGAACTCATCATCGCCGTGAAAACCGTCGATTCGTTAGAAGAAGCCGTCGCCCACATCAACGAACACGGCTCGCACCACACCGATGTCATCGTCACCCGCGACGAGGCGGCCGCGGAGAGATTCCTCGGCTCGGTCGATTCCGCCTGTGTCTTCCACAACTGCTCCACCCGCTTTGCCGACGGCGGCGAGTTCGGCTTCGGCGCGGAAATCGGCATCTCCACCGACAAGCTCCACGCCCGCGGTCCGATGGGCCTGCGCGAGCTGACCAGCTATCAGTACCGCGTCCGTGGCAACGGACAGATCAAGGGGTAAGCGTCGGATTCAATTCCCATACTCGAAAGCCCCGACATCAGGAGCCCTGCCCTTGAAAGGCAGCCCTGTGTCCACGCCCCTGTCGATGGCGGGGTTTCCGGGTTTCAACTTCATGAAGGGAACCGCCGGCAGGTCACCGTTAGACTGACGGGGCCGGACGAGTTCGGATTGGTCGAGGCTTTTGAAATCCCGGTCTTCCAGCTTCATTTCCAAATCGAACGAATTGGCGGCGAGTTCGCATTTCGCCGCATCGAGATTGGAAACTTCGGTGCGGCCCTTGTAGCCGAGGTTGTTCTTCAGCTTGTGGCCGTAGCCCGGGACATCGGCGGTATGCCCGGCGTTGCGCCCCAGCAGGTTGAAATTGACGTTGTTGAGGTAGGCGGTGTTGTTGAAGAAATCGATGCCGCCCGGCTGGTGGTTCGCGTAGAATCCGGAGGCACGGTTGCGCACGGCGAGGCTGCCGCGGATTTCATGGCGCGGGATGACCTCCGGATAGGGGCCGCCGCTGACGCCATAGCCGCCGAGTTTGAAGCCATTGCCATCGGCGATCTTCCTGAACGAGGAATCGAAGCCGTTGTAGAACGCCCAACAGTTTTCAATCAGCAGCGGTTCCTGCGTGCTGATGAGGTCGAAGCCGTCGTCGCTGTTGAACCACGCGCGGCAGCCGCGGAAGATGTTGCCGGTGCTGCCCTTGGGAGCGTGAAATCCGAAGCCATCGACATTGCCCCCCTTGCCGTTTTCCGAGGTGTGGTCGTAATTCCGGTAAGCATCGCAATTCAGTACGAGATTGCCGGAGCCCCTGCCTAACCAGAATCCGATCGCCTGGCCGTCGTGCATTTCCAATTGCTCGTAGATGTTGTGGTCGCCTTCGTTGGCAAAGCAGATCGACTGCGTGTGCCCGGTGATGGTGACCTGGACGCCGGTGACCAAGATGCCCTTGAAATGCAGCCACGAACCGCGCACGTGAAACGCCGTGACACGGCAGCCCGGTGGTTTCACCTCGGAACAGTCGAACACCGGCTTCTCGCCAGGAACAGCGAAATAACAGATCGGCTTGTCCCGCCTGCCGCTTTTCCCGAGATCCGTCACATGCGCGCGTCCCCGCTCGGTTCTGGCGATCTGCGAGGAGGTCATCTTGTAGGTGCCGCCGTGGATGAACACCGTATCACCCGGTCCGGCGGATTTTTCCGCACGCTGGATGGTGGCGAAGGGCGCGGCGGAAGTGCCCGCATTGGCGTCCTTGCCATCGATGGCGACGTGGAAATCCCTCGCCGAAAGCAAAGGGGCCGACGCGAGAGCGAGGACCATCATGTTGATCGCGAATTTTCCGGAAATGAATGAGAAGGCGTGCATGTGCGGCGTTCCGGAGTATCGGCCGACGGTCGGAATCCGACACCCCCATAACCGGGTTAACGCCACCGGATGGGAAATTTCCTTGCTCCGGCCGAAACGAAAAGCTAGGCATTCCACGCGATCCGCTGATCGCCCTAACCATTCACTCGATCATGAAAGCGATGCCGTTCAACCTTTACCGGGTCTCCTGGATTCCAGAAGCGGGCGCTGTCTGATGGTTTGAAACCCTTCCAGCCGGCCCCTGAACCAAACGCGGGCTGCTGATTCGAAACGAGTTGAAAAAGCCGCCCGCCACCCCAGCGGGCTTTTTCATTTTTCCACACTCCAATCGAATCCACCCATGGCCGACAGCCAATCCAATGACACGAAATCGGCAGCCTCATTGCTCTGGAAACAGATGCTCGGCTTCCGCGGCAAATACGCGTGGGCCATCGCCGCGCTGTTTGTCTTCACCGCGATCAACTACATCACGCCGCTCATCGCGAGCGCGACGATCGATTTCGCGCTCTCGCAGAAACCGGATGAAAGCCGCCTGACCACCTGGATCATCGGCCTGATGGGCGGGGCGGATTTCGTGAAGGAGCGGCTGTGGTTTCCCGCCTTGCTGATGGTCTTGCTGACCCTCGTCGCGGGCGGATTCAGTTATCTGAAAGGGCGGTTCGCCGCCGAGGCGTCGGATGGAATCGCACGTCGGTTGAAGGACCGGCTTTACGATCACCTTCAGCGTCTGCCCGCCAGATACCACGACCGCGCGGAAACCGGCGATCTGATCCAGCGCTGCACTTCCGACGTGGAAACGCTGCGGATGGCGCTCGCCTCACAAGTGGTGGAAGTGAGCAATGCCGTGCTCCTGCTGCTCACCGCCCTGCCGATCATGATTCTGTTGGATGGCCGGATGACGCTGGTTTCCTTCGCGCTCGTCGGGCCGATCATCGTCTTCGGCTACGTTTACATCGGCAAGGTGAAGCACCTTTTCGCCGAGGTCGCGGAGTCGGAAGGCCAGGTCACGCGCGTGGTTCAGGAAAACCTGACCGGCCTGCGCGTGGTGCGTGCCTTCGCGCGGCAGGATTTCGAAATCGCGAAGTTCGCCGGGCCTAACAAACTCTACCGCGACCGCAGCCTGAAGCTGCTGCACCTGATGGCGTGGTATTGGTCCACGTCGGATCTCATCGTGCTGATCCAGCAGGGCATCGTGCTTTTCACGGGAGCGTATTTCATCTCCGAGGGCACGCTGACGGTCGGCACCTTGTTCGCCTTCATCATGTTCCTGAACATGCTGCTGTGGCCGGTCAGGCAGATGGGCCGCACGCTCACCGATCTCGGAAAATCCGTGGTCGCGCTGAACCGCATGGGAGAAATCCTGTCCGAGCCGGAGGAGAGCGCGCCGCAAACTCCTGCCAGACCGCAATCTCCCGCCGCCGGGAAAATCGAGGTCACGGATCTCGTCTTCGGCCATGGTGAGGAGAACGCCGCGATCAACGGCATTTCCTTCACCGTCGAGCCGGGCGAAACACTTGCGATTCTCGGACCATCCGGTTCGGGGAAATCGACGATCATGCATTTGCTGCTGAGGCTCTACGATTACTCGTCCGGCTCCATCAAGTTCGACGGCCACGAGCTGAGAGATCTCGACCGGCAATGGGTGCGTTCGCAGTTCAGCGTGGTGATGCAGGAGCCTTTCCTGTTCTCAAAAACCATCGGCGACAACATCCGTCTTGGCCGCGGCAGCGCGGTAAACGAGGAAGTCAGCGAAGCCGCCCGCCTCGCCGACATCCACGACACGATCAACGGATTTCCCTCCGGCTACTCGACCCTCGTCGGCGAACGCGGCGTCACCCTATCAGGTGGTCAGCGGCAACGCGTGGCGCTTGCCCGGGCGCTGCTGCAGGACACTCCGGTTTTGTTACTCGACGACGCCTTGAGCGCCGTCGATGCGGAAACGGAATCGACGATTCTCGAGGCCCTGCGCAGCCGCCACGGCCGGCGCACCACGCTGGTCATCGCCCACCGCCTTTCCACGCTCGCGCACGCCGACAAGGTGATCGTGCTGGAAAAAGGAAAAATCATCCAACACGGCACCCACGCCGAACTCGCCTCACAGGACGGACTCTACCGCCGCCTGTGGACGATCCAGAACGCGCTGGAGAATGAAATGTTAGCAGAAACCGCCTCATGAAAGACGAACCCCAGGAAGATGTTTTCAGCGACAAGCTCGATCTGGGCCTGTGGGCCCGCGTGTTCCGTCACGCGCTGCCCTACAAGCGCCTGCTCGTGCCGCTCGCGATTTCCGCCGTGGCCATCGCGCTGGTGGATGCCAGCTTCGCGCTCGTCACCCGCTGGGCGGTGGACGATGTGGTGAAAGCCGGAAACGTGCTGAACCTGTGGCCGCACATCGCGGTTTACGCATTTCTAACGATTGCGCTGGCCTCCGGCGTGTGGGTCTTCATCAACTCGGCGGGCGGGCTCTCCAACAACATGAGCCACGACATCCGCGAGGAATGTTTCAAGCGCATCCAGGAGCTCGAGTTCGCCTACTTCGACCATCGCCCGACCGGCTGGCTGATTTCGCGGCTGACGTCGGATTGCGACAAGCTCGCGCGCATCATCGCGTGGGGCAGTCTCGATCTGGTGTGGGCGGTGTGTCTGGTTTTCATGATCGCCGTGATCCTCGTCGTGCTGCACCCGGTGCTCGGGCTGCTGGTTCTATCAGTCGTGCCGCCGCTCATCTTCGTCAGCGCGATCTTCCAGAAAAAACTGCTGCTCAGCTCGCGCGACACCCGCAAGTTCAACTCGATGATCACCGCCTCCTTCGCCGAGGCGTTGCAAGGACTGCGCACGACCAAAACGCTGGTGCGTGAGGAGGAGAACCTGCGCGAGTTCCAAGGGATTTCCTCGCAGATGTATGGCGTCTCGATCCAGAACGCCCTTCAATCCGCGGTGTACATTCCCATCGTCCTCACCCTCGGCAGTCTCGCCGCCGGCATCGCGCTGTGGCGCGGCGGCGCGGGCGTGATCGATGGCAGCATGACGCTCGGCACGCTGGTCGCGTTCATTTTCTACGCCGGCCAGTTCTTCAATCCGATCAACCAGATCGCCCAGGTCCTCGTGCAGATGCAGGGAGCCCAGGCGGCGGGCGAGCGCGTGCTCAGCCTGCTTGCCACCGTGCCCGGCATCAGCGACAGCGAGGAAGTTAGAAAACGTCTCGCAACCCCGGATCTCGCTGCCGGACTGGCTCCCGATGGCTTTCCGGACGGCATCGAAAGCCTGGAGTTCCGCCACGTTGATTTCTCCTACTCGGATGGCGAATCCGTGCTGAAGGATTTCAACCTATCCGTCCAGTCCGGCCAGACCGTCGCGCTCGTCGGAGCCAGCGGCGGCGGCAAGAGCACCATCGTGAATCTAGCAGCGCGTTTCTACGAACCCACCGGCGGACAGATCCTCGTCAACGGTCACGACTTCCGCGACCGCGGGCTGGCGTGGTATCAATCGAACCTCGGCATCGTCTTGCAAGGCCCGCATCTCTTCAGCGGATCCATTAGGGAAAACATCCGCTACGGCAGGCTGGACGCGACGGACGGGGAAATCGAAGCCGCCGCCCGCAGCGTGAATGCGGACGGCTTCATCCGTGCGCTGGAAAACGGCTACGACACCGATGTCGGCGAAGGCGGCAACCGCCTTTCCACCGGCCAGAAACAGCTCGTTTCCTTCGCCCGCGCGCTGCTGGCGAATCCGCGGATCTTCATCATGGACGAGGCGACTTCCTCCATCGACACCGAGACGGAGCAATTGATCCAGCAAGGCTTGAAGGCGATCTTCCACGGTCGCATCAGCTTCGTCATCGCGCACCGGCTTTCCACCATCCGCACGGCGGATCGGATTCTGGTGATTGAAAAAGGCAAGATCATCGAGAGCGGGACACATGGAGAACTGCTTGCCATGAAGGGCCATTATCACGCGCTCTACACCCACCAGTTCCAGCAGGAGCGGGAGGCGAGCTTGTTTGAGACGGTTGCCTGACAGAATGCCCCAAGGAGAGGCGATCTCCGAATCGCCTTAGCCCATGGAAAGCCCATGGCTCGCGGCTTGCCTCACTTCATTGCCATCTCATGGACTTGGGCGATTCGGAGATCGCCCTTCCTTGGGGGAGAATCCATTCAGGAAAAATGAATTTCGCGGTCCAGTATCCCAATCCACGCTTCCAACAAACCATGCCTTCCCGGTCCTTCCACCTCCAGCCGCAGATCCGGCAGCACATGCGCGGTGGCCATCAGGGACTCTCCCTTGCGTTCATGGAGCGCTACCGACTCGACAAAATCCGGAGCACCCAGCAGGTGATGAAGCGTTCCCCGCTCGATCATGACCACACTGCACCACGGGCCGGTCACCTCCGGGAAAACACCGGGTGAAACCGCATCCGCCGAAAGCGACTCGATCTGCCGGAGGGCCATCAATTGGTCTCGCAGCTCCCGCAGGGTTTCAGGCCCGCCGCGGCGGATCCGCACCGGCAACAGATTCATCGTGAAACCCGCGGTTCCGTCCTGCGGTGCTCCGGCTCTCACCTGCTCCACCACCATTGAGGACTTCCCGGATGACTCCGCCAACGCCTGCCCCCAGGCCCAGATGAGCAGTGTCGCGATGGTGACTTCCATGGATTCCGCCAAGGCTTCGAGATGGAGGAGAAACCGGCGTCCCAAGCAACGGACCGCGGGATCTCCGGGCCGGAGATCAGGCGATGGTCGGGAAGCGGAGCCTTCCTCCTCGCCCGAAAAAGTCCTGCGGAGCATTTCGCCGCCTAACGAAATCATGGCCGGTGAAGGGGGCCGCCACTTCGGGATCTCCAGCGAGTCCGAGGAACCGCCCTTCACCCGTTTCATAAAACCCCTGAGGATGCGCGTGATGGACCGCCCATCCAGCAGCGCGTGGTGGAAGGTCCAGACGAAGCGGCTCTCACCCGGCCAGAAGATTGCCCGCCAAGGGACTTGATGCGGAGCAAGCAACGGCCGGCGTCGGTCCTCCGCGAGCCATGATTCCCACGCGGAAGGCACGGCCTCTTCCACTTTCAAAAGCTCACCCGGCATGACGGATTCCCATCCGACCGGATGTCCCGCCTCTATCAAAAAGGCGGTCCTCAGCACTTCTGTTTGCGAAACCGTACCGGCCCACGCCGAAATCACCCGACCTCCATCCACTCCTTCCGCGAATCGGATTTCCACCTGCTCCACATGATGCCCCGCGTCCTCCGCCGCGGCGAGCGAATCGCCGAGCATCACCCGCTGCAAGGGAGCGAGGCTGTTGGAAGGCTGGGCGGTCATTCGGATGGCGCAACGTTGATGGTCCCGGATCGCATCATCCAGCCAAACCCGGCGTCAATTCGCGACTCGACCAACTCCACCACTTGGTCTATGCCATGGCCCCGTGAAAGAATTCCAGATTTCCAAATGCGATCTTCCGACTCCGCGGGCGGCGGATCTGAAATCGCAGCCTTGGTCCCTGCCCGAGGTGAGGATCGTGGTGATCTATTTCATTCTGGCCAGCGCCTGGATCATCGGCTCCGACCTCCTGCTGACGCACACGGTGACCGACGAAAGCCGGACAGGAGTCATCCAATCGCTCAAGGGCCTGAATTTCGTCATCACCACCGCCATCCTGTTATTTTTCGTGCTGCGGAAGGCCTACAGCGGCTGGAGGCTTGCCGAAGAACAGCGGCTGGCGGTGATCGAGCGCGCCCGCGAGCGGTTTCACAATCTTTCCTCCCATGTCCAAACGCTGCGTGAGGAAGAGCGAACCCGGATTTCCCGGGAGATCCACGATGAACTGGGACAACTGCTGACCGGAATCAAGATGGAACTCAGGCTGCTGGAGAACCGGATTTCGGATCGTGACGATGTGGTACTGAATCCTTCCATCGACAAGCTGGTGGAAATTTCCGCGCTGGTGGATGAGACGATTTCATCGGTCCAGCGGATCTCCTCCGGATTGCGCCCCAGCGCTCTGGACAACCTCGGCCTCGGCACCGCCCTGATCGAGGAAGCCGTCCAGTTTTCCGAGCGCAGCGGCATCCCGTGTTCCGTGGTGATTGAGGATTTCCCGAACCCCCTGCCGTCCGAGGTGACCACCACCGCGTTCCGCATTTTTCAGGAATCGCTGACGAACATCGCCCGCCATGCCGGCGCCCATCGGATCAATGCCGGAGTTTCGGTGAACGAAAACGTTTTCAAACTGTCCATCCATGATGACGGCAAGGGCTTCGATCCGGCGCTTGCGGAAGATCCGAAATCGCTTGGCTTGATCGGCATGCTCGAACGCGCCGAAAACATCGGCGGTCTTGTCGTCTTCGCCCCCTCCCCCAACAAAGGAACGGATGTCATCCTGACCGTGCCATTGCCAACGCACGAAAACGATTCCACCTTAAGTCAATGAAAGCTCTCATCATCGATGACCATGCCATCGTGCGGCGGGGAATCGTTTCCCTGCTGCAGGAGCATTTCAAGAATGTCGAAGTCGGAGAGGCGGGCGACGCCAAGGAAGGGATGGCGGCCGTCTTCAGGGAAGCCTGGGATCTGGCGGTGGTGGACATCAGCATGCCGGGGCGCAACGGTCTGGAACTCATCCAGGACATCAAGCGCGAGAAGCCCGACCTCCCCATTCTCGTCATCAGCTCGCATGCGGAGAAGGACTACGCGCTGCGTGCCTTGAAGCTGGGTGCCTCCGGATATTTGTCCAAGCAGAGTGCCGCGGACGTCCTGGTGACCGCGGTGCAGCGGGTGCTGGCGGGTCGCCGCTACATCAGCCCGGCGCTCGCCGAGCATCTGGCGGGCGCGCTTGCCGGCGAATCCGCCGGGACCTCTCACGAAACCCTCTCGAACCGCGAACTGCTCGTGCTCCGCCTGATCGCGTCGGGAAAAACCATCAAGGAAATCAGTGCCGACCTCTCACTCAGCGTGAAAACGGTGGCCACCTACCGCAGCCGCATCGCGGAAAAGATGGGCCTTTCTTCGAACGTGGAGCTCACCCGGTATGCGATGCAGCACGGGCTGGTGAGTTGACCCGGACAAAGCAGGAAATCCGCAGTCTTGTAGGGCGAATTACCTACAAGTCTTTTCGCTTTTCTCCGATACAAAAATTGGCATAAACCACCTGTTGCTCTTCGCGATCCAAGCGATACTTCGCGTGCGGGCACCGCCCGAAACAACTTTACCCGAGTTCCGCAAGTGAGGGTTGCGGTAAGGTGAAAATGGAACGCCGTCTTTCCGGGGGGGAGGGCGGCGTTCTTCATTTCAAGCCACGACACCCGCGTCACGGCGATGCCATCATTTGGTCGGCACGACCTTCACCCGCAGGAAATCCTGCGTTGGCGGGGTGACGGCCGAAGGAGTGACGACCGCCCGGCGGTTAGGAGCCGCGGTGTAGCTGATGCCGAAGCCGGGCTGGTTCTGGTTCGGCAGATCGCCGGTCCGCAGGATGGCCACCGTCTGCCAGTCTCCGAGATCCTGAGACTCCTGCACGTGCCACTCGACCCCCGACCGGTCCGGCGGATAGGGAAACGAGAATTTGCCATCCGCCCAGACCTGCGTCGGGATGTCGGCACCGTTGACGGGATTTCCCGCGAGGGCGAATTCCGCCAGGTTGTCCATGCCATCCGCATCCGAATCCAGCGGGCTGGTGGCGGCGACTCCGAAGCCCTGCGCCCAGGAGTTGTAGGACAGCAGCGGATCGCCGACCCGCGCGTAGACTTTGGTCGAGAAATTGGTGTAGCTCGTGTAGGTGCCGTTGAACCATACGAGGAACTCCGAACGGCCGTGATCCGGAGGGACGATGGGCCGCAGGTTGTCGGACGTGGAGTTCACCGTGATCTGCGTCCAGGTGAAGGTCAGGCCTCCGTCCGCGGTGAAGCCCTTGTAGATTTCGTAGCGGTTGTTAGCCCGCAGCGGGACGTTGCTGATGTCGCCCAGTGAGAACGGGTTCGCCGCGTTGGTGGAGATGTAGACGACACGCGGATCCTCGGGATCAAGGCACATGCCGCCGCCGTAGTCGGACTCCGCGGCATAGATCCCGCGCCCGGCCTGCGCGATGAACTTCCGCTGCCAGCCGGTACCGGTCCAGCGGGCGTAGTAGTAATAAATCCGCGAGGTGGCCCAGGTGGCGTCCGTGCCGGTCTGGACCTGGAAGACGCAGGAAGGAACCCCGTCCTTGCCGTATTGCACGTCCCACGTCCAGCCGCGGCCCGCCGGGATCCAATTGTCCGGGCCGTCGTTGGCTCCCCAGGCGGCATTGGAGAATTGATAGATGACATTTCCCTTCTCACCGGCATCATGATCGAGCGGGATGTTGGCCAGGGAGTCGATGAGCGTGCCGTCGGTCTTGTAGAGGCCGCCGTTCCTATAGAACATGTGATAGACCGAGTTGTCCACGTCGCGCGGATGGCCGTCGGTGTAGATGAGGTCGATGCGGTCGACCCCGTTCGAGCAATAGCGCGGATAGGGCCGGGTGTTGCCGCTGCCCGTGCCGACGAGCTGGCGCGAGGTGCCCCAGGTCGCCCCGTTGTTGGTGGAAATGGTCAGCGTGGGGTTGAAGTTGATGCAGCGGGAGAAGTTGTAGATCGCGTTCGACTCGCCGACCAGCCGGTAGGTGTTGGCGTAGGTGTTCGCCGCCGGCATGGCGACGGTGATCTCCGGTCCCCAGTCGGCGTCGGTGGAGGGAAGGGGCACGAGCGACGTGCGCTGATAGAACTGGTTGCCCGCGATGTGCTTCGAATACAGCACCGTCAGCTTCCCGTCCGGCAGGACCGTGATGGACGGGTTGTTATGGTCATCGAGCTGTTGGGAAGCGGCGGTGCTGATGACCATGTGGGAGTTTGCTCCGGTCGCCAGGTTGCGGCGGGTGATGCCGGTCTGGCCGTTGCCCTTCACATAGCCGGAATAGAGCGACCCCTGATGGATGATGGAGCGCTCGTCATTGAACCACGTCCACGCCCCGTCCGGAGCGACTTCCACGCCGTTGCCCGGTGGCGGCGGAGGCGGCTCGTACGGGCCGTAGCCGATCCCGTCGAACCAGGTGCGCGAGTTCGTGGCGTTGGCATTCACCGCCGCGCCGGTGGTCATGAAGACCTGGATGGTTCCGCCGGCGGCGATCGTCGCCTGGCCCACCTTCGCACGGATCAATGTCCGGTCCGCTTCCGCCATCACACCGGGAGCCGCGCCCGTATTGTAGGTGGCGGTGCTTGCCAGCGAGGTGATTCCGGACGGAGTCGTCGTGGTTCCCACGGAGCCGAAATTCGTGGTGGCGGCGGTCAGTCCGGCGTTGATCTGCCAGTTGACGTTGTTGGCAACCCAGAAGAACACATACACATCGTAGTAGCCCGCCGCCACGCCGGTGAGCGTCTGTTTGAGCATCGGCACCGCCTCGCCACCGCCGCCCTCATAGACGGTGCCGCCGCTGGCCAGTCCGGTCCGCAGCGTCCAGTTGGTGTCGGCGTAGGCATTCGCCGTCGCCGAGGGGGCGAAGGCATTGCCATCGACCCGCGTCACGTTGGCCGCGGAGGCATCGACATAGGTGAGCTGGGCTTGGAGCGGGAGTGCTGCGGATAGACACAGGCAGCAGGAGGCGAGCAACGTTTTTGAAATCATCGTGGGCGGGATTCAGGAAAACGGCACGCCGGATCCCGGCGTGCCGCAGCAGTAAAAGTGATGGACGAAAAAATCAGCGGCGGCGGCGAACCAGCGTGACGGCGCCGAACAAACCAAGCAGTGCCGATGATGGCTCGGGAATGAGTTCATAGCCGACCCCGTCGAACCAGGTGCGGTTGTTCACGGTGGTGACCGGGCTGTAATCATCGATGAAAACCTGCGTGGAGCCATTGCTGACCACCACTTGTCCCAGCGAGGCCTGCCAGAGCACGCGGCCGCCGGAGGCTTCCGTGATGACGGTGGGAGCCACAGCGAAGCCCGCCGTGGAGGTGACCTGCGTGGCCACCAGCATTCCCGACGGATTGACCGGAGTGGCCAGGCCGGTCAGCGTGCGGCTGTGGAGCGGCAGTTCGCCCGCGTCGTTGGTCAGTCCGGCGCGCAGCAACCATTGTTGGTTCGCATCACCGGTGCCGGGCGACCAGAAGTAGGCAAAGATTTCATAGGTTCCGTCCGACACGGGGATCGTCACCGCCAGACGCGGGGCGTTTTCCGTGGTCACTTCACCGTTGGCTTCGAAGATCGTGCCGCTGCTGCCGAAAACGGTGCGTTGCTCCCATTGGTTGTCGCTGCCGGTGGTCCCGTTCAACGGCGGTGAAAACGTCCCTCCCGAAGCGAGCGTTGTATTTCCGGAAACACCGGAAGTCGCGTCGACATAGGTGATGGCGGCATCACTCGCGGAAATTCCAGCGAGAACGAGGGCGGTGGTGAGGAAACTGCGCTTCATGTTCTGGTTTTATGGGGTTGGGGAGAATCTCCCGTCATGATCGATGTGCCTGCGGCGGAAAACCTTAGCGGGAAAACGCGGGGAATTTTTCCCACTGCCCGATTGCTAAGGTTTCCGTCCCCCGCGATCATTGTTTCGGTGGAAGACCGTCTCCGAGGAAACACAGTCCCTCCCGCACCCGACGTGCAGGGGCTTTTCCTGACGCACATCGATCTTATCCGCGGTTTCATCCGGGCGCTCGTCCGCGACCGCCATCTGGCCGACGACGTCCTTCAGGAAACCTTTCTCACCGTTTCAAAAAAGGCCGGTTCGTTCGAGATCGGGACCAATTTCCCGCGGTGGGCCTGTGCCATCGCGCGGCTGAAAGTGCTGGAGGCGCTGCGCGGCGAAAAAAGAAACCTCCGCGCCCTGTCGGAAGAAGCCGTCGATGCCCTCACCGCCTCCCACGAGATTCCCGCGCAGGCTCTGCGTGCGGAAATGCTGGAAAATTGCATCGCCTCCCTGCCGCCCGCGATGAAGCGCTCGGTGGAACTCCGCTACACCGGCGATCACAAGCCGGCCGAGATCGCACGCATCATCGGATGGACGGTGGAAGCCGTGTATGTCACCCTTTCCCGCGCCCGCACGCTGTTGCGCGAGTGCATCGAACGAAAAACCCTGGAAACAGGCGATCTGCCATGAATCCAAACGATCAACATCTCGAAAAGTTGCTGGATGCCTATTTCGAGGGCACTTTGGACGCCACCTCCCACGAGGACCTCGACCGGCTCATCACGTCGTCCGGCGCGGCCCGCGAAAAATTCTGGGAACGCGCCGACATCGAAGGATCGTTGGAAACCTGGGCCGCCCGATCGCGCGGCGAATCGATGGCCATGCCGACTCCCCCGCCCCGCCTGTCCGCGGCATGGAAACGCCACCTGCCCGCCATTTCCGGCTGGGCCGCGGCCGCCGCGCTGTTGGTCGCATGGCTTCTCCAGACTCATCCTTCGCAAAAATCGCTCCCGCATGTCGCCGGTGATGCGGGACGCCTCCCGCCGCCCGTCGTCGCCGTCACCAACGACACGCCCGTCGCCTATCTTTCCCGCGTCAACGGCCTGGCTGCGGACAACCACATGCGCCCCGGCCAATCCCTCGTGGCGGGTCGGGAAGTGACGATCCGCGAAGGGTTGTTGGAACTGGATTTCTACAGCGGTGCGCGTGTCTCGATCCAGGGACCCGCCCGATTCGTCCCGGACAGCGACATGCGCCTGACGGTCGCCGAGGGCACCGTCCAGGTGGATGTGCCGGACAGCGCCAAGGGCTTCAAGCTGGTGCTGCCCGATGGCACCGTCACCGACTTCGGAACCAGCTTCGGTGTGGTGGTGACCCAGGAAAAGACCTCACGCCTTCAAGTCAGCCGCGGCGAAGTCGAACTGGCGGGCACCAGGGACGGCGGTGCCGCCAAGCGGATTTTCCAAGGCCAGGCCTTCTCGCTGGCGGAAACCAACGGCTCCCGCCCCATCGCCTATCACCCGATGGCGGTGAAAACCTCGCTGGAAACCAACAGCGCCGCCGACGACCAACGCCGCGCCGAGGGGTGGAACGAACTCTGTGCCGAACTCGCCACCGATCCTTCCTTGTTGGTCCATTTCCGCTTTCTGGCGGATGAGGAAGGATCGCGGGAAATCCTCAACCGGGCGGCAGCCGCCGACACCCCGCGGACCGGCACCGTCATCGCCGCCGAATGGTCGCGCGGCCGGTGGGAGGGCAAGCCGGCGCTGGCGTTTCACAATCCCGCCGACCGCGTCCGCGTCGACATCCCCGGTGAATATCCGCAGGCGACCTTTCTCGCTTGGGTGAAAGTGGACAGCCTGCCGCGCCGCTACAACGGACTTTTCCTCAGCGAATTCGGCATCCCGGGTGAAACCCACTGGCAGGTTTCCCCGGACGGCCGCTTCTGGTTCGGCGTCAGACCGAAGGAGGAGCGCGACGACTGGAGCTTCCACCGCGCCTTCAGCGAGCCCGTCATCTTTCCCGCCGACTTCGGGACGTGGCGGCTGTTAGCCACGAGCTACGACGCCGGCACCCGCGAGGTCATCCACTACGTCGACGGCACGGAGGTCCACCGCTCGGTCATCGAGGATTCCGTTCCGCTGCGGTTCGGCCGGGCCACTCTGGGAAATTTCTTCGACCCCGCCCCGTCGGAACACGTGAAGCAGCCCGGCCTTGGCGAGGAATGGAGCTTCCGCAACTGGTCCGGGGCCATCGACGAGTTCCTGCTTTTCTCCCGCGTCCTGGATAAAAGCGAAATCGCCCGCGTGCATGAAGCCGGACGGGTGAACTGAGCTCCCGGCAGATCACCGCCGGCCGGGTCGTTCCGATGCTCCGCTGCCGTGAAAAACCTGTAGGGCTGCGGCGCGGAATCTGATATTCCCGTGATCCATGGAAATGATTTTCATCGTGGGTCTCGTGCTGTTCGTGGTGCTGGGCGTGATCCGCTCGGTCATCCGTTTCCAAGGACGCAAGCCGGGGCGGCCGGGGCCGCGGAACCACTCCCACGACGACCCCGGCGTGCTTTTCATGCACGGCGGGAGTGACATCCATCATTCCCACCATCACTCCGGATTTCATCATCATGACAGCGGTTCCGATCACGGAAGCCATGACAGCGGCGGTGGGAGCGATTGCGGAGGAGGAGACGGCGGTGGCGGTGACTGAAAATCCTTCGATTCCGACCTCCGCCGCGGCGGGTGTCGGCCCCCGTGTTCCGCCGCCACGGCACGACGCGGAGCCTTGTGGGATTTCGATTTGAAATCGTCCCCATCGGTGTAGTCTCCGACCCGATGAGTTCACCCATCATCCGACGCCTGCCCGGCACTTTCATCCGCCACTTCGGCGGCGCGATCATCCGCTTCATCTATCGGATCCAAACCGTGCATCAGGAACGGATCCCGGCGAAAGGCGGCGCCCTGCTGCTGCCGAACCACGTCACCTTCGCGGACGGCTTTTTCATCACCGTCGCCAGCCCGCGGCCGGTGCGGTTCGTGATGGACGAGGCCTTCGTCACCAATCCCGCCATCCGGATTTTCACCCGCATTTTCAACACCGTCACGATCCGCCGCGACCAGCCGCGAGAGGCCATCCGCATCACCATCGAGGCTCTCAAAAACGGCGATCTCGTCTGCCTGTTCCCCGAAGGACAGCTGACGCGCACCGGAACCCTCAGCGAGTTGCGCCGCGGCTTCGAGCTCATCGCGAAGAAGGCCGGCCACCCGCTCATCCCGTTGTGGATCGACGGCTCGTGGGGATCCATCTTCTCGTTCGAGCGGGGCAGTTTTTTCCGCAAGCTTCCCTATCACCTGCCTTACGGAATGACCGTGGCCTTCGGAAAGGAAATCCAGCCGGAGGATGGCGATCCGGAAACCGTGCGGCAGGCCCTGCTGGTGTGCTCCGCTCTGGCGATGGCCAAGCGCTTCGACTCCCTCCGCTGGGGCACCCGGGTGCCGCTGGGCAAAGGTCGGGCGATCAAAAATTTCCGCGCCGGCGGTGAATACACCCGGCGGCGGATGTGGATCAACGGCCACCAGATCGGCCAGGTCAACGCACTGCAACGCCGGGAGCCCTTCTTCGTCCTGCACGACGATCCCGCGCTGGAGGACCTGTCCGGCGTCCTGCTCACCTTCCCCGAACTGTTCGATGCCGAGGTGCGTCACCGCGACTTCGTGGATGGAAACCAGACCGCCTCGTGGGTCGGTGGCGACCACCTGCGGAAAATGTTGGGGATCACCCAGATCACCCGGCCGATCGAGTTCTACGACTTCGGCCCGAACGCCCTGGAGCCGGTCTACCGCGCGGGCCTGCTCCACTGTCCCTGCCTGGCCATCCATGGGACGGTGATCGCGATGTCGATGCCCGATCCGCCGCGGCCATCGGCCAGCAGCGAGGCACAAACCGGCCGCAAGCCCGGCACCTGGGGCAAGCTGTTGCCCGGCTGGTTCCTGCTTCCCGCCACGGACGGCCATCTCCGGGCCCACGGTCCCGCGGCTCCTGAGGAAGGAATCGAGCTCCCGCTCGGAACCTCACTCGATGAGGAAGGATTCCTCGCCTGGGCCGATCCGAAAAAACGCCGTTAGTTTCCAGCCGGCGGCACCCGGAAAAACTTTTTCTCTTCCGTGGGAAATGTCGGATCCGCCACCAGCGTTCCCGGCGGGATGTCCCGCACATCGATCACCTTCGCATTGAAGGGGCTGGTCACGTAGCCAGGCCGTCCTTCGACCGCCACGGCCATGGGGATTTCCGGCGGCTTGGGCTTCGCATACTCCCGCTCCACCGGCGGTTGTGACGGCCGTGTCCGTGGGTTCTCCTCCTCCTTCACCTCGGGAGCATCGCCCGGAGAAACGGCCATCTGACCTGCCAGCTCCGGGTTCTTTTCTGCGGATTCCGATGAACCGGGAGCCGTCCGCTTCTCCGCCCGGTCACACGAACCGATCGAGATCACCGCCATTGCCACGATTGCCATAAGCCATTTCCGCTTCATTCCCACATCCGAGACGAAATCCCGCGGGACGGCAAGACAATCGTTAGAACAAATGAAGCCGGGATCACCCTTCGAGCTCCGGCAGAACCGTGATCACCGTGGGAGTGATGGAAAACACGCGCGCCGCGGTTTCACGCACCTGTTCCGGAGTCAGCGCGCCGTAAGCGGCGGGAAGAAGCCGGTGCTGGTCCGCGGGATGGCCGAAGAGCAGATCCAGCGCGACGTGGCGGGCGACGGACGACGGGGACTGCTGTTGGATCGCGAGACCGCTGAGAACGGTCGAGCGGACGCGGTCGAACGCCTCATCCGGGATGCCGTGGGCGGCGATCTTCGCGATCTCCGCCAGCAGCTCGCGGCAGGCGAGTTCCGCCTGGTCCGGAGAGGTGGCGACGTAGAACGTAAACAGCCCGGTGTCATAGCCGAGGAACTGCGTGGCTCCGACCTGATAGGCGAGGCCGAGTTCCTCGCGGATGCGGGTGAACAACGGGCCGGCCATGTCGGAGGAGTATTCCTGGATCATCGCCAGCGCGTGACGGTCGTTTCCGCTGACGGTGGTGCCGGGGAAACCGATGGTGATCACCGCCTGCTTTTTCGGCAGATGCCGGGTCAGGTTCTCTCCGGACGCGAGCCGGCTGGCGGGGGCGCTCCACGCTTCGCCACGCGGAAGACCGCCGAATTTTTCGGACAGAAGTTCGAGCGTCGCCGCCGGGTCGAAGTCGCCGGAGATGGCGAGCGTGATGTTTGACGTGTTGAACAGGCGCGAGTGGTGGGCGGCGAGGGCGGGGCGATCCAGCCCGGCGAGGCTTTCCAAGGAGCCGAGCGCGTCGAGGCCGTAGCCGTGGCCGCTGAAGACGGCGGCGCGCAGGGCGCTGAAACCGGTGTGCAGCGGATCCTGCAGGGCCTCTTCCAGGCTGGCGAGCTGGCTGGCCTTTTCCCGGCCGATCGCATCGCCCGGAAGCGAGGGCGACAGGATGACTTCGGCGAAAACGTCGGCGATGGTGTCGAAATCCGGCGCGAGTCCGGCGGCCTGGACGAGCAGGGCGTTGTTGCCGGTGTTCGCGCCGATGGACGCGCCTAACGACTCCAGCGTGACGGCGATTTCCTGCGCGCTGCGGGTGAGGGTGCCTTTGGAAAGCGTGGACGCGAGCAGCTGGTTCAGCCCGTTGGTGTCCGGCGTTTCCGATGGCAGCCCGCCACGGACGGCGGCCTGCAGGTGGACGAGCGGCACGCGGTGGTCGGGAATGAGCGCGAGCGTCAGTCCGTTGGGCAGCGTGTGCACCTGGATTTCCTCGCGCGATCTCGCCGTCTTCGCGGTGCGGGCCGGAGCGGGCGCTTCCAGCGGATCGAGGATGGTGAGGCTGAGCCGCTCGTCCGTCAGAGTCGCGGCCACGCGGCGGATGTCCGCCGGGGTGACGGCCTGGATCGCGGCGAGGTAACGGCGGGTGAAATCGAGGTCGCGCGCTTCATGCCAGTTGGACGCCAGATCCGACGCGCGGCCCGATGCCGTGGTCAGGCTGCGGAACTGGCCGGCGGCGATCTGGCGCTTCGCCTTCGCGAGGTCGTCGTCGAGCGCGCTCGCAGCCACGGCGGCCACTTCCTTCAGGACGGCTTCGATCAGCGCATCGCGTTTCGGGATCTCCGCATCGGCGGAGACGGCCAGCAACCCTTCGCGGCCGGGGCCGGTCCAGGAAAAGGCGGAAATTTCCAGCGCCAGCTCCTGCTCCTCGCGCAGGCTGCGGTGAAGCCGCGAGGCACGGCCGCGGCCGAGGATGCCGGCCAGCACGTCGAAGGCGGGCGCGTCCGGGTGATCCAGCGCCGGAGTCTTCCACGCCAGCGAAATCCGGCTGGTGGGAATGGCGAAGGTGTCGCGCGCGCGGCGCGGCCCGAGCTGCGGCGGATCGATGCTGACCAGCGGTTCGCGCCCGCAACCGGGACGGCAGCCGGCGGTGAGCCCCTCGATCATGGTGCGCGCATCCTGCGGATCGATATCCCCGGAAATCACCGCGAAGCAGCGGTCCGGCGTGTAGCGGTCGCGGTGGTAGTTCGTCAGATCCTGGTGGCGGATCGCATCGAACAAATGACGGTGCCCGATCACCGGATGACGCCGCGGATCGAGCGTGAAAACGGTGGAAAACAACAGCCGCGAGGCCGCGTTGTCCGGATCGTCGAGCCCCATGTCGATCTCCCGGCGGATCACTTCCTTCTCCTTTTCAAACTCCGACTCCGGCAGGTTCGGGAAGAACACCAGGTTCGTCAGGGTCTTCGCGAAAACCGGCAGCGAGTCCGATGGTCCGTCGATGTAGTAAACGGTGCGGTCGAAGGTGGTGTACGCATTCCAGTGCCCGCCCGCCGCCTGGACGGTGTCGGCGAGAGTGTCCGCATCGTAGTCCCGCGTGCCCTTGAAGACCATGTGCTCCAGGAAATGGGAGATGCCGGCGCCGAGATGCGCGTCCTCGTGCATGCTGCCGGTGGCCACCCAGATCTGCGCGCTGACGACCGGCGCCGTCGGATCGGGATCGAGAATCAGGGTGAGGCCGTTAGGCAATGTCTCGACGGTGGCGGCGGTGGCGGGATATTCCATGAAGTTCTGGCTTGGATGGGGGGATGGATGGCCTATAACCGCCGGTGATGCAACGATGGATCGTAGTGGGTGTGGTGGCGGTGATGCTGGCGATCGGCGGCGGCGGTTTCGCCTACTGGACCTACAAACAAAACCGCCCGGCGCCGATCTGGGTCCCCCTCCCCATCAACAGCGAAGTCTCCGATGAGAAGCGCGCGGAAATCGCCAAGGAGCTGAAGGAAAAACTCCAGAAGCCCGAGATTCTCATCCCCCTCAGCAAGGAGCTGGACCTTGCCAAACGATGGAACCTCGCCTCCCCCGAGGAAGCCGCCGCGGAAATCCGCAAACGGCTTTTCGTGGATCTCGGCACGGCCGACTCGCCCATGGGCCGGGTGCCGTCGATCAACATCGGCGTCCGTGGACCCAGGAAGGAAACCGATATTTCCGGGAAAATCGCCCTGCGCCTGATGCAGGATGTCTGGAAGATGCTCGGCATCAAACCGCCGGCGGAGAAGCCGTTCTGAGCCGCGCGGCCTCAAGTCCGCTCCGTGGGCATCAGCTCCGGAGGACCATATATCGGCTCGTCACAGATGGTGCCGGAACCGGGTGGCCATTCACAGTCCTCGTGGAAGAAGAGCTTCCAGAGCTTCTGTTGCATGCGGCCCTGCTCGCCATCGGGGCGGGTGAACGCGGTAGGCCAGCATTTGAGATAGAGATAATCCGGCGTGTCCACTTTCTCGATAAAAAAGTCTGCGGCAAGAGCTTCTTCCTTGGTGCATCTCGCATATTGCCAGAAGTGCGGGCCAAGCCACATTTCGGCGGTGGCGCAAAAATGGACCCCTCCAGCCAAATTTTTAGGACGCCCTGGATTCATCGAGATATCGACAAACACTTGGTCTGGCTGAGATATCGGCCCAGGAAAAGGCTCTCTCCAGGTTCTATAACCGGGTGGAAGTGGGCCCCACCGGTCCTCGTAGCCCGAATCGATACGATTAAGCCGTTGCCAACATAGATAACGATGCTTCCATTGCCATGCTCCGATCGCGGGAAATCGGCCAATCAGTTTTTCAATTAATACCTTCCAATCATCCGGAGCTTTAGCCTCTTTCTCGACGCGACAAGTCAGCAACGCTAGTTGGCCGAGTTGGATAGAATTATACAAAGTGAAGTCTACACTTCTAGATGAGTGGCCTGTATTTACTTGGAAAGCGCTTAAATTTCGGTCCCTTATCAATTTTCCGATTTGCTCTGACGATAGCTTGAGATAAAGCGGAGACTGATCGATCTCTTGATGACCAGCGATCTGGCTTACTTCAAATTGTTTGGGTAGGCATCCCATTCCTCTCAAGAACTGAGCGATCATATCCCAAGCATCACCGAGAGGATCAGGGATAAAGGGAAAGCTTACAGAAAAATAAATTCGGTCTGGAAAGGGGGTCATGGGGCCAGTTCAAATTCTTGAATAAGTAAATCAACATGAAAATGCTTAGGGGTCAGTCCCGAATAACAGACATTCGCCGCCAAACCCGGATCCGCCTGCCGAGATTCTCCCATCGAAGGGTCTGCCCGCATCGCCTTCATCCGGGGAGTCCATCAAACCACCGTCTTCTTCTCAAGCGCATTCAAACAACTGACCTGCTTTCGGTCTTCCCGAAACCGCACCAGAAGTCTTGCCTCGGAAAGGTCTCGCCATGCACTAGCCTCACCTATCCCGGCAATCACCTTCAATGTCTGTTATTCGGGACTGACCCCGGAGAGTAATTCGGATCATTCGTTGCCCATTCACAAAATGCTCCCCGTGCGAATATCAGTCTGGCTTCTCCACCATCTTTATTCGCTCAATTGCATTCCAGTCAGGGCGGAGCCCCCACATTTTCATTAGTGTATCAAATCGAGATCCGTATTGGTCGGAAACGCTTTGGTCAGCTGTCCACACGGAATCACATTCAAAACACATCTTGAAACGTCTAGGAGGCTCAGAATTCAGTTTGACCTCCCAAACCATGTCTTGCTCACAAAATGGACAGAGTATTGTCATTGGGGAAATGCTGTGATGATTGAGGAAGTTCCATCTTCGACGATGATTTTTATACTTGTTTGGCCGCTGGTTCCCACTTGCCTGCCCATATCTACGATCCAATACCGATTTCCGTTTGCCTGCAATGTCCCCGGACCAACCTTCCCCAACCATGCCTCGTCGAGCAATCCAAATAATTGATGACGAGCAACGCTAAAAACCGAATGCAATGTCTTGCCATTATATCCGGGGACCGTGTGCGCTAGAACATGCATAATCCAATGACCTTCCGCGCTTTCCGCCAGATACACGATTCCGCCCGGCGAAGTCCATGCTTCGGGGTCAGTCCCGAATAACAGACATTCACTGCCGGATCCGGAGCGGCTTGCCACGATTTTCCGGTTTGAGGGCTCCCCGCATCGCCTCCACCCTTGGAGTGCAACAGTCCTCCATCTTCTTCTCAAGCCCATTCAGCCGCTCTGCCTTCTTCCGGTCTTCCCGGAGCCGGCGCACCGCCCGCGTCATCCCCACCTCATGCGCCATCCCCGGCCGACCCGCCATCCGGTGGTTGGGCATCGAGAAACAGGGCATCCTGACCATCAGCACCGAGCGCGGGGCGATGGACGAGGCGTTCCACACCGAAATGGGCGCGCACCCGGAACTGGTGCCGTCCTACGTCGACACCGCCGAGCTGGCGCGGGACCGCAAGCTGCGCGGCGACCTGCTGGAGATCCTCCAGCGCTCGCGCGAGGTGTGCGACTCGCTGGAAGACACCGCCCACGTGACCGGGAGCGATGTGCTGATGGGCTACCTGTCCTTCTACAGCAGCGTCCGGCAGGCCGCCAAACGCGGCGTGGCCGATGCGAACACGCTGCTGGAAAACCTGAGCCGCTTCTTCCCGCGCACCCGCCGGGCCGCCGTCGCCCCTCCCGCCGCTTGAAGGCTTGCACGGAAATCGAAAATTATCACAAACCCTTGATTTCCAGAAGCTTCATTCAAACCCATTGACCTTCGGAAGGTCGACGTCGACCGAAAAACGGGAAACGTCGGCCTTTTTTCGGTCGTCGATCACCTTCCGGAGGCAAACGTTTGCCTTCCGAAGGCAAACGATGACCTTCTGAAGGTAAACGATTACCTTTTGAAGATGAATGACGGAGTCCGGAAGGTGGACGTTCACCTTTTGAAGGTAATCGATTATCTTCCGGACTCCGACGTTTGCCTCGGAAAGGTCGTCATCGGGCGGGAAAGCATCGTCAAACCGCCGCCCGATCCGGAGCGCCTTGCTCAGAAGTGGCGGATGACGCGCGAGCGGTCGAAGCGGGCCTTGGGAACGGTGGCGTATTTGTCCTCCTCGGAGCGGTAGCCGAGGGCGCAGGCGACGACGGTGGCGTAGCCGGTGCCTTCGAGGCCGAGGAGGTGGTCGTAGCCGGCGGCGCTGATGCCCTCCATGGGGCAGGTGTCGATGCCTAGCAGGGCGGCGGAGCCCATGAGCTGGCCGAGGGCGATGTAGGCCTGGCGGATGTTCCACGCGTGACGGGCCTCGTGGCTCATGGCCTGGGCGAATCCCTGGATCATGCCCTTGAGCGGGGCGACGGCTTCCAGCGTGCTGCCCTGGACCTCGGTCATGCGGACCATCCACTCGTCGATATCGGCGGGTTCCAGATCCGTGCGGGCGGTGAGGACGACGAAATGGGACGCCTCGGTGACCTGGGATTGTTTCCACGACTCGGCGAGGAGATTCGCGCGCACGCCGGGGTCCTGGATGACGAGGAACTGCCACGGCTGGAGGCCGAAGGAGGAGGGCGTGAGGACGAGCGATTCCTCGATGGCGTCCCAGGTGGCGGCGGGGATCTTGCGGGTGGGGTCGAAGCGTTTGGTGGCGTAGCGCCAGCGCAGGGAGGCGAGAAGTGTGTCCGAGGAGATGGTCATGTCCGCGCCACTATTCCGCATCGATCTGGAAAGGCAAGGAGACCGCCGGGAAATCCTTGAGGGTGAGGCTGAAAATGACGCCGTATTCCTCCTCCAGGCGGTTGTCGCGGTGGGTGAGGCCGACGCCGGCGACCCAGTTTCCAAGGTCGCGGTGGAGGGTGTATTGCTCGAGTTCGAGCGTGCTGTCGTCGAGCTCCAGGATGTGGCGGGTGCCGACGCCCCAGTCCTCGCTGAGGCGGGTGTAGGTCTGGACGTCGAAGCGGTTGGAATCCACCAGCACCGGGTGGCCGTTGAGAATGCGGTAGCCGAAGGAGAATTCAAAAGCCTGGGTGGGCATGAAGCGCAGGCGGCTGCTGAACTCGTTGAAGCCGGAGCCGTTGCTGACGACGGGGAACTGGGTCTCAAGCTCCACGCCCATCCACGGCAGCGGATTCCAGCGGACGTCGTTGTAGAGGTTCGAGTAATTTCTCCGGCCCTCGGGGTCCTGGATGAAGGCGTCGATGTAGGTGTCCAGATAGAGCCACTCGAAGCTCTGCTGGTCGCGCTTGGTGAGGAGGCGGTTGCGGGTGCCGAAGCGCATGACATTCCAGCTCTGCAGCTCGTCCACCGCGGTGAAACGGGTGGGGTCGAGCGGCCGCGGGCGGGTGGTCGGCGTGAGGCGGTCCACCTGCGGGTCTTCGATGTCGAAGTCGTCGGTGGAGACGACGGACCAGTGGGCGTAGGGCTGGAGGATGTGCTTGAAGCCATCGATCCCCCAGCGCGAGTCGCGGACGGCGCCGAGATCCTTGGAGAATTTCACGGACGTTTCCGCGCCGGCGTGCAGGTAGGTCTTGCTGGAGCTGTCCACCGGACCGTCCACCGCGCCGTACTGGGTGTAGCCGAGGCCGGCCTCCGGGGTGATGTTCAGGAATCCGCCGACGGTCATCGGCATGGACAGTTCCTGATAGGTGTTGAAGCGGGCGTAGCTGGAGTCGATAAGCTGCGTGCGGATGGCCTCGCGCCGCGGGTCGCCGAGCGGCAGGGCGAGGATCCTTTCCGCGAGCTCGCGGTCGAAGCCGCTGAGCTGGTTCAGCAGCGACTTGGCCTGCGGATCGCCGGCGGAGAGCCCCATGAGCGGCTCCAGCACATTGTCGCGGACGGGGTCGGCGGCCTTCTCACCGATGATGCCGAAGGAGGTGTTTCCCTCATGGAGGACGGGCAGGCCGAAGAGCGGGGCGCGCGCGCGGTCGTAGGCGATCTCCGGCAGACGGGTGTCCGCCCGATAGAAATCATTGATGCGGAAGCGGCCGTAGAGCGAGAGCAGCGAGCTCTCGTCGGTGCGATAGATGCCGAGCGTGTTGTCGGGCGCGGGATTGGTGCGGTAGGTCTGCGGCTCGAAGTCCTCGAGGTAATGTTCGTCGCTCAGCAGGTTGAGATTCGCGTCGATGCGCCAGTCCGCGTCGTCCGGGAGATCCATTTCCACGCGATGCCTGAACTCCAGCTTGTAGCGGTCCTCGTTGACGAATCCGCGGGGGATGCCGGTGCGGTTCGTCTGCGGCGCGAGGTCGTTGAGGTAGTAGAAGCTGAGTCCGCTGATTTCCTCGTTGTTCTCGATGCGGGTGTCGGAGAAATCCACGCCGGTGCCGACGCCGCGGCGCGACATCATGTCGAAGTGCCACTTGGAGAGCAGCCAGGCGTTTTCGGTTTCGCCGGTCTTCTCGTTGTAGTCGCCGCCGAGCATGATGCCGTAGCTGTTGAGCAGATAGACGCCCCAGTTCGAGCGCGAGCCGGGGATGAAGTGGTAGCCGAGCTCCGCATCCAGCGGCTGGCTGAGGTAGGGCAGCCAGAACACCGGCGTGTCTCCGGCGTAGAGCTTGAGGTCGTCGAAGACGATCTTGTCGCCGGGGAAGATGGTGGTCTTCTTCGCCCGCACCCAGAAGTTCGGATCCTGCACGTCGTGGGTGGTGATGCCCGCGTCCTCGCCGACGTAGACTTTTTTCCCACCGCGGTCCTCGACGGTGAATTTCCCGGCTTCCAGCAGGATCGGGTCGAGCGACGCGCGCAGGCCGCCGGCATCGAGGAATTTCCGTTCGTAATAATACACCGCCCGGTCGCCGCGCTGGAGGACGTTACCCTGATAGACGCTGACGTTGCCTTCGAGCGTCACGCTCTGCGCCTTGAAATCCACCGTCGCGCGGTCGGAGAAAACTTCCAGGCCGTTGTCGCCGGTGACCTTCACCCCCGGGCCGGCGAAGCGGATGCCAACGTCCTTGGTGTATTCGATGGTGCCGCCGCCGTAGTTGCTGACGTTCAGATTTTTCGGCATCGCCGGAGCTTCGGCGGCGGGTGAGCCGAAGGGGATCTCCGGCGGCGGAACCGGCGTGATCAGATCCACCGGCGGGGACGCCGGCGCTTCCTCAGGAAGAACCTCCTGGGCGGCGAGCGGCAGGAAAAGCAGCGGGGAAATGATCCATGCACCAAGTTTCAGCATCGCCGTGATAAGAGAACCGCCGGGCGGTGAAGTAAAGGGCGAAAGCCTCATGGAGAACGGGTTAAAATGAGCATTGCCGGGCGGATTTCCGGGTTCATCTTGCCTCATGCACATGACGGATCGCGTCGCCATCGTCGGAGTGACCGGCTTCGTCGGGCGCGGCCTGCCGGCGCTTCTCGCGGAAAAAGGCATGGCCACCACCGGCGTCAGCCGGGCGGGAAACGGCACGGTCGCCGGCGTGGATCGCTGGCAATCGCCCGAGACCCTCGATTTCTCCGGCCACCGCGCGGTGATCAACTTGTCCGGCGAACCCATCGACCAACGGTGGAATGAACGCTCGCGGCGGAAATTTCACGAGAGCCGGGTGGGGCTGACCACGCGCGTCGTCGAAGCCATCGCCAAGCTCCCAGAAACCGAACGCCCCCGGGTGCTGGTCAACGCGTCCGCCGTCGGCATCTACGGCGACCGGGGCGATGAGACGCTCACCGAGACCGCCCGCCCGGGACGCGGGTATCTGGCGGATCTCTGCACCGATTGGGAAGATGCGGCGCGGGACGCCGAGTCGCTCGGGATCCGGGTGGTGCGGCTGCGGATCGGCATCGTGCTGGGCAGGGGCGGCTCCGCATTTGAAAAGCTGCGGTTCGTGATCAAGCTCGGCATCGGCGGGCGGCTGGGCTCCGGAAACCAATGGATGCCATGGATCCACCTCGCGGATCTGCGCGCGGCGATCGTCCATGCGGTGGTTTCGGAAACGCTCGCCGGGGCGGTCAACGGCACCGCGCCCGCGCCGGAACGGAACATCGACCTCACCCGCGCGCTGGCGAAGGTGCTGCACCGGCCGGCGGTTTTTCCCGCGCCCGCCTTCGCGCTGAAGCTGGTGCTGGGCGAATTCGGCGGCGCGCTCCTCGCCGGCCAACGGGCGTTGCCCGCGGCGCTGCAGGCGGATGGATTTGAATTCCGCTTCCCCACGCTGGAGGCGGCTCTAGCCGAGCTCACCCGCTAATTCCGAGCAGGCGGCGCGGACGGCCACGGCATGGGCGGCGACCCGTTGATAGAGCGGCGCGTGGCTGGGCGTCTCGAAGGTGAAGGAGACCGGGCAGCCTTTTTTCGCCAGATAGATCGCTTCCGGCCAGCCTTCCGGCAGATCCGGCTCCGCGGCATGATAGATCCAGCCGTTTTCACGCACTTCGTGGCCGTCGATCTCCGGTCCCTGCTCCGGCTGGAACCAGGGGCCCACCGATTCCAGAATGCGGTGGGCGCGCTCCGGCTGGTCTTCCCGGAGGTTGATCTCGTAGAAATAAAATCCCGTCGTTTCCCAATCCTCATGCAGGGAGATGAAGAGATCCGGGGTGCCCAGACCATCGAGCCACAGCGCGTGGGCGATGACTTCCGCGGTCCCGCGCAGCCAGTAGTCGCGGTTCAGATCCATCCCGCCGTCGTTCTCGCGGGTGGCGGCGACCAGGCCGGAGGGATTGAGCGCCGGGCACAGCGACCAGTGGAAATCGGAGGTGAAAAATCCGCCGCGCAGCAGCTCCAGCAGGGCGAGCGGTCCGGATGGTTCGTCGCCGTGGATGCCGGCGGATAGATAGACGCGGGGGCCGTTTCCCGGGCGCTCCCAAGCGATCAACGGACCGGCCGCCAGCTCCGCGAGGACGGTCGGGACAAATCCCGACAGTTCCGCAGCCGCCCGGAAAGCGGTCAGGAAACCCGGCAAATCGAATGCCTCACTCGTCTCGGGCCCCATGCGATCCTGCGTTATTTGAAAATCTCGGCGAAGAACGCCTCCATCGCCGCCCACGAACGGCGGTCGGCCGTTTCGTTGTAGGCCGCGCCCTTGCTGTTGTCGTCACCCGCTTCCTTCTGGGTGAAACTGTGGACCGCACCGCTGTAGAGTATGACCTGCGAGTCCGCCTTGGCAGCCGCCAGTTCCTTTTCCAAGGCGACCACCTCCTCCAGCGGGGAAAAAGGATCGTCCGCCCCATGAAGCACCAGCACCTTCGCCGGGATTTTTCCGGCTTCCGCCGCCATGCCGGGTGCCGCCCCGAGGCTGCCGTGGAATGACACGACGCCCGCCACCCCGGCTCCGGAACGCGCCAGCTCCAGCACTCCGGTGCCGCCGAAACAGTAGCCGATGGCGGCGATCTTGCTCGCATCGGTATGCTCGTCCGCCTTCAGCAGGTCCAGGGCCGCCATGATGCGGGCGCGGAACAGGGTGCGGTCGGCCTTGTATTTCCCCGCCTCTTTCCCCGCTTCCGGCGGCTGCGGACGGATGCCCTTGCCGTAGATGTCGGCGGCGAACACATTGTAGCCCTGATCCGCCAGCATGCGGCAGCGGCGCTTTTCGTATTCGGTGAGGCCGGTCCACTGGTGGATCACCAGGATCGCCGGGCGCTTCCCCTTGAGGGAATCGGTTTCCGCATAAACATGATAACCTTCCAGCTCGGTGTCACCCTGCTTGTAGCTGACGGCTTTTTCCACCATCGCCCCTTGGAGGCCGTTGATCAGGAACGAGCTGAGGACCAGAACATGCCAAAATTTCATAAACCGGACCAAAGACCCGGAACCTCTAGCAGTCAACCCGGGAAATATTGTGTTAATGAGCGGATAGAGACGAGGGGCAGCCCCTCAAATTCGGTGTTGGCAAAATGCACGATCTAGGCCAGTGATTCATCTGTTGGAAAAATCCGCCACCGACCCATGAACACCACCGCCTCCATCGTCCTGTCAGGTCTCGCCCTGTGCCTGACCGCCTCCCTTTCTCATGCCTGTTCCCGCGCCGTCTATCTCGGACCGGAGGACACCATCATCACCGTCCGCAGCATGGATTGGGCGTCCGACCTCGGCTCGAACCTCTGGGAATTCCCCCGCGGCATCAAACGCGACGGTGCCGCAGGACCAAACTCGGCCACCTGGACCTCGAAGTATGGCAGCATCATTTCCTCCGCCTTCGACGCCGCGACCGCCGACGGCATGAACGAGAAGGGCCTTGTCGCCAACCTGCTCTATCTGGCCGAGGCAAGATATCCGGCACCCGCGGCCGACGACAAACGCCAGCCCGTCTGCATCTCCGCCTGGGCGCAGTATGTGCTCGATCACTATGCCACCGTGGCCGAAGCCGTGGCGGATTTGGAAAAAGAACCGATCTACGTGGCCACCGTCAAAACACCGGATGGGCACGAAGGCAGCGTCCACCTCGCCCTTTCCGATCCGTCCGGAGATTCCGCGATCTTCGAATATGTCGACGGAAAGCTCGTCATCCACCACGGCCGCGAATTCCAGGTGATGACGAACTCGCCGATCTACGACCAGCAGCTCGCACTCAACGCCTACTGGAAACAAATCGGCGGCACGACCATGCTGCCGGGCACCAACCGTGCCGCGGACCGATTCGCACGGGCGTCGTTTTACATCAACGCCATTCCACAGACGGCGGAGATCGGGGATGCGATCGCAAGCTGCTTCGGCGTCATCCGCAATGTCTCAGTGCCGTTGGGGATCACCACACCCGGCCAGCCGAACATCTCATCCACCCTCTGGCGCACCGTTTCCGATCACAAGAACAAGCGCTACTATTTCGAGTCCGTCCGCAGCCCGAGCTTGTTCTGGGTGAACGTCGCGGAGATCGACTTTTCCGAAGGCCGGCCCGTGCGAAAACTCACGGTAAGCGACGGCACGATTCACTCGGGAAATGCAGCGGACAAATTCGTGGCAACCGCCTCCTTCGAGTTTCTTCCGGCGGACAAATGACACAACATCGGTCGTATGAAAACCCGCCTCGTCACCCTGCCCTTCTGCCTCGCGGCGCTCGCCGCCTGCAACCCCGCCCCGAAAAACACTTCCGGGACCGCGAAGGAAGCCGCGCCCGCACCGGTGGCGGCCACCCCGATCGTCGGCGGCTCATGGCGGGTCGAGGACATCGAAGGCAGGGGCGTCGTTGAAAACACCCGCCCGTTCATCCGTTTCGATAGCGCGACACAGGTCTCCGGCAGCGGTGGGGTGAACCGGTTCAACGGTCCCTGCACGCTCGAGGGCGACACTCTGGGATTCGGCCTGCCCAGATCCACCCGCATGGCCGGCCCGCCGGCCGCGATGGAGCAGGAACGGCTGTTTCTCGAAAATCTCACCAAGGTCGCCCGCTTCAGACTCGATGAAAACGGATTCCTCCATTTCCTCGATGGAGACGGCAAGGCGGTCGTCCGCTTGGCCCGTTCCGAGGAAAATTAACAGGACAAACCCGTCCGCGACCGCCGCTGTGAGAGTGCCGGATGAGCGTTGACGGGGTGGGATTTTTGTTCATGCTCTGCCACCTAGTCCGTTTCCGGAACCCCAACTTATCTATCAGATGACCCTCATTCGTCGTATTCTCACCCTCGCTTTCGCGGCGTCGCTCGCCACCATGGCCGTCGCCCAGGAAGGCAAGCTCAACATCGCCACCGTCGACATGCAGGAGCTTTTCAAGCAGTACTACCGCACGAACGAGGCCCAGAAGCAGATCAACGTGGAGCGCGCCCGCATCCAGAAGGACAACAACGAGCGCCTCGCCCGCATCCGCGAGCTGGAGGAAAACCTCGGCAAGCTCCGCAAGCAGCTCGAAGATCCGTCCCTCAACGATTCCAAGAAGCAGACGCTCTTCAAGGACTGGCAGATGCAGCAGCAGGAAGGCATCGCCCTCGACCGCGAGCGCCGCGAATTCCTCCAGCGCCGCAACCAGGCTCTCAATGAGAAGATGGTCCAGCGCATGAAGGGCATCCTTGAGGAAATCCGCAAGCTGGTGGAGGAAAAGGCCAAGGTCGACAACTACGACTACGTCTTCGACAAGTCCGGCCTCAGCACCTCGCAGGTTCCTTTCCTCCTCTACACCAAGGACGCCACCGACATCACCGCCGGCCTCCTCAAGGACCTGAACAAGGACGCCCCTGCCGAATCCCTTCCTGCCGCGGGTGATCCTGCTCCGGAAATCCCGACTCCCGACGCAGCTCCTGCCGGCGACGAAAAGTAATTCAGCAATCTTCCCGAATTGGCATTCGCCCTTACGCTTTCCGAGCTCGCCCAATGGATCGATGGTGACATCGTCCGGGGCGGGCTCGATCTGTCTCTGACCGGCATGGCCGCGCTCGACGCCGCCAGCCCGCATGATGTGAGTTTCCTCGGCAACGAGAAATACCACGGTCAGTTCCTCGAAACCAAGGCCGCCGCCGTCATCGTCCCGCGCGGCGTGACGGATGGCCCGGAGGGAACGGCGCTCATCGCCGTTGAGAATCCCTCGCTCGCCTTCGCCGTGGTGGTCCGCCACTTCGCCGCCGCGACGCGCAAATTTGTTCCGGGTATCCATCCCCGCGCCTTCGTGGATCCCAGCGCCATGCTCGATCCGACGAAAGTCCGGGTGCAGGCAGGAGCGGTCGTTTTGGCCGGAGCCACGGTGGGCGACGGCTCGGACCTCGGCCCGAATTGTGTGATTTCAGATGATGCCGTCATCGGCAAGGACTGCCGGATCATGGCGAATGCCAGCGTCCGCGAGCGCTGCATCCTCGGCGACCGGGTCATCCTCCAACCTGGTGCCGTGATCGGCTCCGACGGCTACGGCTACGAGTTTTCCGAAGGTCGCCACGCGAAGATCGACCAGGTCGGCATCGTGGAAATCGGCGACGACGTCGAAGTCGGAGCCAACACCTGCATCGACCGTGCCCGCTTTGGCAAGACGCTCATCGGAGAAGGCACGAAAATCGACAATCTCGTCCAAGTCGGCCACAATGTGGTCATGGGCAAACACTGCCTCATCGTCGCCCTTTGTGGTATTGCGGGCAGCACCCGCCTTGGTAACTACGTCACCATGGCCGGTCAGGTGGGGACTGTCGGTCATGTTGTCATTGGCGACAAGGCAACCCTCACGGGCCGCACCGGAGTAACCACCAGCCTCGAAGGCGGCCAGGTCTATTCCGGCCGCCCGGCCAAGCCCTTCCGTGAGGAAATGAAACTCCGCGCCAATGTCCGCCGACTGCCGAAGCTCATGGAGCGGGTGAAGGCCATCGAGAACGCGCTGAAGATTTCCTCGAAGGACCAGGATTAAGCGTCTTCCCGATGCGCTGCGGATCGCAATCCGCCATGGCTCATGAGAAGACGATGAAGGGAGTAAGGCGATTTGTCATCGGCCCGAGCGGATCAATTTGCGGCCCTCGTTGAAAAATCAACGCGCGATGCCGCGCTTCAGCACGAAGAGCTCGGCATTCAGGTGTGCGAGCGGCTCCCGGAGCTTGTCGATTTCCTCCGCCGGGCCATGGAATTCCAAGCGCGTCAGGTCCGAAAGGGTCAGCATCTCCGCGAGGACCGCGCCGATGTTTTCCAAATGGTGGAGCACCCCGGCCGCACCGACGTAGCCTTCGCGACAGAACACCGCGTCATCGAGAACGGTGAATTCGTAAAACAGGCAATCCGGCTCACCGGTGGTGGTGGCGACAAATTTTTCCATCACCGCGTCCGCCAGGGCCTCCTTGCCCGGGTGAACTTTGAAATACGGGTGGATCGTGACGAGGTTGGCAGGCAGGCTCATGAGTGTGTGTTCGGAGAATTCCGAGCGCAGACTAAATCAGCCATCGCCTGCGGCAAGGCGGCATTTCAGCCGCGGCTCACCAATTGATGTTCTCGCCGCGGGTGTCGATGTGCGTGAAATTCCAGTAACCGCCGACACCGCCCTTGAACAGGCCGCGGTCGCGCAGGTTCCGCGCGGTGGCGGTGACCTGGGCCGCACGAACCGGGAATTTCACATCCACCGCCACGTTCGCCTGATGCCACGAGCGGGACTTCGCGCCTTCGCAATGGGCATTGTAGGCCGGGCAACGGTAGGCGGAGACGACTTCCACCTGATTCACGTTCATCTCGGTGGCGATGCGGTCGGCCACCCGGAGCGTGTAGCCCATGCGGGTCCACCACGTTTTCGGCGGCAGGGTGTTCCAGATGGTGCCCTTGTTCTTGGCGTGGGCTTCGATCACCTGTGCCGGAGAAATATTCTTCAGTTTGAGACTCCAGAGGTAGCGGGTGTATTCCGGCAGAAACGAACCCTGCTGGCGTGCCCAATCCGTCGGGAGGTCCGTGAGGTCGATCCGCTGGCTGGGCGCGGGGATCGGCGTGCTGCGGGTCTGGGTGGACACGGTCACTTTCGGCGACGCTCCGGCGGTGAACGCACTGGCGGAAGCCGAGGAAGCGAGGAGTCCGAGGCCGGCGAGACCCAGGCCGCTCATCATGCGGCGGCGGTCGATGAGGATGTCATCGGAAGGGAGGTTTGCGTCCTGCGCGTCGGGAAAAGTCATGATTGAATCAAGGGAAGGGTTTCGCTGCCCACAGCGGATTGCGTGCCGAGACGCCGGATTCTGTCGTGGGAAATTTTCGAATTCCCTTGGACCAAAGCAGACGAGGCGGGGTCGGCAAGGAAAAAAGACGCGGCGGAAACTAATCGCGAACCGCTTCCGATTCCGGTTTTCGCGTAAATAATGCCACTCCGAATCCCGTCATGGCCAACACGATGAGCCCCCAATCACCGATCACCGCATACAGCGAAAAGCCCGGATGCAGCGGAACTTTCAGTTCGGTCAGCAGCGATCCGCGGGTGAAATGGCTGCCGGCGGCATCGGTGAGGATTTGGGATTTCCCGGTGTCGGGATGGGCGGTGGAGCCGGTGGTGCTGATGGCGGCGCTGACACCCGTGTTGGCGCAGCGGAGCATCGGCCGCCGGAGCTCGATGGCGCGGAAGCGGGCGTATTGGAAGTGCTGCTCGGCGGCGGCGCTTTGCTTGAACCAGCCGTCGTTGGTGACATTGACGATGACCTGCGGACCGGGGCGGACGAATTTCCGCGTGAGCCGGGGCACGGAGTCCTCGAAGCAGACGGTGGGGATCGCGCCGATGACGGTGCCGCCGGCGGGGATGGGAAGAGGTTCCAGCGATTCTCCTGCGGTGAAGGAGCCGTGGTATTCCGTGCCGGATTGTTGTTCGTAGATTTTTTTCAGCAGCGGAATCGAATCCACGAACGGAATGGTCTCGCCGAAGATGACGAGGTGCCGCTTGCGGTAGGTTTGCAGCTCGTCGGCGGGCGACATGACGGCGATGGAATTGTAGGCGTTGCCCTTTTCCTTCATCACCAACTGGTCGCCGTTTTTTTCCGCCTCCAATTCGTTCACCCCGTAAATCAGGGAGAACGGGCCCGGCTCGCGAACTTGGGAAAGGGTGTCCTGGTTGATCTGCCAGGTCCCCCAAGCGCCGTCATCGGTTCGCAGGATCCGACCGGTGAGCGCGCACTCCGGCCACATCACCCAGTCCGGCCATTGCGGGGAGAGGGTGCCGTCGGGGGATTTCAAGGCATCGAGGGCCTTGAGTGTTTCATCCTCGTAGCCTTGGTGGGTTTCCAGGTCGGTCCATAACATCCGGGCGGCTTCCTGCGGGATGTTGAGCTGGACGAGCAGGGTCTTGAGGCGGACGGATTCGGCGGCATTTTCCATCCGGATGCGGATGTGGCCATAGACCGCCATCAGGGCGATGACCGCTCCCGCGATGCCCAGAGGATAACATTTCCTCAACCGAACCGCCTGCACGACCACCGCCTGGAAAAACACGAGCGCCATCGACAAGCCGACCACGCCGAACAAATCCGCCGCCTGCGCCAGCCGTGGCATGTCGTGAAACGCCGTGCCGAGCACGTTCCAGCTGATGCCGGTGATCACCCAGCCGCGCAGGAGTTCGCACCCGGCCCACACCGCGCCGTGGCAGAACGCGACCGTCAGAATCCGCACCGGTTTTCCGGATTTCCACGGATTCCCGATCTTCGCCGCGAAGAGTCCGAACAATCCCCAATACACCGCCAGATACATCGGCAGCGCCAACGCCCCGAGCCATGAAACGGAGGCGACCCAGTTGAACTGGATCAAACACGCCGCCAGCCCCGCCAGATATCCGATGCCGAACCCTTTCCAACCCGCACGCTTTCCCTCCACCGACCACAGCGCCCACAGCAGCGGCAGCATTCCGAACCACACCAGCCAGGTGAAATCCAACGGTGGAAATGCCCCGGCCACCAGCAAGCCACTCGCCACCGCCGCCGCGATCCTCGTCCATCCGGAGCCTTTTAACATGCGCGGAGCTTCAACGCAGAGTCGCGGCGGGTCCACTGCGAAACGCTGGGGGTCTTCCCAACAAGGAGTGGCGATCTCCGAATCGCCAGAGCCCATGGAAAGCCAATGGATCGCGGTTTGCCTCAGCTCATTGGCACGTCATGGGCTTGGGCGAATCGGAGTTCGCCGCCCCTTGATTTTTGAGTCAAAGGAATTGCATCATCTTCACCTTGAGCAGTTGTATCAAATCCAGGTCCATATATTCGTATTCATCCGGGATTCCCAAAACGATGACCCGCTGGCCATTCAAATGACGTTTGAACTTCCGGTGGAGTTTGTTTCGGTGCTCCTTCTCCATCACGAAAATCAGGTCCGCCCATTCGACCTGCTCGGGCGAAAGCGGGACAACGGCGTCGTTATTCAGTCCCGCGGAATCGACATCGATGCCGGGCATGCCGGCGAACACCGCCTCCGCCGTCGGGCTGCGGAGCTTGTTTTGCGAACAGATGAAAAGGAGATGTTTCAACCGGAAGCAATCCCTAGCGGTTGGTGAATTTCCTGTCCACCAGCCATTCTTGGAAACGGTCGATCCAGCGGCTGGCCGGGCCCTTGTCGTTCGGGCGGACGCCGAAGCCATGGCCGCTGTCGGCGTAGAGGTGGAGCTCCACCGGAGCGCCGGCCTTCTTGAAATCAAGATAGACCTTCGTCAGCCCTTCGGAAATATCGGGACGGTCGTTGGCGGATGCTGCCAGGAACGCGGGCGGCGACTCCTTGGTCGGCACGATGCGGACGGAGCGGCCCGGATAGATGAGCGCCTGGAAATCCGGCTTGTCGCTCAGACGGTCGAGCGGATCGGCCGCGTCCGGTTTTCCAAGATCGAAATTCATGCTGGAGATGGAGCAGACCTCGCCACCGGCGGAGAAGCCCATCACGCCGACCGCCACAGGGTTCACATTCCACTCGCTGGCGCGGCTGCGGACGAGCCGGATCGCGCGGTGCATGTCGCCGACGGCGTGCTCGTCCACCGTGTAGGTCGAGCCGGGCTCGCTGGCCAGGCGGTACTTGAGGACGAATGCGGCGATGCCGTGGTCGGCCAGCCATTCGCCGACATTCACGCCTTCCGCAGTGATGCAGAGTTCGCGATGACCGCCGCCGGGAGCAACGACCACGGCGGCACCGGTGGCCTTTTCCTTGGACGGGAGATACGGGGTGATGCTCGGCTGATGGATGTTATAAAGCCGGATGTCCCCGTTCGGAAAGGTCTTGGCGACCTCCGGCGTGGTCTTGCCCTCGGAGCCCGGAGCACCGGCGGGCCAGAGCAGGATGGGAGCGGAAACCTCCGCGGCGCAGAAGGAGGCGGAAAGAGCGAGGAGAAGCAGGGTTTTCATGAGTGAGGGATCAGACATCGGAAAGGCGGCCGGTGCTGTCGCCGAAGCGGTCGAGCGATGGCACGCCCATCTGGTCGAGCATGTTCAGATAGAGATTGCACATCGGGGTCGCCTTGGTTTCCAGGTGACGGCCGGGATTGAAGGCACCGCCGCCGTTTCCTGCGAGGACGACCGGAAGGTTCTCGTGGGTGTGGCGGTTTCCATCGGAGTTTCCGCAGCCGTAGACGATCATCGAATTGTGAAGGATCGAGTGGCCGTCGGCATCCTGTTTGGATTCGAGCATCATGAGGAATTCCGAGAGGCGCTCCGCGTAGAAGCGGTCGATCTGCGCCACCTTCTGGATCATTTCCTGATCGTTGCGGTGGTGGGAAAGCCCGTGGTGGCCTTCCGCGATCTCGATTTCCGGGAAGGCGCGGTTGCTGCCGTCATGGGCGAGCAGCAGCGTGGAAACGCGGGTGGCGTCGGTCTCGAAGGCCAGCGCCATCATCTGGAACATCAGGCGGATGTATTCGTCATAGGCCACCGGAATGCCGTCCGGCGTCTGGATCGCGGGGTCGGGGATGTTGGTGAAACTTTCCGCGGTCACGATGCGCTCCTCGATCTCGCGCAGCCCGGTTAGATACTCGTCCATCTTCGCCTTGTCGCGGTGGGTGAGTTCCTTCTGGACCGACTTCGCGTCCTCCATCACGAAGTCGAGGATGGAGCGCTGCTGGGCGCGCCGTTGCTCCAGGCTTCCGCCGCGCTGGCCGGGCGCGCCGGCACCGAACAACCGCTCGAAGACGAGCCGTGGATTCGACTCGGGCGACAGCGGCGAGGTGGCGGTGCGCCACGCGAGGTTCGACTCGTAGGCGCACGAGTAGCCGGAGTCGCAGCCGCCCGACTTGCGGTGCGGATCGGTGGAAAGTTCCAGCGAGGCGAAGCGGGTCTGCCTGCCGATGTGCTGCGCGGCGATCTGGTCCACGGACACGCCGGCGTAAATGTCGCTGCCCGCGGTCTTCTTCACGCGAACACCCGTTAGAAAGGTGCCGTTCGCGCGGGCGTGGTCGCCCGCCCCGTCGTTTCCTGCGGTCGCATTCAGGTGCTCGAGGCCCGAGACGACCTGCACGCGGTGGCGCAGCGGTTCGAGGGGAGAAAGCGTGTTTCCGAACTTGAAATCCTTGCCGCTGCCGACCGGATTCCACTGGTCCGGGATGGCTCCGTTAGGAAAATAAAGGAAGGCCATGCGCAGCGGCGCGCCGGTGGCGGTGGTGGCGATTTTCGAGGCGTTCGCCGCGGCGGCGAACGCGCGGCCGGGCAGAAGCGCTTCGAAAGCGGGCAAGGCGAGGCAGGCTCCCATTCCACGCAGGAAGGTGCGGCGGTTGGTGAATGCGGATTTCATAGGTTGGTGCTTTTGCGTCGTTGGAATGCGGGAGATTCGATGATGCCGAGGATCACCGAGGAAAACTTGCCATCGCTCTGTTCGAGGTTTTCGACCACCGCGTCCACCGTGGGAATGTCGCAGGGTTGCGGGCCGCGGCCGAGGGCGTAGGTGAGCAGTTTTTCTGTCAGACAACGGTAGTAGTCCGTCCGGCGGGCGGTGACCAGCAGCCGCTTGAGCTCCTTCACATCGGCGAATTTCTCACCGGTGATGAGCTTGCCAGCCGGAGATTCAAGCTCTTGGCCGCGTTCCTTGTCGCGCCAGAGACCCATGGCATTGAAATTCTCCAACGCCAGTCCCAACGGATCCATGCGGTTGTGGCAGGACGAGCAGAGCGGCTGTTCGCGGTGCAGCGCCAGCGCCTCACGCAGGGTACGGTCGTCGCCATTGTCGTTTTTTTCCGAAGCTTCCAACGAAGGAATGTTAGGAGGCGCCGGCGGCGGCGGGGTGCCGAGGATGTTGTCGAGAATGAAGAGCCCGCGCTTCACCGGCGAGGTCCGCGTCGGGTTCGAGGTGACGGCAAGCACGGTGCCCATGGTGATGAGTCCTCCGCGCGGGCTGTCGGGCGGGAGCTTCACGAGACGCATGTCCTTGCCCTGGACGCCGGGAACTCCGTAGTGGTTGGCCAGTTCCTCATTGAGGAAGGTGGAGTCGTTGTCGATCAGGTCCAACACGCTGCCGTCCGTCCGCAGGAGATGGCGGAACATCATCTCCGCCTCGCGCCGCATCGCGGTGCGCAGGGAGCCGCCGAACTCGATCCGCTTGCCGCCGTTGCCGAACTTGGCGCGGAGATCTGCCATTTCCTTTTTCAGCACTTCGAGCTTCGCGGTGTCGTGGGCTTTCTCCGCCTCGTCGATCTCGCGGTTGAGCCGCTGGCGGAGCTGGAAACGCTCGCGCATGTCCTTTTCCTGTCCCGAATCACGCGCGATCACGATCCGCGCGTCGATGCTGACGCTCTCGACGTCGCGCGTCTGCAACCACTGGCCGGCGAAGTTTTTGACCAACTCGTCCGAGCGGTCGTCCTTGAGCATGCGGTCGATCTGGGCGGATAGATTTTTCCGCAGCTCGCCGCGCTCCGCGAGTTGATAGAGCGTCTCGTCCGGCATGGTGGACCAGAGGAAATAGGAAAGCCGGGATGCGAGCGCATACTCGTCGAGCAGCGGATGGGCCTTCGGGTCGTTTTCCGGAAGCGTCTCCTCCATGCGGAAAAGGAAACGAGGCGAGGCGAGAACCGCCGTGATCGCACGGGCGATGCCGCGCTCGAAATTGGCACCGGGCATCGCCGTGGATTCCATTGCCAACGCGGAAAGCCGGTCCACCGTTCTCTCGTCCGCAGGGCGGCGGAACGCGCGGGTGATGAAGCGGCGCAGGATTTCCTTGGTGTAGTCCAGTCGGCCGGCCTCGTCCTCCGGCACCTCTTCCCGATGGAAGAAACGGGTGTAATTCTTCGGGCGGAGATTGGACTTCTCGCCAATCGGACCGACCAGGGTGACGCCCTTGAAACTCAGGCTGACATCCGGCGGACCACCGTCGTTCGGAATTTCCGCCGGCTTCTTGTCGATGCTGACGAGCGGCTTCATGATGAACCGGAGCGGATACTTGCCCGCCTCCCACTTCACCTCGGTCGTGGAGTCCGCCTTCTTGCCCTGCCACTTGAGCTGATGCCGCAGCTCGCTTTTTCCATCGACGAACCACTCGATGTCCGCGAGACCCGGATCATAAGCGTAGGAGGATCGCGGTCCGGCGTTGAGGATCACCTGATAGGTTCCGGACTTCGGAATGTCCACCACCGCGGTGATGTCGGCGGAATCGTAAAGCGAAACGTTGAGTTCATCGTACCCCCCATCCCGCGCTCCCTGGCCGTTGAAATAGTGAGCTTCGATCTCACGCTGGGGAATCACACGGCTTTCCAGCGGCACCGCCCTCGCGACGATGACTTCCGCGGCCTGCATGTATTTTTCCAACAGCAGCGGCGAGGTCGTCAGCACGTCGCCGATGGTGTCGAAGCCGTAGCCGGTGTCGTCCGCGGGAAATTCCTCGTCGGTGCGGAAATCGATTCCCATCAGGTCGCGGATCGTGTTGCGGTACTCCACGCGGTTCAGGCGGCGCAGGGTGACACGGCCGGGATCGGGATGCTGCGGGTCGAGCTTGAGCGCGCCGCGTTTGATCCAGTCCTCCAGCTTGGCGAAATCATCCGCGGGAATCCGGTCCTCTTTCGCGGGCGGCATCATCCCGCTGCGGATGTTTTTCAGCACGTGGACCCACAGCTCCGGCTGGTTCATCAGCTCGCCGGTGGAACCGAACGTGTCGAAGGTTACCTTTCCCTTGTCCTCGCCATCGCCATGGCAGCTGTAGCAATTCTGCTCCAGGATCGGCAGGATTTCCTTCTCATACTCCGCCGCGTAATCCGTTTCCGCACCACCCGCGTGAGGCACGGCGGCGCAGGTCAGCAGGGCGAAAAACCGCGTTCGCCGGAGCAATGAATGGGAATGGAACGGGCGCATCGGGGAAAGTTAGTGGGAAAATGATCGCAAACAAGGGATGGGAGCCCGGTTTTACGTCGGGAGCACGCGGGTTCGTGCAGACAATGTGAAAATTACCCAATCGGGGGGTTAACAAGGGCCGGACTGGATTGTTGCGGTTTCCGCAGGGATTTCTCGCTTCCCGGGCAAGACGGGTGGGATAGGTTGAAGGGAATGCAATCGGATCGTGTGGTCATCGTGGGTGGAGGAGTCATCGGGCTTTGCTCGGCCTACTATGCGCTGAAACGCGGTCTGCAAGTGACGGTGATCGAGCGCGAGGCGGCGGGCGGCGACAATTGCTCGATGGGGAACGCCGGCATGATCGTCCCCAGCCATTTCACGCCGCTGGCCGCGCCGGGGATGATCGCCAAAGGCCTGCGCTGGATGTTCAATCCGGAAAGTCCGTTCTACGTCCGGCCTCGTGTGAATCTGGATCTGATGCGCTGGGGCTGGTTGTTCTACCGGCATTCGACCGAGCGCCACGTCGCCGCGTCGCGCGGGCTGCTGCGGGATTTGAATTTGGAAAGCCGCAGGTTGTTCGCCGAGCTTTCGGAGGAGGAGGACTTCGGACTGGTGAAGCGCGGCTTGCTGATGCTCTGCAAATCACAGAAGGGCCTCGATGAGGAGGCGCACGTCGCGAAGCAGGCGAACGAACTCGGACTGAAAGCCGAAGTCCTCGATGCCAAAGGCACCGCAGCACTGGATCCGGCGATCACGATGAGTGTCACCGGGTCGGTCTATTTTCCGGAGGACTGCCATCTCAGTCCGAGCCGTTTCATGGCCTCGATCCGCAAGCGCGTGCTGGCGGCCGGCGGGATCATCGAAAGCGGCGTGATCATCGACGACGTCAAGATTCGTGCGGGCGAGGTCGTCGCCGTCACGGGAAATGGCAGGCGCTTCGAAGGGGAGAAATTCGTCATCGCCGGCGGCTCGTGGAGCGCGGATTTGTTGAAAACCGTGGGCTTGAAATTGCCACTTCAGGCAGGAAAGGGCTATTCACTCAGCCTGCCATCACCACCTGAACTGCCACAACTTTGCTCGATTTTCGCCGAGGCGAAAGTCGCGATCACCCCGATGGACGGCAGCCTGCGCTTCGGCGGGACGATGGAGGTCGGCGGACTCGATCTGTCCATCAACCCCGCCCGTGTGCGCGGCATCGTGAAATCGGTGAACGCGTATTTCCCCAGGTTTTCCGAAAAGGATTTCGAAGGCATCAAACCCTGGGCCGGGCTGCGTCCGGTTTCTCCGGATGGCGTTCCCTATCTCGGCCGGGTCCCGGGGCTGACCAATTTGTTAGCCGCAACGGGCCACGCGATGATGGGCCTCAGCCTCGGCCCGGTCAGCGGCCGGCTCGTGGCGGATCTTCTCGCGGGGGATTCCCCATTCCGGCCGATCGAAGCGATGTCGCCCGGCAGATTCTGATAGAACCTCACCCGTTCGGATTCATTTCCAGCCTTTGCTCCACACTTCGAATTCCGAAGGCCGCAGCCGATAGCGCGCGATGTTTCCGCCGTGCAGGCAGCCGAGCTCGGTCTCCACGACCTCGACGAACTTGGCGCGCTCGTCCTGCGGAATCAGTTTGACCGCGTTGCTCGCGATCCATCGGGCGGCGACACGCTTGTCCATGCCGCCGAGCACGACTTCCCTGACGAAATTCGCGAGGTCGGCACGGTGGCGCAGACGGAACTGGTCCGGATCACCCAGTGTTTGTCGGACGGTGGAATAGCGGGCGCAGGAACGCCGGTAGGCCCGTGCGAAAACATCCCGCAGATACTCCACGCGATTCAGCTCATAAACCCCTAGCAAACCGCCGATGTATTCCCGGGATTCCACATCGACAAATGAAAGCGGGCACAGGTTGTGGCGGATGAGCGGGATGTTGGCGGCGAGGCGCGAGACGCGTTTGTTCACGTCTTCGAACGGCTGCAGATACGGCAGATGCACCATGACGAAGAACGCCTGCTCGAACGGATCCCGCACTGCGGAAGCCTTTTCCAGGATTTCCCCGAAGCGTTCCTCGATCTGCGGCGGCGAACCTAACGGATGAAAGGTCGTGCCGCTGATTCCAACCCGCAGCGAGCGCAAACGACCGCACGCCCCGGGATCGGACAGAAGGTTGTCCGAGAGCAGCGCATGGAGATTGCAAATCGTGTAGCGGTTGAAATCGATTTCCCCCGCATCATCGGCCAGCATCTCGATGGCCGCCTTATGGTTGAGGATCATTTGCGTTTCCTGCGTACCTTTCCCTTCGGTATACTCGCCAAGTTCGAGCAGCCGCTGGGTTTCCAAAAGCGAGTAGGTGTTTCCTTCCAGCCGGCTGGAGTTCCACGAAAGATCGATGAGCAGGCGGTCCATCACCTGCCGGAAATAGGTTCCTGCAGGAAGCGCGGCCAATCCCACCTGGCCGATTTCCTCGAGTTCCTTCCGCAAGCTTTCCGGCAGGTAAAAGGTCTTGTTGGGACGATAGGCCCCGAGAAACGCCCCTTGATAGTTCACGGGTGTCCGCTGGGAGAGCGGAAGCTGGATGATGGCGCGAATTTCCATGGCTTCGGGCGAGAGCCAGTCGTGCTGGATTTTGTAAACCCCGGGATCTTCTCTGACCATGAAACCGACCGGGAAATGACTTTGCTCCGGCACCAGATAACGTCTGGCGCGTCCTTCCCCTTTGGGTTCGAGCCGTTTTTCCGACACCAATTGGTCCAACCTGCGCTGCAAGGTTCGTTTGGGAAATCCGAGTTCGGTATTTCCCAAGAGTTCTTTCACCGACGCGCCGGAGGCCTGCCCCGCGATGATACGGAGAAGGTTTTGAAACTCTTGATCTGGAATTTGAAGTGGCACGATTTTTAAAATAAGGTGGCATGATTACGCATAATCACGCCACTTCGCTCCTTTTTATGGCACGCTTCAGCAAATAGTGCCAGTATAATTTCTATTTTGGCTAAAATCGTGCCACTTAAAAGGCATCTGGGCCAGATGGATGCTTACCGGGCTTCAAGTTGCCTCCGCACTTTTCCCAATACCGCCGAAGGATCCTCGATGACCGGCTCCAGATTGCCATCCGCTTTCAAACGGAGACCACCGAGCGCTTCGGCTAGATCGGCGATGAAGGGGGAAATGGGTTCCGGCGGTCGGAGTTGAAGGCCGCTGGTGATCTCCGGCTTGGCATTCTCTCCCGACCTTCCGAAGAGTAGATAACGTCCGTCGGTGCTGAACTCGGCATGGTTTTCCGAGGTCTCATCGGAGGCCGCATCGTCGATGCGCCGCATCCTGTCGGAGACCGGCTTGCCGGTGGCGGCGTCCCAAACGGTGAAGGAATAGGCTCCCACATTCGGCGGATCCCAGAAAAAGCTGCGGGAAAGGGCGAGGGCGCCATTCTCTGAGAGCGAGCTGAGCAGAACGGTGTCCGACCGGGTATCCGCAGTGAACAACGCCGCTTCATCGATGACGGGATGTTGGAGCGCATCGTTCCGGACATTCCAAACTTCCGTGGAGAAAAATCCCGTCTGGACGATCACCGCATCCTCGCCGGAGAAGCGGGCGTGAACGACAGGTGAGGAAAAACGGCGGCTCCATTCCGCCTGGGCGGGCTTGTCGGTGTTGATGATTTTCAGCTCGGTTTCACCGCTGATCAACAGTTGCCGGGTTCCGCGTTGATCCGCGATGACCGGGGGTTTCGCTGCGGGAACCTCTTCCTCATCACCGGTCGGCCAGACCTTGTGCAGGCCTTTCGCATCGCTCGTCGTTAGAGCCGGCTGGGTGGGGGCCGGTGCTTTCGTTGGAAGCAGCAGCCGCCAGGCCGAGGTCTCGCCACCATCCAACAGGATGGAAATGCGGTCCGCGGAATCCACATGGACTCCCGCGACCTGGCCGTCCGCCGCGAGCGGCCATCCCAAGGGCTCGCCGCCTTCAAGACTGCTGACCTGGATCGAGCGATCCGCCGCGGTGCTGACGAACCGGTTGTTCACCGGATCCACTTCCGCGAAGAGCACGGGTTGGTCATGCGAATTGGTCACGACCGGCCACAGGCTGGAACTGTCGGGATCGGCGTCAACGCGGGTGACGGAGGCATTTCCCCGGTTGGACAAGGTGACAAGCAATGGCCCGGGAGCCTCTTCCTCACGCGGCATGAACCAAAGATCCGTGAACGCTCCCCCCTGATAGTTCGGGTGGCTCCCATCCGCAGGGATCGGCTCACCAATGCGGACACCTTTCTCCACATCCCAAACCTCGACATATTGCGGAGCCCGCCAGGGTGATGCGACCACCGCGGCAAAGCGCCCGTCATCGGAGATCGTCACGGAGGTGATCCCGCCGAGGTAATTGTCCCCCTGATAGTCGAGCGTGAGCCATGGCCCCAGAGGCTTTCCGGAAATTTCCCAGAAGCGGAAGGTGATGGGTCCCTCGCCCGCTTCGGCCGTGCTGACCACGGTCACGCAGCGCATGCCGTCGCCGCTTTCACCATACCAGGTGGGTTGCACCGCTTCGCCGTCGAGATCCACGGTGATGAAGACCGGCTGTGGCATCCGTGGCTCAAGGTGATGTTTGTTAGGAGCGAGTGCGGTCGCGGGCTCCGGCTGTGGCAGCCAGAAGGAGCGCTGTTGGAACAAGGTCCAGATGCGGGTGGCGGCACCCATGTGTCCGGATCTGGCGGAGCGGGCGAGATAGGCGAGACCACCGCGGGCGGTGTTCGATTTCGCAAGACGGTTGATCCCCTCTTGGAAATCCGAGGCGGCCAGCGTGGTGACGGCCTGGCGCTTCTCCGTTTCCGCCACGCCGCGCGCGGTGATCGCGGCCTGGCGCTGGGTGTTGGCGTCGCGGCGCTGGAGGTCCGCTTCCTTGCGGCGCTCGTTCGCCATCCATCCGAGAACGGCCGCCGATCCGGCAAGAAGCGCGAAGACGGCGGTGAGGCTTGTTAGCAAGCGTGCCCGTTGTTGTGCTTTCCGCAACTGGCGGACCTTGTCGCGCTGGGTCAGCTCCCCCAACGGCATGCCGATGGCTCCGGCGATGACCTTGAGTTTGGCGAGTTCGAGCCGCTCGACGTATTCACGGACCGCATCGATCCGTTGGACGCGGGTCAGGCCGGATTGTTTTTCCAGCGCTTCCTCATAAGCCGCCGCGGTGGTCCATCCTTGTTCGGGTCTTCCACCGGGACGACAGTCCGCGGCGATGGGCTCGGTGCGCTGAGACCAATCGATGCGGCCGGATTCATCGGGCACACCGAATTTCAACGGCTCCGGAAAGCACTCGGCGGCGGCTCCGAGACGGGCGAGTTTTTCCGGATCGTCGGAAGCGTTCGGCTCGCCGTCGATCATCAGCGCGAGGATGCGGTCGCTCCTGCCTATCTCCTTGAAGTGGCGGATCTCGTCGGCGACAAACCGGGATTGCACGGCCCGCGGCGAGCAGATCACCACGAGCAGGCTGCTGTTCTCCAGGGCACGCCGGATGTTAACGGATAGATCCGCGTCGGCGGGCAGTTCCTCCTCGTCGCGGAACACCGGATAGAGCGTGGACGGCACGGCCTCGCCGCGCTGGTTGACCTTTCCTGCCAGATCGGCGGGGATGTCATAATTCTCCACCGACTCATGCAGCCACGTCGCCCACTTGCGCCCCATCTCCAGGTTGTCCGCGTGGCGATAGGAAATGAAAATGGCATAGCGGCGCGGTTGCGCCTCGCGGGGGGAGCTGGATGTCATCGGGTCTTTTAGAAAGGAACGATCAATCCCGCGCGAGCTTTTTCCGATAGGCCAGCGGGCTGATGCCGACCGCCTGTTTGAACTGGCGGGAAAACGCGGACTGGTCGGAATAGCCGCAGGACAGGGCGATCTGTGCGATCGGCTCGTCGCTGCCGGAAAGCCGTTTGCACGCCGCGTCGATGCGGACCTTCACCAGATACTGGCCGGCCGTGACGTGGAACAGCGAGCGGATGCGCTGGTCGAACTGATAGACGGACAATCCCGCCATTTCCGCCAGACCCGGCAGACGCAGCGCCTCGTCATAGTGACGGTGGATGTAGTCGACAGCGCCTGATAGAGCGGCGAAATCCTCACCCTGCTCCCCCGGCGAGTGGAGGTCGCGAGAGATGCCGCAGATGCCGGCGACCTGGCCGCTTTTCCCCATCACCGGCTCCTTGAAGGTGAGGCACCAGCCGCTGCGGCCGCCGGGATAGAGATGGAGTTCGAGGTGGTCGCTGATGGGATTTCCGCCGCGCAGGATCTCACGGTCCTGGAGCGCGAACGCATTGCCGAACGGCGGCGGAAAAAGCTCCTCGGCGGTTAGGCCGAGCGCGGCTTCCTTGTCCGGCAGTCCGCAGCGCGTGGCGAGCGTGTCGTTCACCGCCATGTAGCGGCCGTCCGCGTCTTTGACGAAAAAGACGATGTCCGGCACGCCGTCGAAAAGACGGTCCACTGGCAGGATGCCATCGAGCGATTCAAAGAAAGATTTACGAAGTGATGCGGCTTTACTCATGCTGATTTCTCCGGTGTGTGTTTACTATACGAATTCGGAAGCCCGCGCTGGAGCATTCGCCAAGACCCTGATGCTAAGATCTATGCAAATCATGAGCCAAGCTTCACTCCAAATTATCGATTCTCACACCGAGGGCGAGCCGACCCGGGTCGTCGTCTCCGGCGGACCCGATCTTGGCAGCGGAACGATGGCGGAAAAGTCAAAACGCTTGCGCGAAAAACATGACTGGCTGCGCAGCGCCGTTTGCAACGAGCCACGCGGCCACGATGCGATGGTCGGCGCCCTGATCTGCGAACCCAGCGAACCGGACTGCGTCTGCGGCGTGATTTTCTTCAACAATCTCTCCACGCTCAACATGTGCATCCACGGCACCATCGGTCTCGCCGTGACGCTCGCACATTTAGGAAAAATCGGCCCGGGCGCACACAGGATCGACACTCCGGTCGGCGTGGTCGTGGCCACCCTGCACAAGGATGGATCCGTGGAAGTCGCGAACGTCCCCAGCTACCGCAAGGAGGCCGAAGTTGCCGTGGAGGTTCCCGGTTACGGCACGGTTTATGGCGACATCGCGTGGGGCGGAAACTGGTTTTTCCTTATTGAAAACCAAGGCCCCCGGGTGGAGTTCGTGAACTTGGAAACACTGGTCGATTTCACCTGGCTAGTCCGCCTGGAGCTCGAAAAACAAAACATCACCGGCGACGACGGCATGGAGATCGACCACATCGAAGTCTTCGGTCCGCCGTCCGATCCCGCTCTGGCCGACAGCCGGAACTTCGTCCTCTGCCCGGGCAAAGCCTACGACCGCTCGCCCTGCGGCACCGGCACCAGCGCGAAACTCGCCTGCCTCTACGCCGACGGAAAACTCAAACCCGGCGAAACCTGGAAACAGGCCAGCATCCTCGACACCGTTTTCGACGGCCGCGTGGAGGAGCTTCCCGATGGCACCGTCATCCCCATCGTCACCGGCCGTGCCTGGGTGAATGGCGAGAGCGTTTACTATTTCGATCAATCCGATCCATTCCGCCACGGCATCCCGTCACCAATCTAACTACATCTACTATGAGCATCCAATGGAAGGGCGTCATGCCCGCGACACTTACGCAATTCAATGCCGACCTCACCATCGACCATGGCATCATGGCCGATCACGGCAAGTGGCTGATCGAAAACGGCTGTTCCGCCATCGTGGTCCACGGATCGCTCGGCGAGGGCGCCACGCTTTCCTTTGAAGAGAAGGTCGCGCTGCAAAAAACCTACGTCGAAGCCGTTCCCGGCACCCCGATCATCCCCGGCGTCGCCGCGCTTTCCACCAAGGAAGCCGTCGATCTGGCGAAGGCCGCCAAGGACAACGGCTGCAAAGGCCTGATGGTCCTGCCTCCTTATCTCTACTCGTCCGACTGGCGTGAAATGAAGGCCCACATGACCGCGGTCATCAGCGCCACCGACCTGCCGTGCATCATTTATAACAACCCGGTCGCCTACAAAACCGACTTCACCCCGGCTAACATCAAGGAACTCGCCGACGAGCTTCCGAACGTTGAGGCCGTCAAGGAATCCTCCACCGACGCCCGCCGCATTGCCGGCATCCGCGAAGTCTGCGGTGATCGCGTGGTGCTCGGTGTGGGTGTCGACGATTGCGCTCTCGAAGGCTTCGCCATGGGTGCGAAATTCTGGATCACCGGTGTCGGCGACGCCTTCCCGGCCTACAACGTGAAACTGCTCGAACTGGCCATGGCCGGCAAAATCGAGGAAGCCATGCCGATCTATCACTGGATGCTGCCGATGCTGCGCATGGACACCGTCGTGAAATTCGTCCAGCTTATCAAGCTCCAGCAGAACCTCGCCACCGGCGGAAAATTCGGCAACAACCGCGTCCGTCCGCCGCGTCTCGAACTCGTCGGCGCCGAACTTGCGGAAGCCACCGCCATCATCGAGCTTGCCCTGGCGACCGCTCCCGAACTCTAAAAGTGGCTGGAGCATCCTTGCTCCAGACCGTGCAGGGGGCGTCTCGCCCCCTGTTTTTTTCCCAACCCACACTCTCATGATCACTCCACTTCTCGGCACTTCCTTCATCGGCCATTCCCGCTCCACCGGCACCCAATCCTGCGGAAACGCGGTCCAGCCCGGAACCGGCACCCTGCTGGAACCCGTCTATCAATCCGCCACGCCGGATGAGGTGGAGAACGTCATGGCTCTCGCCGCCGCCGCGTTTCCTGCTTACTCGAATCTATCGGGAAAAATCCGCGCAGGATTCCTTCGCGCCATCGCCACGGAAATCGAAGGCGTCGTCGACGACATCGTCGAGCGCGGCCAGCTCGAAACCGCCCTGCCCGAGCCACGCCTGCGCGGGGAAACGGCCCGCACCGTCGGGCAGCTCCGCATGTTCGCCACGCAGATCGAGGAAGGCTCGTGGGTGGATGCCCGCATCGAGCGCGCCGATCCCGATCGCAAGCCGATCCCGAAGGTCGATCTCCGCTCGATGCTCCGCCCGTTAGGCCCCGTCGCCGTCTTCTGCGCCAGCAATTTCCCGATGGCCTACTCGGTCGCCGGGGGTGACACCGCCTCCGCGCTCGCCGCCGGTTGTCCGGTCATCGTCATCGCCCACGAAGCGCATCCCGGAGTGGCTGAAATCGTCGGAGCCGCCGTCATCCGCGCTGCTCAATCCACGGAAATGCCGGAGGGTGTTTTCTCCGTCCTCTTCGGCGGCGGCCGCACCGTCGGCCAGGCCGTGGTGAAGCACCCCGTCACCCAGGCCGTCGGCTTCACCGGTTCCCGTGCCGGCGGCACCGCGCTGATGGACATCGCCGCCAAGCGCCCGCAGCCGATTCCGGTTTATGCCGAGATGAGCTCGGTGAACCCGATGGTAATTCTCCCCGGCGCGCTTGAACGCGGCGAAGAAGCCTTGGCGGAAGCCTTTTTCGGATCGCTCACCCTCGGCGTCGGCCAGTTCTGCACCAATCCCGGCCTCGTCTTCCTGCCGGAAGGAAAAGGCGAGACCTTCCTCAGCAAACTCAAGTCCCTCATCGAAGCCGGCGCTCCCGGCATGATGCTCAACGCGGGAATTTCCAAATCCTTCGCCACGTCCAAGTCCGCCGTCGCCGCCACTCCCGGTGTCGGGACGCTCGCCCTTTCGGATACCGAAGCCGCACCCGGCCAAGGCTCGCCCGCCGTCTTCACCGTCTCCGTCGCCGATTTCCTGAAAACCGAGTCCCTCCAGCACGAGATGTTCGGCCCCGCCACTCTGATCGTTCAGGGCACGCTTGAGGAAATCGAAGCCGCCATCCCGAAGCTCGAAGGCCAGCTCACCGCCAGCCTCCACGCCACCGACGCCGAACTCGCCGCCAGCGGCAGCCTCGTCCAGGCGCTCCAGCAGCGCGCCGGCCGCCTCATTTTCAATGGCTACCCCACCGGCGTCGAAGTCTGCCACAGCATCGTCCACGGCGGCCCCTTCCCCGCCACCTCGGACGGACGCAGCACTTCCGTCGGCACCATGGCCATCTACCGCTTCGCCCGCCCCATCGCCTGGCAGAGCTTCCCGGACGCCGCGCTCCCCGCCGAGCTTCAGGAGGCGAACCCTCTCGGCATCAAGCGGATGGAGTGAGGCAGCGCCTCCATCAAGATCATTGCCCTGCGTCCCCGGGCAATGGTAGATGACGGCATGTTTTCCCACGCCGTCACCTCCGAGATCAAGCTGGGCCTGCTGGAGGAGCGGCACGCCGCAGCCCTCTTCCGCCTCACCGACCATCACCGCGACTACCTCCGGGTTTGGCTGCCGTGGCTGGACGCCACCCGCACCGTCGACGACGCGCGGGCGTTCATCCGGCGCACCCGTGGCGACTACGCCGCCCACGGCTGGGCCACCTGCGGCATCTGGTTCCAAGGCGAAATCTGCGGCGTCATCGGCTACAACCGCATCGACTGGGTGAACAAGGTCGCCACCATCGGCTACTGGCTGGCCGAGGATTTCCAAGGCAAGGGCATCATGACCGCCTGCTGCCGGAGCCTCATCGATCACGCGTTCCGGGATCTCGGTCTGAACAAGGTCGTCATCGCCTGCGGCACCGGGAACTCCCGCAGCCAGGCCATCCCCGACCGGCTCGGATTCCGCCGCGAGGGCGTCCATCGCGACGCCGAGTGGCTGTATGACCACTTCATCGACAGCACGGTGAATTCGATTTTGAAACGCGAGTGGGAGAATCCCTCATGACCCGCCGCTCACGCCAGCGGCCGCGCGCCGGAGCATCCCGGGACGCCCATGTCGCCGGGCCGCTGGTCTTGTACGCGGGCATCCTGTTCTGTCTCGCGTTCGCCGCCGTCGGCGCACACTCGGTCATCCGGTCGCTCGCCCCCTGGTTTTGGAAATCCGTGCCATGCGAGGTGATGCGGTTCGAAGTCGAGGACCACGCGCATTCCGCCCTGCCATTCACCGCCTCGGCCCGTTACCGCTTCGAGTGGCAGGGCAGCCTGCGTGAGTCCACCCGCGTCGGCATCGAGGGGTGGAAAAACGCGACCCCACCGCTGGCGCTTGCCCGACAATTCTCGGAAGCCCCGGCGTCCCGCTGCTACCTGCCCGGCGGCCTGCCGGAAAATGCCGTGCTCCTGCGCCCGCCGCCGCGGTGGACGGGGCTGCTCTTCATCTGCTTCGGCGCGTGCACCGGCTGGATCCTCGTGCAGGCGAACCGGACGCGGGACCTGCCCCAGGAGGAAATCGCGCGGCGGATACTCCCCGCGATCGCGCTGCTTTTCGGCGGGCCCGGGCTGGCGATGACCTTGGGAATGTCCCTACCCGTCTGGGCCGAGTCCCTCCAGGTGCTCGGCTGGACGGACACGCCCGCGACCGTGGCATGGAGCGTCGTGAGGGAGACGCGGAACAGCAAATCCACCCACTACCGGGCGGACATCTGCTATGAATACCGCGCCGCGGGGAAGACCTGGAGAAACAACAGCGTCCGTCCGGGCGACGTGACCGGATTTTTCAGCTCATCCGCCGCCCGCCTCGTCGCGTCCCATCCGGCCGGCATGCGGACCCGCTGCCACGTCCACCCGACCCGCCCGGAGCGGGCCTTGCTGCTGGCCGGTCCCGGCCCGGCCGGGCTCTTCACCTTGTTCCCCCTGCCCTTTCTCGCCATCGGCATCCTCTGCGCCGGCGCGGCGATCCGGGCCCGCAAGCCGCCGCACTGATCTGTTAAAAAATCCCGGATCCGTTCCGATCTGGTCACGGCCGTCCGCGCTCCAGCGGGCATTTTCCACACCCGGGCCAGAAATCTGACGACACCTCACGTGCGGCTCCGCGCAAGGGCGCTTCCGATCCCTTGCCCGTGGTGAAAGGCCGCCCGGATGGCCCGCAGACCGGAACGACCTTGACCGCGCGGGCTGAAACGGGTGCAAAGGCGATGCATCCATGGCGTTTCCAGAGGGATTTCTTTTCGGCACGGCGAACGCCGACCATCAGGTGGAGGCCCATGATCCGGCCCGGGAAGACGTGTGGGATGTGTGGGAGCGCTGCCAGGGACTGACGCCGCGCGGGCGGGCGACGGATTTTTCCAACCGCTACGAGGAGGACATCGCGGCGGCGGCGGGACTGGGCTGCAGGTTGTTCCGGTTCTCGACGGCGTGGGCGCGGGTGGAGCCGGAGGAGGGAAATTTTTCGCCGGAGGCGCTGGCGCACTACCGGAAGGTGGCGGAGTGCGTGCGCGGGCATGGGATGAAGGTGATGCTGACGCTGCACCACTTCGTCTGGCCGGTGTGGCTGGAGCGGGACCGCGGCGGGATGATCGGGGAGAAATTTCCGGAGCTGTTCGCACGCTATGCGGACCGGGTGGCGGCGGAGCTGGGGGACGTGGTGGACTACTGGATCACCTTCAACGAGCCGAGCCAGCTGACCTTCGGCTACATCAAGCCGTGGTGGCAGAACCGCTACTACATGCCGCCGGGGCTGCCGCGCGGATCGGACGTGGACGCGGAGGCGGAAGCGGTGGGAAAGCTGATCCCGAATCTTTTCAAGGCGCACGCCCGGGCGAGGCTGGCGGTCAAGGCGCGGCGGCCGGACGCGCGGGTGGGCGTGAATCCGCTGGTGACGGGTTTCCCGACGTGGCTGCAGATGCTGATGGACTTCGGCGCGTGCCACCGCGGGATGACGGAGGCGCTTTTCAAATTCACGACGAAGGGCGCTCTTGTTAGCGAGCGGGGCGACGTGGACCTGGTGATCGGCGGGGTGACAGCGGGTGAGCAGACGCGGTTCGAGATGAGCGATCCGTATCTGCGCACGGGCAAGGCGGTGCTGGCGGGTGCGGCCTATCAGGGAGAAGGCATCGGCTCGCTGGTGGGGAAGAAGGTGGGGGTCATCGGTGTGGGAAACCAGCCGGTGTCGTGGGAAAGGGATCTGCCGGAAGGCTGCGCGAAGAAGATTTTCCCGAACTACGACGCGGCCCGTAGCGCGCTGCTGGCCGGCAAGGTGGACGCGGTGTATGGCGACGCGTTTTTTCTGATGCCGCAGGGTGGAGGCGATGGGTCGGAGTTTCTAGCAACAGGCCTGAGCGACGAGGCCTACGTGGTGGTCGCGCCGCACGGACACCGGCAGTTGTTGGAGCGGGTGAACAAGGCGGTGGCGGCGTTTCAGGAGGAAATCCCGGAAGCGGCGGGGCTGGCTCCGGCTCCCCCGGTGGCCCAGGAGGCGCCGCGGCCGGTCTCGCTGCGCGAGGTGCTCGCCGGCGAGGCGGATGACCCGGAATGGCTGGTGGAAAGCCGCGACGTGCGGCGCGTGCGGCGGCGCGGGAAGATCCGCATCGGCATCCGCACGGATGCGCCGGGCGTGGCGAACGGCTGCTCTAACGAAGGGCTGGAGATGCGGCTGGCGCGGCGGATCGCGTATGAGATTTTCCACGACGAGGAGCGGGTGGAAATCGTGCCGCTGGAGCCGGGGCAGCGGCTGAAGGTGCTGGAGTCCAAAGCGGGCTGGCTGAACTGGGCGTGGAGATTCTGGGGGACGACGACGATGATCGCGAACGCGAACTGGTGGTATCTCGGCACCTCGGGCAGGCTGCCGCAGGAGCTGTGCCCGGACGAGGCGATCGGCGCGCAGGACTTCGTGGGGCTAGACTACTACTGGGGCCTGCCGACGTGGAAGCTGGGGAAATTCCGCTCGCTGGAAGACGCCGCGCACGGGAAATTCCTCAAGGCTCCGGTCTGGCCGCGCGGGCTCTATCATGCGCTGCGGCGCTTCCACCGGTGGTTTCCCGGGCAGGAGCTTTTCATCGTGGAAAACGGCAGCGTGCCGGTGGCGAACGGCGTGCCGCGCACGGACTATCTGCTCGCACACATCGCCGAGGTGGAGCGGGCGTTGGAAAAGGGCGTGCCGGTGAAGGGCTACAATTTCTGGTCCATCACCTCGAACCGCGAGTGGGGCCATGCGTTCGATCCGAACACGGACTTCGGCCTGTATTTCGTGGATCTCGACAAGGACCCGGAGCTGAAACGCGTGCCGACGGACGAGGTGGAGGTCTACCGCGGCATCATCGGCTCGAAATAAGCGACCTTGCCGGATGGCCTCGGGCGGGGGATAAAATCAACGCGGATGGATGATTCTGAAGAGTCGGATGGAGAGAACGGTGGAGCGGAAATCTGCCGGAAAGGGCTGCACCCGCTGATGGCGCTGATCTCCGGCGCATGCCTGCTGGTGCTCGCCGGTTGGATGGGTGAGGTCGTGCCGTGGCTGCACTGGTGCACGATCCTGGCCGGGCTGGTCTTCGCGGTGGAGCGCGGCACGGAGCTGATGAAGATCCGCCGCCGCGACGGGATCAGCCGCGGGCAGGCGCTGCACGGCGTGCTCGCGCTGCTGGTGGGGGTGGTCTCGCTGGACCTGCTGTTCCGCGGGGAGATGGGGACCGGTGTCTGGCTGGTGGGCGAGCACCTTTTCGTGCTGGCGTCCGTGCTTCTATCAGGACTGGTGTGGATGGTGGCGCACCAGACGCGCTTCACGAAGCGGGCGTTCCACCCGGGGCTGGTGCTGATCGTTTCCTTCCTTTTCATCGTCATCGCCGGGGCGCTGCTGCTGAAAATGCCGCGCTGCGTGGTGCCCGGCCAGACCTGCTCGTGGCTGGACGCCTTCTTCACCAGCACCAGCGCGGTGTGCGTGACCGGCCTAACGACACAAAATCCCGCCACCTATTTCAGCACCACCGGCCAGGTGATCATCCTCGGGCTCATCCAGATCGGCGGGCTCGGCATCATGACGCTCACGTTCTTCGCCGCCGTGGTGCTGTTCGAAGGGCTCTCGCTGCACGACCGGCTTCTGCTGGGAAAGATGATCCAGGAAAACCGGCTCGCCCGCGTCGGCCGCACGCTCACCTTCATCATCGCGCTCACGTTCATTTGCGAAGGCGTGGGCGCGGCGATTTTGTTTTTCTCGATGGAGGGCATCCCGACCATCGGGGAGCGGCTCTATCATTCTGTGTTCCATTCCGTCTCCGCGTTCTGCAACGCCGGCTTCTCCACCCTGCCGGCAAATCTCGCCAGCACCGAGGTGAAGGCCAACGGCATCTGGCAGACCGTCATCATGGCGCTCATCGTCATCGGCGGTCTCGGCGCGCTGGTGAACGAGGATGTCTGCCAGTGGGCGATGGCGAAATGGCGGCGGAAATTCCGCAAGGAAGGCCCGCTGCCACGGCTGCGCGTCCACACCCGGCTGGTGCTGGTGGCCAGCGGCATCCTCATCGCCGGCGGGGCAGCGGCCGTGGGCATCACCGAGTTCTGGATGACGTCGGGACCGGAAAACGGCGGCCGTTTCCTCACCTCGATGTTCCACTCCGTCACCGCGCGCACCGCGGGATTCAACACGGTGCCGATGACCACCATCGCGCCCCTCACCGCCCAGGTCATCATGATCCTGATGATCATCGGCGGATCGCCCGGCGGCACCGCGGGCGGCCTGCGCACCACCGTGGTCGCCATCGCGCTCGGCCACCTGTGGAGCCAGCTGCGCATGGGCCGCCGCGGCATGATTGTTTTCAACCGCACGATCCCCGCGGAAACCGGCTCGCGCGCGCTCGGGCTGGTGTTTCTAACATTCATCTGGCTGATGGTGAATTTCATGATCCTCCAGGCGCTCCAGGCGGGCAGCGGGTTTTCCGAGTCCGCACTGCTGTTCGAACTCATCAGCGCCTTCGCCACCGTCGGCCTCTCGCTCGACCTGACCGCCTCGCTGGCGGACAGCTCGAAGGTGCTGCTCATCGTGAACATGTTCGTCGGCCGGATCGGCCTGCTCACCGTCATGGCCACGCTCATCCCGCCGGATACCTGCCCGGCCTCCGGCAAACCGAAGGAAGACATCCTCCTCACCTGAACCCCTCCCCATCATGAAATTCTGCATCATCGGACTCGGCAGTTTCGGCACCCACCTCGCCCGCCAGCTCACCCGCGACGGCCATGAAATCGTCGCCGTGGACAACAACCCCGCCCACATCAACGCGCTCAAGGACGAGATCGAATACATCATCCAGGCCGACGCCACCGACATCAACGCGTTCCATGAGATCCCCGTCGAGGAATGCGACGCCGTGATCCTCGCGATCGGCGAAAGCTTCGAGGCCTCCCTCTCCATCGCCGCCAATGTCCAGCAGCTCGGCGCGCGCCGCATCATCAGCCGCATCATCAATCCGCTCCACGGGCGCCTGCTGAAGCTGTTGAAAATCGACGACCTGATGATCCCGGAAGCCATGGCCGCCGCCTGGCTCGCCCGCTCGCTGAACACGCCGGACATGATCAGCAGCCTGGAACTCGGCGGCGGTCACGAGATCGCGCAGATCCTCGTCCCCGCCCCGCTCGTCGGCACCACCCTGCGCGACATCGACCTGCGCGGCCGCTACGGCCTCAATCTCGTCACCATCGCCAAAGGCCGAGGCCAGGCGGCGCTCAGTTCCACCCACCACCCGATCCACAAGGTGCTCGGCATCCCGCTGCCGACGCGTGCGTTTGAAAAGGACGACATCCTCGTCATCTTCGGCCTGGCCAAGGACATCCGCCGCTTCATCCGCGACCACGAGGCGTGATCGCGCATTTCCTCCCCGGGCGGGCTTGATCCGCCGGAGCTTTCCGGCTAGGTCATTCTCCGCCTCATGGAAATCAAACCCGCCAGCCTTGATGCCCTGCGCATCGACCGGTCGAAACCGCTGCCGGATCCCGCAGGCGGCGGACGCTGGTGGACCGCCATCCTTTTGTTAGTCCTGTGCGCCGCCGGTGCGTGGTGGTTCCTGCGCGGCGGCGGCACCCTCGTGAAGACCGCCGTCGTGCGGGCGGAAAAATCCGGCAGCGGCTCCGCGCGCACCCTGCTCAATGCCTCCGGCTACGTCACCGCGCGCGTCGAGGCCACCGTTTCCTCCAAGATCACCGGCAAGGTTGCCGAGATCCTTGTGGAGGAGGGCATGAAGGTGGAAAAGGATCAGACCGTCGCGCGGCTGGATGCCTCGAATGCGGAGTCCGGCCTCCGCCTCGCCCTCGCCCAGCTCGAATCCGCCCGGCTCAATCTGACGGAAACCGAGCACATGGTGAACTACACCGAGGCCGAGATGAAACGCTACACCTCGCTTGAATCCTCACGCGCCGTGAGCAATGCCGACGTCGCCCGCGCCGCCGTGGACGCCCGCACCCAGCTCGCGAAACTCGGCCACCTCCGCGCCGAGGTCATCGTCGCCGAGCGCCAGGTGGACGATTGGAAACAGCAGGTGGACGACACCGTCATCCGCGCGCCCTTCGCCGGCGTGGTGACCACGAAGGACTCGCAACCCGGCGAAATGATTTCCCCCATGTCAGCGGGCGGCGGCTTCACCCGCACCGGCATCTGCACGCTGGTGGACATGAGCTCGCTGGAAATCGAGGTGGATGTCGGCGAGAGTTTCATCAACCGCGTGAAAGCCGCGCAGCCGGTGGAGGCGACACTCGATGCCTATCAGGACTGGAAGATCCCCGGCAAGGTCATCGCCATCATCCCCACCGCGGACCGCCAGAAGGCCACGGTGAAAGTGCGCGTCGCGTTCGAGAAAATCGACCCGCGCATCCTGCCGCAGATGGGCGTGAAGGTCGCATTCCAGAGCGACGAACCCGCCGCCGCCACGCCGGCCAAGCCCGCGGTGGCCGTGCCCAAGGAAGCGGTCGGAAAAGATGGCGGCCGCGACGTGGCGTGGGTCGTCAGGGATGGCAGGGTCGAGCGCCGCGCCGTCACCGTCGCCGATACGAAGGGCGCCGAAGTCATTCTAACCGCCGGACTCTCTTCCGGCGAATCCGTCGTTCTCAATCCACCCGCCACCCTCGCCGATGGCGCGGCCGTCACCGTAGAAAATTCCCGATGAGCACCTCTCCCGACATCCTCGTCCACATCAGCAACGTCACCAAAACCTTCAAGCGCGGCTCGGAGGACATCCACGTCCTGTCAGGGCTCGATCTCCAGGTGGCGGACGCCGAGTTCCTCGCACTCATGGGGCCGTCCGGCTCCGGCAAGTCCACCCTGCTGAATCTCATCGGCGGACTCGACCGGCCGACCTCGGGAAATGTCCAGATCGGCCCGGACCGCGTGGACCAGCTGTCAGACCGGCAGCTCGCCGCCTGGCGCGCGCGGCACATCGGGTTCGTGTTCCAGTTTTACAACCTGCTCCCCGCGCTCACCGCCGAGCGGAATATCGAGCTGCCGCTGCTTCTCACCAGCCTGAGCAAGGCCGCCCGCCGCCAGCACGTGGCCGCCGCGCTGGAGGCGGTGGGGCTGACGCACCGTGCGAAGCATCACCCGCGCACTCTATCCGGCGGCGAGCAGCAGCGCGTCGGCATCGCCCGCGCCATCGTCACCGATCCCACGGTCCTGCTCTGCGACGAACCGACCGGCGACCTCGACCGCAAGTCGGGCGATGAAATCCTCTCCCTGCTCCAGTCGCTGAACAAGGACCACGGCAAGACCATCATCATGGTCACCCACGATCCCCACGCCTCCGCCCGCGCCAGCCGCACGGTGCACCTCGACAAGGGACAACTCTCCAACGAAGCCGCGCCATGAAATTCCTCCCCCTCGTCCTTGCCGGACTGAAACGGAAGAAGCTGCGCACCACGCTCACGTTTCTATCCATTTTCGTCGCCTTCATGCTCTTCGCCTTCCTCGGCGCGATGAAGGAAGCGCTCGGCGGCGGCGTGAGCATGGCCGGTCAGGACCGTCTCATCACGCGGCACAAGGTCTCGCTGATCCAGACGCTGCCGGAGAGTTACAAGACGCGTATCAGCTCCGTGAGCGGTGTCGCCGCCGTCTGCCACCAGACGTGGTTCGGCGGGCTCTATCAGGACGATCCGAAGAAATTCTTCGCCACCATGCCGGTCGTGCCGGAGGATTTCCTCGGCATGTTTCCGGAATACGTGCTCAAGGATGCCGAAAGGCAGGCCTGGCTCACCACGCGCACCGGAGCCATCGTCGGCCGCATGTCGGCGGACCGCTTCAAGTGGAAAATCGGCGACCGCGTCCCCATCAAGTCGCCGATCTGGGGCCAGCCCGCCGGCATTGAGCAGTGGGAGTTCGAAATCGTCGGCATCTTCGACGGCGCGAAAAAAGGCTCCGACACCAGCAGCTTCTTCTTCCGCTACGACTACTTCGAAGAAGCCCGCCAGCGCAACAAGGGCCAGGTCGGCTGGTACACCGTCCGCATCGCCGATCCGGGAAAGGCGGCGCAGATCGGTGCGGAGATCGACGAGAATTTTACCAACTCTCCCTACGAAACGAAAACGGAAGCGGAGGGCGCGTTCGCCGCCGGCTTCGCCCAACAGATCGGCGACATCGCCACCATCGTCATGGCCGTCGTCGGCGCGGTGTTCTTCACCATTTTGTTAGTCGCCGGAAATACGATGGCCCAGTCCGTGCGGGAACGCACCAGCGAGCTCGGCGTGCTGAAGGCGGTCGGCTTCACCAACCTGCGCGTGCTCGCGCTCGTCCTGCTGGAGTCCTGCCTCATCGCCACCCTCGCCGGCTTCAGCGGCCTGCTCGTCGCCTGGCTGATCGCCCTGCGCGGCAGCCCGGCCCCGGAAATGCTGCCCATCTTTTTCATTCCGAACTCCAGCCTCGTCATCGGCGCCCTGCTCGCCATCTCCCTCGGCCTCACCGCCGGAGCCCTCCCCGCGCTCCAGGCGATGAACCTGAAGATCGCCGATGCCCTCCGCCGCGGCGGCTGAATCCAGAGCCTGTGCCCGCACCGAAAAAAATTCGCTATTGGAGCGACGCTGTGGCAGGTAACCGGATGTCAGTAAAAAACAAGAAGCAGTTCGGCATCTGGATGGACACCCATCAAGCCACGATCATCGGTCATGCCGACACCGTCACCGATGAATTTTCCGTCCTCGGGCATGCCAAAAACCCCGGTGCCGACGGCAACTCCAACGAGAATGCCGCGCAGAACCAGCAGAAGACCCTGCAAGCCCAGTTTTTCAAGGAAATCACCAGCCACATGCAGAATGCTGAAGAAGTGCATGTGACCGGCACCGGCACGATCCAGGAGCAATTCATCCATTACCTCGCCGAGACTCCCCAGTTCAAGAAAACGGTCGCCAAGGAATGCACGTCTAACAAAATGAGCGACGAAAGACTCGTGGAGTTCATCACCGGCAAGTTCAGCTAGACCGGGAAATCCGGGGCACGAGCATTCCGTGATAGACCAGATCCCGCACGAGTTCGGTGATCCGTTGCGGAAGATCCGGAATCGCCGCCAGCTCCGGGCGGGTGTGGAGTTCGTCGACCATGGCGGCCGGAGTCTTTCCCTCGCGCACCAGGGCTAGCAGACGCAGCAGGTTTTCATCGATCTGGCCGTCGTAGGAAAGCCTGGCCGGACTGATGAGGCGGATGGTTTCACGGTTCCAGCCATCGGCTCCCAAGGTCATCCTCAACTCCGCGCGGACGCCATCCGGGACGGTGAAACGGCTGTCCAGCAGGACGGGATCCGAGGCGAGCCAGGTGTGGTTGTGAATGACGCGCAGGACTTCGATTCCGCCGGCCGTGTCGACAGCTTCCGCGGCGCGGCTTTCGGTGCGCGTCCATTCGCCGCCGGGTTCGCACCGCTGGAGGATCATGAAGCCGCCGCTGATGCGATTGATCCCCGCTGCCTGATAGTGGGCGAGCCAGCGCTGCATTTCACCGGTGGCCGCCGGTTCGCCGGGGAAACGCGGGTCGTTGGAAATCCACCGCCACGCATAGTCGGCGGGGGACGAGCAATCGGACTGGAACAACCAGCGCCGCATGCCCTCCGGCGGCACCCACGAGAGCGGTGACTCGGTCCAATCGTCATCCGCCGCGTGGGTCCAGTTGATCAGCACCACGGCGATCCCGCCGGGCGCGAGATGAGCGGGGACTTCACGCAGCAGCCGCGCGCAGATCGGATCGCCCGCCGCCGATTCCTTGTAAATCATCGTTCCGCCCGGCGATTGCACATACGGCGGATTGGCGACGATGAGATCGAAGGTCTCGCCCGCCACGGTGGCGAATCCATCGCCCTGGCGGAAATCGATGCCCTCGATCCCACCGAGCCGCGCCGAGAAACGCCCGAGCTCAAGCGCCCGGGCATTCAGGTCGCTGGCCACCACCGACACGCCTGATTTCGCCAGCGTGCCCGAAAGCCAGCCGATGCCGCAGGCCAGTTCCAACGCCCGCCCCTCGACCGGCGGCGTCAGGGACGCGAGCAACTGGCTCGACGGTCCCACCCCCATCACGAAGTCCTCGGCCCCTTCTCCCTGCCGTCTCAGGAAATCGCAGGCCACCCAGCCCTCGGCCAGCGGGATGATCTGATAGTTCGAGCGGATCGATCCGCCGCCGGCTTCCAGGAAACCGATCTCCAGCAGGCCGTGAATGGAATCACCGAGAGCGAGCAGCGCGCGGTCCCCGTCGATCGGCTCTCCCAGCGTGAAGAGCCGGATCAGGGTGTTGACCGGCGACCCTTCCGGCGCGTGGCCGAGCAAGGCGGCGGCGCGGACGTTGGAGCGCATCCAGTGCCCCGGCAGGCCCAGTGCTTCGAGCGCCCCGCGGTGGTAGCCGCCCTTGAGGAGATGTTTGCGCAGCCGCGCGGGATCCCATGCTTCGAGATTTCGGAAAATTCCGCCGGCGCTCATTTCTGCTATTGAGGACGGACCCGGTAGAATCCCACGTTCCCCGCATTGGTGATGGACGCCGTGCCCGTCGTGCCGGTGGCAGTGACGGTCCGGATGGTGGCGAAGGGGGTGGTGAGGTCCGGGCTCCACTCGATGACGTAGGCCTTGCCGGCCACGCTGTTCCAGCTCAGCTGATAGGTGCCTGGCGGTCCGTCGGCGGGAGCGAGGGCGGCCTTGAAAAACGAGGTGCCGGATTTGGGATCGGTGCCGAGCTGATATTCCTGGAGATTGGTGAGTCCGTCGCCATCCGCATCCGCAGCGGCGTCGTTCTTGCCGATCGGGAAGCCGTAGGTCGCCTCCCAGGCATCGGGCAGACCGTCCGAATCGGTGTCGGGATTCGTCCCCGAGCCGACCGAGCCCGTCTTGAACCGGAAGTCGTAATTGACCACCTGCGAGGTGAAGCGGTTGGGGAAATAGGTGTAAACGATCCGGCCGAAGACCAGATCGAACGATTCCTCCGGACGCTCGCCCGCGGCGGAGATCGTGTCCGAGGAAACGAAAACATCCTCCAGCTCGATGCGTGCCGGAGCGGGATGCCCGGTGTCCTCCGAGTTGAAATTCAGATCCAGCGTCACCTTGGGAAAGCGGGTCCCCCTGGCGCAGGCGAGATGGAGTTTCGGCGAGGCGAGGTCCAGCACCTTGGTGAAGCCCAGCTTCCCGGCCTGCGCGGCGTGCAGCTCGCCTGCGATCTTGAACCCCTGGATTTCGATCCAGTCGACATGAGCCTCCTGCAGGGATTCCCCCTTGATCTGGCCGGCGAAATCCAGCCAACCCGACACCTGGCCGTGGGCGGATGCCGCGATCATCCACACCACCGCCGCCGCATGCCGCCATGGAGTTCCCGACCGGTTGATGAGGTGACGCCTCATTTCGAGCTGTTGGTCGCGAAGTTCCACGTCATCGTGGCCGTGGGGGTCGTGGGAATGTTGCCCTTCCCATCCTGCATGTAATAGTCGGTCGTGATGCGTTCGTAGCTCAGGGAAACCGATTCCGTCGGCCGATCGCCCCCCGCCGAGGTGCCGAGACTGCTGACGATCACGTTGTTCAGGGTGATCTTGTAGTAAGTCAGGGAAGCTCCATCCGAGTTGGAGTTCGTCAGCTCCAAGGTCACGGTCGGGTAGCGGGTTCCCACGGCGCAGCCGAGGAAGAGCGGTGGCGAGGCCTTGTCCAGAAACTTCGTCACCACGAGGTCGGCCCGGGTGGACTTGCCCGCGGTGATCCCTCCACTGCCCAAGGTCACCGTGTTGGAAACGCCGGTCTGCATGGACAAGATCTCGATCCACCCCGAATGCTTGATGTCGGTCGACTCGCCGGTGATCACGGGTCCGCTGCTGACGTCCACCTTGAGGAACAGGGATCCGGCATCCGCCTGTTGGGCCACCAGAGCCACCGCGGGCGGGATCAGGGCAAGCGTTCGCGAAAGAGCGGAGGGGCGCGGGGTGGTGGACATACACCACACTGCCTGATTCCCGCAGGCGCGGCAATAAAGTTAGGCTCGCCTTATTATCGGCAGGAGCGTGCATTTTGCATACGGGACCCGCCTCAGCACCGGCGTGGAAATGAAACGCCGGCCGGAGACGCCGCTCTTTGGTTAGAAGACCCGAACAGCGAGCCCGCCGACCCGAACAGCGAACCTGCCGGCACGAACAGCAAGCCTGCCGATCCGCTCAGAAACCGCCGGGGAGCATGTCAGCGAACCTGCCGCCCCCGCCACCTGACCCGGGGAGCACTCCGGCGAGGCTGCCGACCTGGACAGCACGCCTGCCGATCCCACCAGAACCATCCCGGAAGCACTCCAGCAAGGCTGCCGACCCCGACACCCAGCCCGCCGACCCGCTCATAAACACCCCGGAAGCACGTCAGCCTGCCTGCCGACCCCGCCAGATCGCCCGCCGGGACGATCCGCGAGCCCACCGATCCCGTCGAAACACCCCATTCCCCTGTAGCGCTCGGTCTGCGACCGTCGCTGATTGTTTTGGAACCGCCAAGACGCCAAGGAAAGGCTGATACAGTCTTGGAAACCCGTTACTCCGTCTATTCTCCGATTTCAGTCACCCCGCTTGGCGTCTTGGCGTCTTGGCGTCTTGGCGCCTTGGCGGTGAATCCCTCTTCTTCTCCTGTAGCGCTCGGTCTGTGACCGTCGCTGACTGAAAAAGCCCGACGGACAACCGCCCCGCCTCGCTCAACCTCTCCCGCCGGACAGATACTCCGCTCCCACGCTTTTAGAAAACCGCCAAGACGCCAAGAGCGCCAAGGAATGGCAGATCCGGTTTTGAAAACCCGTTACTCCGTCATTCTCCGATTTTCAATCCCCCCTTGGCGTCTTGGCCCCTTGGCGGTGAATCCCTCTTGGCCATCCCGCCATTCAGCTCCCCGACTGCGTGCGCGTCCTAGCCGCTCCTTCTCAAAGGAACGAGAAGCATGCGGCGGAATCGGGGGACCCGATTGAGGATGACCCGGATTGCAAAATCATGAATCACCGGGCGATTTGCCGGGTTGAGAACCGGCCCTCCGGTTCTGCTGTTGGACGGATCCTTCGGAAAAGGCCGGGAAGTCCGCTCGTTTACAGGCATTGGCGCACGGGAGCCGATGTTGGAACACTCCCTGCGAAAGCAAGGGAATGGATAATCAACAATCAATCGAATGCCTCAATGACCTTCTCACCAAAGCCTACGACGCCGAGCAAGGTTTCAAGCAAGCCGCCGAGCGGGCCAAGGATCATCATCCTGACCTTGCCTGGTTTTTCAACAAACAGAGCGATCAACGGCTGTCGTTCGGCCATGAGATCAAGCAGCTGATCACCCAATACGGCGGCGTGCCCGACAAGGGCAGCAGCGTGACAGCCAAGGCCCATCAGGTTTGGATCGCCGTGAAGGATGCGCTCACTCCGGATCATGATGGAGAAGCGATCCTTGAAGAATGCGTCCGTGGTGAGAAAGCCGCTCTGGAGGAATACGACGAAAAACTGAAATGTCCCAATCTCCAACAGGACGTCAAAGCGCTGATCACCAAACAACGCGCGGCCGTCGCCTCCTCGCTCGACGCCACCAAGGCCAAGGAAAAGGCCGCCGGCTGACCGCCGGATTCTTGAAACGCCCTTCCGAATGATCGGAAGGGCGTTTTTTTGGTGCAAAGGAGCGCGTTCACTCTGAACGCTGGGTGCGGCAATTCTCCTCAGTTCACCTGCACCGCCGCGGCCGGGCTGACATCGCCTCCGGATTGCGGCCAGATGATGTGGCTCGCCGTCTTCCATTCCGCCAGCGTTCCGTCCGCTCCGTCGTAGGTGTTCCAACAGGCCGTCGTCCTTGTCCGTGGCGGCCTCCGCCCTCCGGCCCCAACCCGCCCGCGCAAACGGAAACCAAGGCGTCACGGAGCAGAACCAAAGCCGCGCGGACGAAAATGAGGCTGCGCAGAACCCGCCACGTCTCCTCTAGAGTGCGGTCTGTGACCGTCGCTGATCTCTTTCTGACGGAACCGCCAAGACGCCAAGCGCGCCAAGGAAAGGGTACAAAAGGTCTTTGGAATCCATTCTCCCCTCACCGCACGCTATTTTCTTCACAACGCTCCTCCTTTCGAATCGATTGCGCCTGTGACTGCCGGAATTCTCAAAACCCTCACCGTTTCCGCCCTTCCACTTCTGCTTGTCTCCTGCACGGACCAGTACGCCCGGCGGGTGACCTATCAACTTGGAAACGGTTATTCCGACGCACGCGGAAAGCTGGACTCCTATCACCAGGGCAAGGTGAGGAGCTTCAACCCGTTTCAGGACAAGGTGACGGTTTCGGCATTCGAAACCGTTCCCGGTCAGCAATCGCGGTTCTCACTCACGGTCTGGGCACCCGATATCGGAACGGTCCCACGCTATGAGTCGGTTCTGACGCGGCAGGGCGACCGGTGCCGATTCGTCGTGACCGAGCATGGAAACCCCGGAATCGTCTATGACGGTCCCCGCGCTCTTACCGGCGATACCTTGGGACCCCTGAAGCCCCTCGACAAATGGGTGACGGGAAACCTGGTGGTCATTTCCCGCGAGGTCGGAACCGACACCGGAACCGGCCCCATCCACAAGAGCGGGTTGTGAACCGCCAGTACGCCAAGCGCCCCGGGGGGCAGGCAAAAGCGGAATGATCAATGCGGGTAAAACGGAACCGATTCCTCCGACCACCCCCTCCGCCCCCCTCCGACGATACCCCGGACCGCCTGACCTCTGCCCGCCCGCGCGGACGGGAACCAAGGTGCAATGGGAGAAAACCAGAGCCGCCCAGAGGAAACCAGACTGCGCAGCCCCCGCCACTTGCTCCTGTAGCGCTCGGTCTGTGACCGTCGCTAACTGAAAAAGAATGGCAGGATCACCCCTACCATCCGCTTACCACCTTGATCGTCCTACAAAAGGAGTCATCCCAGCCCACCGAAATCCTAATCCTTTGCCGTCTCCCGATGTCACAGACGCACGGCGGCTCGTTCTTGAGCCAAGCCGCGCAAACGTCGCTCATTCTTCAGGAAAACCTGCCAATGTCTGCTATTGGGGACTAACCCCGGCGCATAACTGCCTTTTCCCCTCCGGCCTTGCCCTGAATCCGGGCATCATCGATCCCGAAATGCGTTAAAGCGCCTTGCGGCACTTCCTCAATCGGATTTCCCGCCCTGCAACTTGATCGGAGGAAGGCGTCCCCTTTCTCGAAAAACTCCACCCCCGCGAGAGTCAAAAACGCTGGAATCCAAGGATTGAGTTCATTTACGGAATTAGCTGCTTCTCAGGCACTCGAGTCGGCTCCTCCAATCTGACGGAAAGCCCATTGGCCCAAGTGAGGCATCAGGATGTTTGATCAACAAATCATTGAGAACTTCGATCCATCGGGATTGCGGTTCTACTGACCATAGGCAATATAGAACTGTGGCAATTTGTGCAAACAGGCGGTCGTTCGCGTCGATCACGCCCTTGAGGTTTCCCTTTTTCGATGGGCATGTGACAAAGCGGCGATCCCAAAGGCGACTGTAGTGAGCGCAGGTGTTTCGGAGGTTAGTTAGCGCGTGGATCCACGAGGTTAGTTCGGGTGGACTGGCGCGAAACGCGTCTGCGACGGGTTTCTGATCGGCACGATCAGCGAGCATTCCATATGCCTTCGACCAATTGCCCATACTCAAGATTTCGCCCAACATCCAACAAGGTGGCAGCGGCGGATCACTGTAATTTTTGAAATAGTGACGAATGGAAAGGGATTCCTTGTTGCGGCGAGCCTCGTCACTCGTCTTCGTTAGGAAATCCGGGTGGTTGAAAATAAGCGCCCCCGTCCTTTCGTCGCGTTTGTCACTGAAGCGCGCCGGATCCATAAACCAATGCGATCCGTGACGGGAGGCCAAGGTGTCATTGAATCGGGAACGGAACGCAACCTCGATGCGCTCGATGGCGTCGAGCACCAACAGGCGGAGGTGGCGGTCGAATTCATAGAGATCGATCAACGCCTCGAATCGAGTTCCTGGTTGATAACTTTCGGTCAGAGATCCACTAGCGTCATGCAGACGAAAATGCAGTCCATAACCTTTGAGCCGATAGTAACCGACTTTGTTGATCCATTCCGCAGCGCGCCCGTGATCTTCCACGATGAGGCCCCGTTGCCGAAGTATTTGAATCAGATCAGACGGCGAGGTGTAAGGCTGGCAGTAGAGTCTGTTAACTGGGTTAACGAGTACAAAAGAAGGCGCGGCCTGGTTCGCTTCCGGAAGCCGGAGTCGCGTGCCGCGCACTGTCGAGAGTTCTATGGCCTCGATTTCCGGATGGCTCAAGCGAAAATTTTCGAGGGCGCGCGCCAAAATGCAATCTGGATCTTCACTATCTTTTTGGTTTTCAGACACTGGGAATCAAGATCGGAGTCGAGTTCAGATTAAAAAGAAGGGGTCGGTTGAATACTTAACATCTAACTCCGGTTGGCAAGCCGGGAATTGGTGTTGGTCTGCGGATGCCCTTCCGAAGCCTTCGCTCAATTCGTCCACTTCGACGCTCACAGCGCGACGCTACAAGGCGGTTGCACTAATTTCCTCCTTTCGGCATCCGCGCGAGGGTGGCCCGCAGTTGGCGATCGCGGGTTTCCAGTTTTTTCACCACTTCGGCGTGGGACGCGGGGGGAGCGCTGCCGTCGGGGAGGCCGACGATTTGGAGTTCCCGGGCTTGTTGGAGCGCGGCGAAGTTTTCCTCGAAGGCCTGATAGGCTTGCTCCAGCGATGCCATTTCCAACAGCGGCTCTGCGGTGATTTCCAGAGGTGAGGGGGCGGGCCTCCGGACGGGAAGGTTTTTGATCACCAGGAAGGTCGAGAACACCAACACCACCATGCCCGCGAAAATCACCAGCGCCTCACGCGGAGAGGGCGTCTTGACCGCAACGAGCCCGCGTTTCCGCTTTCTACCGGATCGGGATTCCGGATCCACCGCGCCCGGCTCCATGTGCTCCTTCGCCTCCTGGAAGCGGTCGCGGAATTCCGCCACGGTGCGGAAGCGCTGGTCGGGTTCCTGTTGCAGCGCCTTGAGCAGGACTTCGTCGATGCGCATGTCCACGGCGGCGCGGCGGGAGGGGGGCGTGATGACGCCGTTGCCGGGGCGCTGGCCGGTGATCATTTCATAGAGCACCACGCCGAGGGAATAGATGTCCGCCCGGTGGTCGGAGGGGGCGGAAGCGCGTTGCTCGGGAGCGGCGTAGTCGGGCGTTCCGACGGCCAGGGTGTGGGCGGCCGGAAGGTCGGGTGCGGTGGGATGGATGCCCTCGGCGGCGGGCTCGTCCATCATCCGGGCGATGCCGAAATCCGCGATTTTCACGATGCCCTTGAGGTCGATGAGCAGGTTCTCCGGCTTCACGTCGCGGTGGACGATGCCGCGCTCGTGCGCCGCCTGCAGCGCGTCGCACACCGGAGTGATGATGCCCAGCGCTTCGTCCGGGCTCAGCCGCCGGCTCTGGATGAGCTGCCGCAGGTTCACCCCGTCCACGTACTCCATCAGCAGATAGAAGTAGCCGCCGGCCTCGCCGAAGTCATGGACGCCGACGATGTGCGGGTGATTGAGCGCGGCGAGCGACCGCGCCTCGCTGGCGAAGCGCCGTGCGAACATCGGATCGCCCGCGCGCTCCGGGGCCAGCAGTTTCAACGCGACGTGGCGGTGCAGTGATTTCTGCCGCGCCTTGTAAACCACGCCCATGCCGCCGCGACCGATCAGGGAGAGCACTTCCAACTGCGGGAAAAACTCAGCCAGTTCCTCCACGGTCGGCACGGCCAGCGGTTCCTCATCCGCCGCGCCGCCGATGCGGGTGAGCGTGTCGAAGTTCAGCGCGCCGAGGCAACGCGCGCACAAGCCGTCCACGCTGCCGCCCGCCAGCGGAGCGCCGCAGCGCGGGCAGGTGGTTTCCGCGCCTGTTTCCGACCTAACGGTTTCTTCGTTTCCAGCGGCTTGGTTCATCGTTGGCCCAGGGTTGAAATCAGCGCCCGCATTTCGTCGTCCACTTCCTCGGGCGAGGAAACGGTGCCCGCCACTTCCGCGCGGAAGATTTCCCGGAAGCGCCGGCGGAAGCGGTGCACGAGGCTGCGCGCGGAGGCCGGGAGCAATTGCAGCTCGCGGGCGATGGCCGCGTAGTCGATGTCGCCGCGCTCGGCCGTGAGGCAGGATTTCAACACCGCGAAGTCGCCGGGCCGCGTGCTCCGCTCATACTCGCGGCGGAGGTGATCCAGGGTCGTCTGCATGAGGACCATCGCCCAGTTCCGGTCGAACAGCAGCTCATCCGGCAGGGTCGAGCTCGCCGCGCTGTCGGCGGAGAACAGGCGTTCGCCTTCCTCGGATTGCAGGCTCACCAGGTGCGAGCCGCCGCCACGTTTCTCCGCCCGCGCGCGGTCCCACTCGTTGGCCAGGAACCGCTTCATCGCGACCAGCAGGAAGGTCCGCAAGCGCCCGCGATCCGGCTGTGCGGAAGACAGCCAGCCTTTTTCCAACAGCTTGGAAAAGAAGCCGTGGGTCAGGTCCTGCGCGTCATGCGGCGAATATCCGCGCCGCCGGACGTAGGCGTAGAGCGGCGAAAGGTATTGCTGATAGAGCGACTCCACCGAGGCACTCACCTCCGCCGCCGAATGCCCCTGCGTGCCGATGACGATGGACCAGCGGGTGGTGTGGAATTCTCCCAGGTGGGTGTGGAAGGCGTGCGGCATGGGAAATCAGATCCGGGGAAAGAGAGGCGACGGTTTTTGGCGAACGAAGCGTGGCACGATGGGCGGGACTTTTGGAAGATGGTTTGAACAGAAGGTCGCGAAGGAAATGAAGGAAGATCCCTGTGCGAATCCTTTCGAGGGTTTTCTCTCACCGGATGGGCGACGGGGCTTTTCACCAGGAACTCTTTCCTTCATTTCCTTCGCTTGGCTTCTGTTCGAGTCTTTGTGGAGGCATGAGGCATGGAAATCAGATAGGACGGCGGAACATGACACGACGGCGGAAGCGCGACAAACGGGAAAGCGCGGGGTGGCAGGAAACAGGGAGCGGCGATCTCCGAATCGCCGAAGCCCATGGCAAGCCGATGAAATGCGGCTTGCCACTTCGCATCGTCACTCCATGGGCTTCGGCGGATCGGAGTCCGCCGCTCCTTGAAAATTTGCGGATCGGCTTTTCATTCGCTTCAACGACAGGAGTGTCGTTGCTCCTCATCCTTACCGCCCTAGCGGCATCATCGCCTGGATCAATTGTTCGAGTTTGTCCAATTCGGTGGGCGTGTTGGTGATCAACAACGTGCCGTTATCCGTTAGGGTCACGGAGCTGCCTTCGCCGAAATTGATTCCATTGGATTTCAACAATTCGATGATGGGAAAACTAGGTGCTGGATCCCCAGGAGCCGGCTTCACGCCAGATCCTGCACTCAGCTTGGAAGCGAAATCCAGTGGCACGCGGAAGGTGCGGGTGAAGAGGTCTTTATCGGCCTCGCTGAGAGGAACGAGGGTGACGGCGAAATCATCCACCTTGTAACGGCAACGGGTGACGTCACAGATATACTTGAGGGCGACGGCAAGCGGAACATTGCGCAGGTGGAGGCTCGGGATGCGGAGCTGATCCGAATCGGCTGCGGGATTCGCGGGGTTTTCTCCGGAGGCGGGCCTGGGTTGACGCACCACGAAATTCAATCCCTTGCGGGAAGGGTCGGGTTCAGCCGTATCGAGTTCGATGGCCTGCTTTCTTAAATAATCGACCGCCTCTTCCAACGTTGCGTTTTCGAAATCGATCACCGGGATGACGATCGTTTTGAGTTTCTCCACGACACGGGCGACGCCATCTGAGATCGCGGGAGCTCCATAGGTGTTGGAAGCCTCTCCCTCACCGGTAGGGGAGGATTCCTTGGGCAATTGAACTTTCGGAGAGGCAGCGGGCGTGGCTTCGACCCCGGGCTTTTCCTCCGCCATGGCGGCCGACGCGGGCGCTTGTTTCCGGGTCCATTTGCTCCTAACCGTCATCGCTTCGATCAGCTGTTCGATTTTGTCCAGTTCGCTTGGATTGTTGGTGACCAACAGCATGCCGGAAGTGCTCATCGTCGCGGAGGTGCCGTCGCCGAAATGGATGCCGTTGGACTTGAGCAATTCAATGAGCGGACGACGGGCTGACGGGGCAGCCGGTGCCTTGTCGGCATCTGATCCGGAATCCAGAATGGACGCGAAATCAGGTGGAACATTGAAAGTGCAGGTGAAAATGTCTTTCTCCATCTCGCTTTGAGTGACGAGAGTGACCGCGAAATCGTCCACCTTCATGCGGAGCTTGGTCTGGTCGCAGATGTATTTCAGGGCGATGGAGAGCGGCACATTCCGGATCCGGAGTTCCTTCACCCGCAGGGTGCCCGGGTCACTGGCAGCATCCGGAACTCCTGCTTCCGCAGTGGGGGTGGCGGGGGCCGTCCCGGCATCGGCGGCCCCGGCCGGGACCCGACGCGGGCGGCGGATCACGAGGTTGATGCCTTTCTTGGCAGGGTCGGGTTCGGTGGTGTCGAGTTCCACGGCACGCAGGCGGAGGAACTCGATCGCCTCCTCCACGGTGGTGTCTTCGAAATCGATCCGCGGGATGATCAGCCGGTTGAGCTTGTCGGCGATGTAGGCGGTGCCACTGAGGCGGGCCGCTTCCTGACCCACCTCCGGCAGCTCGTTTTTCCGATAGGCGGCAAGTGTGGCTTCCAGCAAGGCCTTCTGCTCCGGTAGGGTGGCGGCGGCGACGGCCGTTTCCTGCCCTTCAATCGCCTCAGCGTGTTTTCCCAGCAGGAACAGGGCGCGTGCCCTGGTATCGAGCGCCGCGGGTTTCAGCTCGGCGTTTTCTCCTCCCAGCCCGATGGCCATGTCCGCCAGTTTCAGCGCGATCTCCGGATGGCGATTGTTAGCGGCCGGGGAGGTGATCATTTTCCAAGCCAGATCGTTCAGCTCCAAGGCGCTCTTCGCGATTTCCTCGGGATCGGCGGCGGGGGTTTTGTTTTCCCCATCGATCTGCGTGCTCACCAAAGTGAGCCACTGCAGGCGCTTGCCGATGGCCTGCGGGTCCGGCGCCTTTTCGTCACGCGCGGATCCGACGAGGGCGTCGATGCCGGTCAGGTATTGTTTCCGCAGCACCTTCTGCTCGATCTCGCGGACTTTTCCCGACCCGTCCTGCGCGGGCAACGGGGGCGCGAACAAGGCGGAGGCAAGCAGCAATGATTTGATGGATGATGGTTTCATGGGTTCGTGTTCGGTGATTCCGAGTCCGGCAGCGGAGCCCGCCCATCGGGCAACATCCACCGTTCACCTCCTGATTAAGAATCCACCACCTGTTGTTGCAGGATTCCGGGAAATTTCACGAAAAGGTTTCGCGAGGGGAGCTGGCGGAGTTGCGGAGTGACCTCATTCTGTATTTTCAACCGCGAATGGACGCCAAAGGACACGAATGAGATCAGATGAATCCGGCGATGGAATTTCTTTGAGGGGTTTTTCCCGGCGCGATGATTTCCTTCCGAAACATTCGCGTCTGTTGGTGTCCGTTCGCGGTTAGTTTCCCCAATTGAGGCAGCCCTGCGCGGGGATGGATTTGGAGATTGTTTCAAAACCCATTCTGCGGAAGGTGTTGCCCAAGCTCATGTCCTTCCTCACCCAATTGATTTCCGTGGCGTGGTTCAACCTGCGCTCGATCCCGGACCGCAAGGCCGCCGCACTGACGGCGGCGGTGGGCATCGCCGGAGTGGTCGGCGTGCTGGTGGGCGTGCTGGCGATCGCGGAGGGATTCCGCAGCGCGATGACGGCGTCCGGCTCGCCTGATGTGGCGATCGTCCTACGCACGGGAGCAGATAGTGAGATGACGAGCGGTCTGGAACGCGAAGCCACGCGACTCATCGCCGACTCGCCCGGCATCGCAAAGAACGAAGGCAAACCGATCACCTCCGCGGAGCTGTTTGTGATCATCAACCTGCCGAAGCGCTCGACCGGCACCGACGCGAACGTCCCGTTGCGCGGCGTGGAACAGGGAGCCTTCGACGTCCGCGGGAACATCGAGATGATCGAGGGCCGCCGGTTCGAGACGGGGAAAAACGAGATCATTGTGGGAGCCGGCGCCGCGCGCGCCTTCGCCGGACTCGACGTGGGCCGGCAGATCAAGATGGGCCAGGTGGTGTGGGAGGTCGTCGGGATTTTCACCTCCAAGGGCGGCATCGCCGAGTCGGAAATCTGGGCCGACGCCGCCGTGCTCCAGCCCGCCTACAACCGTCAGGACGGGTTCCAGTCGGTCTATGTGAAACTGGCCGATCCCGCGGCGTTCAACGAATTCAAGGACGCCTTGACGACGAATCCGCAGCTGGAGGTGAAGGTGTCCCGGCAGTCGGAGTTCTACGAGGAGCAGTCGACGATGGTCACGCAGTTCATCACCACCATCGGATTCTTCATCGCCAGCCTGATGGCGGTCGGCGCGTTGTTCGGCGCGCTCAACACGATGTACAGCGCGGTGGCGGACCGGACGCGGGAAATCTCCACGCTGCGCGCGCTCGGTTTCGGCACCGGACCGGTGATCTTCTCCGTGCTCGCGGAGTCCGTCATCCTGTCCATTCTCGGTGGATTGTTAGGAGCGGGGGCGGCCTATCTGATTTTCGACGGCTACCGCGCGTCCACCATCAACTGGCAGACCTTCAGCCAGGTGACCTTCGCCTTCAAGGTGACGCCCGCGCTGCTGGTGCTGGCGATCCTCTTCGCCACCGTCATCGGCATCATCGGCGGGCTGTTCCCGGCCATCCGCGCGTCGAGGCTGTCGATCGCGACGGGGCTGCGGGAGTCGTGAACCTGCCGGAGCCGACCGGCTCCTAGCGCGGGATCACGGGCAGCTCGATTTCCGGCGGCCGGCCAGTGGCGGGACGATCAAAGGTCTCGCCGGCTTTCGTGAATCCTTCGACGAAGCCACCTTGGCTGAGGAAGAAGCGTCCTTGTTCGACGCCCATGAAGCGGTCGAGGCGGTCGGCCTTGCCGGTTTCGTCATGGCTGAAGCCGGCACGGGTGAGTTCGATCCAGGTCCCGCGGTCGTCGCGGACCCATTGGTTGCCGAACCAGGCCTTGCGCGTGAGGTGGCCGCTGTTGCCATTGAAGTTCTCGCTGAAGCTGTAAAGGCCGTGCAGCCAGCCGCCGTCCTTGGGTGTTTTCCAGCTGGAGATGAGCATCCATTTCCCCTGATCCGGGTGGAACCAGAAACCGGAATAGACGGTGTGGGTCGCGTCCACCGGCAGGGCGGTGACGATGAAGCGCTGGGTGGAACCGGTTTTCCACGGATGGATGAGATGGCTGTGGCCGCCGGTGCCTTCATTGCCAAAATCACGGACGTTCACGCCTTCGCCCTTGGCGACGAGGGTGACGCGGTCGGTTTCGCCGACCTTGTCGCGGCTGACCGCCTCGCTGCCGCTGTCCCAGACGGAGAAAATGATATTCCGCTCGGTGGGGCTGATGACCTGCATGCCGAAGTAGCCGCGGTGCCAGCCGGCGGCCATGTAATAGGTCGCGGGAGGATCGGCGGCGGCGGTGGCCTCGACGTAAAAGGCGGCGACGTTCGCGCCCCCGGGATTCGGATAGGAAAGATGGACGGACGCGGCATTCCGGCGCGGCTTGAGGTTGAAACGGGCTCCCTCGGCCGCCGGGCCGTCCAGCAGCAGGGCGCCGGGCTCGCCATTCGCCTCACCGCGCGGATTCAGCGACTCAAGCCGGAAGCTGACGTACCCCGCCTTCGGGATTTCAAACCCGCCGAAGGAGACCGCCGCGGCCTTCCCAGTGCCGGTGGCGACGGCTTCATGGGAAATCCCGCCCACGGAGAGACGGAGTCGGGACCGCTTGCCCGCCGGGATCTCGAGCTCGACCGAGGCGTGGATTTCTCCCGGTGTCCGGATTTCTCCGAACCAGGAAAGCGCCAGATCCGGCCCGTTCCAGCCGACCGGGGAGGCGGCATGCTCCGGATCCAGATATGCCGCGTGAGTGGGAATGCGGAGTTCCCCGGCAGACAGGCCGGCGGCGGAAAGGAGGACGAGAAGCGCGGGGATTTTCATAAGGAAGGCGGACGATGGAAACGCGGGCAACCGACCCAATCTTGCCGCGCAACCGGGAGCGGATGGCGGCGAATCGCCTTGCCAGTTTCCGGCTTTGTATGACAAAGCAGGGCATGACGACGCGCGAAGAGGCGGCAGAGCAATTGAGAATCATCCGTTCGATGATGGAGCGGGCGACGATTTTCCGGGCCTTGTCCGGGGAGACGGCGCTGATCGGCGGGGCGGTGTCGATGACGGTGGCGTGGTTTTCCGAAAAGCGGCAGGCGTGGCCTTGGGCGGCGTGGTGGATCGGCGGCCTGGTGGTGGTGCTGCTGTTCTACGGGTTCCAGTCGTATCGGATGAAAGCGGTGAATCGCCAGCCGTTCTGGGGTCCCGGCCTGAGGATGGCGTTGCGGGGCGCGATGCCCTCGCTGATCACCGGCGGATTTCTGGGACTGCTCTTCGTCCGCGGTGGCAATGATGTGGCCGCGGCGTGCATGTGGATCATCCATTACGGGCTGGCGTTGCTGGCGATCCGTGAGTTCGCGCCGAAGTCGATGGTGTGGCTCGGCTGGGCGTTTGTGATTTTCGGCGTGAGCAGCCTGGCCTTCGTCGCGGATGTCATTCATCTCGAACAACGATGGATGATGTATCTCAACAGCTCGCGGCTGATGGCCATCGCCTTCGGTGGCTTTCACTTGATTTATGGCGGGTTGATCGTCACGACCAGCCAGCGCGAGGAAGCATCCGCATGATCGATTTTTCCCAACTGGACAAAACGATTCACGAGAAAGGACGGCTGTCGATCATGACGCTGCTCGCCTCGCGGGCAGATCCGTGGGCGTTTCAGGACCTCAAGGCACAGCTCGACATGTCCGATGGGAATCTGATCACCCACCTGCGGACCTTGGAGAAGGCCGAGTTCATTTCCGGCGAGAAACTGACGGGGGATGGCCGGCCGCAGACGCTGTATGTGATGACGCCGGCGGGGAAAGCCGCTTTCGTGGCATATCTCGGCGTGTTGGAGCAAATCCTCGGCTTGGGAAAATAATCCGCTTGCCCGGATCAAGCTTTGCGATACAAAGCGTGTCGCCATGCAACGATTTCACCCTGCCTCGCCCCCAAATACTTTGTCAGACAAAGTCCTGAAGGAACTAGCCGACCGGCGCTTCATGCCGCCCTCCGCGCGGGGAGTGGAGCTGAGAATCGCCAGCTCGCTCGGGATGGACGGGGAGGCACGCGAGGCATTGGAGCGGATCGAGCAGCTTGCGAAGTTGCGGAAAATCGGAGTTGCGGGACCGTTCATGCCGGATGGTGGAGCCAGCGCGCGGCTGGCCTCGCTCGGCATCGCCGAGAACGTGGAGGAGGCGGATTTCTTCAAATACCATACCGTGGTGATTCCCTTCAGCGGCATCTCGGCGAGGCAGCGCCGGGAGTGGGAGGAAGCCGGACAGCCGATGGAGGATCTGACGTCTTCACGTGTCCGGCGGGCGCAGGTGGCGCTGGGTTTGCTGAAAATGGAGGGAGCTCAGCCGCTCGTCATCGGCCGCCACGACGATGCGGAGAGTCTCGCCATTTCCGGCGGAAATTCCGGCACCAAGATCCTTCAGGACACCACGGATACGGCGCGGCTGTTGTTCGCGCCGGCATTCGGAGTGGTCTGTCAGACGACTCTCTCACCACGCCGTGTGTCGTGGTTGGTCCAGCAACTGCGCCTGCGCTGGAGGGACGCGCGGGTGACGTTTCTGGACACGGTTTCGCCGGCGATGGCTGCCCGAGAGGAGGCATTGGAACGCCTTCTGGTGGTTTGCGACAGGGTGGTCATCGTCGGCGAAGCGGGGGAATCTTCCTGTGAAGCGCTCGTGGAAACGGCGCTGCGGCGGGGGAAAAACGCCCGCGTCGTGGCGACCCCGGACCAGTTGGACCTGACGGATTTCCGGGGAAATGAAAAGGTGGCGCTCACCGCGGGGGCGTTTGCCACCGATGAAGCCATCCGCGCCGTGGCCGTGGCGCTGGCCTGATAATGAACGGCGGCGATGGGGGCGGCGATGGCTCATTTCCGCCAAGGCAGGTCCATCCACACCCGCCATTGGGCATCCCACAGGGCATGGGAATGGGAGGTTTTCCCGGCGTTGTCGGTCCGCCTGAACATCTGCTTCCGATGCCAGGGACTGTCCGGCATTTCATACCACGTTCTCTGATAGCCACATGGACAGCCGTCGCTCACCTCCATGATCGGAAAGCACCAGAGCAGCATGAATCCAAGCGCCACCGTCAGCATTCCGGCGGCTGCGACAGGCCCTGGCATTTTCATGGGAGTCCCTGATGGGTGGGGCGCTCAGCGCTCCAGAATCTCGACTTCGTAGCCGTCCGGATCGGTCACGAAGGCCATCTTCAGGCCGCCGGACGAGAATTTCTCGCGCCAGCCGGACGGCCAGATTTCGATGCCGGCCTTCTCGACGCCGTCGCAGTATTCGATGATGTCATCCACGCCGAGCGCGGTGTGCATCAGGTCTTCCGGGCAGGTCGCGGTGTATTCCGGCGAGTGGCAGAGCTCGAGAAAAACGTCGTTTCCGGCGAGTTCGAGGAAGGCGAGGCTGTTGCCCTGCGGCGAGTCCTTCATTTTGGCCAGCGTGTAGCCGAGGTTTTTGTAGAAGGCGATGGAGCTTTCGAGATTGCGGACGCGGATGCGGGTGTGGAGAAAACGGATCATGGCGGCCGGACACTGGACCGGATCGGCGGATTTGCCAAACCGGGATTGCGCATGGTTTCTCATTTCCCACGCGCCGGCTGATGATTCTTTGCAATCCGCGGCGTTCGGAGGTATCTGAGAGAAGCCATGAAAACCATTGTCGTTGCCGTCGATTTCTCAAACGCCACGCCCGGAGTGCTGGAAATGGCCGTCCGTATGGCCAAATCCTTCGGAGCCACCCTGCGGTTGCTCCACGTCATCGAGCCGGAACCGAGCTACACCGCCTACGGCTTCACGCCGGACGAATTTCCCGCGATGAACGCCTTCCAGGAAGAAGCCAAACGCCGGGCCTCGGTGAAATTGGAAGAACTCCTGACTTCCGTGAAAGCCGATGTTCCGGGGGCCACCTCCGCCCTCACCGAGGGCAGTCCGCTTCACGCCTTGTTGGATCATGTGAAACACAGCGGCGCGGATCTCGTGGTCCTCGGGTCACATGGCCATGGGGTGATCGCCTCGCTGCTGCTGGGCAGCGTGGCGGAAGGCATGGTCCGCAAGGCCACCGTGCCGACCCTGGTCGTTCCGGCCGCTCCGGAGTGATGCCGCGCGGGTGATTATGGACCACATCTCCTCCGGCGGAAGCAACGCCTTCAAATCCTCCCGAGCCTCCACTCCTGCGGGTGGCCAGCCGGTATGAGGCGAATGCCGCTTCAACAAGGTCCGGAACGCCGCTTCCGAACGGTTGCGACAGGACTCGCTCAGGAGATTCTTCGTGTCATCCGTCACCAGGAAACAGCGACCTGGAAATTTGACGAGGGCGCTGGGAGGGAAAATCAGGCACCACCAGAGATCAAACGGTTTGCCATGGCCCGAGCGGCTTCCTAGCATTCCACCGCCCGATGACAGGCCGACCTTTCCATCGACGTTCTACCACATCCCATGAAAACCCGCATCCTCCACCTTCTCGCACTCGTGTCCTTGAATGCCTTTGCCGCACAACCGACGGATCCCATCAAACCCGCCGACTACAAGGCCCCGGTCAGGGTCGCCTGCATCGGTGACAGCATCACCCAGGGTTCGGGAGCGGATGCGGGAAAATCCTATCCCTCGCAGCTTCAGGAGATGCTCGGCGACAAATGGAAGGTGGCGAACCACGGGGTGGGCGGCCGCACGCTTTTGAAGAAGGGGGATTTTCCCTATTGGAATGAGAAGACCTATCAGGACGCGCTGGCGTCCCAGCCGGATGTGGTGATCATCATGCTCGGCACGAACGACACCAAGCCGCAGAACTGGAAGTTCGAGTCGGAGTTCGTCGCGGATTACACGGAGCTGGTGAAATCGTTCCAGTCGCTGGCGAGCAAGCCGCGCATCTTCGTCTGCCGCCCCTGCCCGGTGGTGGAGCCGGGAAATTTCGGGATCAATGAGACGAATGCGAAGGAGGAGATCAAACGGATCGACAAGCTCGCGAAGGAGATGGATCTGGGGTTGATCGACATGCACAAGGCGCTCGAAGACAAGCCGGAGATGCTGCCGGACCGCGTCCATCCGAATACGGAAGGCGCGGGAGAAATGGCGAAGGCCGCCTTCAAGGCGCTGACCGGCAAGCGTGCGCCGGAGCCCGCGAAGAAATAAGGAGCAGCGCTGTTCAACCGGCCCGTGCCGGCAGCATGCCGACACTCCTTTTCAAACCCATGAAGCCCGTGATCCCCGTCCTGTGTCTGTTGGCCGTCCGTGCGCTGGCGGCCGATCCGCCCGATCCGCTGGTAGCATCCGACGGATCGAAGATCACCACGGCCGCGGAGTGGCGGGAAAAACGCCGGCCCGAGCTGCTGGAGTTTTTCACCCGCGAGATGTACGGGCGTTCGCCTGGAAAACCGGAGAAGCTGGTTTCCGAGGTTTTCGATCGGGACGGGAAAGTGCTTGGCGGCAAGGCCACGCGCATCCAGATCGCGATCTATCCGGGTGGGAGGCAGGGACCGAGGATGGACTTGCTGGTTTATGTGCCGAATGGGGTGAAAGGCCCGGTGCCGGTGATCCTCGGGCTCAATTTCTGGGGAAACCAATCGATCCACACCGATCCCGGCATCCGGCTGACGGAAAGCTGGGTCGAGGACAACCGCCAGCCGTATGTGGATCTCGCGTCGGTGGAGGATCATCGCGTGACCGAGGCGGGCCGCGGCATCAACGCGAAGCAGTGGCCGGTCGAGGAGATCCTCTCACGCGGCTATGCGCTGGCGACGATGTATCGCGAGGATATCTGTGCGGATCGGCAGCCGTATTTCGAGAGCGGAGTGCACCCGCTTTTTCCAGAGCTTCAAAAGGGGGATGAGAATTTCGGCTGCATCGCGGCGTGGGCCTGGGCGTTGAGCCGGTCGCTGGATGAGCTGGAAAAGGAGCCGGCGCTCGATTCGAAGCGCGTGGCGGTGTTCGGATTTTCCCGGTTGGGGAAAGCGGCGTTGTGGGCGGGTGCGAACGACGGACGGTTCGCCATGGTGATCAGCAACGAGTCCGGTGCTGGCGGTGCGAAGCTTTTCCATCGCGGGGTGGGCGAGGACATCGCGCGGCTGAACACGAATTTCCCGCATTGGTTCGCGCGGAATTTCCGCAAATACAGCGGCAGGGATACGGAACTGCCGTTCGACCAGCATTGGGTGATCTCGCTGATCGCGCCGCGGCCGGTGTATGTGGCGAGCGCGGAGGACGACAGGCACTCGGATCCGGAGGGCGAGTTCGCCTCCGCCAAGGCGGCCGAGCCGGTGTTCAGGCTGTTGGGGGCGGACGGGCTCCCCGCGGAAAAGTGGCCGCCGGTCGGGACCTCGGTGCAGGGCGGGATCGGCTATCACGTTCGGGCGGGGCGGCACGACGTGACGGATTTTGATTGGCGCCAGTATCTCGATTTCGCGGACAAGCGGCTCGGGTCGAAATCCGGACGGCCCGATTGAGGGGGGATTTTTCCGTGGCAACGGCCGAAAGTCCGGAGTGTGATGGGTGCGTATCAGCCGATTCCTCAAAGCCCTATGAAAAAGCCCAAAGCCCCTCTCCTCAGCGCCGCGCGCGTCAGCTCTCTCGCCGCTTTGCTCACCTTGGGCGTCATTTTCGCCAATGCGGACCGCGGCTCGAAGTCCGAAGTCAAGGTGGTGAAGGACGGCAGCCTCGTCCGCGTCACGTGGCCGATTTCCGGCGGGGAAAATGGTTCCGTCATTTTCAGCATGGATGAAACGAAGCCGCTGATCGAGTCGGTGGGCGTGGGGGAAAAGATCATCGCCACCGCGCTGAATCCCGCGACCGTGCTCACCGTCGGCAGCCGGAATCTGGACGACCAGGCCGGCTGGGTCGCCTTTTTTGACAATCCGCCGAAGCGCGAGTACCAGCGCCACGCCGTGAAACTCGGCAAGCGCTCGCTGCGCGTCACCGAGCAGGGCGCGCACACCACCGTCAGCGTGGCCGCGGCCAGCGCCGGAAATTTCCACGGCGAGGTGCGCTTCACGTTCTATCGGAACAGCGGCCTGATGCAGGCGGAGACCGTGCTCGCCACCGAGGAGGACGGTCGCGCGATCGTCTATGACACCGGGCTCACCAGCGCGAAGCCGGACTGGAAAAACACGGTCTGGAAGGACACGGAGGGAAATCTCCAGCGCGTCCCGCTCGACGCCGCCGCTCCCGCCACGCCGCTCGCGGTCGAGGGCCGCACCATCGTCGCGGAAGGCGCGGCGGGATCGCTCGCCGTGTTTCCCGCGCCGCACCGGTATTTCTATCCGCTCGATGAGGCGTTCAACCTCAAGTTCGTCTGGCATGGAAAGAACTACGCCGACCTGCTCGAAGGCAGCGGCCTCGGCATCCGCCAGGAGCTCAATGGCGACAAGCGGTTCGTCCCGTGGTTCAACGCCCCGCCACGCACGAAGCAGCAGCTCGGCGCGTTCTATTTCCTCACCAGCGGCGACGGCGCGGCCGCTCTCGACGCCGTGGCGAAATACACCCGTGGCGACCGTTACAAACCGCTCGACGGCTACAAGACCTTCACCAGCCACTATCACGTCGAGCACTCGCTGGAGTTCGTCCGCAAGCAGAAGGAGCAGAACACCACCGGCGTGCCGAAAGGCCTCGAAGTTCCCGGCATGGTCAAGACCTTCAAGAAACGCGGCGTGAACATCGTCCACCTCGCCGAGTTCCACGTCGGCGAGAGCCCCCGCATGAAGGCCGAGGAGCGCCTTCCGCTGCTCAAGGTCATGCACGAGGAATGCGACCGCCTGTCCGATGACAACCTGCTGATGCTTCCAGGCGAGGAGCCGAACGTCCACCTCGGCGGCCACTGGATCAGCTTCTTCCCGAAGCCCGTTTACTGGATCTTGAACCGGCCGGAGGAAAAGCCTTACGTCGAGGAAGTTCCCGGTTATGGAAAAGTCTATCATGTCGGAAATCCCGAAGAGGTCCTCAAGCTGATGGAGGAGGAAAACGGCCTGATGTGGACCGCCCACGCCCGCATCAAGGCGTCCATGGGTTTCCCCGACCGCTACAAGAAGAGCGATTTCTACAAGTCCGACCATTTCCTCGGCGCGGCCTGGAAAGCGATGCCCGCCGACCTCTCGCGGCCCACGCTCGGCTGGCGCGTGCTTGAGCTGTTGGACGATTCGTCGAACTGGGGCATGCGCAAGCACGTCATCGGCGAGTCAGACCTCTTCCGCATGGAGCCGGACTTCGAGACCTACGCCCACATGAACATCAACTACGTGAAGCTCGACAAGCTTCCCAAGTTCAAGGACGGCTGGCAGCCCGTGCTCGACAGCCTGCGCGGCGGCGATTTCTTCACCACCACCGGCGAGATCCTCATCCCGAACTTCACCGTCGCCGGAAAATCCAGCGGCCAGGAAATTCCTAACGACTCCGGCGAAAAGCAGCTGGAAGCCGACATCGAGTGGACCTATCCGATGTCCTTCGCCGACATCGTCTCCGGTGATGGCAGGCAGGTCTTCCGCCAGCGCGTCGACCTCAGCGACTGCGACAGCTTCGGCAGCAGGAAGCTGCAGATCCCGCTCGACCTCAAGGGCCGCACCTGGGTCCGCTTCGAGGCCTGGGACGTCGCCGGCAACGGCGCTTTCACCCAGCCCGTCTGGATCGGACCGAAGCCTGCAGGAGATTTCGCCGAGGAATCCCGCGGCCTGCCCGTCGCCAAGGAAAATCTAGCAGCCGGTTATGACGACGTCGTCCCCACCGCTTCCAAGCAGCCCGCGATCTGGAAGTGGACCAAGGCGGATCCCGGTCATGATTGGGTCCTGCCCGACTTCGACGACACGGAGTGGGCGGAAGGGAAATCCGCATTCGGCACGCCGTCCACCCCCGGCACCGATGGCATTCTCAACACCATCTGGGACACCAAGGACCTCTGGATCCGCCGTGAGATCAAGCTGCCGGAAACTCTCGGTTCCAAGCTCCGACTGCTCGTCCATCACGACAACCGTGCCGAGGTTTACATCGACGGCATCCTCGCCTGGCGCGCCACCGACATCGAGACCCGCGACTACTCCGTGTTCGAAATCACCCCAGAGGCCATGGCCCGCCTCAAGCCCGGGGCCACCATCACCCTCGCCGCCCACGGCCACAACGGCGTCGGCGGGCAGGTTCTTGACGTGGGCATCGTGAACTTGAAATAACAAGCCGTGCTGAAATTCGCGCAGTCGGTTCTTTTCACCCTGTTCATCGTCTGCCTGGCGCTCACCACCGCCTTGACGCTACGGGACACGGCGAACCGCAGGACCGTCAACACGGCCATCGAAAAGCTCCGGCAGCTCAAGGAGGACAAATCCATTTCCAGCAGCGGGTTCCACGACATCACGGACCAGCTCAATCCCCTGCTCCATCCGTCTTCACACGATCCCTGGCTGCTGCGCAATCTGAGCCCCATCGGCTCCGTTTGCATGATCGTCATGTGTTTGCTGTCGTTCGCCGGTCCTTCCATCATGGAAAGAAAGCCCCGTCCCGCGCGGCTGATCAAGAGCTTCAAGTCCGAGCATCCGGACGAATCGTGAACTCCAACCGCCACCCTCGGTGAGGGCGGGCGCGGAATCCCCTCCCCTCATGGCAGGATCATGAAAATCCCGCCGTTGCTGGCCCAGTTGGCGACGGCGATGGGAACCCAGCGGCGCTCGAAACGGGCGCCCCATGAGTCGCTCACGGCGATTTCCTGGGTGGCCTCGTTGTAGCCGATGATCATGCACATGTGATACTGGGCGGCGGGCTTCGGGGTCTTGGCGAATTCGGCGCAGGCGGCGGCGATCTCGGCGGTGTGGGCCTTCCAGTCGGTGACCTTGGCGCGGGTCGCGGTGTTCTTGTCCGCGATCTCGTTGTAGGTGCTCATCGAGCAGAGGCGCCACATGATGGGGATTCCCTGGTCGATGTAGCGCTTCACGTCGCGGATGCGGAGTTCCTCGACGGACTCGTCCTTGATGCGGCGGCCCTTGCTGAGGACCTGGTGGCGGACGTTGTCGAGCAGCAGCTCGACGGAGGTGCCGCCGCCGGCCTGGCTCTGGCCGACCATGGCGAGGAGATACATGTCCGCCTCCAGACCCATGGTGCGCATGGCGCGCTCGAAGGTGGCGGGGACGCAGTACCCCTTGGGCCCTTGGTCCACCATGGGAATTTCGGAAATGGAGACGTCGCCGTTGTCGGCTTTGACGATGCTGGCGAGCAGGCGCTTTTTCACGTCGGCATCCTTGGTGAGCGAAGACTTGCCGCCGGCGTCGGCGAGCTCGGTGGGGACGATGGCGAGGCTGACGTATTCGCCTTCCTCATTGGAGAGGAGGAAGGCGTGGCCGTTCCAGTCCCAGCGGGTGATTTTCCGGCGGGTGTCGCCCTCGCCGTAGCGCTGGATTTTCCCCTCGCCGAGGACCGAGGCCAGGGACTTGGAAACGGTGAGTTCGTCCTGATCCATCGCGGCCGACAAGGTCTTGGCGGTGGCGGTGGTGCCGCCGCTGAAGTGCTCCTGGCCCATACCGGCGGTGCTGCCGAAGTCGCCCTTGTTCGCGTAGACGATGGACATGCTGGTGGCGAGGCCGTCCTGGTTCGAGTAGAGCGCCACGGAGTAGGGCATGGCGCCGAAGAGCTTGTAGCCCTTGGCGAAGGCGGCGTAGAGACGCCAGCTGCGGCCGTACTTGGACTGCGACTCGGGGCGGAGTTTGAGCTGGCCGGCGAGTTCCTCCGCCTTGCGGCTGGAGAACGGGACCCCGTTGGCGATCTCGTGACCGGCGGCGGTGTTAAGTTTCTTCGCAAGATCCGTGGACTGCTGGGCGATGCCGCCGATGTAGAGCTGGTCTTCCGCGCTGAGCTTGGACTTCGGAAGCTCGAAGACCTTTCCGTCCTCGCGCTTCAGGCTGACGATGTCTCCGGCCATGCCTTCGAAGCTGGCGGTCAACGGCTTGCCTTCCGCGCTGCGGAACACGCGCATCTCACCGGCATGGGCCGGAGCACTCAGACAGAAGCCCGCGAAAACAGCGGCTTTGATGAAACCACAGCGGCGGTTTTCTGCGGATTCGGAGCGGGTTTTCATGGAAATAACAGTCTCGCATCGCCTGCGGAGGTCAATCCCGAAAATCCGCGGTCAGGCGCAGTCGCGGCGGCTTCACGGGACAAACATCCCGCGCGAGGCGAGGTAGGCGGACCACGCGTGGAAATCGAGATTCGGGAGGATGGTTTTCGCCCGCGCCGCCAGTTCCTCGGTCGCCAGCGAGCCGTCCATGAGCAGGGCGATGCGGCGGCGGGCGTCATCCGGTCCGTACGGCGCATGATGGAGATCGACCAGCGACCGGCCTTTCCGCGCTGCGGACAAACGCAGCGGGCCGAGGTCGGGGAACGTCGGCGTGGCATCGTCAAACCGTACCGGCTCGATCCGCAGCAAGACCAGACCCCGGCGGGCCGCATCGACCACCAGCCGGGGCAGCGGTGAAAGGCACGGAGCAGGATCACCCGCCATCGCCAGGCGCGCGGCCACCTCATGCACCGGAACCGACTGGGTCTTGGTTTTCGACAGCTCGGAGAAAAACGCCACGGCGAGCGGATCGGTGAAGCCGGCCACTTCCCCACCCTCGCGGTCGATCAGCCGGATACCGTCGGCGGAGGGCTGCGTGACATGCGGGCAGCGGACGGAGAAATCGAGAACCGTGGCCGGGGAGATCCGAGGGTCCAACGCCGCATCCTCGCGGCAGAACAACGAGCTGCGGAAGGTGCGGTTCGTCAGCACGTCGATCATCTGCTGGAGCGCGGGCGGATCGCCGGCCAGAGGCTTGAGCATTTCCTCCGCCTCGCGGGATAGGGAGGCCGGGAAGTTTTCCGCCAGCTGGGATTCGCCCAGATAGCGGAGGCCCGAGCTTGCCGCGTGGCCGGTGAACTCCAGGAACGTGCGGGGCTCGTTGATCGGACCGAAATCATCGAACATGAGGATGCTGTCGCTCTTCCCAAACATGTCGTGCAGCACGGAGGTGAGGTGCCGGGCGTAGGGATTGTGGTTTCCCGCCGCCCCGGCGAGGTATCCCAGCACCGCCTCGGGGTCTCCCCCGATCTCCGCGGCGGCCGGCCGCCGGGCGAGCAGGGTGGCGAGATCGACAATCGATTTCCGCAGGGACCAGCCCGGCAGCGTGTTGTAACTGATGAGGGCGACACCGCCGGGGGAAAGTCTGGCACGGCAGAAATCCAGCAAGGTCTGCCGCACTTCCGGCGGCACCCAGGAGTAAAGACCGTGGGCGATGATGAAATCGTAGGCCACTCCCTCGCCCGGATCGAATTCCCGCAGATCGGCGTGGAAGAACTCCACATTCGTCAGTCCTGTCACACGGGCGGTTTCACGGGCCTCCTCGATCCCGGCCGGCGAGTAGTCGATGCCGGCGAAACGGCTGTCAGGCCACCGCGCGGCGAGCGGCAGCAGGTTGTGCCCCGACGCGCAGCCGATGTCCAGGATCCGAGCCTGCGACGGCAGGGTCACATCCAGTCCCGCCAGCTTCGCCGCGACCGCGGTAGCGGCCGGATCGGTGGAGGGATGGCTCACCGCCGGATAGGTGCTGGCCTGGTAAAGAGCGTGAACCGGATCGGACATGGAGGGAGCAAACACGAAATCCCCCGAACGAAACGAAGATTTTTCGACCTCCGGCGGCATCCGGACGCGCCGGGGAATCCCAACCTCTGAATGATTTGCAGGCTTTTCCAGCCTCCGAATGGGAACTTTTCAGTTGCTAGAACCATCTATCCGGCGAAATGTCGCCGCGCTTCCCTGATTAGAACCACACCACCCGATCCCCGAAAATGACTTTCAAGAAATTCAGCACCCTGGCCTCCGCCGCGGTTTCCATCGTCAGCCTGTCATTCCAACAGGCGTCCGCCGCCACATCAGGCATATTCACCTACACGGATCACGGCTCTTCGGTCACCATCGACCGTTGCGACCGCTTTTTCACGGGCAATGTCACGATTCCCCCGATGATCAATGGCAAACCGGTGACGGCGATCGGATCTCAGGCTTTCGCCTACTGCGGATCCAGCGTTCTCGCCGTTCCATCAGGCGTGACGACCATCGGCTCATACGCCTTTGTCAACTGCACCAATCTCACCAGCATCACCTTTCCGGAGACGCTGAAGTCAATAGATGAAAGCGCCTTTCACAATTGCATCCGCCTGGAAACGGTCGTCATTCCAAAAGGCCTGACGTCCTTCGGTCATGCGTTCACCAATTGCTACGGCTTGAAAAACGTTGTTTTCCAGCAGGGTGTGACCACGATTAGTGACGATGCTTTCTCCGGATGCCCAAGATTGGAAAAGATCGAAATCCCCGAAAGCGTCACTCAAATCGGCAGCAGTGCTTTTCGTTCATGCAGCAAGCTGAAAAATCTGGTCCTCCCCTCCGGAGTCAGAACCATTGGCGACCATGCTTTTTCGAGCAGCGGGTTGGTGAGCCTCAAGCTCCCTCCAACCGTAACGGTGATAGGAAAAGGAGCCCTGGCCGGATGCGCGGCTCTCAAAAGCGTGAAGCTGCCTCCCGACATCACTGAAATCAGTGACAGCCTGTTTGCCGATTGTCCCAACCTCACCGTGCCCGAGATTCCTTCAAAAGTGGCCCGGATCGGCAATGACGCATTCGCATCTTCAAAGTGCCTGACAGTGAGCATCCCTGAAAGGGTCAGGGTGATCGGGAACAAAGCGTTCGCGAACTGCCTGAATCTGGATAGCGCCCTCTTTACCGGAAAGGCTCCTGAAATGGGCACCCATGTGTTTTACGGAGCCGTGCCTGATTTCAAAATCTTCATTCCCGAAGGAAAAGCAGGTTACACCCTTCCCAAATGGCACGGCTATCGCACCTCTTTGCCGGCTGCGGAGATCTCGGTGAGGACCGAGGATGAAAAGCGCATCGGCAGCGGGGCGGTCGTCACCCGATTCGGAGACTCCATCGTGGGCGAGGCCAGCCTCGCCAAACGGTTCACCATTTTCAACGTGGGGTCGCGCAAGCTCACAGGACTTCATGCCAAGATCGGCGGCGGCAATTCTTCCGATTTCACGGTGACGACGCTGACCAAAAGCTCTCTGTCCCCGGGTAAATCCGCGACGGTGGAAATCCAGTTCCTGCCGAAGAAACCGGGAGCACGCCTGTCCGAGCTCCGAATCATGAGCAGCGACAGCAACGAAATCCCCTTCGTCATAAAACTCAAGGGGACCGGGTTGCAACTGATCAAGTAACCCGATCAAAGCCAACCCGCTCCGCCGACTGCCTTGGAGAAAATCCAGGTCGCGCCTGTGTTTCAGCGCTTGCCTGCCGCAGAGCGTTGGGCGGCGACGGTGCGGCGGTCTTCGGTGATCACCTTGATCGCCAAAGGGCCGAGGCGGACGTCGGTGCCGGGGACGATGATGGCCAGCGAGCGGGTTTCGCTGTCAGGCGTCCAAACGGTGCTGAACAGCAGCTGGCGCGTCTCGAGAGGCTTCCGCAACTCGGCGGGGAGGCCGATTTGCAGGGAGACGGTCTTTTCGGGATCCGGTTGGAAATCGATGGGTTTCCAACCGGCCGGCAGGCTCTTGGCGTCGTTGCCAATGGCCATTGCCAGTGCGCCGGAAGTGGAGTTGAACGCGCGGATGCTTCCCCATTTCAAGGACGATTCGTCGTCCTCGATCACCAGCGACGCCAGGCCGCTGGGAGCGTCCGGTTTGGGTAGCAGGATGACCAGCGGCTTGATCGTTCCGGCCGGGACCTTGATGGACAGGACCGCCGGCTCGCCCTTGTCGTTTTTCTTGTCGATGGCCTGGACCGGGAAGACGCCGTTCTCCACGTTCACCTTGTAATTCGGAGTGCGCTGCAGCGGGTGGAGACCGGTGATCTCGCCACCGACGGTGCCCAGCTTGCGGGTGGCGATCTGCTCGTCCCATGCGAGGAACTTGACTTCGAAGGGGTCCGCGAGAAGCGAATGCAGGGGCAGCAGGGCCAGGGTCGTTAGAAAGAACTTGGTGATCACGGGATGAAAGGCTCGGTGGAAGGGCAGCTCAGGAATGCGACAGCTCATTCGTGGAAAGCATGCGGAATGAAACCACTTCGAAACGACGACCGAAAGCCTGATTCGCAGGAGACGTGAGATTGGCCGGTTTGACGCCCGGCTTGTCGGCGGGGTCGATCCACTCTGGCAACCGCTGCACCACGGCTTCGCAGGTCGCTCTGGCGATCACCGCGCCGGACGAGTTTTTCACCTCGCCGTAGCCACGGATGCGGAAGGTGTCCGAGCGGACGGTGATGACGGATGCGATGGGCCCGAGGACATCCGCCTGGGTCAGCCAATTGGTGAGGCCGGTGGTGGTGTAGGGCTCGGGAAGATTGGTGGGGGCGAAGTAGCTGCTCTTGTCGAAGGTGGTGATTTTCGCGGAGTCGTTGATCTTGCTGCGGTCGATGGCGGCCTGAAGCGCGCCCTTGAGCCCGAGTTCGCCATTTTCAACCCGGCGGTTGACGAATTCGGACAACGATTGGAACGGGCCGCGCGATTTGACTTCCACCACGATTTCCTTGGCCAGACTCTCGATCTGCTTGTCCGAGAGCTCGCGGAATCCATTCCAGGCGTCCTCCGCGGTGCCGCTCGGCGTGCTGAAGCGCGGTGCCGGAGTGGTCTTGGCCGTTTGATACGACTTGATGCCGCCGGTCGCGGTGAGAATGTCGAACTCCTGCCCCCGCAGGCTTGAGAGCATCGCGCGCCATGCCGCTTCGTTGGTCGAGTTCACGTTGAAGGCCCCCTGCACCATCATGTGCTCCGCGACGCGCAGGCTCCCGCTGTCCGCCTTGAGCAGGCTCTTGATCTCTTCCTTTTCGACGCCGCCATCATGCAGGGTCATGTGGGAATTGCGGAGAGGGCTGGCCATCGGATTTTCGACCCATGCGTCGATCATTTCATCCACCTTCTGGCTTTCTTTGACCATTTCCTTGTCGTAGTTGCCCGGTGAGGCGCTTCCGGAAGTCTGCTCGACCTGCGGGGTGATGGAGGACATGAAATATCCGTCCCACAACGCGTCGTTGAGCAGCCACGAGTGGTCGTAGATCCCGAGGCCGCTCGGGCTGATCTTCTCGCCGGTGGTCGTGTTCTGGGCGACGCGGCCGATGGTGTTCCGGTTGAGGTAGGGGGACGCCCAGGAGTTCGCGAATTGGTTGGACGGAGAGAAGGCGGTGTCCGCGAGGTCGCTGTTCTGGAACGATGCGAGGGAAATGGGAGCCTGGCGCGGGACATCGAAAAGGACCACCTTCTCCCGGCCGCTTGCCACACCGCCGCCGGGTGAATTCGAGCCGCCGTAGTAGGCGCGCTTGCCGTCCGGAGTGGTCTGCATGCCGACGCCGGCGAGGGCGGTGCCCTGGCGCAGCGAGGAGTGGTAGTGGGGGCCGGCGAGAAACTTGGCGCCGGAAACCGCGGCGTTGATGTAGCGCTGGCGGGCGTTCACCGTTTGCACGATGTCCGCCTGCTGGCCGGTTTGCAACGCGGTGCGGTGATAGGTTTCCAGGACGCCCACCATTTTCGGCTTCGCCCCCGCCGCGTGGACGTATTCCGCGCTGCTGAAGCTCGATCCCGTGCTGCCCTTGTAAAGCTGCACCTCGTTGATGATGGTGCCCTTGGCGTTCGGATTCTTGATTTTGGTGGAGTCCTCAAGCGTGGTGAAATAGTGATAGATATCGGGCTGGAAGGTGAAGTCGCACTTCAGCTTGTCTCCCGCCGCCATCTTGTTGGTGAAGGCACCCGAGATCCCCTTGGAGGTGTCGATGCGCACTCCGCCGGTGAGGTTGAGATCCTCCGGACCCGACGATGGCTTCATGTTCCAGATCCTCGAGGTCACGGCGGCCTTGCGCTCGTACAGCTTGGTGGTCTTGTCGGAGGGGACGAAGACTCGGATCTCGCCCGGTTCGAGCCGGACCGGTGTGGTCGAAGGGCTGGTCCCGGAACCGGTGATGTTGCAATGGAAGTAGGCCTCCACCTGCCTGCCCTCGCCCGCCGAGGTCTTCTCCGCGCCGATCAGGTGGGAAAGGTAGGTGCCTTTCGACTCCTTCACCGCGCCTCCCGCGCCGATCATCTGGAAGTTCAGATACATCGGGATGTCCATCCACGGGTAGGCGACATACCCTTCGCTCTCGATGGCCACGTTGTAGGGATTCCATAGGGTGATGACCGGCGAGATGACCAGGCAGGGAATGCCCGAGTCATCCGCCATCAGGCTGAGAACGTACACCATGCGGTCGAGAACCGGTGAGAGCGAGGTCTCGCTGCCGCGCCTGGCCTGATAGACCGCTCCCATTTTCGCGCTCCACGCCTTGTTGACCTGCGGGCGCTCGAAGGCGGTGACGGAGCCGCCCGAGAGATAGAGATGGCGGTACATGCCGTAGCCGGATCTCAGCATGTCGAAGGTGGTCGCGCTGCCGACCGGATAGTCCTGCTGGTTCTTGATGCCGCCGTAGGAGACGGTGGTGTTGACCGTGCGGCCGCTGTTGACCTGTCCGTGAAGGAAGACTTCCGCGCTGCCGTTGCGGAATGGGTTGGGAAGTCCGTCCCAGGTGGTTTTCGCGAAGGAGGAATCAGGCAGTTCGAAGGCGAGGTTGAGGTCGGTCTTGAGTCCGCCCTTGGTGACATCCGCGAGGACGCCCTTGGACCAGACGGTGTAATCGGTGGAAAGTTGGGGAACCGCCTTGCGGTCGATCTGATAGTCGGGATCCAGGGCGGCCTGGTTCAGGGAGATGAGCTTGGTGGCGCGGGCGTTCCACCCCGCGGTCGGCTGGGTGGCGACTCCCGAGAGGGCGAGATTCGGCTGCATCGGCGCCTGGATGACATCGTTCTTCTCCTGATAGACCTCGCCGGGCTGGCTGATGTGGGCCTTGTCGCCCTCCTGGACCACGGCCCAGGCCATGGAGGATTCACCATTCTTGCCGCTTCTGGGGATGGTGATCCTGTCGGCACCGAGGTCGAAGCCGTCCTTCTCCGTCTCGAACAAGGGGACGCTGTCGTCATCGGCTACGGCCGACTTGCCGAAATCAAGCGTGGCGCTCTGTTGTTCGTCTTTGGAGGAAACGAGCCATTTCTTGAAAAGGTCGGTCTTCCACTTGGCATAGGGAATGGAGTTGGAGGAACTCGTGGGATTCTGGCGGATGTCGGATGTCGCGGAGTCCCAGACGCCCACCATCTGGGGTCGGGAAACGGTCTGGTTGGCGGTTCCGAGGATGGATGCGTTGGCCGTGATGCGGCGGTCGTCGCCGAGGGTTTTCTGAAGATCGCCCAAGGCGAGCATCATCGCGAGACGGGCGTTGCCCTCGGCGACCCGCTGCGCCTGACCATTGGAGGTCGAGCGCAGCGAGATGGTGCTGAGGGACAGAAGTCCGACCGAAACAATCGCCAGCAACACCATCATCAGGAGGGTGGCGATGAGGGCGAACCCTTGATTGGCCGGTTTTTGTTTCGATCGGATCATGGCTTGCTGGAGGTTCGGTGGTTTGATGGTTCGCGGACGATCAGGGTTCCACAATTTCTCCGACGCGGAAGAATTGCTTCGACGGGACCGGCGCGGCAGGTTCACCCGGCGGCGTTGCCGGAGCGACTATGGGGATGTTCACGCCGATCTGGCCGTTGATTCCGAATTCCTGCCGGAGCCGGGTCCAGCCGACGAGACTTGGAGAGGAGTAGACCTCGTAGGTCGGAAGGGCCTTCGCATTCCAGACCAGATCGACCGAAGTCGGCAGCGTGCTGCCGGCGGTGTAGCGGAACAAGGTCTTCACCATGCCGAAGGCAGGCGTGGCGGAGAAATCACCCAGTTTCACATTCCAGTCGGTGATGTCGCTGTTCTGCACGTTTCCACCGGTGCGGGCGGTGAATCCGAAGTAGGAGCCGCCGCTGGCATCGGCCGCGCCGATCTCTCCGAGGTCGACGTCGACATTCTGGATGATGGCGATGCCGTCCATGTAGACATCCAGGTCTCCGGGCACATAGACCACACGGATGCGGTAAGGAGGATCGGTGGAAAGCGAACCGAGGGTGTAGGGGAAACCGCCACCGACCACGCCGTTCACATCAGGGACGCCGGGGATGCCGTAGAGTTCGACACCGGGCTGGGTGAAGGTGACCGTGCGATCCAGCACCTCGGTGCCGCTGCGGATTTCGACCACCGAGGCGGGATCGGCTGCGAAACCGAAGGAATGGAAGCAGATGTTGAGCGCTTTTTCCGAAACCCCGCTTTCGCCGGTGCCCGGATTGCCGGTGCCGGACGGTGAGTTCTGGATCACGAAGGCGAGACCGTCGGCCGGAGCAAAGTTGTTCGGCGTGACCTGGTTCATGCTCAGTCCGAAGGTGGCTTCGAAACCGGCGGATCCGTTGATTTTCTTCAGGAACCATGCGGTGCCGCTTTGTCCCTGCGCTTCGGGAGTGAGGCGCAGACGGTTGGGAAGCGCGTTCTCCGGAGCGGTGATGGCGGTGCTGCCGCTCTTGATGATTTCCGAACCGGCGGCGGCGAAATCGTCATAGCTGATGTCGTCCACCCCGGGATCTTCCACGATGACCACGCTGAAAGTCGCGGTCACGGTGTCACCCTCCGGATTCAGCGGGTTGACGGTGAGGGTGTAGGTGGTGTCCACCGTCGGTGTCACGACCACCGAGCCATAGAGCGGGAGGACTCCGCCCGGAGTCGGGTCGATTTCAACGGATGCCGCGGCTTGCGTGGAATAGCTGAGGGTCAGGGATTCACCCGCCACCAGCGTGGCGGTGTTTCCGGTGAAGAAGTCGATCCTGGCGGGCAGCGATGCGCCGGGCAACGGGATGGAGAGTGTGGAGGCGTTTCTTGCCAGAGGAGTCGGATAGTCGAAATTCACGTCTTCGATGAGATCCCAGCGCGCGAGGTCGTTGCTGCCCTCCAGCGTCCAGCGGATCGCATCGCGGTCGGTCGCGTCATTGCCGGTGACGAAGAGATAGCGGTCGAAAGTGACGGCGGAACCGAAATCGAAGATGACCGGCCGGCTGTTGAAATCGAGCCACTTGCTGGTGAAGCTGCCGTCATACAGCTTTGACACGTTTTCCGCGGCCGGGCTGTCGCCCCCCGGATTGGTCGCCGAACTGACCACCACCTTGTTGGCCGGAACGGTGGCATCGCCATTGTAGAACTCGAATTCGGAAATCTGGGTGATGGAGCCCGCGCCTCCTCTGCGCTGGGTGCCCGTGTAGCGGACATATTGATAGGTCTTGGCACCACCGATGACGGTCCGGACCGTGGCGGAGGCGGTCGCGTCCGTGGCATTTTCCTTCGTCGCAACCAGGTTGTAGGTGGATGTGGCATCGTTCGGCGGGGTGACCACCTGCGAACCGTTGGCCGCCACGACAATGCCGTCCGTATTTTCCTGCGGAGTGAACAGCTTGACCTCGGTTCCGAACAAACTGGTCCAATCCAAGGTCACGCTCTGTCCGTTGAGAACGATCGCCGAGGTCCCCGGCAGCGGGGTCTGGCGCACACTGAAGGTCTGGATCAGCGGAGCCACCACCTCCGGAATTTCATACGGCCCGTAGGTCGTGACATTCGCAAGCGTGGTGACCGCATCGATTCTCGAATCGATCACGGTCCAGCTGACGCCGTCTTCCGATCCCGAAAGAAGCCAGGATTGCGGAGAGCGGATGTAATTCGCGCTGTCCGCCGCCGAGGTGTAGCTGTAGGAATCCACCACCGGATGCGGCAGCGTCGCGCCGAAGTCGAACACCACTTCGTTGCCTGCCAGCAACCCACTGCCCCGGAACAATTTGGTCGCGGTGGAGCCGTCCAAGAGATTGTTGGAGCCCTCTCCGCCGTTCGGATCGACATCGCCCGCCGTCGCGTCGCAGGGAATGACCGCGCCCACGCCGGTCTTGTTCCGGATGTTCAGCTTGGTGCCGGCATGATAGAAATCAAACTCGGAGAACATGACGTTCGATCCGTTTCCGACGAGTTTCGTCGTCTTGAACTGGTAGTACCGGAATGCCTTCTCCGCCGCCGATGCGGGAATGACGGCGAGCAGCGCGATGGCGGCAAAGAGGGATTGCGGTCGGAATTCAGGCAGCCATGACAGCGGCCGGCGGGTGGTGGATCTGGTGGGATTCATGGAGCGGATGGTTTTTGTCGTGGAATTCTTGTGAGATCTGACTCGGTTTCACCGTCTGGAACTGCGCGCGACACCCGACGTGGCGTTTGTCTCCCCTTCAAAAGGATGCGCGGTCGTGTGCAAAGCAGGCTCGGGACCCTTTGATTCCTCCCTTTGGATCAAATAGTTCCCGGCTTTTGACACCTGCTGGGAAAACGTTTGATCGGCAATTGGTTACAGCGTTTCTGAGATTGAAAATAAGTGCCGATTCCTCAGTATCGGCTCTGCAATCGCCAAACGGTCGGCGTCATTCCGAAATCCTCGGCGAAGACCTCGCAAAGCTTCTTCGCATTGCCCAAGCCGCTCTCGAAGGCGATCGCATCCAGCTTGAGTTCGGTATCGCGCAGCAGCCGGGTGGCGGTGACCAGGCGGGCGCGGTGGATCTCCGTCCGCGGGCTGTGCCCCACGAGGCGCTTGAACTCGGAGCGGAAATGGCGTTCCGCCATGCCGGCCATGCGCGCGAGATCGGTCATCCGCAGCGATTGGGCGAAGTTTTCCCGGATGTGGAGAAGCACCCGCGTGATCTCGGGAATCTCGGTGATGAAGGTGGCCGTGGATGCCCTGCCGACCACCCCGAGCGGCTTGACGCGGATGTTCCGCGCGCTGCTTCTCCCTTCCATCATCTGATCCAGCAGCTCGGCGGCGCGGCGGCCGGCCAGACGCCAGTTCATGTCCACCGAGGACAGCGGCAGGCGCGACATGCTCACTTCCACCGCGCGGTTTTCGCAACCGAGGATCGACACATCTTCCGGAATCCGCAGGCCCAGCATGTCGCAGGCGGCGACGATTTCGAGTGACCTGCGGTCGTCGTCCACCATCACGGCCATCGGTTTTCTCAAGGAGTCGAGACTCTCCGCCAGCCAGCGCAGCCGCTCCTCGCGCGGCACCTTCAGCGTGTTTTCGCCATGGACCGCCTCGAAGTCCATCAGCGCCGCCGTGCGTCCGGATGCGCCGAGTTCTTCCTGAAAAGCATCCCTCACGCGCACGGTGTCCGGCTGGTTGACCAGCGAGTAGAAAACGAAATTGAGATGACCGAGCTCCAGGAAATGCCGCGCTCCGGCACGGCCCGCTTCCTCGTAATCGACGTCCACCCACGGCAGATCGAGATCCGGCGGCGACATTCCCAGATGCACGCTGTGCGTTCCGCGCCAGCGCGTCATCCAGTTCCGCACGCGCTCGCCGTAGCCGGTGACGAGGATCCCGTCGGCCTGGGTTTCCGAGGGCAGCATCCCGTGGAAGCGCATGTTCGTGATGAGCTCCCAGTTCAGATGCCGCGCATGGTCGACCACCCCGAGAAGGATCTCCTCCTGATAGAAATCCGTCACAAAAAGAACCCGGCGGCTGACAGGCGGTGCGGTGGATTCCGGCATGGGCAGAAAATTCATTGGCCGACTGCGTTTACCGGAAATTCATCCGGGATGAGTTGACCCGCCCGCGTTGGAAACCGCGGGTTTGCGATTCACTGGATCCATCCGGTTCGGCTTTCGGCATACTTGTCTCCCCTCGGCGCATGACATTCACACAGGCCGGAGAGAGCACAATGCTTGCCACTGTGATCCCCCGCTTTCTAATAAATTCCGCCATGGGCCGGAACGCGGGCGGAAAATCCGTAAAATGCTGATCACACAAGAATTGCGGAATCCACATCGAGTTATCGAATTCCCACCTCCGCCTCCGCGCCGCGTGAATCCGGTTAGACACTGGCACACAATCCGCTTTTGTTCGGACTCGCATTCATCCATGCTCCCTCCATGATTCAACGCCGACAATTCCTGTACTTGGCCGCGTGCCTCCTCGCCGCCGCCGGCTGCAGCGGCAGATCCAAGCCCTCCGGTCAGGGGGCCGAGCTGCGCGTCGGCATGGACCTGACTTACCCGCCGTTCGAAATGCAGGATCCGTCCGGCAAACCCGATGGCGTGGGCGTGAAACTCGCGGAAGCCCTCGCCGCCCATCTCGGCCGTCCGCTGAAGATCGTGCCGATGGAATTCTCCGGCCTGATTCCCGCCCTCAAGACGAACAACATCGACCTCATCCTTTCCTCGATGACCGCCACCGAGGAGCGCGCGAAATCGATTGATTTTTCCAACCCCTACGCCTTCACCGGGCTCGCGCTGTTAGTCCGCAAAGACTCCGCCATCCGGTCCATCGACGATCTGAAGAAATCCGCACGCACGGTCACCGCCAAGGCGAGCACCACCGGCCAGACCTGGGCGATCGAAAACCTGCCCGGCGTGAAGTGCGTGGTCTTCGAGGATCAGACGGCATGTGTGCTGGAAGTCGCCCAAGGCCGGGCGGATGCGTTCATCTACGACCAGCTCAGCATCTTCAAATACGCGGAGGAGAACAAGGAGACCACCCGCGGCCTGCTGAATCCTTTCGTCGAGGAATCGTGGGCGCTCGGCATCGCCAAGGGCAATGACGGGCTCCGCCAACAGGTCAACGCGTTCCTCGATGATTTCCGCAAGCAGGACGGCTTCGCGAAGCTCGGCGACCGCTACCTGAGCAACGAGAAGAAATTCCTCGAAGCCTCCGGAATCCCCTTCATCCTGCGGTAAATGACACGCCGCCAGCTGCTTGCAAACGCGTTCGTCGCCCTGGTGATCGTGGCGTTGTTCGGCTGGCTGTGCACGACGGTGTTCGCGTTGTTAGGATCGAAGACCGATTGGACGAAGGCATGGGAATACCGCGAGACCTTGTGGCGCGGCTGGCTGGTGACGCTGGAGGTCTCCTTCGCCGCGTTGTTAGGCAGCATTTTTTTCGGGCTGCTGTTCATGATGGGCCAGCGTTCCCCGCTGGTCGTCGTCCGCTGGACATGCCGGGGTTTTCTGGAATTCGTCCGGGACACGCCGTTGCTGGTGCACCTGCTGTTCGGATACTTCGTGATCTTCGCGCCGCTGCTGTCGCGGCCGCTGGGCGAGCAGGGGTTCGATGACAAGCTGATCATCGGCATCCTGCTTCTATCCGTTTTCGAGGGCGCCTACCTCGGGGAGATCCTCCGTGGCGGTGTGGAGAGCATCCCGAGGACCCAGTGGGAGTCCGCGCGGGCCGTCGGATTCAGTCCGGTGCAGGTGTACCGCTACGTGATTTTCCCGCAGGCGCTGCGGCGGGTGTTGCCGGCGATGGCGGGATTGTTCGTCTCGCTGATCAAGGACTCGTCGCTGCTGAACGTGATCGGGGTGGCGGAGTATTTCTACAACACCAAGAATTTCATCTCCCGTTCCTACGCCGGACTCGAAGGCTATGTCCCGCTGGCGCTGGGCTATCTCATCCTGACCCTTCCGGTGGCGTGGCTGTCACATTGGTTGGAAAAACGCTTCCGTCATGAAACTTGAAGTCACCGGCCTGACGAAATGCTATGGCCCCACCCGGGCTGCGGACGGGCTTTCCCTAAGCGTGGGATCCGCACGGGTGCTCGTCCTCATCGGTCCGTCTGGCGGTGGAAAAAGCACGCTGCTCCGGATCCTCGGCGGACTTGAAACGGCGGACTCCGGAACGGTGAAAATCAACAGCCACCTGCTTCTTCAGGACGCCATGGCACTCCAGGCATATCGACGGAAAAACGGCTTCCTTTTCCAACAGTTCAACCTGTTTCCCCACCTCACCGCCCGGCGCAACATCTCGCTGCCGTTGGAAAAAGTGCACGGCCATCCGCCTGCCAAGGCCGGGGAAATCGCGATGCGCGCGCTCGACCGCTTCGGCTTGATCGACCATGCGGACAAGCTCCCCGCTCAGCTTTCCGGCGGCCAGCAGCAGCGCGTCGGCATCGCCAGAGCCGTCGCGCACCAACCGGAAGTCCTGTTCCTCGACGAACCGACCTCCGCCCTCGATCCGGAAATGACGGCGGAAGTTTTGGAGCTCATCCAAGAGCTGGCCGAAGCCGGCCAGGACATCATTCTCAGCACCCACGAAATGGGATTCGCCCGCGCCGTCGCCGACCACGTCGCTTTCGTCGCAGCGGGAAAAATCGAGGAACTCGCACCGCCGGCGGAGTTGTTCGGCGCGCCGAAATCCGCGCTGTGCCAACGCTTCCTCTCGCGGGTGATGCGGTACTAAATGGTCCTCCAGGACTTCAATCCGTTCTTCGGCGGCAGGCCGGTTGACGAGTAAGGCCGGACTCAAGACCTCGACCACTTTTCAAGAACCACGGGCATCCCGAAATTTTTAAAATCTTCCTCCCGTGACCTCAATTATCTTGCAAAACCGCTTCTCGGGCGCTTTCTTGCGCGCTCAACCTCAACTAGGACGGTCCGGCAAACGCTGGATCCATCCCCTACGACCATGGCCGATACAAAAGAAATCAACGTCAAAGACTATCAACTCCACGAAGGAGACACCGGCAGCGCCCCTTATCAAGTGGCCCTGCTCACCCAGCGGATCTTCCATCTCACGGATCACCTGAACATCCACAAGAAGGACTTCTCGTCCCGCCGTGGCCTTCTGACCCTCGTTTCCCAGCGCCGCAAGCTGCTGGATTACATCAAAAAGGGCTCCGAAGAGAAATACCAGCAGGTCATCGCCGGCCTCGGACTCCGCCGCTAATCCAATTTCGCAAGCAGCCACGGGAATCCCCCGTGGCTGTTTTGCAAAGTGGTCCGGGCACCCAATCTCCAGCCCGGGTCGCCAGACATCCCTCTCCGCAGTGCGCTCGGTTGCGCTCTGCGGAATTTGTCTGAAAGAGATGATGCCCGCCCGGCATTCCGCCGATCGGGTTGTACGCACGAAATAAGAAAATACAGACTATGAATATCCATACACTCACGGCCGACGTCGGAACCAACCCGATGACGTTCGAAACCGGCAAAATTGCCAAACTCGCCGATGGCGCCGTCACCGTCCGCAGCGGCGACACCATCATCCTCGTCACCGCCGTTTCCGCCACCAAGGTGAAATCCGGCCAGACGTGGTTCCCACTTTCCGTGGAATATAAGGAAAAAGCCACCGCTGCCGGCGTATTCCCAGGCGGCTACTTCAAGCGCGAAGGTCGCCCGACCGAAAAGGAAATCCTCACCTGCCGCATGACGGACCGCCCGCTGCGTCCGTTGTTCCCCAAAGGTTACCTCTACGAAACCCAGATCGTCGCCATCCTGCTCAGCGCCGATGGTGTGAATGACTCCGACATCCTCGCGATGAACGGTGCCTCCGCCGCCCTCTGCCTTTCCGACATCCCGTTCGCCGGCCCGATCGGTGCCGTGCGTGTCGGCCGCGTCGATGGTCAATTCGTCATCAACCCGACCCACGACGAGCGCGCTGACAGCGACCTCGACCTGATCTACGTCGGCGACAAGACCAACGTCATCATGATCGAAGGCCAAGCCGACGAAATCCCGGAAGACGAATTCATCAAGGCCCTGCACTTCGCCCAGGAAGCCGTCGCCAAGTTGGTGGCTGCCCAGGAAGAACTCGCGAAACTCGCCGGCAAGGAAAAGCGTTCCTACGATCTCACCGTCGCCAAGGACAACCTGCTCGAAATCGCCTACGAAATCGCCGGTGACCGCATCGAGGCCGCCATCTACGCGCCTTCCAAAACCGAACGCGCCAAGAAAGTCGGCGCCCTCCGCGACGAGGTTGAAGCCGCCATCAAGGAGCGCGCTCCGGAAGCGACCGACTTCGACGTCGAGCAAGCCTTCGAATACCTTCAGAAGAAGGCGTTCCGCATCTCCATCATGGAAAAAGGCGTCCGCGCCGACGGCCGCGCCATCGGTGACCTTCGTCCGCTCTACGGCGAAGTCGGCACCCTGCCACGCGTTCACGGTTCCGCCATTTTCGCCCGCGGCGAAACCCAAGCCCTTGCCATCACCACCCTCGCCCCTGCTGACGAAAAGCAACATTTCGACAACTACGCCGGTGGCGAAGACGAGAAGCGCTTCATCCTCCACTACAACTTCCCTCCATTCTCCGTCGGCGAATGCGGACGCATGGGTGGCATCAACCGCCGCGAAATCGGCCACGGATCGCTCGCCGAGCGTTCCATTGAGCCCGTCATCCCTGACGAATCCGTCTTCCCCTACGCCATCCGCGTTTCCTCGGAAGTCATGGAATCCAACGGTTCCACCTCGATGGCCTCGGTTTGCGCAGGCACCATGGCCCTCCTCGACGCCGGTGTTCCGCTGATCCGTCCCGTCGGTGGTATCTCCGTCGGTCTCGTCACCGAGAACAACGAAGACGGCTCCATGAAGTCCCACAAAATGCTGTTGGACATCATCGGTTCGGAAGACTTCTACGGCGACATGGACTTCAAGCTTTGCGGCACCAGCGAAGGTGTCACCGGCTATCAGCTCGACCTCAAGCTCCCGGGCCTCCCGCTCGCCATGCTTGAAGAAGCGATCCACATCGCCAAGGCCGGCCGCACCAAGATCATCGAGAAAATGGGCGAATCCATCCTCGAGCCGAAGCAACTCAGCCCGCACGCTCCGCGCATCGTTTCCGTCAAGATCCCTGCGGATCGCATCGGCGAACTCATCGGACCTGGCGGCAAGAACATCAAGGGTATCCAGGCCGAGTCCGGCGCCGAGATCAACATCGAGGACGACGGCACCGTGCACATCTACGCTTCCAAGCAAGAAGGCCTCGATCGCGCCAAGGCGATGATCGACCGCATGTTCCAGGAAATCGAAGTGGGCAAGGTTTACACCGGTAAGGTCGTTTCCATCACCCAGTTCGGCGCCTTCATGGAAGTGCTCCCTGGCAAGGACGGACTCGTCCACGTCTCCGAACTCGCCGAAGGCCGCACCGAAAAGGTCGAGGACATCGTCAAGAAGGGCGACGTCATCACCGCCAAGTGCCTCGGAGTCGACGAAAAGGGCCGCGTGAAAATGTCCCGCCGCGCCTGGCTCCGCGACCAAGCCGCTGCGGAAGCAGAAGCGAATCCACAGCCTGTCGCCGCTGAATAAGGAGCGGCGACATTCGTGTCGCCTCTTTCTATCAACCATCATCAAACCGGCGTCCTCCCAAGGGACGCCGGTTTTTGTTTTTCTTCAAAATGGCTGGGACATCCTGTCCCAGACCGTCGCAGGAGCCGTCTCGCCCCCCGACCGAAGTCGTACAATGGCTGGATTGTGCCGTTTTGATCGATGGCAGAACCCGCAAGCCAACCTTCTTCACGACAATCTGACTTACCGGAAACAAGGAAACACCCTTTCCTAACAATCGTTTTCCTGTCATATCCGAAGCCTCATGACCACGGTAGATCCGGAACATTTCCATCCCCAATACCCCACGCTCCATGCCGAGCTGCTGGCGCGGCCGTTTCCGGTGGTGTCGGGGCAGGTGATGGTGTCGCATCGCGCGGTGCTCTTCACTCCGGGTGAAGCGGCCGCGCACCGGGCGGCGGTGGCGGCCCTGGCGGTTTTTCCGGACGTGGTTGCGACGCCGGAGGAGCAGGGGTTCCAGCTCCTGCGCTTGGGCACGGTGGAGCTGCGCATCGAACGACATACGGAGTTCACCACCTTCACGGTATTCGCGCCGCAGGCCGGCATCCCTTTTGCGGACTCGGCGATGGATCAACTGCCCGACGGCTGGTTGGATTCCATTCCCGGCCGGATTCTGGCGGTGGTGGAAATCGCCAGCGAGCTGATCGCCCCGGTGGATGCCGGGACAGCGAAGACCATGGAGCGGGTCTTGGACCATTTCGATCAGGAGCGGCTGGTCGGTGGTTGGGTGGTGGAGCGGGTCGCCTCGGTGTGGAGCCATTTCCGTTTGGATGATCGCGCCGCCACCCGGTTTCTGGTACAGATCCACCGGCTGACATCGGGACGTTACGGGCGTCTGTTGCAGCGGTTGGTGGAAATCGAAAACTACCGGATGGCGGCGATGCTCAGTCTGCCGCTGGCACGCGAGCTGTTGCCACAGGTCGAGGATCTGGAAGCGCGGCATGTCAGTCTGGTAGAACGCATCGGCATCATGCACGACGGTGACGAACGCGCCCTGCTCGGCGATCTCACGAATCTGTCTCTGGCCACCGAACGGCTCCAGGCCCGCTGCGGATCCCGCTTCAGCCTGACCGAATCCTATGCCCGGATTCTATCAGCACGTGTCAGGGAACTGGGTGAGGAACAGGTTCCCGGCTATCAGACGATGGGCGAGTTTTTCGACCGACGGCTGGCCCAGGCATGGCACACCTGCGAACGGGCGGAAGCCGGGCTGGCCGCGTTGTCCGTCCGCCTGCAATCGACGACCGGGCTGTTGCGGACGCGGGTGGACGTGGGGTTGCAAAGCCAGAACCAACTGCTTCTCGCCAGCGTCGACCGCCGGGCCGCGGCGCAGCTGAAACTCCAGCACAACGTGGAAGGACTCTCGGTGGTGGTGCTGACCTACTATCTCGCGCATCTGATCAAACTCGTTCTGGAAGGAATCAAAGGCACCGGCCTCCATTTCGATTCCTCGCTGGTGGTCGCGCTGCTGCTGCCATTTCTCGCCTATGGCGTGTGGAAAGCGGTGCACCGGGCCAAGAGCGACAACCCTTAGACCGTTTGCCAAAAGCTGGTTCCTTTATCCAGATTGCGCGGTGGCGTAGCCAGAAACAAGGAGCAGTGATCTCCGAATCGCCGAAGCCCATGGCAAGCCGATGAAAAGAGGCTTGCCGCCTCGCATCGTCACTTCATGGGCTTCGGCGATTCGGAGATCACCGCTCCTTGAAGCTTTACGTTTCGGCAATTTCTTTTGGCAAACGGTCTAACTCTCGATGTAACTTCCCAGCAGGCGGATGGCCGCGCGGATCGAGGAGAGCGACGCGGTCTCGCTGGCGGTGTGATAGCCGGTGGTGGGAATCTGAAGTGTCGTGCCGTTGATCTGCCCGCCGGTCGCGGCGACGAGGCGGCCGAGTTCGGTGCGGCCTAACGAAAGCGGTTTCGCACGGGTGGCGTTCTGGGCTTCGATCCAACTGTCTTTATAAGAATAGGAAATCCCCAGCGCCCGGCAGTGCTCTTGGATCTCCACGGTGAAATCGGCATCGAAATCCGCGGTGGCATCCTTTTTCCGCAGGACCAGATCCTGCGCCCCCGCGGCTTCCGGCGTCGGATAGGGGCTGGTATCGAGGACCAACAACCGCCGGGTGACGATGGATTCGCGCTGGAGCCAGGCCAGCGCGAACCGCCAGCTCCGGCCGGCCTCCTCCTGTGCGGTGAACAACGCGGTCCCGGCGAACCCATTGCGGAAAAGGTGAATGATCAGGGCCACGCTGAGAACATTGTCCAGCTGGGCGGATAGATGGGTCTCGGTGACGCGGAGCCGGTCAAGGAAAGAGACCGGCGTGCCGGGCTGGAGGAACTCGAGACCTTCGATCTCGAAGATCAGGTTGCGACGGTTCGGGCACAGATAGCCGGTCGAGATGGAACCTTGGCCGAGGTAGGTGCCGGTGTAGGGAAGGTGGGCCTGGACCCGCTGGCCGGTGAAGCGGCCGGCGATGGACGACATCATCTGCTCGGAAACCGAATCCCCGGTCAGCTCGCCCCGGTTGGCGGCAATGAAGGCGGCGTACTGAAATTCGTTAGGCCCGGTGCAGAGCAGGCCGTGCCGGTCGATGTGCGCGGAGAGGACGATGCTTTCCGGATTTTTCCCGCGCGCGACGAGCACGCCGAGATGGCGCTCCACCGTGACATCCACTTCCTCCAACTCACGCCGGAGCACCCGGAAAAACGAATCCTCGGTCCCGACCACCGACGGCTCCCGCACGAGCTGCTGGAGGATCTCCAAAAAGTCGGTGAGGTCGGGTGACTCTGCGGGCTGCATCGGATTTTCAGATCCGGGAGAGCAGGAACAATGCCGGAAATTTTCTCACCGCACCACCATCGTCCGGAAGGTCAGGTTGATCCGCGGGGTCTTGATCCTCTTGGTTTTCGGGATGCAGTGGAGCCAATGCGTCTGGGTCGTGCCTTTCATGACAAGCAGGCTGCCGCTTTCCAGCAGGACGGATGCCTTGTCCTCGGTGCGCTTGTGCTTCAGCCGGAATTCCCGCTCCGCGCCGAGGCTGACGGAGGCGATGGTGCTGTCCTTGCCGAGCGATTTCTCATCGTCGCTGTGCCACGCCATGCCCTCGTTGCCATCGTGATAGAGATTGAGCAGGCAGGAGTTGAAAACGGTGCCGGTGAGATTCTCGACGAGGGTCTTGAGGGCGGCGAGTTCCGGCGTCCAGGCGAGGGCCTCCTTGGTGGTGCCGGAGTAGGTGTAGGAGAAATCGGAATCGCCATACCACGCGACTTTGCGGGCGGTGACGATGTGCTTGCCGAAGATGACCGCTTCGTCGTTTTTCCACGGAATGTCGTGGAGCAGCGTTTCATAGTAACGCCGGGTCTCCGCCACATTCAGGATCGGACCGAAGTAATTCACCGTGCCGTCGCAAGGCAGCAGGTTGGCGGCGGGATCGTTGTTGAAAAGGTCCATGAGTTAGGGAGGGTGGACACTTATGTCCGCCAAGACAATGAGTGGCGCAAGTGAAGAGCTTCGCGCCCAAGCTTTGCACATTCCATTGGCCATGCGGACAGGAATGTCCGCGCTCCTTATATCGCCTCGCGGTTCAACAGCATGCGCTTGCGTTCGACACCCCAACGGTAGCCGGAAATCCCCCCGTCGGTGCGGACCACGCGGTGACAGGGAATGGCGACGGCGATGGCGTTCGCGGCACACGCTCCTGCGACGGCTCGGACGGATTTCGGGCTGCCGATTTTCTCCGCCACTTCGGCATAACTCAGCGTCGATCCTGTGGGAATCTCCCGCAACGCCTGCCAGACGCGTTGCTGGAAGGCAGTCCCCCTGACATCGAGCGGCAGGTCGAGGCCGAGCTTGGGCATTTCCACAAAGCCGACGACTTTCGCGATGAGGCCCTCGTAATCCGCGTCGGCACCGATGATCTCGGCTTTGGGAAAGCGACCCTGCAAACCGGCGGCCAACGCGTCCGCATCATCGCCGAGAAGGATGCAGCAAACTCCTTTTTCCGAAGAAGCGACGAGGATGGCTCCGAGCGAACATTCGCCGATGGCAAAGCGGATGACCTCCCCCTTCCCTCCATGGCGGAAAACCTGGGGAGCCATCCCTAACATCTCCTCCGACTTCTCGTAGAATCGGCCGTTGGAATTGAAGCCCGCTTCGTAAATCGCCTCCGTGACGCTGGCGCTTTTCACGAGTCCGTCGCGCATCCGTTCGGCGCGGCGGGCGACCGCGAAGGCCTTGGGGGTGAGGCCGGTGGCGTGCTTGAAGACGCGCTGGAAATGGAAAGGACTCATGCCCGCCAACGCCGCGAGATCGGCGAGCGACGGTGCTTCATCGGAGTTTTCAATCGTCCGGCAAGCGGCGGTGACGACGGCGGCATGTTTTGAAACGACGGTCATGATCGGATCAAGCTAGCGGACGATTTCCCTGCCGAAACTCCGGTTCTTGCGATTGCCGAAAAAAATATTGAACCACGGATGGACGCGGATGAACACGGATCAAGAGACATGTTTTCCGATTGCTTGGCCCTTTTTCCATCTGTGTCCATCCGTGGTTCAAATATCCCAATGTGGACCTCATGCAAGAGGCAGCCGCAGCACAAAACACGCGCCTTGCTTCGCATCCACACAATCCAAACCACCACCGAGCGACTTGGCCAGACGCCGCGAAAGCGCGAGGCCGAGGCCCACGCCGGGTCTGCTTTCCGCCGCCTCGCGGGCGGATTTGTGGAAGGCGCGGAAGATGCGTTTTCGTTCTGAAATGGGAATGCCCGGGCCGTGATCACTGACCATGACTTCCAGCATCCGCGCGTGGGGTTTGACCGCGATTTCAACCTCCGCCGGATCACCGCTCGCCGCGTATTTCGCCGCGTTGTCGATGAGGTTGAAAAGGATGTGTTCCACCGCCGCCGCGTCCACCCGCACGGGAAGGTCACAGCCGGTGTCCATTTCAAGCGTCAATCCGGCGGTGGCGAGGCGGGCTTCAAAGCGCTCGCGCATCGGTTCCAGCAGGCCGGAAACGCTGGTCTCGCGGACCACCGAGCGGGCGCTGCCGCGTTCGATCTTGGAGAACGACAACACGTTTTCCACCAGATGCGAAAGCCGGTCCGCCTCGCGGGAAAGCACGCGCAGGTAGTCGCCGCGTTTCTCGGGTTTCACCGCGCCGCTTTCCAGCATGTCGGAATAGAGCCGGAAGGTGGTGAGCGGCGTGCGGAGTTCGTGGGTGACGGCGGAAACAAACGACGCGCGGCGTTCGCTGAGGCGCATGACTCCGTGGACCAGCCAAGTGGCGGTTAGAAGCGCGAGCAGCACGGCGATCCAGCCGACGAGGAGCGCAGGATTGAGGGTGACAGGAGGAACGACAGATTCATTTCGAGCCAAGCTGAAGGGAAAGGAAACGAGTGACAGAGGAGCGCTGGCGGCTTCCTTGCCTTCCACGCGGACCAGCTTTGCCTGAGGCAGGAGGTCGGCAATTTCGTGTAACAGAATTTCCTGCAACTCCGCAGCATTGAACCAAACTCCCTGCACGGAGCGGCGTTGGCCATCCGGGACTTGTTCGACGAATTTGTCCCACGTGACTTGCCGGAGCAGGAAAAGCTCATCGCCCAGCCAGACCGGTCGCATCTGACCCACCGCGGCGAGCCTCGCTGTCACTCCCGGGGGAGATGGCTTCTCACTCACGTCGGGAACAACGACTCCGGATAGGTTGCCAGTCGTAACCTCCCTTCGCATGGCCTCCACCGCCTCGGTATCAGCCGTTTGAGAGGAACGTTTCCCACCGGTTTCCTCCGGGGTAAATTCCTGAGAGATGTCCTCCTTCAACGGCACCATGTTCTGGGCGATCGCTTTTGCGCGCTGCGCCCGCTCGCTGACGTTGGAGTTTTCCTGATAGCTGGTGTCCTTCCTGACTTCTGCCCCCGACTTCTGCGAACGCTGATTTTTATTATAAAGTTGTTCCTGCACGGCGTCCTTGGGCACGGCTTGCCAGTTGGCTTCTCCTTCCTCGGCAGCTTCATTGAGCAGCGACCACTCTCCCGAAGACGACCGCTTGGTCTTTAAGAATTCCTTCAGCCAGTTCATGTTTCCCGTGACGCTCATGTCTTCTGCCGAGCTTTGACCTCCACGTTCAGGGGAGGAAATCCCGCTGTTTTTGAAAAACTCGAAGTGCAGCCTCACTGCAGCGGGCCGGGTGCGCCACATCTCAAGTCCGGGCTCGCGGTATTCGTTAGGACCATATCCGTTCTCGCGGGTGGTGATCGCCGCCCCGATCGCGTCCATCCGCCAGAGCGCGAGACGCGTGCGCTCTTCCAGATCCGCGCGGGCTTCCGCTTCGGTGCGTTCCTTTTCCGAAGCGAGAACGCCACGCGTCAGCCAGGTCATGGCACCTAACACCATCACGCCGCAGAGCGCGAGGGGAAACCAGATGCAGACGCCGCGTGCGATTTTCATGACGTCCAACGGTAGCCCTTGCCGCGGACGGTCGCGAGCAGGGATTGGTCCTTGTCACCGAGCTTGGTGCGGAGGTGCATGATGTGCATGTCGATGGTGCGGGTCTCGGTGCGGTCCGGATCGAGGCCCCACAGGTTGCGGAGGATTTCCTCGCGGCTGATGATGCGGCCGTTCGAGTCCAGCAGGTAGCGGAGCAGGTCGTTTTCCCGTTCGGACAGTTCCTCACGGCGGCCGTCCTGGAAATCGAGGATACGCTCGCGGAAATCGACGGTGCCGCCGGGGACCGCGCGGCTGTCGGCGGGGGCGGCGCGCTCGCAGGTGCGGCGGAGCACGGCATCGACGCGGGCCAGCAGTTCCTTCATGCTGAAGGGTTTCACCACGTAGTCGTCCGCGCCGTTGACGAGGCCGCGGACGCGGTCGTTCTCCTCGCCGCGGGCGGAAAGGATGATGACGGCTTGGCCGGGGCGCTTCTTTTTCAAGGCTTCGAGGATGTCGAATCCGGAAGGGCCCGGCATGACGAGGTCGAGCAGCAGCAGCCGGAAATTTGCTTTCAACGCCAGATCCATGCCGGTATGGCCGTCGGGCGCTTCGAGGGTCCGGTAGCCGGCGTATTCCAACACATCGACGATCCCGCGGCGGACGGCAGGATCGTCTTCGATGACGAGAATGGTGATTTCCGACACGTGGGGAAGATTGAGAGATGCGGGCTTGGTGGCAAGGCTCTGCGTGGGCAATCCAAGGAAGGGCGGACTCCGATCCGCCCTAGCCCATGGGATGACAATGGATTGAGCGGATGCGACTAATCATTGGCTTTCCATGGGCTTCGGTGATTCGGAGATCACCGCTCCTTGGGTTTACTTGCCGAAGCGGTAACCGAGAGCGGAGGCCTGCGTGCGGGTGGTTTCGACGAGCGCTTCATCGAAGGTTTTTGCGCCGCTGGCGGCTTGTTTCTTGAGTTCGTCCGCGACGTAGGCCTCGCGTTGTTGGTTGAGTTCCATGATTTTGGATTGGATGCCGGCACGGTCTTTGGCGGCCTTTTCGATGTAGCCGGCTCGGGCTTCGGCGGGCAGCGCGCGCATTTCGGCGGGCAGCTCGTCGGCGGGGATTTTCGCGGGGTCGATTTTCTTTTCGCGCAGGGCGTCGACGAGGTCCCACGAGGTGTTGCTGTAGTTCGCGCTGGCCTTGGTGACCGCGCGGGAAACGTCGGCTCCGGCCTTGGCATTCGCGACGGCGTCCTCGTCGGCGCGGGATTGTTTTTGGGCGGACGCGCCCCAGTTTTTGCCGTAGCCGAGGTAAGTCTTGTTGAGCTGCGAGCTGAGGTCGGAAATCTCCTTATCCTGCGGCGCGTCGATGTGGGCGACGGCCTTGTCCTGATCGATGATCATGAATTTCCCTTCCGCCAGCGCGGCGCCGTCGTTCCATGATCCGGCGATGCCTTCGTCGCGCGAGCCGCAGTGGATGGTGTTGACGACGATGTGTTTCGAAAGCGCGTCCTTGCAGGCCTGGCGGGGGTCGACGGGACCTTGGGTGAAGGGTTCGTTGCCGGCGATGAAGATGGCCTTGTAGGTTTTTTCCGACGGGTCCCACGAGAGATCGGCAAGGGCTCGCTGGATGACCGCACCGCTGTATTCCTCGCCGCCATTGGTCTTGAGAGCGAAAAGCTCGCGGCTGAGTTCGTCGAGATCGCGGGTGAGCGGCTCGATCTGGCGGATGTAGTGGTTCGCGACGTGGAGCGAGTTGTTTCCGTATTCGTAAAGCGCGACCTCGACGAAGGGCGCGGCGCCGTCGCGGCGGGCATCGACGAAAGTGTTCACGACTTTCCAAAGCTGGGTGCGCGCCTGGTCGATGAGGCCGTCCATGCTGTTGGAAGTGTCGAGCAGGAGGGCGATCTGGACCTTGTCCTGGGGCGGCGCGGGATCGACCGGCGGTGCGTCTTTGGCCTGGAGCGGAAGGGCGGAGAGAATTCCGGCGATGAGGAGGTGTTTGGTTTTCATAACACCTCGTTTTTACCCCGCGAACGGCGCGGCGTCCGTAAAGGCACGGTAAATTCCCCCGCCTCACGCAAGCGTTGCCGGTGGTCGTTTTCTCGTTTATATCGAGCGTAGAAATGAGTTCACCCGCCCTGCGCTATTGTCCGGACCTGCTGCACTATTCCCGCCGAATGACCCGCGAGGTGATGGTCGGGAATGTGGGCGTCGGCGCGCATCATCCGATCCGCGTGCAGTCGATGATCACCTCGGACACGCGCGACACCCCGGCCTGCGTCGCGGAAGTGCTGGGACTGGCGGAGGCGGGTTGTGAAATCGTGCGGATCACGGCGCAGACGAGGATTTACGCGGCGAATCTGGAAAACATCGCCCGCGAGGTAAGGGCCGCCGGTTGCAATGTGCCGCTGGTGGCGGACATCCATTTCAAGCCCGATGCCGCTCTCGAAGCCGCGAAGTGGGTGGAAAAAGTCCGGGTGAATCCGGGAAACTACGTCGATAAAAAGAAGTTCGAGATCCGCGAATACAGCGATGCGCAATACGCCGAGGAGCTGGAGCGCATCCGCGACGAATTCACGCCGCTTGTGCTGCTCTGCAAGGACCTTGGCCGGGCGATGCGGATCGGCACGAACCACGGCTCGCTCTCCGACCGCATCATGAACCGCTACGGCGACACGCCGCTCGGGATGTGTGAAAGCGCGTTGGAATTCGCCCGGCTGGCGCGGGAAAATGACTATCACAATTTCGTGTTTTCGATGAAGGCGTCGAACCCGAAGGTGATGATCGAGGCCTACCGCCTGCTCGTCGCCCGCCTCGATGCGGAAGGCCCGGACTGGAACTATCCGATCCACCTCGGCGTGACCGAAGCCGGCGATGGCGAGGACGGCCGGATCAAGAGCGCCATCGGCATCGGCTCGCTGCTGGCGGATGGCATTGGCGACACGATCCGGGTTTCTCTCACGGAAGATGCGATTTACGAAATCCCCGTCGCACAGGCGCTGGCAGCGCCATTCAATGAAAAATTTCCTGCTCCAGCCATCACTGGAAACGAGCAGCTCGCTTCATCTTACGATCCGTTCAGCTACGAAAGGCGTGCCAGCTCGCCGCTGACCATCATGGGTCACGACCTCGGCGGCGAGAAGACGGTCCGCGTTTTCACCACTCAGGAACGCTGGAACGCCATCGCCCACAAGATCGCGGGCATGGGCGATTTCAAGCCGGAGATCATTTTCGAAAAATCCGGCGTCATGGAAATCGACCCGCGCGATGAAGAAGCGATTTCCGCGCTCAACCGCGAAACTGAGCCGAAGCTGGTCAGTGTCACCGACGGCCTCGATCTCGAAGTCATCCACGCCTTCCGCCAGCTCGCGTTCCGCGTCGATCCGCGGCATCCGATTTTGCTCAAGGACACGCTCCACCCGCCGGTCGGCGACACGGATTTCATCCAGGCGTTGCTTCCCGCCGCGCAAAACATCGGCTCGCTGCTGTGCGACGGCATCGGCGATGCGATTCTCGTCCGCGGCGAAACCGCACCCGGCCAATCGCTGCGGCTCGCCTACAACATCCTGCAGGCCGCCGGGACGCGCATTTTCAAAACTGACTACGTCGCCTGCCCGAGCTGCGGCCGCACGCTGTTCAACCTCCAGCACACCACGCAGAAAATCCGCGCGGCGACCGGTCACCTCAAAGGCGTGCGGATCGCCGTGATGGGCTGCATCGTCAACGGCCCGGGCGAAATGGCGGACGCCGATTTCGGCTACGTCGGCGGCGCGCCTAACAAAATCAACCTTTACGTCGGCAAAACCGCGGTTAAATTCAACATTCCCGAAGCGGAAGCGGTCGAGCGGCTCATCGACCTGATCCGCGAGCATGGAAAATGGGTGGACGCTCCCGAACCGGCCACCGCCGTAGTCTGATCTCATGGCCGATTCCGACACCCTCACCCGCACCGAGGAGCAAACCTCGCTCGATGTCCCATGGAACGTGGTCGTCCACGACGATCCCGTGAACCTGATGCAATATGTCACCTTCGTGCTGATGAAAATTTTCGGCTACGATGAAAAGAAAGCCACGATCCTGATGATGCAGGTCCACAAGCTGGGCCGCTCCATCGTCTGGACCGGTGACCGGGAGAAAGCGGAGTTTTACGTCCAGCAGCTCCAGGCGCATCAGCTGAAAACCTCCTTGGAAAAAGCAGAATGAAAGCGATGCCCACGCTCGAAGGCGGCCTCCGCATCGACACGGAAGATGCCAGTGACTGGGAGCTGCTGCGGTCCATCATCACCGATGCGAACGGCGGGGGCGATGATCTTGCCAGCCGGCTCGGCGATCTCATCAGCGACGACGCAGGCGCGGAAGACTGGCAGGAATATGTCGTGCCGGACCTGCGCGAAGGATTTCAGGACGAATTGGCGCAGGTCGGCGCATCGATCGAATCCGCGATCTTCCATGCCGAAGGAGGGGCGGGGCCGATCTGGATCACGCCCGACGATTCCTTTCCGTGGTATAGCTCGTTGAACCAAGCGCGGCTTTCCATCGAGGAACATTTCCACTTCGGACCGAGCGAGACGATCAATCCCATCGGGCTAACACCCGAACAGCGCGCCGCGTTCATCCGCTCCAAGTTCTACTGTGCGATCCAAGGGCTGCTCTTGGAGTATGTGATGAAATAACAACTGGAGCGCGGAATTGATTCCGAACTCAAACTGTCGTCACGGCTTGATCCCCGGCGGCGTTCCATACCCCATGAAGACCGCCTTGCTGCCTTCGCGCGGCAGTTGGAAATCATAGACGCCATAGCCGTTCGCCTTCGTTCCGCGATAGGACCGCCCGTCGGTCGCATTGATCATCACCGCGCGCTTGTCGGATTTCTCGTGACCGAGATACATGGCGACATGGGTAATGTTGACCTTCCTTCCATCGGAGGGGGCATACGTTCCACCCCAGAACAACAGGTCTCCGGGCTGGAGCTTTTCAAAAAGAGCGTGATCGAGAGTTCGGACGTCCGCGGGGATTTCTACCAGCCGATCATGCTCCTTGAGCCACAGGTATTGGTCCGCCGAGGTTCTCGGTGGTTCGAGACCCGCCTTGGTCATCACGAAATACATCGCTCCGGAACAATCGAACCCGCCGTCCTTGGGATCCGAACCGCCGAAGAAATAGGGCAGCCACGGTGAATCCTTCGCCACGGCGATCGCTCCGCTGATCAGCTTCTTACGGTCTTCGGGCAGCGTGTCGAACTCCACGAGCTTCTCGGTCCCGACAAGCGCCGGCTTGCCGTAGCTGCTTTTCTCCTTCGGCGGCTCCGACGGTTGGGCTCGGGCCGTGATGACGGTCGCTAGCAGGATGGAAAAAAGGAATCGCATCTTTGAATCTAGCGCCGGACACGCAGCGTTGCAATCGATGATCTCCGCGTGCCATCCTGTCACCGCTTTGACGGAACCTCTCATCATCTGGCTGCTCGGCGACGGCAAGCCGGGCCATGAAAACCAATCGCTCGGACTGACCGACGCGATCGCCAGAACCGTGTCTTGCGAAATCCACCGGATTTCTCTCGCAGGAAAGCGTGGCCTCTTCACCCGCATCAAAGCCGCCAGCCGGGCCAGCGCAGGGTTTCCCAAGCCGGATCTCATCATCGCCGCCGGCCATGCCACGCATCCTTCCCTGCTCTGGCTGGCCCGCAGGCACCATGCCCGCAGTGTCGTCCTGATGCGGCCCAGCCTGCCGATGGCTTGGTTCGATCTCTGCATCGTCCCCGCCCATGATTTTCCTAACGGCTGCGAGCGCGGGAACCTCGTCCTCACCCGAGGCGCGCTCAACCGTGTGGCGCCACCGGGTGATTCGCCCCGCTCCGGAAAAATGATTCTCATCGGCGGCCCGTCCGCGAGCCACGGATGGGATGGCGGAGAGCTGCTCGCCGCGCTCACCGAAATTTCTGCAAATGGCGGATGGCAGCTCACCGACTCGCGCCGGACCCCGGATGGATTTATCGATAAAATCCGCAAGCAACTTCCCGCTATCGAAATTTTCCCGCACCACCAGACCACGCCCGAATGGCTTCCCGGAAAACTCGCCACGGCCGACGAGGTGTGGGTGACGGAGGACTCGGTTTCGATGGTTTACGAGGCGCTCAGTTCCGGCGCAAAAGTGGGGCTGCTCCCTGTTCCCCGGCTCCAGGAAAACTCGCGCGTCCTGCGAGGACTCGAGGAGCTGGTGGCACGGAAATTTCTCACGCCCTTCGCCGATTGGGAAGGCACGCGCCGCCTGACGCAGCCACCGGAAACATTGCGTGAAGCCGACCGCTGTGCCGCCATGGTGCTGGATCGGATGTGACGATTTCGTCGGAATTTTCCACGATTCAATTCGCACGAGTGTGCCATACAAGCAAACCGCTTGATGCGAATCGTGAACTACATTGACAACTCCAAGGCCGTCAATTGGGGCGGTCAGGCGATGTTCGCAGGCATCAGCCATCTGGTGAAAACGAGCTATCCGGAGGCCGAGTTCGTCCCGCTCAAATTTTCAAAACTCCCCCTCCGATCGCTTCCCTTCCTGCGGGCCATCCCCGATCTGTTGATCTATCAGTGCGTGAAGCGCGGGCGGCTCGGCCTGCTCAAGGCGGTCTTGCACTGGTATGGAGTGAAGCGCGATCTCTACGACCAATTCGACGTGGTCTGCTTCAACGGCGAAGGAGCGATCCATGAAAAGTCCGGGCACTTCTTCCGCCTCGTCGGCTCGCTCCATGCCTTCAAGATGAGCGGCAAGCGGGTTTACTCGCTCTATCAAACCATCGACGTCACACCCGGCGGCCTCCGCGCGCGGCTTCTCCAGCTCGTCTATCCGACTCTCGACCGGGTGGAAGTCCGCGAGCCGGTATCCTTGCGCATGATGGAACGCCTCGGCTTGAAAGGAGAACTCGGAGGCGACGCCGCCTACGCCATGCCGCGGATTCCGGATGACGATCGCCGCGCGCTGGCAGCTCCGTTCGATCTAGGAAAGCCGTTCATCGCCGTGACCGCTTCGTCCGCGCTGGAGCGCGATCCTGCGTCCGTCGCGGTGATGGATCGTTTGCTGGGGGCGCTTGGCGGATTGGGACGCGAATTGGTGTTTCTGGCGAACACGAAGACGGATCTCTACCTGGCGGAAAAACTCGCCGCCCGCCACCGGTTCCGCGTCATCGACTATGATCAGGCGAAATACCGGGAGGCGGTTGCGATCATTTCAATGGCGGATCTCATCGTCGGAGGCCGGCAGCACCCTAACATTTTCGCGGCGGAGTATGGCGTGCCGTTCATCGGGCTTTCCGGAAACACCCACAAGATGCGCGGGGTCGCCGAGATGCTGAATCATCCGGTTCCTGTTTTCGGATGGGATTTCAAGGAAGAGGAACTGGTGGAAACGGCCCGGAAGATCCTTGATGGCAGGATCGATTTCTCAGGTGTTACCGTTCCCAGGCCGGTGGGAATCGATCTTGGTCCGGCCGGCTGATCCGGCTCTCCCGGGCCCGGGCGGCAGGCGAGTTATCCCTTGCCTTTTCGGCCTGCGTTCTCCCTCATCGGCTTGAACCTTGTCGATGACACCCAGACAGACACTCTTGATTTCCGGTCCGTCCGGTGGCGGAAAAAGCACGCTCATCCGCCAACTGGTGGATCGGACGCTGGCGCCGGAAATTCTCTCCCGCCTGCCCGCCGGTGCCGGGCAGTGGCCGATCATCGAGGCCAACGATGTGCTCAAGGGCGATCTTTCCACGGAATCGCTGCTGAAATCCGAAACCCGCCCCGACGGCTGGCTGGTGCACTACGACATCGTTTTCATCCATTGCTGCCGGATCAAGCGCTACGAGGACGATCCCGCGATGGATTTGTTAGGCGGAACTGATCCGGTGACCGTCGTTTTCGTCCGGCCCGACCACCAGTCGCTGCTGGATCAATACCAACGCCGGCTGACGTCACATCAGAAAACAAAGTCCAAGGGCAGCCTGCTCTGGGGCCGCTACGTCCGCCGTCCGCTGCGCCGGGCCATGGCCCCCTTCACCGGCAAGCGCCTGCTGACCACGGCGGAACTCTACGCCGGGAACAAATGGCTTGCCGGGTGTTACCGCCAATGGGAAACCTTCCTTCATCATCTGGCGGTCAGGCACCCGGGAACGGAAATTTTCATTGTCGAGCCGGTCACCGGTCCCGACGGGTCGGAGACATTCCGGCTGGTCGGCAACCCCTAACAACGCGATCGGGAAATGAATGAAAACGACCCCAAATCTCCCGGAGCGGGAAATGCCGGCATCCCGTTCGCGGATCTCGTGCGTGACAAGCTGGTGCTCGTCGCGATGGCCGATGGCGCGGTGACCGCCGATTTCGTGCGGGCCAACGGGGCCCGCGACGTGCTGATCCTCGACCGCGAGGGACCCGAGCGGCCGACCCGCGAAGGCAATCACGTCCGCCAGCGCTGCACGCGTCTTTCCGATGTCAGGACGAACAATTGCAATGTCGCCATCCTGCACGGCAAGTCGGCGTTCGCCTTGATCGAGAAACGAAAATTCGCCCGCTTCTCCCACATTCTCGTGCCGACCGGACTTGCCCAAGCGGCCGTCGCCCTCGGACTGTCGCGCTACGGTCGGAGAAAGACGCTGGTGAAGGCGGGAAACACCGAAATCGTCTGCAACGGCAGGCGCGTCCGCTACGTGGTGCTGAAGGCGGACGTCAAACTCCGCGACCACCGGCGGCAATACGGCCCTGCCGGGCTGACGCCGTTGGAACTGATGCAGCGCCTGTCAGGGTTGGAATACGCCGCCCTGCGCTGGAGCGAGCTGATGGAGAGCGGCGAGCATGAAGGCGACATCGACCTGCTCGTTTCACAGGAAGCGCTCAAGGGGTTGTTGGAGCGCTATGGTCGTGAAATCAGCACCTATCCGCTCGATGTTTACACCGACGACGGGCAAGGCGGCTATGGCTACAAGAGCGTGCCCTATTTCACGCCGGCGTTGGCAAAAGGAGTTCTCACCTCCGCGACGGTCACTTCTGGTGGCATCCGCGTCGCCGCGCCGGAGTGGCGGTTCCTCGCCTTCTGCTATCACCTGATGTTCCACAACAAATCGGAGAAGGTCGCACCCGGTACCGTGGACATCCGCTCGGAAACCTTCCACAGCCCGCATTACTATCAGGAACTTGTCCGGCTGGCCGGGCTTGCCGGAAAACCGGTGCCGCGCACCTTCGACGACATCGAGGAACTGCTGAAAAACGCCGGAGCCCTGCCGAGCCTCGACCTCATCGGATTCTACAGCAACAAGAACGCGTTCCTGAAAAAGCGCTACTTCGACCGCGCGCCGTTGAAAGCCGGATTGGCGACGTTTTTCATCCGCGACTTCGGCAACACACGGGAGATGATCCCGGAATTGAAGCAGCGCCTTACACAGCACTTCGAAATTCTATCCGAAGGCCCGGTGGATGACAGCAACCGTGAGAGCATCATCCTCGGCGTCCGCGGCGGAAACTGGGCGGACAACGACGCCCCCGGCGGCCGGGCCGAGCCGGTTTACTGGTTCGTCTGCTGGGATCCCGCTCCCCGCGCCCCGTCGGCCAGAACGCGGCGCAAGCATCCGCGCGTGGACAACGAACACATCCGGCTGAAGGACGACCTCCGCCGCGA